>CAIRES010000073.1 GCA_903877645.1 uncultured Bacteroidota bacterium | reverse complement strand
TTTGCATCATCATAAAAATTCTTTCCATCATTTAGATATTCCAAATCAGTAAAGCCAACTATTTCCCTCAATTCAAAGGGCTTAGTGGTATCAATACTTTTGATTTCAGAGATAACATTTTTGAGCTTGTTTTCTACGTTGATTTCAACATCAATAATTGGTTTAATCCTATAGCTATCCTCTAAAACAACTATCATCATTTCCCTAATAAAATTCCGAGAAGGTATACTATATTGTGTCAAATAAAATTTTACATACCGCATTACTTTGAATGGATTGTCAATAAAATAACAAATGTCTTTGCATGGTTTAAAAACAAACTCAGTTATAAGTTTCCAACTGTGATAATCGTAGAAATACGGCTTTAGTGCCTCGTTCGCTTTGCTATACTCTTCCGTTAACTTATTTCCGATAAAATCATATGCTTTTTCAACAAGGTTGATATTCCCATTGTAGGCATTAATTACCCTAAGCTCTATTTTTATTTCATCAATTAACTCCATATTATACAGTTATTTCGGGTAAACTATTAATTGCATTTCTTTTAAGCTCCTCAGCTATATGTGTATATCTCATTGTGTGCTTTAGTGAGCTATGTCCTAATAGCTTGCTCACAATCGTTACATCTTGGTCATAGTAGATAAGATTGGTTGCAAATGAATGCCGGGCACAATGCCATGTTATATGTTTTTCAATCTCAGCCTTTTTAAGCCAGTTTCTAAGCGTTTTTAGCGCTCCCGTATGGCTTGGCAAGGAGAATATAAGTTCTTCTTGCTTTCCCGGCTCAGGTAATAAAGTAAGGGCTGTCTTGTGCAGGTTTACTACTGCTAATTGTCCGCTCTTAGCTCTTACCTTGCTAAGCTTCAGATTTCTCATATCTAAGTGTTTCCATTTCAATTCGTTTACATCAATCCAGCTAAGCCCCGTAAAACAGCAAAATAAAAAGGCATTTCTTACTTGCTGATTGCTTATAGAGGTTGCTGCAAGTATCCCAATTTCATCAAATGTTAGCACATCTTTTATTATGCTCTCTTCCTTCTTAATACTTACATCCGCTGCCGGGTTATTAGATAAGACCTTTTCTCTAATAGCATGTTTCAGCATTTTTTTAAACCGGGCAAAATAACTGCAAGCCCCCTCACCTTGGCATACACTTTTCAGATATTCAGCATAATTGAAAACAACATTTTCTGTTAGCTGTTTCATGGTTAGATTTTTTATTCCTTGCTTGGTCATAAATTCTTTAAACTTATTGCAAGCTCCCTTCATATTCCTTTTATCCTTAGTTGTGTACTTGGTGAGATAATTCTCAAAGTACAGGATAAAATCAACATCATTTTTATATGAGGCTACAACATCATAACCCTCACTTGCAAGCTCCTGAGCACGTCTTAGGGCTATGCTCTCAGCCATTTCAAGTGTTTGCTTGTTTATCTTTCTCTCCTCAATATTTGTAGCCTTATAGAGCTTACAATTCTTTAGAAACTCCTTATGCCTCTTTCCATTATGGTAAACATCCAAATAAAGTGAGGTGCTCTTATCGCTGTTTACTTTCTTTCTTAAAGTTACACTCATAACGTTTGTATTTGCCTTTGTTTTCCTTTGGTTGGATAAAGGTATCTAAATCCAACCAACAAAACAAGTCCCGGGGACAATAGGGGGACAAAAGAAAGTCAAACAAAAGAAAATTAAAAAATAATAATAACATGAAAGTATTGGTAATCCTATATTTCAGGGCATAAGAAAAGCCCCCAAATAGGGGGCTTTGTGCCCGGGACTGGATTCGAACCAGCACATCCTTGCGAACGCTGCGACCTGAACACAGTGCGTCTACCAATTTCGCCACCCGGGCAGTTATGGATTTGCATTCAGGGGTGGCAAAAGTAACGCATTTTTCGGAATTTCAAACGTTCATTTTGGGCAATAATGGTTGCATAGCGCAATAAAATATTTATGGTAAATGTGCACGTGTGGACCACACTCCACCCTTTATACTTGCACTAAAAAAAATGGAACAAACAGCCAATCCGTTATACCTGCCGGCCAACTACCGGGTACACAACACATTACTCAACGAACGAAAGATATTCCTGTGGGGCCAGGTAGATGATGACAGCTCTAAAACGATAACGCAGCAACTGGCCTACCTGGAAGCTGTGCAACCCGGCACACCTATCCATATGTACATCAACTGCCCTGGCGGAATGGTAACAGCAGGCTTTGCAATGTATGATATGATGCAGGCCATATCATCGCCCGTGTATACTTACTGTATTGGCTTTGCGGCAAGTATGGGCTCTATACTTTTATCGGGCGGAGCAAAGGGCAACAGGTACATATACCCTATTGCGGAAGTAATGATACACCAGCCATCGACAGGCAGCTTCCAGGCTAACTCTACAGATATTGAGATCAATGCGCGGCACATCATCAAAACCAAGAAGCTCACCGCAGCTATACTTGCAGCTAATTGCGGCCAAAGCACAGAAAAAATACTACAGGATTTTGACAGGGACCACTGGATGGACGCTGAGGAGTCTGTAGCCTATGGCATTGTGGACCATGTGATTGTTTAGGCCGCCATTTTCATCTCGGGCAAGGCGATGATATGGCCCGTTTTCTTCCCCTGCAATTGCTGGTGTTCCCTGTTTAGTCTCATTTTTATTTCGTGCAGTTTGTCGATCTCGGCATCTATGCCTGTTATCTTCAGGTCAACGATATAGAGCAATTTTGAGATGTCCAGTACACGGATGGATTGCAGTACCAGTAATTCACGGATCTCTTCCAGCGTGAAGCCGAGGCCTTTGTATTTGCGGATGGCAAGCAGTGTATGTACCAGTTCATCAGGATAATCTTTGTACCTGATATTACTGCGCGACCTTTGAGGCAGCACCAGCAATTGTATCTTCTCGTAATAGCGAATAGTGTCTTTCGAAAAACCTGTACGCTTTGATAACTGGCCGATAAGCATAGCAATTTTTTGCCATAAAAATACGCAATGTGTTCGAAATCAACTGACGCAATTGCCCCTTTTATTGCCGCAGGTACAGGTTATGTGTTTCAATCATATCACTGATATTTGCAGTGTTATTTATTATTCAACTTAAAATTCCCTGATCATGGAAACAAAAAAAGTACTCACCGTACAGACCACGGTAAACACACCTGTTGCAAAGGTTTGGGAGCTATGGACTAAGCCGGAGCATATCACGCAATGGGCACACGCATCAGACGACTGGCACACTACGCGTGCTGAAAACGATGTGCGTGTTGGTGGTAACTTCAACTCCCGGATGGAAGCAAAAGACGGCAATTTCGGCTTCGACTTTGGCGGCACTTATGATGAAGTACGGAACCATGAATACATGGCATACACCCTGGGTGACGGTAGAAAAGTGGACATTACCTTTACTCCAAATGGTAACGAAACGAAGGTTGTCGAAAACTTTGAAGCTGAAACCACCAACCCAATAGAAATGCAGCAAGGTGGCTGGCAGGCTATCATGGATAACTTTAAGAAGTACGCAGAAAAGTAGCGCGCCGACCTCCTGATCATTCTGTGACCAGACCTATATTCAGTTGGCCACTACCTGTAGTAGCCCAAGCCATATAAACGGCATCGTTCAGCAGGCATAATGCGGGTGAATGATCGCTGGTCTCATTCAGCTTTATTGCCTCGGTAGGCGGTATGGGCTGAGGGGCATGCGGATAAACGGAAACGAGGTATAGCTGATCATCGCTACCCTCCCCTTTCCAACCTATGAACAGCCCTGCATCCTGTTTTGTGCCTTTAGGGACGATAGCAGGTGCCGACGACGTGATTCCATTAAAGAACTCATCTTCATAGTTGTAGATGGTATCGTTATAGTTATAGATGCTGGCCAGTGAATTGCCCGTACCTAAAGCTATGACCCCCGAAAACAGCTTTTGCGTTTGCGAATGTGCCCAGACTATATTGCCTCCGGAGCAACAGCCGGGTGTATAGCTGCTGGTGACAGCGCCCAGTGTGCTGTTCTTATTCACAAATACAATAAGGGAGCTACCCCAGTCGCCGGGCCCTACAAAACGTGAAGCATCAACAGACTTCAGAATATTCAACTGATCAGAAGTGTTCTTCCAGATCACACAGATGACGGGGGTGTTATTGTCCATCATAGTAAATAAAACAGGTCCAGCGGTATTACCAAGGTCCGTATTCTTTACATATACGGGGCTGGCATTGTAGATGTCGACAGCCTTGCCCAACAGTATGGGCTCATCAGTTGGCCCAATGATCATAGGAGCTATATGTACCTTCCTGCCGGATCTGCCCGCCCAGGCCATATATAGGCCACCGTTGAAAACCATCAGCGATGGCGCATGGGTGCTTGATTCGTTAAAAGTGATGCTCCTGATCAGGGTAAAGCCGCCACCTTCATCTATGGCTACCTGTCCTATGTTCAAATGACCGTTTGTATCTGTCCATGCCATGTACATATTACCATTATATGATACCAAAGAGGGGGCATGGCCGCTTGAGACGGAGAAAGTCGCTTTATTGGATATTTGCATTGTAAACTTGCTTTTAGATTACGATACAAACGTCTATATTTATATAACCACATAAAAGCGATAAGTAGCCAACGGTGAGAAATAAGCGGCAAGTGCGGGATGGAAGTCGGGAACGGCGGGAGCAAAATGCTGGAAATTATCCCGATAGCTGGCATATGTATTCTATTTTCCTGCATTAGTAACACTATACATAAACCGCTCAATGGTAAATTTAGCCAACTGGCCGGAGGGGCCATTGAGTGAATACTCGCAACCATGCGTAGCCCATGGGAGGGCAAGGAGCAGATGTTTTACGCCATTATCCTGTAGCTTTTTATCCAGCATTTCGCTCAGCTCAATATGGACGTGGGCATCATTGCCACCATGAATGAGCAGCGTGGGTGTGGACTGTGGCGTTACAAAATTAATGGGTGAGCCATCTGCATATTTTTGCGGCACCTGCACCGGTGAGCCGCCAAAGAAATCTTCCATTACATGCTGTGAATGCATCACCAACGGATTATCAGGATGGTTGTATGCCCACAGCATATCGGAAGGGCCGTAAAGGCCTACTACACCTTTGATACAGGGATCGTGAAATGTATAGGCAGACTCCAGCACTATATGGCCACCGGCAGAACGGCCAAGGAGTACAAAATTATTAGTGTCGATATTCAGTTCGGCAGCATGACCTTTGAGGTATGCGATGGCAGCCTGCATATCTTCTATTGGGGCAGGGCTTTTGAATTGAGGGGCCAGCCGGTAGTTGATACTGGCTACATTATAACCCTGGCGGGCGAGATACCAATCTATATCGGGTAACTCATGAGTGTTGCCACTTTTCCACGAGCCTCCATGGGCTACAACGAGGCATGGCCTGGCACCAGGCTTCTGAGCTTTAAAGAAATCGAGTGTAAGATCAACACCGGTATGCGTGGCATAGTGGTAAGTATCAAAAGGCACTTTATCATCACCTATGCCTAAGATCATGTGCCAGAAGGAATAGGGCGCTTCCTGATGGAGGCCTTGCAGGCCGGCGCTACCTAGGCCGAAGGCGGTTTCAAATCTTTGTTTCAAATCGCCACCTACCCTATATGCTCCTACAACAGGATAGAGAAAGAAAATAAAGGAAATGACAGATAAAGTAATGCCCACGGCTTTATATCGCGACGCATTAAAAGCCCACAACAGCAACACGCTGATGATGCCGAGGAATATCCACGGAAACTCTGTGACCATAACTGTGATATACCACAGGTAGTGCGATGGTGTAGGTATAATGACCAGTATGGATAGCAGAAAAACCAAAATAATGAGGACAATACGAAGCATAGAAATGATTTAGCTACTATTATATACGTAGGCTAGTGAGAATAAGACTTAAGAGATGTAAATCAGTGCTACTTCACGGCTTTCATACACTTCACATATTGCATAACCTCGCTACCCAGCTCCGGCGAAACCAGTCCGGAACTGCCTACGAGGGTGAACCTGATGATGCCTTTTGTAGTAAGGGTTTTCAGGTTCTGGTCGGTAACGACAAAGTAGGCATACCTTACTGCCGACATGTGATCGTCGGAGAGGTCGTGATTTACTTTCAGCTCTTCTTCTGTAAGTCTTGTGTGGTCTTCAAACTCTATGGTTACTTTCTTCTCTTCTTTTTCTACCTGGCCGCCGTTGGCATCTTTGGTGTAAATGCTGTCCAGGTCACAACTGACCCTGAAAATGACATAAAAATTATCAAAAGGATTTTCTTCATTGGTGCTGTAACTACGGGATACCCTTATCAACGGCTGATTGGCCTCTTCATACGGAGATTCCATGTCTACGTTCATTTTATCAGCCGAAACATCTTTTTTTATTTTGCTGCAAATATCCTGCGCCTGTGCAGTATTGAGTGCGAAAAGCACCAGTAATGAAAGAAGAAGCCTCATAGTGCGTGATTTTAGGAAATTAAATATACGCAAATATTTAAAGTCTTTAAATTGTTTCCTATTTTTCAAGCTGAATCACTCGATGAAAAAACGAACCGGGCATATATTATTGTACATCTGCTCACTTACAGCACTATTAGCCATTATATGGCTGGTATTGAAAACAGGGAAGAGCCTGGAACCGGCTGTTGCCACCGGCAACAACCCTAGTGCGGGGCACAGCACACAACTGCTTAGCCCGATCATAGAGGCATTCAGCCACCCATTGGCTATATTTATTTTACAGATCATGCTCATTATTGCAGCATCGCAGGTATGCAGTTTCCTGATCCGTAAAATAGGACAGCCTACAGTAATGGGAGAGATCATCGCAGGTATACTGCTTGGGCCATCGCTCATGGGTGCAGTAGCACCTCAGTTCAGTGCATTTATTTTCCCGGTGTCGTCGCTGGGCAACCTGCAAATGCTGAGCCAGGTGGGTCTTATCCTGTTCATGTTCGTGATAGGTATGGAATTGGACATGGCCGTCCTTAAAAAGAAGGCATCTACTGCTATGCTTATCAGCTACTTCAGCATCATCATACCCTTTGGCATGGGTATGGGGCTGTCTTATTTTTTGTATGAGCGATTTGCACCGGCGGGCATTCCGTTCTATGCCTTCTCTTTGTTCACAGGTATAGCCATGAGTATCACTGCATTCCCTGTGCTGGCACGTATCATCCGCGAGCGGGGCATGGCAAACACCCGGCTGGGCACCATTACCCTCACCTCTGCGGCTGTGGGCGATGTGGCAGCATGGTGCATGCTGGCATTTATTATTGCTATTGTAAAGGCAGGGTCTGTGAGTGCATCGCTGTACACGATCGTAGCGGCGATAGTGTATGTATGCCTCATGCTGCTGGTGGTGAAACCATTACTCGACAGGATGGCTATGCGTGGCGCTCACGATAAAACTATGAAAAGATCAGTATTGGCGCTTATATTCCTGGTGCTGCTGCTCAGTTCTTATTGCTGCGAGGTGATCGGTATCCATGCGTTATTCGGGGCATTCCTGGCAGGCGTTATTATGCCCACGCAATGGAACTTCCGCACAGTACTGATCGGCAAAATAGAAGATGTGGCGTTGGTGCTATTGCTTCCGCTCTTCTTTGTTTATACAGGGCTACGCACGCAGATAGGCTTGCTGAGTGATCCCTCATTATGGCTCACCTGTTCCTGGGTCATACTGATCGCTGTGGCAGGAAAATTCGGAGGCGCTGCTCTTGCAGCCCGCATCAGTGGCGAACCGGTGAAGGAAAGCCTTTCGATAGGCGCATTGATGAACACAAGAGGACTGGTGGAACTGGTAGTGCTGAATATAGGCTATGATCTACACATACTCACAGCGCAATACTTTACGATGATGGTATTGATGGCATTAGTGACCACACTGATGACCAACCCGGCCCTCAACCTCATCAACAGAATTTACAAAGAAAACACTTAGTGTATCACGCTCATCTTACCCGCCATACCATCTCCACCCGAGGTACGAACGAGGTATAAATGATCGCCGGCAGCCAGGTCAGCAGTATTTACAGGTATCACATAAGTGCCAGCACCCAGGTTATCTTCCTTGATGGTTTTCTCTGCCCTGCCGACCATATCAGTGATCTGTATGGTTACGCTGGTATTCTTTGCCAGTGAGAACTTGATGTCAGTACTGCCATCAGCGGGGTTAGGATAATTGCCGTAGAAAGTAAGTGCGTTCTTGGTAATACCTTTTACATTGAGTTGTGTAGCTGTAGTAATGATCGGGTATATAGCGAGGTCATTGAGTATAGAATCATCCTGTGTATAGTTATCATACCATACATTATCAGATCCCATAGTTGCATTTTGCACGTTGAGCGCAGTATCTCCTACTGAATCTATAGAATAGATAGTGCTGAGTGCGCGGGAGCCATTGGACGATGATATAAGGCCAAGGGTATCACCATTCAGCATAGCGTAATTGTAATTAATACTGTAACCTGCAAAGAACGAACTGCTGAGGACTGCTGAAGGAGTGGCAAAGAAATAAGCCTTTTCTGTGTCAATAACCGGCCCGATACCTAATTGTGTAACAGGAACAGTAAGCGTGTCCAGTAAATTATTGGGGAAACCATTGTAATAAAGAGCAGGCGCTACAGCTTGCGGAGCGCTCTGATCCCAGATATTGAAGGTGATGGCGTGTGTAGATAACGGGTTCACTTTACCGCCAAAAAAAGCGATAACGCCTATTACCTGTACCGTATTTGCATGCCAGTTAAAGTCATATCGCTCAGCAAAAGCCTGGTCGCCCCAAAAGTTGGTACCAGTTACATAGCCGCTATCTGAGCCCACCTTGTATAATGCCAGGGTACTGACATCTGATATATTGCTCAAAGTATCCCGTCCTGTAGTTGTAGTACGGGCACTTGATGTATTGTTAGCTGATCTCAGCGCACTCACGGGTTGCTCGCTCACGCGGGCTATCCTTTGGGCAAAACCTCCATAACCTAAAACCACAGCAACGATCAGTGTACCTATTTTTTTCATCTATTTTCTCTTGATTTGGGCTAAAATTACATTTACTGTGCCATTATAGCTGATTTTTCTTCATAAAACTGCGTTAATACCCTGTAAATACGGGCAAAAACTATGCGTGGAGCAGCCACAGATCGGCCAGGGCTATTGCGGTTACTGCCTCTACCACCACAGGCACGCGTAATGCAATACAGAGATCATGGCGTCCTTTTACCGTGAATGGTTCAACCGACTGGGTGTTTTTATTCCACGTTTGCTGTTCACGCGGTGTGCTACTGGTGGGCTTTACGGCCACCCTGAAGTGAAGGTCGTTGCCATTGGTGATGCCGCCGTTGATGCCACCGGCGTTATTGGTGCCGGTAGCGCCGTGCTCGTTAATAATGGCATCATTGTGCGTACTGCCTGCCATCCTTGCAGCAGCAAAACCACTGCCGAACTCCACACCCTTGATAGCAGGTATGGAAAAAACAGCATGACTGATCACCGACTCCACTGAATCGAAAAATGGTTCGCCAAGCCCTACCGGCAAACCTGCTACAGTGCAACTTACTATGCCGCCTATGCTGTCCTGGTCGGCTATTGCTTTGTTGATTGCGGCTTCTATATCGGTGTTGCCTCCGGCTTCAGTAAGCGTAGCAGATACAGTAATCCCATTCAGTATCTTTTTAGCCACACTACCCGCAGCTACCAAAGCCACTGTGAGCCTACCCGATGAATGTCCGCCACCACGATGATCATTGAAGCCATTGAATTTTTTATCCAGTACAAAATCGGCATGGCCGGGGCGCGGGGTTGCTTTTATAGCATCGTAATCGGCAGAGCGCACGTTGTTGTTTTCGAATACGATAGTGAGCGGAGCGCCGGTAGTTTTATTATTGAATAACCCACTCACGAAAATGGGCATATCATCTTCCTTGCGGGGCGTAGTGCCTGCCGCACCTGCCTTGCGGCGGTCAAGGTCAGGAGCGAGGTCTTCTTCTCGCAGGGCTATTCCGGCGGGGCAGCCATCAATAGTTACGCCCACCCATTTGCCATGGGATTCCCCGAAGATGCTGATCCTGAATATGCGTCCAAATGTGTTCATTGCTGTGCTTTTGTGGTATCTAATTTAAACCGTTAAAACGGTTGTGTACCCTATTCTTTCAATTTACCCACGGTTGAAACCGTGGGCTATGTTTTGATCATGTCTTCCCTCTCACTCCCTGATTTAAACCGTTAAAACGGTTATATACCTTAGTCACACTTCTTACCCACGGTTGAAACCGTGGGCTATGTTTTGATCATACTACATACCCACGTTGTCTACTCATTCTATAATCTAAACCGTTAAAACGGTTGCATATCGTATTTCTTTTTGTCTACCCACGGTTAAAACCGTGGGCTATATTAATCCAAATTTTCAACCTTTAAAATGAAACAAAACCTTATGCTCACAATTATTATTTCACTCCCAGAACATAGCCCACGGTTTTAACCGTTATCCCACGCTATTCCGGATTAAACCCATGTACCTTGATAAACTCTTCGTATTCCTCTGCAAAACTCTTCTTACCGTGATGTTGCTTCTGATTCAAAATATATTGATAAACTTTTTCCAGTTGGGATTCGCTTACTGAATAGGCTGCATAGCCTCCTTGCCAGGCAAATTTTTCCTTAGTTATATCCTTCTCATTTATCCAATGAGAGGTGTTGCCCTTTACCTGTTTCAGAACATCTGTCAGCGCAACCTGTGGATTCAACAAAAATAGTAAATGTACATGTTCCCGCATCCCGTTAATTATCCTAACCGGGCAATTCATTTCGAGCAATTGCCCCTTCATATGATCGTAGATAACTTGCTCCACATTTTCCCATATTAATGGCTGTCTATCTTTCGTTGCATAAATGGCGTGTATCCATATTTTATTATAAGATGCCGGCATTTGAATTATGTTTTTACGTTAAAGAACATCTCCCTCCGCACAAAGATAAGTGCTTAAAGAAATCGGGATATGATTTATTCACAGCTTCAGCGCCTTGGATGTCCACCGGGCCATTTGCCCTCAGGGCCCCTATTGCCGCTGCCATCACTATCCGGTGGTCGTTGTGCGCGTCTATCACTGTGCCTTGCAGCCTGCCTACACCTGTAACACAAAGGACATCATCCTCAATAGAGAACGGCACATCAAAGTCGATCAACATTTCGCTGATGCTTTGTGCCCGGTTGCTTTCTTTATGAAACAACCTGTGTATGCCTGCTATATAACTCTCTCCTTCGCAGCAGGCGGCAAGTATTGCCAGTATGGGGAACAGATCCGGGCAGTGAGTGGCATCAAATTCAAATGCTTGTAGTCGTGCTTTTTTTATTGTTATTGAATGTTCTCCCACCTCTACAACCGCACCGATGTTTTTCAGTAAGGGCAGTATGGCGTTATCTGCCTGTATGTGGTTATTACTTAGCCCTGATATCGTAATACTGCCGGCAATGCCGCCCGCTACCAGAAAAAAGGCAGCGCTGCTCCAATCGCCATCTACGGTTATCGTTATATCCTTGCCTGCTGTTTGTGTATGTACAGGATGAAAATTCTTATACCCATCATGCTTCACCTCGCAGCCAAATTGCCGCAGCACATGAAGGGTCATGTCTATGTAGGGCTTACTCTTCAGTTCTTTTACTGCTATGGTATTTGCCTGTCCATCATTTGAGTAGCAACAAGTAAATAAAAGTCCACTTAGAAACTGTGAGCTTTCAGAGCCATCAATAGTAATATCAGTGGGGGTAAATTTACCGCTGAGTGTTATGGGCAGGCAACCCTTTGTGGCAGTTACAGTGATGCCAAGTTGCGGCAGCACTTCTTCAAATACCTTCATTGGCCGATGCAGCAGGCTACCCTCCCCTGTGATGGTAACAGGCAGGTTACCAAGAGCTGCGATCGGCGTGAAGAGCCTGGCAGACAGGCCGCTTTCGCCACAATGAATGGAGCCACTGCCAGCATGTACACCCCCTCCCGTTACCTCAATGAGATCATTATGATGCTGCACCTTTGCGCCGAGTGCCAGTATAATATTCAATGCTGCGGTTTCATCATTGGATGTACCTGCATTTTTAATTATGGTCTTGCCTTTGTGGAGCAGTGCGCCTGCAAATACCCGCTGTGTCATGCTCTTAGATGGCGGCGCTTGTATTGTTCCGTTTATTTTGCCCGGCTCAATTCTTACCTTCATAGTCTATCAGGGCGGTTTCTATTTCTCCTAATGGCAAGGCATGTATCACAGCCTCGCCTATTTTGTTCAGCACTATGTAGTCTATCATATCGTCATGGCGCTTCTTGTCCATGCGCAGTATTTCCATTGCCTTCTTGTGGTCTATGTTCATCTTCACGGGCAGGTTGTAGCGCTCCAGCAGGGCCATCAGTTTTACACGCACTTCGGGATCCAGCCCGGTTACACGTTCGGATACCATGCAGGCGATCACCATGCCTATGGCAACTGCCTTGCCGTGCGGCAGCTCGTAGAGGTTCTCAATTGCGTGGGCTGCGGTGTGCCCGAAGTTGAGCAGCTTGCGCAGCCCTGTTTCTTTTTCGTCGTTGGTAACTGTATTATTTTTCAGCGCCACGCACCGCTCTATCAGTGAGTTCAATGCTGTATGGTCCTGTTTGTAATAATCAATGTCATTTTTGCTCAATTCCTCAAAAAGACCGGCATCAAATATGCAGGCATACTTGATGATCTCCGCAAAACCATTGCTCCATTCGGCATTGGGCAGTGTATCCAGGAATTTGCTGTCGAAGACGATGAATTGGGGTTGAGTGAACGTGCCGAGTACATTTTTATTAAAGCCGAGGTTCACACCGTTCTTGCCGCCTATGGCAGCGTCTACCATTCCCAGCAAAGTGGTGGGTGCAAAACCAAAACGCACACCCCTCATATATACGGATGAAAGAAAACCAGTAATATCAGTAACCACACCACCACCCACACCCATTATTGTTGTCTTGCGGGTAGCCTCGGCATGCAGCAGGTCATTGGCCAGCGACTTTATGGTGTTCATATCCTTGCTGCTTTCGCCGGGAGGGATCACCAGGGTGGTAAACCCTTTGAACAATTGACCATAGAGCTTGGAGATATGCTCATTGGTAACGATTATGGTGTGCTGCTTATCATAAGTCTTCGCCTGCTCGGCAAAAGAAGCCTGGAAAAAGTGATCTACCGTACCTGAGGGAAATGTTATTGTTTGCTGCATGGAAGGGCAAAATTAGTTGTTTAATGCTTCGGATCGGGATAATAAATGCTGTCTATCACTTCGTTCTTGTCGTTGTATTTTTTCCACCAGCCGGATTTTACATTTTCGTGGGTAGAGATCATTGTAGTTTCTTGCCCTGTTGTTGAATCTTTGAACACTATCGTATCCTGAGGAAAAATAAACGCACCCTCCCATTTGAATTCATAAGCACTGTCCCAATCAACATGAACCGCAGTAAAATTTCCAAACGAGCGATCTACTGTGGTCACAGTATATGAAGTTATTTTCGCATTAACATCATAACTAACATCTAGATGCATTGTATTGCTAATAATAAATTTCCGAACCCGCGATTCAAAATACTGTGTGTGATACGAGCCAGAAAAAAATAGAGTATGTTTTTCCTCATTGCGAATGTTTTCATCTACAGAATATTGCCCATTTATTTTAGAGACATCTATCTGTCTGCAATTTATGCCATGCAAATAAAATATTTCACGACTACTAGCAGCATCGTAAAGAATTTGTTCTAAATAAGAATTGGTGTCTGTTTCATTGGGGTAAATATAAAGTCTATACCTACCCCCTTCTCTTATCACCTTATCCCTTACCATAAAACTGCATGTAAACAGTGCAATAGCAAAAAGCAGCAGGTATCTCATGGGCAGTGATTGAGTTATTAAATATACTCACTTGTGTTCAATTATAAGGGAATTGTCGTTTTATTGCCCCCTCTATAACCCCATAGATAACAGTAATCCGCATTTATTTAGATATCCGTACCTTTGCGGCAATAATTATGAGTAAGAAAGGCAAGGTATTAGTGGCAATGAGTGGCGGTATAGACAGTACCGTGAGCGCCCTTATGCTCCATGAGCAGGGGTATGATGTGGTGGGCATCACCATGAAAACATGGGATTATGCCAGTGCAGGCGGTGGCAAAAAGGAAACAGGCTGCTGCAACCTCGATTCTTTTAATGATGCCCGCATGGCGGCAGTGGAGCATGGCTTTCCGCATTATGTACTGGACATCCGCGAAGAGTTTGGCGACCATGTGATCAATAATTTTGTAGAAGAATATATAGCAGGCCGCACCCCAAACCCCTGCGTACTGTGCAATACACACATTAAATGGGCTGCGCTGCTGAAGCGCGCCAATGCACTCAATTGCGACTTTATAGCCACAGGGCATTATGTAAAGGTGCGCGAAGAGAATAACCGTTTCGTGCTTTCTAAAGCCAGGGACCTGACCAAAGACCAGAGCTATGTGCTTTGGGGGCTGGAGCAGGAATGCCTCTCCCGCAGCATATACCCGCTGGGTGATATGCTAAAAACCGAAGTAAGGCAACTGGCGGCCGATATGGGCTATAAAGAGCTTGCGGCCAAGGCGGAGAGCTAGGAGATCTGCTTTGTGCCTGATAATGACTACCGTGGTTTCCTGAAAAGGAATGTGGACGGACTGGAAGACCGTGTAAAGGGTGGCAACTTTGTACTGGCCAACGGCACTGTAGTGGGCAAGCACAATGGCTACCCCTTCTATACCATAGGGCAGCGCAAGGGGCTGGATATTGCTTTTGGCAAGCCTATGTTCGTAACCAATATACTGCCGGAAACCAATACCGTGGTACTGGGCGAGGCCCATGAACTGGAGCAGAGCGAAATGATAGTCCGCGGCCTGAATATGGGCAAGTATGCCGAAATACCTGCCGGGATGGAAGCAGTAACCAAGATACGGTACCGTGACCCCGGTATGCAGAGCATACTCACCCCCATGAATGATGGCTTGCATGTGCATTTTCAACATGCGGTGAGCAGTATTGCGCCGGGGCAGTCGGCAGTTATCTATGAAGGCGATGATATAGTTGCCGGTGGAATTATTCATAAAGACCTCATGTATGCCCCATTGACCAAAATGACCGCAGCCACGTCATTGACATAGAATTATTCTATCTTTGTGCGTATTTTTAGCTATTTCGGTTTCTTTATTTATATTTACGTGAAATAATAGCAGTCTGAATATCATGACCAAAAAGATCGTACCTGTTTTTCTGTTAGTGGCCATTTGCTTTTCGATGCTTTTTTCTTGTAAAAAGTATAACAACGCCAAGGTAGATGCTACCCGCAACTACTTCCCGTTGACGCTGCATAATTATGTCGTTTACAATGTGGACTCCACTTATTATCACGGCATAGCAGGTACACAGGCGCATGTAGCGTCCCAGATCATGTATTCTGTTTCTGATACATTTACAGATAGTAAAAAGAGGCCATCTTATATAATGAATGTATATGTGCGCCCTTACGACGGTGCAGTATGGCAGGCCAGCAGTGTGATACTGATCACACCTACCGCTACAGGCTTGTTATACAGCCAGGATGGCACACAATACCTCAAAATGATTTTCCCGGTAAACGACAGCACCAGCTGGGCAGGCAACCAGTATGCCGAAGTGAACGACGCTTCCTTTGCGTTCCTTAAAGGATGGAATTATCAATGCCAGGACATGCACCACAGTTATTTCAACGGCAACGTAAACTACGACAATACCGTAACCGTGCTTGAAGATGATGAGAATGTCAATTACCAGAATGTAGATTCACTCGTATCAGGATACCGTACTTATGCAAAAGAGGTGTATGCCTACAATGTGGGTATGGTGTACAAAGAGTGGACACACTATACCTGGGGCTCACCAGACACGGCCAACGATAAAAACGGCTACCGTGTTATCATGAGCGCCGTTGCGAACCATTGATCCTTATGTGCCGGAAAGTTTTTTGTGCTTGGATGCTCATTGCCTTTTTGCTTTGTGATACGGCAAACGCACAACAATATGCCTTCCGGGTCACCTTCACTGATAAGAATAACACCCCTTACAGCTTAAGCAGTCCGCTTGCTTACTTATCTGCGCGCGCATTAGTGCGCCGTACTACACAAGGCATATCCGTAGACAGCACAGATATTCCGGTAAATACACGGTATATAGATAGCGTATTATCGCTCACAGGTGCCATTTTACATTGCACTTCGCGCTGGCTCAATACCTGTACCATATTGGTAGCAGACTCTTCACAGGCTATCCATCTCGCCGGCAGATCTTTCATCAGCAATGTGCAGTTAACAGGCTTCTATAACCCGGATCTGCACCATAGGGAGGCTGCAGCTACAGGCACCACCGCCATGCCGCTGCCTGCCCGGCGAACCGGTAGTGTAGAATCAGACTACTATAACAACACCTGGGTACAGACGATGATGGTAAACGGCAATTACCTGCATGACAAAGGCTACAAAGGGCAGGGCAAGATCATAGCCGTGCTGGACGCCGGGTTTATTTCCACAGATACCCACCCGGGATTCGATAGCATGTGGGCATCAGGCAGGGTGGTAGATACTTTTAATTTCACTTTTCATACCGGCAATGTATTTACCCAGGATGGACATGGCACACAGGTGCTTTCTACGATGGCAGGGTATATTCCAAATGTATTTGTAGGGTCTGCGCCACTGGCTGCTTATGCATTGTATGTAACAGAAAAAAACGGCAATGACCAACCCATAGAAATGGACAATATGATCAGCGCGGCAGAAAGAGCTGATAGCCTGGGTGCGGATGTGATCACAGAATCCCTGGGATATGATGTTTTCGATTATCCGCCGGGAGCCGGGATGAACTTTGCAACTGACGCAGATGGCAAAACAACAGTAGCTGCAAAAGCCGCTAACATGGCCACAAAAAAAGGCATGCTGTTTGTAGCTACCGCAGGCAATGATGGCGATGGCTATCCCGGATGGGGCAACCATATATCAGACCCCGGCGATGCCGATAGCGCACTGACCATAGGCTCTGTTACCGGCACAGGAATACCCGCATCTACCAGCGGATATGGCCCTAATGCTGCCGGAAGGGTAAAACCTGATGTGTGCACTTTGGGACAATACGCCACAGTATTTACTCCGGGTGGCGGTTACGAAGAGGGTGGCGGCACGTCGTTCTCTACGCCACAAATAGCAGGCTGGGCAGCCTGCCTGTGGCAATCTAAACCTACAGTAACGCCTTACATCCTCCGGCAAACCATTATACAATGCGCCAGTTCGTACAGTAGCCCCGACACGCATCTTGGTTATGGGATTCCTGACTTTGAATGCACTGAGCAGGCGCTTAATGTAAATGATACCCCACCACCATTTACCCCCGGCAATTGGCTGATCGCATTGCCCAATCCATTCAATTCAGAACTAAGCCTGGCTGCCTCCCCTGATGCAGATGAATACGTGACCTTTACACTCTATGATATTGCAGGTAAGCAAGTGACCTCTACTGCCCAGTATTTATACATAGGATACAACGCACCGGTTGTTTTCCCGACCGAATATTTACCGGCGGGTATTTATATCCTGAAAGCAGTGTCCCCTACACAGCAAAAGGTGATCATGCTGGAGAAAAGATAGCAGGCTGGCCTGCCGGTTTTTCTTGTGGCAGGAAATACAATATTGATGTGAATATGGCATAGAACAGCACCCCCTGCTGCAATGACAATACAGACTCTGTAAAAAAAGACACACTCAAAATAATGAGCAGGTACAAGTATAGCGTATTGTTGCTGCGGATAGCCCTGCTGATATGAATGCCCAATACCAATACCATCAGCAAAATTCCGGCAATACCTAAAGACAACCAGTCGTACAGGTACTCATTGTGCGGGTCGTAGGGCCCTATAACTTCACCATTGGCCAGTGAATAAAAAAAATAACGCTGCTTCAATAAAGGAAAAAGCCTGCCGGGGCCGGCGCCCGTTAGCCAATAATGATGCAGCATATCCATATCCGTATGCCAGATGAGCTTGCGCATAGCTACAGAATTATCGATCACATTCTCAGTTTTGCTTTTTCCGAAAAAACCGGACAACTCCGCTACCCGCTGCCTGAAAAATGGCACGAATAAATAAACGGCAGCAATAACAATCAACGTACCGGCGAAAATCGCTTTATAACGATACAACTGCTTCCGATGTCCCCATGCGTAATGTATAAAAATAACCACCAGCGCAATGATGGGTGTTTTAGCCAGCAGGCAAAGCAGGAATATCAACATCAGGTAGGCAAGCAGATACCTCATCCATTTCACCGGGCTATTACCATCATTCCCCGAAAGCAGGACCATGCAAATAGCAAAACTAAGGTACATACTCATGTAGGTGGGATGAATAGTAGTAGTCACATCAAACAGGCTTCTGTAAGCTACATGCGATAGCGTGACGGTACCATCATTGGTAAAATAATGATACCCGAAAACAGCATTGCCTATGAGGCAAGACACAACGCAGGCATACACAAACCAGTACCGCTCTCGCCAGATCAATTTAGTGAATGCCGGGGTGATGCCTGCAAAGACCAATGGTAATAATAGCATAGATGCCCTGCCCTCGCATACCCGCCTTGCGGCAAGGAAGTATTCGTGCGGCATGATGGGTATGGCCAGCAAATAAATAATGAACGCCACAGATATAAGTAGCGCCTTGGCATAATTGCGTGAGAACGAGGACTCTTTAACAACAATAGTACGCACCACGAAGTACAAGCTGACCAGCATAGGAGCAGCCCCCTGCCACTTACCCGGGAACAACAGGCAAATCATCAGCAACCTCGCCACGTACTTATCTATTGTCTCTATTTTACCCACTTACCTTTTGTTTATATTCATTACCCCGGCCACAAAATCAGAAAACTCCGTTTGAAATCGTTGCTCCGAAAAGCGCAAAGCGTTTTCCCTGATCTTCCGATGGTTGCTAAGCGGGTAAGATTCCATCTTATTCACCGCACCCATTATACCTTCCTCTGTTTGTTCCGAAAAAAGGTAGCCACTGACCCCATCTACAACTGTTTCTTTATACCCCCCATAATCCAGCACCAACACAGGAGTACCACACGCCTGGGCCTCTACACACATAATGCCAAAATCCTCTTTCGCTGCAAAGATACAGGCTTTGGCCTCCTGCATGTATTTAATGAGTTCTTCGTCACCTTTATAACCCAGCCATTCTATATTAGTATGGTTGCGCAGCATCTCTTTAAATTCATTAGTGCCCCATCCCGCACCTATCAATACGAGTCGCTTATCCGGCATTTGCTGAAACGCCTTGATCACCAGATCTACTTTCTTGTAGGGTACAAACCTGCTCACACACAAATAATAATCCTTTCTCTGTGCTTCATTCAGGGCAAACCTATCCACACGAACGGGAGGGTAGATAACGACCGAGTCGCGGCCGTAACTATTCTTAATCCGCTGTTGGATATGTTTACTATTAGCAATAAAGTGATCCACATTTTTTGAGGTCGCTACATCCCACTTGCGCAACCATTGTACAAAAGCCTTGTAAAACGGGGAGCTACCCATGGAGTGCGTGGCAGCATAATCGTCATACATATCCCATATCGGCCGCAATGGTGTATGGCAATAACAGACGTGTGGTATTTGCGGGTCTTTCCTGAAGCCCTTAGCTACCGCATGCGATGTAGAAATAATAAGATCCTCGTTCCTGATATAAAATCTGCGCATGAGCCACGGCATTACCGGCAGAAAGTAGCGGTATATCCTGGTTATGTCCGGCACATACTGCAATACTGAGGTCTTCACCCGTTTGCCGTGCAATATTTCCTTCTTATCCTTTTCGCTAAAACGGTCGAACAAAGCATAGATAGCCACATCTTCATTTTTGTAAATATCCAGTATGCTCCCGGCCACCTTTTCGGCGCCACCGTTAGCATTGAACCAGTCTTGTACAAAAGCGAGTTTCATTTGTGGTGCAATTTAGCATTTTGGCACCTATAAATTCTTCAAAATGAAGTCTGTCATTCTTGTATACAATTGCAGGCGTGTAGCGCCGCCACTGATGCCGTGCGTTTTATCGGGATAGTATTCACTTTCAAATGACTTATCCGCATTGATCAGCGCATTAGTGAGCATCACAGAGTTCTGGAAGTGTACATTATCATCGGCCGTTCCGTGTATCAGCAGGAATTTCCCCTTCAAGTTAGCGGCCATTTTTTCAGGCGCGTTGTCGTCATACCCTTTAGGGTTCTCCTGCGGGGTGCGCATATAGCGCTCTGTGTAAATATTGTCATAGTAGCGCCAGTTGGTGACCGGGGCCACTGCTATCGCCATCTTGAACACATCATTGCCCTTGAGCAGGCAGGTAGCGCTCATAAAGCCGCCATAGCTCCAGCCCCATATCCCTATCCTGTCCTTATCCACATAAGGCATATTACCCAGGTTCTTAGCTACAGCTATCTGGTCATCGCTCTCATACTTACCCAGTTGCAGGTAGGTTTTCTTCCTGAATTCTTCACCCCTCATGCCCGTACCAGTACCATCCACGCACACTACTATATACCCCTTCTCAGCAAGCATCTGGTGCCAGAAGTAGTTGCCCAGCGGGAACATATCAGCGACCTGCTGTGAGCCAGGCCCGCTATATTGGAACATGAGTACCGGATATTTTTTTGTACTGTCAAATCCCGGCGGGGTGATCATCCAGCCATTGAGCTTTGTATCAACACCTTTTATTTTGGTCAGTCGCACATCGCCCATCGCATATTCCTTCATCTTATCCTCGAGTGCTTTATTATTCTCGAGTACACGGATAAGTTCGCCCCTGGCATTTCGCAGGTTATATACCGGCACCTTATTAATGCCCGAACACTTATCTATAAAGAAATTAAAACCTTCGCAACGGGTGATGCCATGCATACCTCTTTCGGGTGTAATGCACTTCTTGCCACTGCCATCCCAATTGACCACATAAAGCTTCCTTTCCAGCGCAGATGCCTCAGCAGATGTGTAGTAGACGAGTTTGCGGGCAATATCTACGCCCACCAATGCATCCACATCATAATTCCCTTCAGTAAGGTTGGTCATCCTGGCATCTTTCCAATCCCACTTATACAAATTTGAATAACCGGAACGCTCACTACTCAATACCAGCGAATGGCCATCAGGCAAAAAAGTGATCTCGTCATTGATATTGATGTACCACTTATTCTTTTCGGCATAGATTACTTCAGATGCCCCGTCTGCAGCATTGGCCAGCAGCAGCTCCAGCTTATTCTGCAGCCTGTTCAGCCTGTATACACAGAGCTTAGACGGGTCGTTTGTCCATTTGATGCGGGGAATGTATTGGTCTGTTTCTTTACCAACATTGACGCTGGTGGTCAGCTTCTTTTGTACATCATATATTTTGATCTGCACAATAGAATTGCGCTCGCCTGCCTTTGGGTATTTGTATTTGTATTGCTCAGGATAAAGGCCGGTGTATTTGGCAATAGTGTACTCCGGCACCAGGCTTTCATCAAAGCGGTAGTAGGCGAGGTAGCTGCCATCCGCACTCCAGTCGAAGGCACAGGTAAAAGAAAACTCCTCTTCATACACCCAGTCACAGTTGCCATTGATGATCCTGTTCTTCTCCCCATCATTGGTTACAGGCACCACCATATCCTTTTGCAGATCTTTGTAATACAGGTTATTGTTCTTTACAAAAGCTACCTTTCGTCCGTCGGGCGAGAATGTGGCATGCAGTACCTTGTCATAATCCAGCAACTTGATGCTACCCGAGGCAATATCATATACATACGCCCTGTGCAACACGGACCGGCGGTAGATATTCTCGCTCTCACTCAGCAGCAGCATTTTCTTTTCATCCTTGCTGAAGATGTATTCATCAACGCTAAGTGCACTACCGCCAAATTTCTGGCTTTCGTTATCAAACAAAGTGCGCTCCTGCTTGCCGGTTTCCAGGTTGTAGACACGGATGTATGTATGTGTACCCTCCCTGTCTATCTGGGTATAATGCTGCCCGTCCTTCATGGCATTAAAGCCGGGTACATCCTTCACCCTGAAGGTGTTGTTTTTCCAAAGGTCTTCAAGGGTTATCTGCTTATTGCCCTGGGCAAAAGTGAATGGTGTAACAAAGAGAGCAATGAATAGTACTAAGAACGTGCGCATAATATAAGTGTTAGTAAGGTAAATGTAGGGCGTAAATAGGAGAGGAGGAAATGGGCAAAGAAAATCAACCCTTCCGCGTGAGAGCAGGTATTGAGGATTCAATTAAATCACCGGTAATATCCCCTCCCATTCGGTCAATAGACTGAATAATATGTTTTCTATTCTGCTCACTTCGCATTAAATGAGTGTAGTTTATCATCTCCACAATGACCATTTAA
This sequence comes from uncultured Bacteroidota bacterium, assembly GCA_903877645.1. Taxonomy (GTDB): domain Bacteria; phylum Bacteroidota; class Bacteroidia; order Chitinophagales; family Chitinophagaceae; genus Nemorincola. Next base: position 195,897 of record CAIRES010000073.1, on the reverse strand, counting down.
TCCCCAAATTTGCAATTTCGCTTAAATAACTATTAGAAATTCTTAATACATTTTAAAAATCAGTAAATTTGTATAAATAAGCAAAAATGAACAATACCGCTATTAGGCAAGAGTTACATCATTACATTGATGTTGCAGATGATAAAAAAATAGATGCTATATACACAATATTCCAAAGTGATATGATGCAATCGCATACCTATTCAACTGAGGAATTAGCCATGTTGCATAAACGAGCAGAGAAATATTTAAACGGTCAAGGAAAAACTTACAGTGTGGAAGAATCTCATGATCAAATCAGGCAACAAAAGAATAAAGCATGAGTTTTCGAGTAAGGCTTTCAGAAGAAGCAAACATTGAAGAAGCAGAAAGCTATAGTTATTATGAGGCTGCAAATTGGGTTAGGCGATGATCTTCTAAATATTTTAAGAGACTATTACGCTAAATTATCTGATAATCCCTACCTGTATAGCTTTATTGAGCACTCCGAAATACTTAGGGACGTAAAGATAGATAGGTTTCCGTATGTCGTCATATACCTTGTCTCCGGGGATGAAGTAATCATTGTTTCCGTAAGAAACACGCGCAATCTTCCTTTTATCTGAAGCGAGGCCGAACCATTGTTTTCAATAGCTTCTATCCCACCACACATACCGGCACATGGCGCACGGGGAATTTCACAGAATTCGCAATAAAGCATTTGTTGTGTGCCATATCATGGAGTTCATTCGCTTTGGCTATCATTGAAGCATCTTTCACCGTAACCACAGGGTGCAGTACCACTTCATTGAAATGCCCGCTACCACCTTCCAGTTGCAACATCACCCCTTCCTGATTATCTACGTAGCCGGTAACTATAACCCCTGCATCTGCACAAAGATGGAAATACCACAGCATGTGGCACGTAGATAGTGACGCTACCAGCATATCCTCCGGGTTGTATTTACTAATATCACCACGAAACGGTGCATCTGCCGAGCCTAATATATCCGGCTTATTGTCGGCAGAAATGGTGTGGTTCCTGTCGTAGGCAGTATATCCTGTTGTACCCTCGCCACGGTTGCCCGTCCAGGTTACTTTTAGCGTGTAATGATGCTCTTTCATTGATGCGAATTAAGGTTTAAAAAAATGAGGTACAAATCTGCTTGTATTATTAGTGATCAGCCCGTCTGACTCACGGATGCCCATACCTGCAGGTACACCGCCTATCAGCCAGCTACCTATTACAGGGTGGTTGCCGTCAAAATCGGGCAGCTCGGCGTAGTCTTGTATCACAAAGCCTTCTTCACCGTATTCACCATCGGTCTGCTCTATCACCTCACCATTCTTCACGATCTTCACATTACTCCCTTCTCTTGAATATACCGGCTTCTGCACGTACCGGCCTGGCTGGTACACCACCTCTGTGGCACGATATGTGGCCGGCAATATATACTCGCAATCCGGGAACAACTCATGCAGGTATACCAGTAACATTTTATTGCTCCATAGTGCTTTGTACGCGGGTTCTATCCACATCGTACTTTCCCTGCTGCCGGGCATGCACTTGCCAAATTCTTCATGAAACATCCATTCATAAGGATATAGCTTGAAGATATTACCCAGTGCTGTGCCATCTGTTTTATAAAATTCACCTTTATCATCCACACCTATTTCATTCATATACATGAAGTCGGTATGCAAGCCTGCCTGGTCGGCCACATCCTGCATATACTTTGTGGTCATGAGGTCTTCAAGGTTGTCGCCGGCACAGGCACAGGTGAGCACATTCGGGGCATAGAAATAAGGCGCACATACTTTCATGTGTGCCATCAGTTTTTCATGTATCGAGTTGAATTGGTCCAGTTTGCTGTCATAGTCCTGTAGCCAGTACCATTGTATCACGCTGGCCTCCAGCAGCGATGTAGGGGTATCAGCATTAAATTCCAGCAGTTTGATGTCACCATTGTTATACGCAAGATCCATTCGGCCATAAAAGCTGGGCATATCCTCGTTCCACGACCATTTGATAAGATCAACATATTCCTTCGGGATAAAGAATTTGTCCCAAAGATCATTTTTGATCACGTGATCCACTACGGCAATGCATTTCTCAAATATATCAGCTGTTGCGGCTTCTATCAGGTCCACCTCTGCGGCAGTAAACTCATAGGCAGCGGTTTCGCTGTAATAAGACTCATTTTTATAGAACAGGAATCCCTGGTCTTTTACTTTTTGCTCCCAGTCTTTTCTTGGGGTAATGGTATGTCGTTGCATGAATGACTATAGTTGGCATGAAATTTTTTACTCCCCTCCCGAAGCTCCGTGTGCGGATTCGCCGAACCCACCCGACCTGATGCCTCCTGACGCAGCTCTCGGGCTAAACGACGGGTTGCCGATCTCGGAGGAGGCTGCGGGAGCATAGGCACCCGTATTGATCATGTTGTTTCTTTGAAGCAGGTACCATCCGCCGCCATAATAGCGGTAATAATGATACCCTCCATTACGGTAAATAGCAGTATCATGAGTGTGGCCGGTTGCATCCTTGCCATAGCTCCAATCATCGTTGTGACTGGCGCAGGAAGATATGGCTGCGAGCAACACAGCCGAGAGAACGATATTTTGAGATTTTTTTTGAGGTTTGCCCATGTGCCGGAATAAAAAGTTGTTATATTCGGTAATATATACTAAATTTAGAAAACAGACGTTATTCTATCACAGGTAAAAGTACAGATCATGAAGCAATTGAAGAGAGTGATTTTTGTGGTGATGGCAATATTTTTTATGATCAGCACATCATGCAAGGCTACTGATAACACTCCCGGAGACCTTATGTCGCTGGTGAAACTAATGCCGGGAGCCACTACCATGGAGAATGTGACGCACATGTTTGGCAAACCGGCCAAAATAGAAGAGAATAAAAAATCAACAAAGTGGTATTACAGCAATGGCGCCACTAATCTCGTTGTAAGCTGGGATAACAAGTCTGCCTTACTTTCAAAATTTTCTTTTAAAGGCGACCCTTCCGCAAAAAGTGTGTTTGACAAGAAACAACAAAGCCTGTTAATATCAGGCACTACCGATATTGGGCAAGCCATGAAGCTATTGGGTATGCCAAGGGATATGAGCATCAGGGAAAACACGCAGGAAATACACTATGCTTTTCAGCACAATGTACTAAGACTGTTTTTCCGCGACCGCGTATTGGTTGATTTTTGCCTGATCAGTAGTCAATAGTAGCCTGAATACCCCGATCTATCAGTTGCTCGGCCTGGGGGCGCAAATCGTCAAAACTACCCTTTTTCACTCCGCACTTGCCTTTATGATGTATAATTAATGCGCATTGTTCTGCCTGCATCGATTCGTGCCCGCATACATCTACCAGCGACTCAATAACCCAATCAAATGTATTCACATCATCATTCCACACAATGAGATTATGTGATGCCTCCTCGATGATGGCTACATCTTCCCTTTCTTCTGTTTGCCACTGTATACCGGGCCGGAATTCCTGTCCACTATTCATATAGCAAAAATAAGAAAGAAGTTTGTATCCAAAAAATAATGCCTGTTAATACTTCTGTTGTGGGCTAAAAACTGCCTGTTATCTTTGCATCCCATGGCCGACCCACACAAACAAGTATTTCTGACCCAATCACCTACCCGCTGGCAGCGCTTTAAATGGGCGTTCCGCATTGTATTATTTATTATTACGCTGCTCACAGTCATATTGGGTGTGGCGATACTTAAAGATGTATTTGTACCTGCCGTACCCCAATTAAAAAGTGTAAATGCCCCATACTCGGCAATGATGGATAATGGCAAAAATGCCGCGATAAATGCAATAGATAAAAAATATGGGGGATTTGCAAAATATATCAATGGCAAAGAAGCACAGACAAAACATATACGCTATGTAAGCAAGGCTGATAGCTTGCACCCCATTGCGGCGGCTGTACGTGCCGCATTCTATGATGCCAGTGATGAACAAGCCTATTTTTCATTAAAGAACAATGTGTCTGACCTCAACATGCTGCTGCCGCTGTGGATGACCATAGACTCGGTAGCAGACACCGTTTACGTAAATAATGACATCAGGGGATCAGAGATCATTAAGGCTTCAGGCGTGCCGGTAGTGGCCGTGATCTCCAATTTCTCAGGCGATGACTTTAATGGCGCCATTCTCCATCGCATACTCAATGACCCGGCCAAAAGAACCCGGCTCATCAATGAGATCGTTGCAGTCATTCGGCAAAATCATTTTGCCGGTGTCAATATTGACTTTGAGGAACTTCAGGAAAGCGCTGATGAGCCACTTGTCAATTTTATGAAGGAGCTCTACGGCCGCATGCATCCCTTGCATTTGCTTGTCACCCAGGATGTATCCCCGTTCAACTCTGATTACAACTATAAGGAACTGGCCAAATACAACGACTACCTCTTCCTGATGGCCTATGACGAATACAATAGTGCCAGCGTGCCCGGCCCGGTGTGTTCCCAAAAATGGATACAAGCCGCGCTGGACGAAGCGGTGAACCAGATAGACCCTGATAAACTGATACTGGCAATAGCCGGCTACGGATACGACTGGGGTAAAGGCAGCAAGGGATCGGATGTGACCTATGCCGAGGCGTTGAGCATTGCCAGCGAGTCGGATGCCAAAGTGGTTTTTGACTCTGCATCATATAATCTCAGTTATCAATACGACGACGAAAGTGGCATACCTCATACAGTCTACTTCACCGATGCTGCTACCAATTTCAATACCATGCGGTTTGCATCGGAGTATGAGCTGGGCGGCGTGGCGCTGTGGCGATTAGGCTCTGCTGATACCCGCTTGTGGACCTTCTACAATAAAGACCTGAGCGATAAAGCTGTAGACTCCTTTAAATACGATGCACTCCGCAATGTACAGATCAGCTATGATGTAGACTACATTGGCGAGGGCGAAATATTGGACGTGCTCACCACGCCCAAGGCAGGTAGAATTGATCCGACTGTAGATACTGCCGAAGACCTGATAACAAATGAGGTATATGAAAGTATGCCGTCCATATTTGTGATCAAAAAGTATGGCAAGAAACCTAAAAAAGTGGTACTCTCATTCGATGATGGGCCTGATGAAAAATACACACCACAGATCATTGACATCCTCAGCAAGGAGCATGTACCCGCTGTGTTTTTTATGATAGGCTACAATGCGCTAAACAACATACCGATCGTAAAAAGGATATACAACGAAGGATTTGAGATAGGCAATCATACATTCACCCATCCCAACATAGCGGAAATAACACAGAAACGTGCCCTTCTGGAACTCAACAGCACCAGACTGCTGCTCGAAAGCATCACGGGCCACTCCACAGTACTCTTCAGGGCGCCATACAATGCCGACTCGGAGCCGGAGACCATGCAGGAGCTGGAGCCGGTTGCCTTTGCAAAGGACAACAAATACCTCACCGTAGGCGAATCCATAGATCCCAACGACTGGGAGAAGGGCGTTACCGCCGATACCATCTTTAACGGTGTAGTGCGACAGGAACAACTGGGCAACATCATACTCCTACACGATGCAGGAGGGAACAGAGAACAGACAGTTATCGCTTTGCCACGCATCATCAAATATTTTAAAGACAAAGGATACACCTTCACCACAGTGGCAGACCTTGTTGGTGAAACCCGTGCGCAACTGATGCCTGCTGTACCTAAGAACAATAGCTATTACTACATACAGTTCAGTTATTACATGGCCGAGGCTGCCTACTGGCTGGCGAATATCCTGTTTTATATATTCATCACCTGCATCATTATTTCTATAGCCCGCATACTGGTACTCGCTTACTTTGCTACTAAAGAGTACTGGAGAGAGCGTAAGAACAAATTGCCCCCGCTATCCACCACACCAAAGGTGAGCATCATAGTGCCTGCCTACAACGAAGAGGTGAATGCGGTGAGATCACTCAATAACTTGCTGAAAAGCGACTACCCTAATTTCGATATACTTTTTATCGACGATGGCAGTAAGGACAGCACCTACGAAAAAGTCTCTTCAACATTCAAAGAAGATAAACGTATAAGAGTACTCACTAAGACAAATGGCGGAAAAGCCTCTGCCCTCAACTATGGAATAGCGCAAACGGACGCTGAATATGTACTGTGCGTAGATGCCGATACCAATATAGCAGCAGATGCACTGCACCTGCTCATCAGGCATTTTGCGGATGATCAGGTGGGCGCAGCAGCAGGCAACGTAAAAGTGGTGAACGAAGTGAATATCCTCACCCGCTGGCAAAGTATAGAATATATAACCAGCCAAAACTTCGACCGGAATGCTTTTGCAAGCGTCAACGCTATTACAGTAGTACCCGGCGCCATCGGACTATTCAGAAAAAAAGCGATAGAGGATGCCGGAGGATTTACAAGCGATACATTCGCCGAGGATTGCGACCTCACTATGCGTATGCTCCGCGCGGGCTACCTCATCAAAAACGAGAATGACGCTATAGCCCTCACTGAAGTACCCGAAACACTCAACCAGTTCCTGAAACAACGCTTCAGGTGGAGCTTTGGCGTGATGCAATCTTTTTGGAAAAACAGGGATGCCCTGTTCAACAGTGATTACGGCACACTAGGCTTGGTGGCATTACCCAATATCCTCGTATTCCAGATACTAATACCCCTTATAGCCCCTCTTGCAGATGTATTTATGTTCGTCGGCATCTTCACCGGCAATGGCGCTATAATATTGCTTTATTATTGCCTGTTCATGCTTATAGACCTATCGGTAGCCATACTCGCTTTTGCATTTGAAAAAGAAAATATGCTGAAGCTGGTATGGCTGATACCTCAACGTATCGTATATCGCTGGCTGATGCTGTATATTCTTTATAAATCAATAAGAAGGGCCATAAGGGGCCAGTTGCAAAGTTGGGGTGTATTAAAACGCACCGGCAATGTGCAGGAAAACGCACGGTTAAAATCATTCAAAATATAATGAGTACATCTGAAAACACTATTCTCGGACTCACACTGCCCACCGATCCCCGCTGGGCCGACCTGGCCGCAGTATCTCTCGAAGAGATACTGCGTGACCATGCATTCTGCGAGCAAAAAGCCGCCACACAATGTATCTCGCTGATACTGCGCTACTGCGAAAAAACGGAACTGGTTGCAGCGCTGGCCCCAATAGTAACCGAAGAATGGGGACACTTTCGCATGGTATTTGCGGAAATGAAGAAACGTGGCTATACGCTGGGCCAATCGCGCAAAGATGAATATGTAAACCTGCTGCTACAGCAGGAACCAAAAAAGGGGCCGTCAGAAGATAAATTATTACACAGGTTATTGATCTGCGCCCTGATAGAAGCCCGAAGTTGTGAGCGTTTTCGCCTGCTGTCAGAAAACCTGGAAGATGAGAAGCTCCGTAATTTCTACTATAAGTTCATGGTATCTGAGGCCGGCCACTATCGGCTGTTTATTGACCTGGCCACATTATACTACCCTGAGAATATCGTCCGCTCTACCTGGCAGCAATGGCTCAAAGCAGAAGAACAGGTGCTGCTGCAGCTCACACCCCGTGGCGACCGGATGCACTGATCTATTCATCCGTCATACTACTTTCAAATTCACTGATCTTTAACCTTTTCACAACCCCTTCAAAATTGAAAGGAGAGGAAAGATATACACTCAGCACCCCTTGATCATATTCTGCAGGTATGCTCAAATAAAAACAGTACTCGTTTGCCAGGGAGTCCTTTGCCAATGGCCGGAACAATCGAACTCTCGTATGCTTCACAGAGTCGCCCATCTTCAGGTCTGCGTTCAGATAGGTTTGCCACAGGCAATGCGGGGCCAATATGCTGCTTTCCACCTTCAGCCACCTCTCCTTTACCGGATCGCTATTAATGTCGCTCACCTTCGTAGTATAGAGCAAGCCCAACCCACCGTACTGAAAGGAAACCTTTGTGGGTGTATCTACCAAAATGGTTTTCTTCAGCGAATATTTATGCTCGTTGATCATCTCTTTATCATCGAGCAGGCTCATATCCAGCGGTGTAGGGTTCGGGTTTAAATATATCCTTCCATAGTAAGCCCTGCTATTTTCATCATAGCGTATTACCTCGCTCCTGTACTGTGTGATCTGGAAAAGATTAACACCGATAAGATAAAGGCACACCACATAAAAAAGCCACTTCCATTTTCTTTGCATCTGCTCTACAAAAGCAGCAAACGGCAGTGCAAACACAGGATAGCTCTGCATCAACGCCCGTGTGGAATAGCTGCCACCATAATGCCAGTCGCGCCAGCCTATGATGATGTAGATATTAAGGATGCAGAACCACAGTACCGCCTTGCGGAACGGATATTTCCGGATAAAGAACATACCCACAATAAAGAAGACAGTGATCGGCGTATAAATAAACCATCCTTTCTCCCACCCGAACAACACCCTGAAATGCGGCGACAGAAAATCCCAACTGCTGCCTACGTCAAAAATGAATGATCCTGTGCTCAGCTTCCAATAGATCAGTTGGGGCAAAATTCCTATCAATCCACACACAATAGCCACTGCTACATGGCTCTTATGCGCTTTTACCATCTGCCATTTTTGCGTTGCGCTTTCTTTGGTTTGCGTATCCCACAGCAGCGGAATGAACAGCATAATAGCCTCCGTAGGCCGGCACATCATCGCCAGCCCTATAATATACCCGGCAAGGGCAGCAACGCCAATGGTTGGCTTCCTGTGCCATCTTATGGTTGCATACAGCACCACTATATAAAGCGGAAAAATAAACGCATGGCTCTGCCCGTTCTCGATAGCGGCATACTCAATAAAGTTAGTAGCGAGGCACACCGCCAGCAGTGTTAATGCCGTGGTAGCATCCGAGAAGAACATCAGTAATATCTTTCGTAGCAGGAATATTCCCAGGATGCAATAAAGCAACACCCCAAACGTAATCGCATACTGGTAGGGCGGCGAAAATCCATCCGGTGGATAGTGATAATGCTTCGCCACCCGGTCGCCGATGAAGAAAAAAGGGCTTTCCAGCAAGGCTACCCCGCCCAGGTATTTAAAGGTGTAGTCTCCGTTATCCTGCTTTATGGCCGGGTAGCCTGTTCCTCCGCTCATTCCATACTTCTGATCAATAGCAGGCAGCCATTTCAGCTGCTTGTAATCATGGTACATAAGAATAGACGGCAAATAAAGGTAGTACCCCAGGGCATCCCATTCCGTTATCTTCAAGGGTGGGTTGCCCTGTTTCATATCCGAGTAAGACACCCGGTATTGCAGCATCACTACGCATATCAGGAAACAGGAAACTAATGAGAAGATATTTTTGTTCATTAAAGGATGTTTATTGATATTGCCGCCTTACTTTAGCGTCTTTTTTGGTATATAAAAGTAGTTATATTTGCTTGCTCTTTCAGAAATGCCCAGGATATTATTTCTCTTTATTTTTTTGTTGGTGATGCACGCTTCCGGCTCAGCACAGGAGGCGAGTGCACTTGCAGGCTTTGGCGTAGAGGTCAATGCCTTTGAAGGTAAAGTGATCAAACATACTGCAAAATTCCACCTCCCTATCCCTGATCTCACTACCGGTACCGACATCAATCTGCAATGGAAGACCTACGGCAAAAAAGACTGGCAGCAGCGGCGTAAATACCCAATTGTAGGCATAGGCTTCGCATACACCAATTATGGCATAGACTCCGTTTATGGCCGTTGTTTCAGCATCTTCCCAAATATCACCATACCGCTCATCACCGGCAAAAAGCTGGAATGGACCATCCGCATTGGCGACGGCGTCGGTTATGTTACAAGGGCCTATTCGCGCTTACACCCCTTTGACACCATGAATAATGCCATCGGCAGCAATGTCAATGATTACGCCTCCTTCATGACAGATATTCGCTACCATATCAACCAACACTGGGATGTGCAGCTGGGTGCGAACTTCTCTCATATATCAGACGCCTCCTATCACCAACCGAACCTCGGCATCAACCTTGCCGGCTTTCATGTAGGCGTAAAGTATTTCCCCACCACATCGCACCCAATGCATATAGTACGTGATTTGAAGCCATTGAAGAACAGGTGGCTCTTCCAGTTCCGTCTTTCAATGGCTTTTGATGAATCAAATGCTCCACTGGGGCCTGTATATCCTATCTACATCGCCACCGGCTATGTAAGCAAAAGATGGATCAGCAAAAACAAAGCATTTGCGGGTTTAGATTATTCGTACCACACCAACATCTATGATTACCTGCGCAATAACATAGGCTTCATTCAGCCGGGCACAGAAGCACAGCACTCCTATAAAAGCGCTGTTTTCGTCGGGAATGAATTTTTACTCGGACGTGTGGGTGTAGTATTGCAGGTGGGCTACTACCTGCACCAGGCTTTCCAGACAGAAGGTATCTACTATGAAAAGCTGGGAGGTAATCTCTACCTCGTGCAAAAAGAACACGGCCCCATCAAAGAATTATTCCTGTGTGGCTTTTTAAAGACACATTTGTCTGTCGCTGAGTTTGCTGAATTCGGAATGGGTATGGGCTTCTAGATCATTACGGCGTTATCCTAAAGATCGAGCCATTGTCTCCTGCCACCAGCAAGTCATTATTAGGGCATATAGCAATGCTTCTTAGGGCACTGGTAGTAAACCGGTCATATTCTTCCCAGTGATTACCGCCATCATCAGAGTGCAGCATTTTGCCATCATCGCATACAGCCCAGCCATTTTGCTCATCTTTAAATTTAATATCAAGCAGGTCATACCTGGGCAATGTAAGGTCATTGCCATTCCTTTGTCTTTGCCAGTGCACACCACCATCAGTAGTATGATACACACTACCTGCATACCCACACATCCATATCTCATTACCATGAATATCCATAGACATAAAGTTATCATTAGCTACATCCTGCACCAGCCAGGTAGTGCCCCTGTCTATGGTTTTCATCACGGTACCATAACCTATCACATAGCCGGTTGTGGCATTCACCATGTAAATATTATTTAACCCAAATAAAAATGTCTGTTCGTCAATGATATTAAAGCCAGAATCGATCCTTGTTATTGTGCTTTGTCGCTGCAAGATAGTGTTGACCAGAATTCCCGTATCCTTTGTCGGGAAGGACATACTTATGTAATACAACCAATCATTCACGCGGCTGAACTGCCACGACTTTCCTGAATCCTTTGAATACAGTACATCTCCATCTATACCACACAAGTACATAGTACTTGAAGGCGAAATGCACATTCCATACATGGCTTTAGGGGCAGCCGGGTATGAAGTTGAATTCCAGGTATAACCTCCATCAGCCGACCTCAGAACTACAGATTGTTGGTATTTCACACCTGCAGCGGCAATGCAAATATCCGCGCCAATAAACCTGATGTTGTTTATCGGTGTCGTCGTATTGCTGGTTAGCTGCTGTACCTTTTGCAAATGCAGGAGATCTTTCTTACAAGAGCCCGCGCACAGGAAAAAACAAAAACTTAAAAAAAATGGTCCCCACTTCAACATGAATGCGAATTTCGCTATTTTAGTTTATAAACCCTCAACGTCTCTTTATCAAATACTTTCTCTCCGAGATGATTTCTTACCCCTTTTATGTTTTCAACGTCGTCATCCAGGAAAATATAGGTAGCTCCTTTGCTGATATAATATTCCAAAACCTTTAAATCAAACCAACTTTTATCAAAAGCCCAGCCCTTACGATCGATATAATACAAAAGTATGTAGTGCGATTCATCATACCCAACCACACATAAAGCATCTTTTGGAGTAAGGTTACGCAATTCATCCTTATACTTGTAATATGCTGCATTAAAACCGGGTTTTCCTGTATCCCATCTGCTGTCCGCCCTGAGATAGGCCGTCAATGGTAATAAAATAAGACAAAGGAGCGCGACATACTTCAAAAAATTAGCCCTTCTCATTAAATAATTCCCTCCATAGCCCACTAAAATAAAAACCGGCGGCAAAAACGGGAACAAGTAATAGTCATGCACAAGGTCTATAATATTCATTTCGAACAAAAAATACAGGCCGATTATTATCCCCCAAACAGCAAACGGTAAAAAGTATCTTCTCTTATAGAGCCTGCAATAATAGATCACATAAAATCCGGTAAGAAAAAAAAGAACTGATGCATAATTCACTACCAATTCAGGCAATACAGATACTAACGTTCCAAAAATAACATTTGATATCACCGGGTGGTTTAGCGATTGATCAAAAACACCATGTACCGCTCCAATTACCCAACCAGGAATAACCCATACGTACCATGCAGCCGCAGGAAGAATACAAACCAAATAAATTGAACCTATTTTTAGTGCGCTTCTAAATGAAAGGTTTTTCTTTATCAATTCCATCAACAAAAATGTAGCAATAAAAGACGCATAAATAACAAACGGAAGCTTTGACATTGTAGCCAGGCATAAAAACATCGCGCTCCATACTACATACTTGATTTTACCTGAATTGATATAATTATAAAAATGGCCAATGCTCCATATTCCACAACACAAGGCCATGTTATCCGGCATAGGATTTACAGTGTAATAATAAAACACAGGAGAAAAATTAAAACACCAGCCACATAGCGTTGCCACAACCTTATTGTGTGAAATACTATAGCATAATTTATACATTCCATATACAGAGAAGAGGCCTATAATGAATGTCAGTAGCCTGCTGATGATAATATGAGACCCAAATAGTTTATAAAACAAAGCAAATAACCATTGCATTACCGGAAACTCCATCCGGTGCAGCCTGCTCGTATCAGGGTGTTCATTGAAACGGGGATTTAGAATGTTCATATCTTCATGATAAAAATTATTAATGGTCGTCTGAGTCTCTGTTTGCCGCCACACATGAATACCAACGAGGTCCATGTTAAAAACATGGAAGTGCAGCAAAAAGCTGATAACCGGGATCGAATACAGTATAAGCCTGTAAAGTTTTTTGATGACCTCCATTGATGCATTTTATGCTGAAAGATAAATGAAAAAAGCCCGTATTTCAAAAAATACGGGCTAACCAAAAACAAACGCAGAAAGCACTCTTTAGAAAAAAGGTATATTCTCCACGAGGGGCACTATCATTGTTTAATAAACTTACTTGACCGCACAACCCCATTCTGCATACATAAAACATTGTACAACCCCGGTGGCAGTTGACTAACATCGGCTTCGTATCCTTTGTTATTCTTGCTCACAGGCACATTCATAACCTGCCCTATGGAGTTGTAAATCGTAATACTTTCACCACCTTGCGCATAATATCCGCTTTCTATTATTAACCTGTCATGTGCGGGGTTAGGGTATATCTTCAACACCTCCGGCTTTACTGTTTTACCAACACCCGCCGCCACTTCACTGTGATATTCTGCCCATGCAGTATCAGCCACTATCTTGATCTTCGTAAAGCTGGAATCAGGACAGCCACCTGCCGAATCTGCCACCACCATAGCCAGCACTATATGCTGCGAGCTACCCGCTGTGAGCGCAAAGTCATTACTCGACAAAATGAATCGTCTGTCTCCCGGATTATTATTACTTACACATTCCGACCACTGTGTTGTTATTGAAGGATCTCCGGGAAAAACATAATTGACATCCCTACCCGAATCATAACCGCCACTTGGTACACCCGCACCCTGGAAGTCATCCGAAAAATGTACCCCATTCCTGATCATTCCGCGCATATAGTTATTGATCTGGGTGTCTGTGCTCGGATTCCCGGCCGTTGACATATCATTATTATAATAGTCAAAATTACCCAATGGCACTTTTGCACCGGGTTCATCTTCCGGCAATACTACGAAGGTCATACCCATTTGCGGAGGATCAACGCCATATGAGTTATGCGGGTGGCCACCACCCAAGCCATCATCATCTGTACCATTATATACGATCCCCATCCTGTGCAACGAATCAAACCCTATAAAATCATCAAGATACCAGCCCAGGTCGGCATCATCAAATAACGCCAGCCGAAAATCGTGATAATCGTTTGCCGACTTATTAATTACAGTATAGTCGAAGTAAACCACATTATCTATCAGTGTGCCACGGTGAATGCCATACGCCATAGCATGTACTTCTACACCCAAAGGCTTGCCCTTGCTTTGTGTATGTACCGGCCCGTTATCACTGAATACCCACCACAGCGCTTGATCGCCCTTTATAGCCGGGTACTCACCGAGTAATGGCTCATAGATACCATTGCCATTCAGGTCCACAAATGGCGCCATATCTGTAGACACAGTAAGGGCAGCGGCAGCATTCCCTTGTGCATAAGTATTTCCTTTCCCGGGCCAGGTAAGAATTGCACCCGGTGTATTCGTTGTAGTATGGGATGATAAAGAGAGAAAGTAGGCAATATCTGTCTGGTTCACCTTCCATATCTTAGCCCAGTCGTGCGATGTAGCATAGGTGAGCGTATCGCTGCCATCCAGCGGGCCCGGCCAGTAGTCATTACCATCCTGCCTGTAGGTTTGCGCCGCCACATGCAGGGCGCCGCCTGCATCATAACCACTCATCCATAGTGCGCTGGTAAAATTCACGCTTTTACCCGAATGCGCCGGATATTGCGTGCTGGCTACCTCTCCCAAAGGATCCCAGAACATATCACCGTGCACCAATATCCTGGCAGTAATGTTATTGATATCCACAGAATCGTGCGTATTGAATGTCGCTTGCCCATACCCTTGCAATACATACATACTCAAACCGACAACAGAAAGCATAAATTTCCTTTTCATAAAAATCAGATTAATGGTTAAACGCTAAGGAGCAATAGTTGAATCTAGAAGACCGGCACCAACTGCTGTATACACACTTTTACCGGTAGCCTCATCCGTATACACCGACGCGTCATTCACCACATAACTGTACACTGCATAATACACCTTTTCCCCGTAGAATATATTCACGCCACTCAGATCCGCCTCGGGCACACGAAATATCATTGTCGTATTAGCGCCCCAGGTAGTCGGTATAGGTTTGATATACGCCAAACGGTAGTTTTCCGGGGAGTTATTCACTGGCAATTTATCATTGACAAAAATGATCAGGTTCCTTGCCTTCGGATCTGCCGGAAAGGTCATGATCAATGAATCATTTGAAGACCCCGTATTGTACATCGAAGAGAACGTGGAGATATCAAAATTGGGCAGCTCGGAGAGCCTGATATCCTGGTAAGTAGTATCGTTGAGAAAATTAACATTATTCACCGTTGTAGCGCCAAGGCCATTGCCCGCAGCACTGATGCTATAGGTTCCGGTCGTTACTTTATTAAAGACAAAAAAGCCATTCACATCCGCGGTAGCGGTAGCACCACCCTTCAATGTAAGTTGCACCGTATTCAGTCCGTCCAGTTGCCTTACTCCATAGCTGTCATATAAGCTCACATGCCCGGCAATGGCCCCTGTAAAGGTAGGCCCTGCAGGCCCGGTAGCACCGGTGGCACCTTGGTCGCCTTTTTTGCAGGCTGAGGAAAACAGGATAACGCAAGCAATAATAAAGTGGATACTTTTCTTGATCATGAGGTTAGTTTTGGGCTATTTAGAACATGGTTACAATAATATAGACGTAAAAAAAGGGGGATATCTTGGGTGAGAAATGAATAAAATAATATCGCATGTATCTATTCCTGAAAAACCAGAGTACACATTAAAACGGCTATACCATTTGCCTCGCCTTCAATTCCAGGTATTTGTTGATCACATCTACCGATAGATTTTGCGGTGTGGTCAATATAGAAAGGATACCATGGCGGCGCAATTCCTTCACTATCTGCCGCTTCTCCAGGTCAAACTGGTCGGCAATGGTTTTGATATAGATGCCTTCTATATTGTCGGGGTTGGCTTCATGCAATTCTTTCAGCAATGTGTTCTGAAAAAAGATAACACAGGTAAGATGCCGCTGTGCCGTTTTCTTCAGGAAGGGCAATTGTCGTTCAAGCGACGAAAAGGTTTCAAAGTTGGTAAACAACAGTACAAGGCTGCGCTGCGTAATGTTCTTATGTACAGCACCCCACAATGCTTCGTGATCGCTCTCCTTAAATTGTGTTTGCTGCTTGTACAATGTCTCCACGATCCGGTGCAACTGATCATTCCTCCGGTCGGCAACAATGATATCATTCACTTTATTAGAGAACGTGATCAGCCCGGCCCTGTCTTGCTTTAGCAAAGCTACATTAAGCAGTGCCAGGCTGGCGTTGACCGAGTGGTCCAGCAGCGTCATTCCTTCAAAAGGCATTTTCATATTGCGCCCTTTGTCTATCAGGCAGTATATCTGCTGCTGCCTGGTATCGGTGTAAGTATTCACCATCAGGCTGGCGCTGCGGGCCGTGGCCTTCCAGTTGATGGTACGCATATCATCCCCCTGCACATAGTCCTTTATTTTTTCAAACTCCATACTATGTCCCAGCCTGCGTATCTTTTTCATACCGGCAAGCACATTATTACTGATAGCGAGCAATTGATACTTCCTCAACTGCTGGTACGATGGGTACACTTTCACTACTACCGGATCCGCAACCCTCATTCTTCTTTTCAATAACCCTAATGGGCTCGATACATACGCCAGCAGATACCCAAAGCCATACTCACCGCGCGATAGCGGCCGCAATGAGTAAGCGATCGTTTCCCGGCCATTATATTTTATTGTGGCTTGTACGCTAAAATTTCGCTGCTGAAACTGGACCGGCAGTTCATCTATAAATGTGGCACCCACCCTGAAAGGAAACGTGTTAAACAAAGAAATACCCACTACATTCTCATCGCCCAGGCTCAACCTTGGGGCAATGATACGATTAGCCTTAACTGCCCCCTTCACAAAAAACAACAAACAATAATCGATCGCTGTGAACAACAATGCCATAACCAAACCAAACAACACAAACGCCAGCAGAAAATGAACAAAAAAAGCAGTGAACAACAACAGCACAAAGCCGCCCATCAGCAGGAACCATCTCCTGCAAACGAACAGATCACCGATATATTTCCTAATAAATTTCAATTCAATTATTTTTCCATCAACTTACCTAGTCCGCCATAGCTTTAGCGAAGGAGGATTAACCTGTCAACTTACCAACAATTAACCAAATCACCTTGGTATCTCCATCCTCGCCAGTATCTCCTTCACTACATCATCGGTGGTAGCGCCTTCCATCTCACGGTCAGGTGTGAGTCCCACACGGTGGCGCAGCACAGGTGGCGCAGCCTGTAGTATGTCTTCAGGTATCACGAAGTCCCGGCCACGCAATACACTAAAAGCCTTGGCAATCTGCAACAATGCTATAGATGCCCTCGGCGATGCCCCAAGGTACA
The DNA here is from genome assembly GCA_903877645.1 of uncultured Bacteroidota bacterium. GTDB lineage: Bacteria > Bacteroidota > Bacteroidia > Chitinophagales > Chitinophagaceae > Nemorincola. The sequence goes on along the minus strand of CAIRES010000073.1, from coordinate 178,565 downwards.
ACGACCTGTCGTTCCGGGTCTCCCAGGTAATTTTGGCAATGAATTCCAGCAGTTTGGGTTCTATATGCACCTTCGCCACACTGGCCCTTGCCTGCGCCAGCACTTCTGGGGTTACCATAGGTTGTATACTATTCAGCAGTTCTGCCATTACATGGCCATTGTGCTTTTCCAATATTTTTATCTCTTCTTCCAGCGTTGGGTAACCCACAGTTATCTTCATCAGGAAGCGGTCCAACTGAGCCTCCGGCAATCGGTACGTACCTTCATGCTCCACCGGGTTCTGTGTAGCTACCACCATAAAGGGCGACCTCATTTTATGTGTCTGGCCATCTACCGTCACCTGCCGCTCTTCCATTACCTCAAAGAGGGCTGCCTGCGTCTTGGCAGGCGCACGGTTGATCTCATCTATCAGCACTATGTTGCTGAATATAGGCCCTGCCCTGAACTGAAACGTTGAAGTTTGCGGATTAAATATCGTTGACCCCAGCACATCACTGGGCATCAGGTCGGGCGTGAACTGCAACCGCGAGAAGCTGGTATCTATGAGTTTCGACAGCAGCTTTGCGGTAAGGGTTTTAGCCACACCGGGCACACCCTCTATCAGTATATGGCCATCGGCCAGCAGGCCGGCCAGCAACTGTTCGATCATGGCATGTTGCCCTACGATTACTTCGCCTATGCGCTCCTGTATCTGTGTTACAAGATCTGCCAGTGGGCTATTGCCCGCCTGTGCTACATTTTCCTGTTCCGGTGTTTCCATTACACTTCGTTTTTATAAAATTGCTGAATCGTACTGTATAATTGGTAAAGATAAGCGTCATCTACAAGCGCAGTACCCATGCGCACTTCATGTATTATGTCCATTAGCCCTCGCACCGTAGCTTCTGTATGCCCCGACTTCATTGCCAGTTGCATGATAAATTCCTCATTGAGCAAGTTAGTGTTCAGGTAATAGTGTGTACGCACCCACTCCAGGAACTGCAGGGTCATTTTTGCTGCCAGGTTGGCATGATTACCTTTATTGTAATACAGCCTGCCCACAGTTTCCACAAAAGACACTGAGTCATTCCGCAATGGCGCTATCACCGGTATGATCCGCTGCTTTCTCTTCCCTTCAAACAATACATAAACCAGTAAAGCCAGCAACGCCAACAGTATTGCGTACTTCGTAGCCGGGTATTTCCACAATACACTCATACCGGAAGACCTCTGAGTGCGGTTGCCATAAGTGACCCAGTATACATGAGTGACGTTCTCAGGCAGCGTTTGCCAGATACCGGTAAGATACTGTTCATTGCCATCCTGCAGCAAAAAATAGTTGCTTAATACCAGTGGCGCGGCATGCAACGTCAGATGCCCTTCGCCCAGGCGGTACCGAATAAAGTCAGGCTCAGTTTGTGCATACCCCAATGTATCCGGGTAAGGCCATTCGCTGTATTTTATAGCACTATCAGTATCATCCGTATTTCTCTGTACAGTATCCGGCGCATCCACAGGTACGTGAAAATAACCCTTAAGATTGCGCCCCGTATAGCCGTAATCGGTAGCTCTATTATTTTGCAGGCTTAATACAAACTTATTATCCAGGTCTCTGTCAGAAGTGAGAAACCTAAATTTTCCGGTTTCGTTGTTCTTCATATAGCATTGCAGGTCCTGCTCTATCTTATTATCCAGTACATTACTGAATATAAACACTTCATTGCCGGCTTTAATAAAACCCTTCAATTGTTTCCACTCCTCATCAGACAAATAAAAATCAAAACCCTCCAATATCAATAACCCATGGCCTCCGGCATTGGCATATTTCATCACATCATCCATATTGTTGAATCTGGCCTTGCCCGACAATGTTTCCACCTTCGCTCCTGAAAAATAGTATTTCAATGACTCATGAGCCAGCCATGTACCGTAAGGCCGTTTATCATCCTGCCCCAGCGTTTGCCGCCATTTGGCACGCTCCTGCGACTCCTTATCCTCACAGCCGGAGAAGAGCAGCAACACCAGTATCAATATGTACATACGCCTGCTCATGCCCCTAATTTTGTTTTAAGTTCATGAAGCATTGCCGCATAATCATCATAAGCAGCTGTTGTTGGCACATAATTCCCGTACCAGGTATATTCATATTGGCGCGATAGCTGTTTAAAAGGCTGTTTGTAGGCAGTATCAGCAAGTTCGGCGGCATATTCAAAGTTGGTCTTATCGCTGCGGTATTGTATCAGTTCCCCTTTTTGCAGCAGTTGCAGCAACAGCATATAATTATACCTTACTGCCAGTCGCAGGTCATTATTTGCCGATGCCCGTAGGGCCAGCGATGCCCAGTCACTGTTGATGTCTTCCTCCTCCGCCGGCTGCCCGGCTGGAGTAAACGTCTTCGCTTTCCGGCTAAACAAAAAAATATCTTTACTGATCAGTAAGCTATACAGCATCCATATCAAAAGTCCTGCGGCTAATATCCATAAAAGGTAGTACCCGCCACCATCGCTAAAAAAATGAGCAATAGCCCTCAGAAATTTAATGATAGCGCTATTATTTTCTGCGGTTTGTTGTGGTGCCTTTTCTATGTCATTTTTATAAGTGAATGCCTTATCCCTTTTAAGCTGCTCCCATTGCGCCGGGGCTATCTTGTATTCAGCATACGCACAGGCCGGCCACAGGTACACGCACCCGAAACTCACTATCACAAAAACGATCCTTTTAAAGTGTAGCCTCATCTATTGCTCTCTTACTTACACGGATAGGAAAAATGATGAAATACCAAACAATAAAACCAGCCGATGACAGCAAAATAGTAAGGCTCAGCCACAAGGGCATACCCGTATGCCGCGTCACAAAACCTTCAAAGAATGCAGCCACGATAAATATTGGCACAAGGCTGATGATGATCTTGATGCTGTCTTTCGCAGCATTGCCCAGCGACTGCATACGGGTATACGTACCCGGAAAAAGTAACGAAGTGCCTAACACAAGCCCTGAACAACCTGCTATCACTATCGCGGACAATTCAAGCGTACCATGAATGAATATGACCAATACCGACTGAAAACCTAACCCGTGATGAAAGAACATAAATTCAAACACCCCTACCATCAGCCCGTTCTGAAAAAGAAAATACAAAGTGCCCACTCCCGCCGTAAGGCCCATAGTATAACACAGGAAAGCAACCTTGATATTATTGAACGCGATCTGAACAAACATGCTCAGATCGTTCTCATTCTTATACACACCAAACGGATCGCCATTAGCTATATTCCGCTCGGTCATATCTACATATCCATCGCCCAGCACTGCCCTTACAAAGGTCTGATCATTATAGGCCGAAAATACGCCCAGCAAAGCAAAGGCTACAAAAAAAATAAAGGTAAACAGCAGCAGTTTGTGGTGCTTCCTGATCACTAGTGGCAGTTCTGTTGTCCAGAAGGTGATAAAGCGATGTCTTTTTTCTTTTTTGTTTCGGTAAATAGAGAGGTAAATATTTGCCGCGATCCCATTAATATACCTAGCGGTATTCCCGTTGGTATAAAACGTCTTGGCATACGACAGGTCATCCACTAGGTAAGTGAATCGCTTGGCCACCTCATCAGGGTCTTCGGTAGGCTGCTGGTATTCTTCCCACCGCTCCAGGTTTTGCTTAATAAACTGCCCCTCGCGCATATTGTTTCAAAAGGTATTAACGCTACAATTTAGGATATTAATGTCAAATCAATATTAGTTTCAGTTGAATTTAAAATTGGGCCTCCAAAACTCGACAGACAATTCTATTTGTAAATAAATTTGATAATTAGTAATTTTACAAAAACATTTTTTATATGCTTCATGCCCAATATATAGTTGATGGAAGTGGGAAACGGGTGTCCGTGGTATTACCTGTGAAAGATTATAAAACCATGTTAGATAAAATTGAAGAATTGGAAGACATTCGCATGTATGATGAAGGAAAAGCGAAGAATGAAAAAAGCATTTTGTTAGCGGATTATATAAAAAAACGCAACAAAAAAGCATGAGTAAGTATACGGTTACATTATCAAGATCAGCGGAAAAAGCAACTGGATAAATTGTCCGATAATGTCGCAACAAAGATCATCAATATCCTTGAAGGCCTTGCATACGAGCCACGCCCACATGGAAGCAAAAAACTCACAAACAGACCAGGTTACCGTATAAGAAAGGGTGATTACAGGATCATCTATGACATTTATGATAAAGTGTTGATTGTAGACGTTATCTCAATCGGCAACCGACGGGATATCTATGATTGAGGATTTTATCGCAATCCGGCTTCATCTCCTATTATTATCCTGCGAATCTAATCCCCCACATCTTCACATTCAATAATTAGCACATTCATTGAGCCATTTGACCTATCAGGCCGTTAAGCAATTGAGCCATTTGACCTACCTTTGCACGCTATGACAATTGAAAACCTGAAGGAATTGCGGGACCGGGTACAGCACCTGCATCGCTTTCTTCGCGTGGATGACCGGCTCGCCAAAATGGAGAATGACCGGCAGCTTACCTTATCGCCCGGTTTCTGGGACGATAATGTGCGCGCAACAGCTATACTTAAAGAAATAAAAATAGATAAATACTGGGCTGATTTCTTCGACCGCACCAACTCATTGGTGGAGGATGCAGCTGTGCTGTTCGACTTCTGGAAAGAAGGCGAAGCCACCGAAGAAGAAGTAGATACCGCATACGACAAAGCCCGGAAAGAAGTAGATGAACTCGAGTTCAAATCCACACTCAATGAGCCTGAAGACGAGATGCCTGCTATCGTGGTCATCAACAGCGGCGCAGGTGGCACAGAAAGCCAGGACTGGGCCGAAATGCTCATGCGCATGTACCGTATGTATGGCGAAAAGCAGGGCTGGAAGGTGAGCGAAGTAGATGTGCAATATGGCGATGGCGCCGGCATCAAGCAGGCCACGCTGGAGTTTGAAGGCGCATTCTCTTATGGCCTCCTGAAAGCCGAGAGCGGAGTGCACCGCCTCGTACGCATCTCCCCCTTCGATTCTAATGCCCGCAGGCACACCTCATTCGCATCCGTATTCGTGTACCCGCTTATAGACGACACCATAGATATACAGGTAAGCCCGGCCGATCTCGAATGGTCGTTCTTCCGTTCCGGCGGCTCAGGTGGCCAGAACGTGAATAAGGTAGAAACTGCAGTGCGCCTGAAACACATACCCAGCGGCATCATAGTAGAGTGTCAGCAGGCCCGCACACAGGGCGAAAACCGCGAAAAGGCCATGACCATGCTCAAAAGCCGCCTCTATGAGGAGGAAATGCGCAAACGCCAGGAGATACTCAATGCCACCAACTCATCGAAGAAGAAGATCGAATGGGGCTCGCAGATACGCAGCTATGTCTTCCACCCCTACAAGATGATCAAAGACCACCGCACCGACTACGAAGTAGGCAATGTGCAGCCCGTAATGGATGGTGAGCTCGATGAATTCATCAAAGCGTACCTGATGACCGTAAATACACCGGCACCTTAGTAGCACAATACCCCTCACCAACACCAACCATCACCACAGAGAACTCGGGCAACCGGATGACACAAGACAACAACAAGAAGATAAAGAAAAAAGCTTTCGACCTGCGGTTACTGGGCCGCCTGTTCTCTTTCACCAAACCACATAGTGCTACCTTGTATCGCGCTATGGCGCTGGCTATTACCCTGGCACTGCTCTCTCCGGTAAGGCCATACCTCATCCAGCTATCCGTTGACAAGTATATCTCGCACAGCCTGATGAGTGGACTTATTTGGCTTTGTGTGGTGTATGCAGCTATACTCGTTTTAGAGAGCGGCCTGCGCTTCTGGTTTGCTTACAGTGCCAACTGGCTCGGACAAACAGTGGTCAACGACCTGCGCAATACAGTATTCCGGAAGATCCTGTTTCAGAATATCTCCTTCTACGACACCATGCCCATCGGCACACTCACTACCCGCACTATCAATGACATTGAATCGATCAACGACGTATTTTCAGAAGGCATTATCTCCATAGTTGCTGATATCCTCACCATCGTTTCCATTATCATAGTCATGCTGGTTACCGACTGGCGGCTTACGTTGGTATGCCTGGCTCCATTCCCATTGCTTATCCTCGCCACCTGGTGGTTCAAGGAGGCTGTGAACAAATCGTTTCAGCGGGTGCGCAATGCCATTGCCGCACTCAATGCGTTCGCACAGGAGCACCTTACCGGTATGTACATCGTGCAGGCCTTTGCTGCTGAATCGCGCGAAATGGGCAAGTTTAAAGCGATCAACAAAGAGCACCGCAATGCAAATATCAAGGGCATCTTTGCATACTCGGTATTCTTCCCTATTGTCGAGATCATATTGGCCAGCTCCCTTGGTTTGCTGGTGTGGTATGGAGCGTCGCGTATGCTGCATATTGGCGCTACTCCCGGTGTCATCATATCGTTTGTAATGTATCTCAACCTGCTCTTCCGCCCCCTGCGCATGATGGCCGATAAGTTCAATGTGCTGCAAATGGGTATCATCTCCGGCGAACGAGTATTTTCAGTCCTCGACAGCACTGAAAACCTCGCCAATAACGGCACCCTGAAAGCCCCAACTATAAAGGGCAATGTAGAATTCCGTGATGTACATTTCAGCTACAAGCCGGGTGTGCCTGTGCTGCGCGGCATCTCCTTTTCACTGCCTGCCGGCAAAACAATGGCTATCGTAGGCCATACCGGCGCCGGCAAAACATCCATTATCAGCATACTCAACCGCCTCTACGAAACTGAAAGCGGGCAAATACTCGTCGACGGCCAGGACATTAAAAAGTACGACATCTACAGCCTTCGCAGCCATATCGGCATCGTACTGCAAGATGTATTCCTGTTCTCCGGCACCATTGCCGACAACATCACCCTGCGCAACCCCGATATACCGCTGGGCAAAGTGGAGGAAGTAGCCAAAATGCTCGGTATTCACGACTTCATTATGCAGCTCCCCGGCGGCTACCAGTTTGACGTTATGGAACGTGGCAACAGCCTCTCACAGGGCCAGCGGCAGCTCCTGTCCTTCGCCCGCGCACTGCTGTACAACCCGTCCATCCTCATACTCGATGAGGCTACCTCATCTGTAGACAGCGAAAGCGAGCAGCTTATCCAGCACGCCATAGATACCCTCATCAAAGGCCGCACCTCTATAGTCATTGCCCACCGCCTCTCTACTATCCGTAAGGCCAACGAGATCATTGTTATGGATCACGGCCTCATCACCGAGCGGGGCACCCACAGCTCCCTAATAGCTGATAAGGGCGCCTACTACGAGCTCTATACCGCCGTAGAGCAAATGAAGGAAAAAGAAGTGCTGTAGGACAAAGGCCACCTATTACCATAGCCCACGGTTTCAACCGTGGGTGTCAAAAAACAACAGTATCAGAACGGTTTTAACCGTTTACAACACACTACACGACCATAACACACCCTATATTTTGTTGCCTGCCGCCAAGGCATTACTTTTATGCAATTAATGAGCAATCCGCGCCTGAACGTTTTAAAGCTGCCCCCCGTACGTTATGTCTTCAAAAAAGCACATAAGGTCATTTTGCCTGGCGTGCATGGTGCATCGTTGTACGAGGTAGGCAAGTTCTTTGTAAGCGAGGTACGGACGCTGAAATTGCAGGAGCGCGCAGCAGCCGTTACCTACAACTTCTTTATGGCGCTGCCACCCACGTTCCTGATCCTCTTCTCGCTGGTGCCTTATCTGCCACTCAAAAACGTAGAGTCAACCATCCTCAATACCATACAACTGCTCTCCCCCAACCACACCATATATGTAACTGTACGCAATGTGGTGAGCGACTTCATGACCAAGCAGCACAGCGGCGCCCTCTCTTACGGTATCATACTGGTGATGTACTTCTCCTCCAATGGCATCATGGGCCTCATGCGCAGCTTCGACAAAAGCCTGTCGCTATATGTGGAGCGCACCGGCATACAGCGCCGCTGGACGGCAGTAAAGCTCACTATTATGCTCATAGGAGTGAGCATTGTAGCCCTTTCTGCCCTCATCATGCAGAGCAAAAAACTCAACCCCTTTATCCTGCATACTTTCCACAGCATTGTTGCTGTAAAGGTGCTGAGTATACTCGTTCTTATTTTGCTGATCTTCATCACCATATCCATCATCTACACCTACGGCCCATCGCTTACCCACAAGTTCACTTTTGTATCCGCAGGGTCTGTTATTGCCACCATAGCCTCCGTCATTGCCACATCGGTGTTCTTCTTTCTTGTGAACCACTTCCTGTATTACAACAAGATCTACGGTTCTGTGGGCACATTGATCGCCTTCATGGTTTTGATTTGGCTCAATACTAACATAATTTTGCTGGGCTATGAGCTCAATGTCAGCATATTGCTGGGCAAGCTGGCGAGGGGCGGCTTTGATGAAGATGAAGAAGAATAAACTGATCATATTACTCACGCTGCTTTGCACTGCACTGTCCTACTCTGCGTGCAACAATAGTGATGGCATCCCTGCTACCGTCACTTTCACCGAGCATGTAGCGCCCATACTATATAATAATTGCACCCTCTGCCACAGGCCCGGCGGCAGCGCACATTTCTCATTGGTCACATATGATGAATGCCGCAAAAATGCCGGGGCGTGTGCCTATGTGGCCAAAGAACGGATAATGCCCCCATGGCCCGCCGACCCGCATTATACGCAATTCGTAGGACAGCGGATACTTTCTGATCACGACATCAGGATACTGCAACTATGGGCCAGCGAGGGCGCACCTGAGGGGCCAAAGGACAAGCTTATTGCCCTGCCTGCTTATCCCGTAGGCTCCGAGATTGGCACTCCCGATTTGCGCATACCCGTGCAGCCCTACCTGCTGCCCGCCAACAGCATTGATAAATTCCTGCTCGTAAAAGTTCCCTTCCTGCTACCCGCCGATACGTTCGCCAGTCTCATCGAATTTATACCTGGTCACAAAAATGTTGTGCATCACGTAAACGGCGACATGGTCAAGTACCAATTCGATAAAAAGGCCGATGTATTTGCAGGTGAGCGTATTGTGAACATGGTAGAAGACACTGCCTCACTACTACAGGCGTTTCAAAAGTTGGGCCTGCCCAATGATGATGGCACCTACCCCGTGCTGCAAAAATCGGTGGTCAATTATCTCCCCGGCGCCGTAGGCCAGAAATATCCCGAAGGCATAGGAGGCTACTTCTTGCCCCGTAAGGGCGCTTTCCTGCTCAATGACCTGCACTATGGCTTTACCAATAAAGATGAAGTGATGGACAGTTCCTACATCAATATCTTCTTTGCTAAATCGCCGCCCAAAAGGCCGGTGCAGGAATTTCAGTTAGGTACATTAGGCGTTGCCCCTGTAGAGCCCGACCTCATCATTCAGCCGGACAGTATCAAGCACGTCAGCAGCCACTTCACTGTTCCTTTCGACATCTCCGTACTCACTATAAATCCCCACATGCACCTGCTGGGCAAAACATTTAAAGCTTATGCCCTGCAACCCAACGGAGATACCATACGCCTCATATCCATACCTCGCTGGGACTTTAGCTGGCAATACTTCTACACCTTCAAAAAGATGGTGAAGATACCGAAGGGCAGCACCATCGTGGCGGAAGGCATATACGACAATACCCGTCAAAACCTTAACAATCCCTTCAGCCCACCCCAACTGGTTCGCGACCGCAATGGCAGTATGAAGGCCACCGACGAAATGTTCCAGTTCATCATCACCTACCTGCCCTATGAACAGGGCGATGAAAACATCAGCCTGGAAACGAAATAACACACAAGACACCAACCTTTCACTCCATGTAAAATCTCTATTTGAAGATGCCGGCTGAGGCACTCGCAATGGAAATTCCCCCTTTAGCGCTAGCCATCTGTGCGTCGGCGAAGGGGGTTAGGGGGATGTTTAATCACATACACAACACTCTTTTTTCCTACTTTTACAAAAAAACAACAGCCATGAAAACAACCATGCTCGCTATCGCCACTTTTATCGTGGCCATAGCTATTGCGCCCACCAACACCTACGCGCAGGACAAAATGAACCCCGGCGATGCCCTTCCCTCATCTGCCACCATGAAGAACGCTAACGGCAAGCCAACTGATCTGAAAGGCGCAGTAAAAGAGAACGGCCTGCTGGTCATGTTCTCCTGCAACACCTGCCCCTTCGTGATCAAGAACCAGCCCATGACCAGGAAGACAATGGACTATGCCGCAGCACACCACATAGGCATGGTCATCATCAACTCCAACGAGGCTCAGCGTGGTGATGCCGATTCTTATAACGCAATGGCGAAATACGCCAACGAGCAGGGCTATACTGTACCCTACCTTGTGGACGAGAACTCAAAGCTGGCCGATGTGTTCGGAGCCAATCATACTCCGGAGATATTCCTGTTCAACAAACAAGGCAAGCTGGTATACAAAGGCGCTATGAATGACAACCCGTCTGATCCTACCGGTTATAAGAAAATGTACATCGAAGATGCCATCAATGCCATGGTGGCCGGCAAAGAAGTGAATCCTAACACCACAAGATCTGTTGGTTGCAGCATCAAGAGGAAAGCATAATTGCGGTAAACTACAGTGCACTATATACCGGTTACACATTAATATAACACCAGTTGCCATGGCCTTTAGGCCGTGGTGTGATAAAAAATAAGAGCGGCTTTAGCCAAAATACTCGTGAGTGTAATTTTAAATCCAATTGACCGGCAAATAGCCCTGCAATCGCGGGGCTATTTTATTTGCTTTGTGTTCACACTCTTGCAAGAAATACGCACAACAAATATCCCGCATATCACTCCTCATTTACCACATTTTGCCCCTCCCGTATACTGTCCATTTTCCCGGCCTATCAATAACGTATACCACCCTATCCAGCAATACCTTAGCTCCAAAATAATTTCTATGACAGACACATATACGTCTATGACAGCGCGGAAAGCGCGCTATCATAAAAACCCGATTTCCATAATCCAGCAACTCACCACACCTTTACATTATAATACCCAAAAAAGCACCACCAATGTGGAGACGCAAAATCTTGCGTCTCCACTCGCACAGATAGAAACACAAAAACAACAACACCGGAAAAATAAATACTAAAAACCAACGAAACCCTTTACCACAAAGCGATACAACAATTTCCGTATCCCTTCAATCACCGGAAAAAACCGGAAAGGATCGGAAAGAATCGGCAACTCACCCGAAATGGAAGAAAAATTAACCTTTTTCAACTGCCGCTGCCATAGCGAAGGAGGTTTTCTGGAAGTAAATTTCACCTTACATTAAAACCGGAAATCGTAAAATGAGCGAAGTTTTCTTCGCCTGAAACACATACTAATTTGTCATGCCGAGGTACGAGGCATCTGCACTCACGTATCACACAGCAAAACAGAATACAGCCTAAGAATAATACAAAGAAAAATAGCACGATTGTGAATGCACCATACTTCGGCAAGAAAGCACAGACCAATTTACCCAATTAACGAATTAACCGTATCTTGCAAGCGTATGGTACAGGTAGGACAATATAATACGCTGAAGGTAGCAAAGGAAGTGGATTTCGGGATGTACCTCGATGGGGGTGAAGGTGAAGAGATATTGCTGCCCAAACGGTTTGTACCCGCAGGCCTCAAAGTGGATGATGAGATCAGGGTATTTATATACCACGATAACGAAGGCCGGGTGATCGCCACCACGCAGGAACCCATAGCCACGGTAGGAGAAATAGCGATGATGGAAGTGGCCGATGTGAACCCATCGGGCGCATTTGTGAAGTGGGGCATTATGAAGGATGTGTTCGTACCCATATCGCACCAGGAGCAGAAAATGAAGGCCGGCGACCGCAGGCTGATACGGCTGTTCATAGACGAGCAGACAGGCCGCGTCACCGGCACAGAGAAGATCGATAAGTACCTCAGCAATTATGAGCTCACGGTAAAAGAGCATGACCCGGTGGATCTTGTAGTGTTTCAGAAAACAGACATAGGCTACAAGATGATCATCAATAGCAGGCACATGGGGCTGATGCACTACAACGAAGTGTTCAAGCCTTACGAGATAGGAGATAAGCTAAAGGGATTTGTAAAGCATATACGCCCGGATAACAAGATAGATATTTCGCACGGCATAAAAGGTTACACCCGCGTACCGGAGGAAGAAGCCAAAATACTCAACCTGCTGGTGGAGAATGAAGGCTACCTGCCTTACAATGATAAGTCCGGCCCGGAGGATATACATGCGTTCTTTGGCATGAGCAAGAAGACCTTTAAAATGACACTCGGTGCGTTGTACAAGAAACGTAAGATCGAATTCACACAGACGGGTACTAAGCTGGTGGAGGAAGGGGATTAGTGGAGGAGGAATCAATCGAAGATCAACTTAAGTATTTCTTCTTTGCTTTTATCAAAGTGGGCAGCTACGTCTGATAATACTGATGACAAAGTACCAATCTTCAGTGGATCATGCGAAGGGATAGTTATATGATGTTCTCCGTTTTCTTGAGTCGTTGCCCTGATATGACTGCCTGACTCTTGTTTTCACATAACCCAACGCTTTCAACTTGTGAACCAATTCTAGCCCACTAATGTCTCTTGGTAATTTCATGCAGCAAATACTTCGTCCTTTACAAAATGTAACCGAATAAGTCCGGGCTTATCTGCATCGTCGTAATGGCAGTTTACTGCATCCTTTACAACGTCTCTTAATTCAAGAATAGTTTCTGCCTGGGTAAAGATAGACACGCCAACACCTTTAGCAGTATATCCACCTTCAAGACTTTCTTCTACTAAAAAAATGACCTCTTTCATAAGCACACAAAATTACGAAATAATATTACTGAAAACACTATAAGCCTGCGTAATAGTCATACCCCTGCTCTGCCCAGTAATCTTTGGGTTTGTCGTTACTGAAGTACATAACGCCAATTCGTTTCAGGTGCTTGATACCATACTTTACAGGGATGATGAGGCGTAACGGATAGCCTTGGTTTTGAGGTAATGGCTGGCCGTTCATTTCGTAGGCAAGCAGGGTTTGAGGCTGCAGCATACTGGGCATATCGTTGCCTACATAATAGGTTTCATCCGGGGTGATCATGCCCACATATTTGAGGCCTGTTTGCGGCGCAAGGTTGTAGGCTTTGAGGAAGTCGCTGAAGCGAACGCCGCCCCACCAGGTCACCTGGCTCCAGCCCTCCACACATTTGAAGTCAAATACGACCTCTGTTTTGGGCAGTTTCTTCAGGTCGTCCATTGTAAGCATGAGCGTATCGCCGGGGTTGCGGGCTACCTTGAGGCGCCATGTGGTATCCAGGGTGCCATCCATGCCTACATCGCCGTTTACGCGCACCTTCTTAACGGCATCATCTTTTGTGAATGACTTTGCTTCGCGGTGCTTGCTGTAAAAGAGACTGAATAATCGTTCGTTGGCCTTAAGCCCTTTGCGGAGCGTAGGCTGCACATTGTTCGCAGATTGTGGTTCGTTATAGAGCCTTGCAAACAACAGCGCACCACCCACCAGCAGGAGAATGAACATAGAGAAGGCAATGATGCTACGCTTTCTCACAGCACCATCCGGCACTATCTTTTCTTCCGGATTCGGTAGGTATCTGCTCATGGTTCGGTAGTTTCGATGGGCGCAATTGGTTCGGGTTGCACTGGTACAGGTTCTTCTACCTCCACTATTTGCTCCACTTCAAAGCCCGTCACCATCGCCTGGAAGTTGTTCCACCCGGCCAGTATCACCTGCACTATATGAAGGATAAAGAACAGTACATAACCAATAGTGAGGGCAAAGTGTATGATGCGTGCAAATTCGTAACCACCACAAAGCGCGCACAGCCAGTGGAGCTGAACAGGTTTGTAAATAGCAAGGCCGGTGATGATAGACCCGGCACCCATCACTATGATAGCAGAATAAGCCACACGCTGCGCTGCATTATACTTCACCTGTGGTGGAGCTGTCTTACGCAGGTGCAGGTCGTGCAGCACCACCTGCCACGCTTCTTTGAAGGAACTCTTCTCAGGCAACAGGTATCGCCACTCACCTGAGAAGATGGTGTATAGCACATAGAGTATACCATTGATGAAGAAGAACCACATAAAGAAAAAGTGGAACGCCATACCGGTTGATAAATGGAACGGCACATGCAGGGCATCATATACCGACTGCGGAAAAAATTTAAGCAATGTCTTATCACCCCACCCCAGGCGATAAATATCGTTGGCCCAATAAATAAGCAGTCCGCTCCAGATCATAACCGTGAGCACCGGGAAATTGACCCAATGAAACCACCTGATGGCTAACGGATGTTTCTTTACAATTTTCTTCATTTATTTATATGGAGGGCCTGTATTGATATAAAAGTAGTGAATAATAGATAACAAAAAAAATCCCCACATCTGTGAGGATCTTAATTAAGTATCATAATGACTATCTGCGCCAATGGCCGCGTATCCATACTTCGCCATGTGGCCTGCGCTTCCAATGATCGGGTATCCATACCACACCGGGGCGTGGAGGCTCCACCCAGTGCCCACCGGCAAATACGTAAGTACCGCCGCGTGGCTCCCATTCTTCGCCCACCCATACATGGCGTGGGCTAGGAGGTGCAGGGCGCTCTATACGTGGCATGGGCGGCCGTGCCTTGATGATCAGTTCCTGGGCGTTGCTGCTATACCCTATAAAAAGGAATAACCCCAGCATGACTAATGCGCTTCTCAACTTTTTCATGGTTTAGTGCTTTTGATTATAGCTTATAGATCTAAAGAATCATGCCAAAGTTTAATGCACATTGCAGGCAAAACTGCTTTTAACAACTCTTGTATTGGAATTCTTTTGTTCTTTCCTAAATTAGCGGCATGGCTGCACCCAAAAAGAAAAAGTCGCGTGGATTATTTTACGTGAGCATCGTTTTTATTTTGCTTTTGTTATTCATTGCGTATAAAGTATTTGGGCCAAATATAATTTCGCATACACAGGGCGACTACTTGTATATACATACCGGGGCAAGCTACGAACAAGTAAGCGCATCGCTGGAGCAAGGGGGCTTCGTATCTGATATGAGTACCTTCGGGCTGCTGGCTCGCATGGCCAAGCTGCCGGAGCATATCCATGCCGGCAAATACAAGATCAGCAACGGAATGAGCACCTACCACATCATCCGTATGCTGCACGCAGGCCGGCAAACACCTGTGAAACTCGTCATCAGTAAGTTGCGCACACAGCAAGACTTCGTGCACTTGCTCTGCACCAACCTTGAAGCTGATTCAGCTACCTTGAAGCAGATGCTGCACGACCCCGAATACCTTTCACAATTCGGGTTTGACAGCAATACAGTTATGTGTGCCGTGCTCCCTGATACGTACGATTTCTTCTGGAACACTACTGCCGACAAGGCTTTCAGGAAAATAGAAAAGAACTACACAAAATTCTGGAGCGATGAACGGAGGCAACAAGCTAAAGATCATGGGCTTACACCTGTAAAGGCGACCATCATAGCCTCAATTGTAGATGAAGAAACCAATATGACTGCCGACAAGCCCAAGATCGCGAGTGTATACATCAATAGGGTACACAAAGGCATGAAACTACAGGCAGACCCTACGGTGAAATTTGCCATCGGCGACTTCACTATACGGCGCATTACAGGGCCGATGCTGGAAACCCCTTCCCCATACAACACTTATATGTATGAGGGGCTGCCGCCCGGACCGATATGTACGCCATCGCCCGGCTCTCTCGATGCTGTATTACAAGCGCCCGAGACTACTTATCTGTACTTCTGTGCAAAAGAAGATTTCAGTGGTTATTCAAATTTCGCATCTACTTATGATGAGCAGATCAAAAATGCCCATATCTACCAGCAGGCGCTGAATGCACGTGGCATACATTGATCACTTTGTATTTTATTATTTATTCTTTGTGCCGTGCTTTAACACACCTTTACTCATTATGTTTATTGTAAATTCTATGTTTGAATTTTGAATTTGCTTACCTTTGCGCCACATTTCAAAAAACATTCTTTAATTAATTCATAAAATGAGTAAAGTAAAAGTAGCCATCAATGGCTTTGGCCGCATAGGCCGTCTCGCTTTCCGCCAGATATACAACATGGAAGGAATTGACGTAGTAGCTATCAATGACCTGACAAAGCCAAACGTACTGGCACACCTGCTGAAGTATGATACCGCACAGGGCCGTTTCGGCCAGGAAGTTACACATACAGATAATTCGATCGTTGTCAATGGCCACAGCATTGCTATTTACGCACAGAAAGACCCATCACAGATACCATGGGGTGCGCATGATGTAGACGTAGTACTGGAGTGTACCGGCTTCTTTACCGATAAAGAAAAGGCTGAAGGCCATATAAAGGCAGGCGCTAAGCGTGTAGTTATTTCTGCACCTGCTACCGGCGAAATGAAGACCGTGGTGTTCAATGTGAACCACGACATCCTTGATGGCAGCGAAACTGTGATCAGTTGTGCTTCTTGCACTACCAACTGCCTGGCTCCTATGGCCAAGGTACTGAATGATTCTTTTGGCATTGCTACCGGCCTTATGTTGACAGTGCATGCTTACACTAACGACCAGAATACACTGGATGCTCCGCATCCTAAGGGTGATCTTCGCCGCGCACGTGCCGCTGCTGAGAACATCGTACCTAACTCTACAGGCGCTGCAAAGGCTATTGGCCTGGTGCTCCCTGAGCTGAAGGGTAAACTGGATGGTTCTGCACAGCGCGTACCAACAGTTACCGGCTCTCTCACCGAGCTTACTGTGATCCTGAATAAGAAAACTACCGCTGAAGAGATCAATGCAGCTATGAAGGCAGCATCAAATGAAAGCTTCGGCTATAATACTGACGAAATAGTAAGCAGCGACATCATCGGCACTTCTTTCGGCTCATTGTTTGATGCCACCCAAACCAAGGTAATGACCGTAGGCGACAGCCAACTGGTGAAAACCGTAAGCTGGTACGACAACGAAATGAGCTATGTAAGCCAACTGGTGCGTACTGTGAAGTATTTTGCAGGATTGATCAGCAAATAAGCTTATTAATATCTATTTGATAAAACCTGCGTTGTTTCGATGCAGGTTTTATTATTTTTACACAAATATTGAAACTAGCGATAATTATGTCTACATTTTCATCCCACAATTTTGCAAATGAGCGCGCATTGATACGCGTTGACTTTAATGTGCCTATTAAGAACGGCGAGATCACTGATGATACCCGTATAAGGGCAGCGTTGCCAACTATCAATAAGGTATTGGCTGATGGTGGCAGCGTAGTGCTAATGAGCCATTGGGGCCGCCCGCTAAAGGATATAGAGAAAAATCCCAACCTGACGTTAGCTGACTTCTCCCTAAAGCCTGTTGTTGCACACCTGTCTAAACTCCTGGGCAAGAATGTCATTTTTTCTGACGATTGTATTAGCGCAGATGCCGCAGATAAGGCTGCCAAGCTACAAGCGGGTCAGGTGTTGCTGCTGGAGAACCTCCGCTATTATAAAGAAGAAGAAAAGGGTGACAAGGCTTTTGCAGAAAAGCTATCTAAGCTCGGAGATATTTATGTAAATGATGCTTTTGGCACAGCGCACAGGGCACATGCCTCTACAGCTGTGATCGCCCAATTCTTTGCTAAAGATAAAAGGATGTTTGGCCTGTTGATGGAAAGCGAAGTGAACGCGGCAGAGAATGTACTCCACAACAGCAAAAAACCTTTTACCGCG
Source organism: uncultured Bacteroidota bacterium (assembly GCA_903877645.1). Taxonomy (GTDB): domain Bacteria; phylum Bacteroidota; class Bacteroidia; order Chitinophagales; family Chitinophagaceae; genus Nemorincola. The sequence continues at coordinate 160,808 of CAIRES010000073.1, read as the reverse complement.
ATCATTGGCGGCGCTAAGGTGTATGATAAAATAATGATCATTGAAAACCTGCTGGACAGGGCTACCGACATCATCATAGGTGGCGGCATGGCTTATACTTTCTTCAAAGCAGAGGGCGGCCAAATAGGCAATTCCCTGTGTGAAGACGACCGCATGGATATGGCGCTGGACCTAATGAAGAAAGCTGCCGAGAAAGGTGTCTGTATACACCTGCCATCCGACAGCATCATAGCTGACCGTTTCGCGGCTGATGCAGATACTTCTTCGGCGCTGAGCAACGAGATACCCGCAGGCTGGATGGGACTGGACATCAGCAATATGGCCATCGAACAATTCAAAAAGATCATCAGTACGTCCAAGACCATACTTTGGAATGGCCCTATGGGGGTGTTTGAAATGGATAAATTTCAGCATGGCACAAAGGCCATAGCGCTGGCAGTAGCCGAGGCAACTAAGAATGGTGCTTACTCCCTTGTAGGTGGCGGCGATAGTGTTGCTGCCGTGAATAAATTTCACCTGGCAGATAAGGTAAGTTATGTATCGACCGGGGGCGGGGCAATGCTGGAGTATTTTGAGGGTAAGGAATTGCCCGGGATAGCGGCTATAAAAGATTAAAAAGTAAAACGCCCCGATATGGGGCGTTTTACTTTTATAGTTCCAGTCTAAGCAAGTTACCTGATCAGCGTTACAGTACCTTTGATCACTTTATTTTTGCCGGAAGGATCGGCGAGGATGATGCCATACGAATATACGCCTATATCCTGGGGCACACCATTGAAAGTACCATCCCATCCCTTGGTCACGTCAGTAGTGTTGTGGTAAATGAGCTGCCCCCAACGATTGTATACATTGAACTCAACGAGCTTATCATACTTCACATTACCTATCCTGAATATATCATTATGCCCATCTCCATCAGGAGAGAAAGCACTAGGTACGATCTCTGTAATATCATCATCGACAGTGATCACTACCGTTGCAGAATCAGCACAACCCCATTGGTTAGTACCTCTCAGGATGTATGTTTCTGTTTGAGGCGGAGTGGCAACAGGGTTATTGATGTTATCGTCGCTTAATGTGCCGTCGCTTGGCGACCAGAGATAGAATTCAGCGCCATCGGCATTGAGTTGAATGCTGCTGCCAACAGGTATCTTCTGATCAGCGGTTACATTCTTCAATATAACTGCGGGATCAACAACAATAGATTCAGAAGCGGTAGCCGGACAGTTGAGATGCCTTACCGTTAATGTATACACACCAGAATCTGCATAAGTGATGTTATCTATTACAGGATCCTGCGCATCAGAGGTAAAACCATTAGGGCCTACCCACTGGTAGATGAGGCCATTCGTTGCATCCGATGCATTTAACTTCAACGCCTGGCCCAGGCATACCGGGTGATTGCTGCCTACCACTGGTACGGAAGGCAATGCAGGATCATTCAGTGCAACAGGACCTACCGTATTCGACAGGCAGGTAAATGAGCTAACGCTGAACGAGCCATAATCGCCGGAAGCGATGCCACCAATAACCACATCGCCAGATGCATCAGCAATAACAACCACTGATACAGGTGAGGCATTAAAAGTATACTCTACAGAATAAGATACACCCGGCAACAGACCACTGAGTGTGATCGTACCATCTGTGCCCTGGCAGGTAGTAGGGTTGGTAAAAGAAATACCCCCTATCTGTGGTATAGGATGGATGACCACATTGGTAGTAGCAGTAGCAGATTCACAACCCAGCTTAGTAGCAGTGACCGAATAGGTGCCTGCTTCGGAGAGTACAGATGGATTAAGCACCGGATTTTGAAGCGTAGAGGTAAAGCCCGCCGGCCCACTCCAGGAGTAAGTAACCCCTGCTGTGGCGTCCATAGCAAACAGGTTCAAAGTGCTGCCGTTGCAAAGTGGTGAATTATTGGTAACAATGGGTGCGTCGGGAGAAACAGGCAATCCAATTAAAATCGGCCCGGCGATGATTGCAGAAGTACAACCAAGCGCTGAAACCACACTGATATTACTGTAAGACCCAACCGAAAGACCTGTTATCACTACTTCGCCGGAACTATTTGCGAAACTAAAAAGCGAAACTAAAGTAGTACGATAATAATAATTTACCGTATAAGCTGCGCCTGCGGTGAGTCCTTCCAGTGTGATCGCGCCGTCGTTGGTTGTGCAGGTAGTCGAATTATCGGCATGGTAGCTACTGATAACGGGAGTTGGATTTACGGTAACATCCGTTACCGCATAGCAGCCGGATGAAGTGATATAGCTGATAGTAGTAACACCCGCTGCCACACCCGTTGATAAGCCTGAGGAAGCATCTATAGAACCGATAGTTACATCGGAGCTACTCCAAGATCCACCTGTAAATGTATTCGAAAGTGTAGTGGTAGTGCCCTGGCATAATACGGTCGTTCCGCCAATAGCTGATGGCAATGGATTGACAGTCACTACGGCATTGGCAATACAGCCATCTGCTGTGATAAATGATATAATAGCTGATCCGGCAAGCAAACCGCTCACGACACCTGTTGTAGCGCCAACCGGGGCTGTAGCAGTAGCACTGCTGCTCCATGTACCGCCTGTAGTCGCATCGCTTAACGTAGTTGTGTTCCCTGAGCAAACAGAGGTGATACCAGTTATGGCCGCTGGCAGTGGGCTCACTGTTACAACGATACCGGCGACGCAGCCATATGCAGAAGTATAAATAACCGTATCCAAACCAGCGGAGATGCCTGATGCACTGCCCGACGTAGCTACAATAGTAGCTATAGCAGTATTGTTGCTTGTCCACGTGCCGCCTGGTAATGTGTTTGTGAGCGTGGTGGAGCTTCCCTCACACACTTTAGCGATGCCCCCTATCGCCGAAGGAAGGGGGGTGATGGTTTCACTGAAATCTGTCGCGCAGCCATCAGCAGTAAGATACCTTATTATAGCAGTCCCGGCTGAGATGCCGGCCACCAGGCCCGTTGCTGAACCAACAGTAGCAACACCCGTACCCAAACTGCTCCATGTGCCACCGGTGGTAGCATTGCTTAAAGTAGTGGCCGAGCCCTGACAAATAGAAGGAACACCAGCAGTAACGGTGGACGGATTTACAGTTACAACCGTATTTACTGAACACCCTGCGGGAGTAGCATAAGTAATGGTGGCTGTACCTGGTAAAATGCCGGATACTATACCTGCACCTGTAATCGGTGCGGTTGATGGATCACTACTGTTCCATGATCCGCCGGCCAATGAGTTGGTGAGTGTGATGTTGCTTGCCTGGCAAACCGTGCCGGAACCTGCTATTGCAGCAGGCATGGCGTTCACTGTGGATATAGTTGTTGCAAAACAACCTTCAATAGTTGTATAACTGATAATGCTATGACCTGCTGTAATGCCATTGACAATGCCAGTTGTGCCGACAGTGGCAATAGTCGTTGCACCGCTACTCCACGTACCGCCGATAGTAGCATCACTTAATGTTGTGTTATTGCCTTCGCACATTGCGGCAATACCTGTTATTGGTTGTAATGGATTTACAGTTACTATAGTTGATGCAGAACAGCCGAGGCCTGTGAGATAGGTGATCGTAGCTGTGCCAGGCAAAGTACCCGAAACAACACCTGCCGCGCTTACCGGTGCAATAGCGGCATCGCTACTGGACCATGAGCCACCGGTTACGACATTTGTCAATGTAGTGCTGCTACCCTGACAAACGACAGGTGTACCTGCGACAGGAGCAGAAGGATATACCGTGAAAGCAGTCGTGGCAAAGCAGCCCGACACTGTGGTGTATTTTATAGTAGCCGTGCCTGCTGATACACCTGTCACGAGGCCGGTAGACGGATTAACTGTTGCTATTGCTGTACTAAGGCTGCTCCATGCACCACCTGTGGCCGGATAACCCAGCGCAGATGCGCTGCCCATGCAGGCATTTGGAGTGCCGGTGATGCCTGAAAGCGGATCAATAGTTACAACAGTATTAACACTACAGCCTCCCGGCATAGTATAACTGATCGTAACCACACCTGCAGCGACTGCAGCAACCAGCCCTGAGGATGCGCCCACCGTAGCAATGGATGTATTACTGCTGGCCCAACTACCACCGGATACTGAATTAGTGAGTGTGGTAGTACCACATACTAATGTACTGCCTGCTATGAGCGCGGGGGATGCGTTTACTGTTACAGTAACATTAGCCACACAACCCGCGGCAGTTGTATAATCTATTAACGAAGTACCACCTGCTATAGCGGTAAGTATACCTGTAGTGCCATCGACAGTGGCAGTTGTTGTTGCGGTACTGCTCCAGGCACCACCGGGCGTAGCATCTGTGAGCGTAGTAGTATTGCCAGAGCAAAGCGCAGCTACACCTGCTATAGCGGTGATGGGGTTAACGGTCACCGATGTTGTAGCAACACATGCACCTGCTGTAGTATAACTTATGGTGGCAGTGCCCCCGGCTACGCCGCTCATAATACCTGAGCTACCGGCTACTGTGGCAATAGTGGCATCGCTGGTCGTCCATGATCCGCCGGATGTTGCATTACTTAATGTCGTTGTGTTTCCCTGGCATACGCCGGAAGCACCAAGTATAGGGGTTGGTGTATTTACGCTCACCGTAATAGTAGCAGTGCAGCCACCGCCGAATGTGGTATAGGTGATCAAAGATGCGCCGGGAGACATACCGGAAATCATGCCTGAGAATGAACCTATAGCAGCTACGGCCGGCGCGCTGCTGCTCCAGCTACCGCCGGTGGCAGCATCACTCAAAACGGAAGACCCACCGACACAAATATTCGATGAGCCCGCAATGGCAAATATTGGATTCACTACCATTGAGGAGGTCATTGTGCAACCGGTGGGCGCAGCGTAAGAGATTGTTACTGTGCCTGCAGCCACACCAGCCAACAGGCCTGATGAAGCCCCGATAGTAGCCAACGCAGTGCTTCCGCTTGACCATATGCCTCCCGGTGTACTATTACTTAATGTTGTAGAACTGCCCTGGCAAACTGTGGAACTGCCGGTAATGGGCGTTGGCGCACTTACCGTTACTGTGGTACTTGCAGTGCAGCCGGATGATGTAGCATAAGTAATGGCTGCTGTGCCCGCAGAGGCACCTGTAACTATACCCGATGTACTACCGACTGCTGCCACACCTGTGCTCCCGCTTGTCCACACGCCACCCGTTCCCGCTGAAGGATCAGTGAGTGTAGTATTGCCGCCGACACATACAACACCCGAGCCTGATATTGGTGCGAGCGTATTAACAGTTACTGTAGTCGTAACTGCGCAGCCTACACCTGTCATACCATAGGTGATCACCGCAGTACCCGCAGCCAGGCCATTCACTATGCCTGTTGACGCACCAACAGTAGCTATTGTAATTGCGCTGCTGCTCCATGTACCACCCGCAGTAGTATCAGCAAGTGTACTACTGCCCCCTATGCACAATCCCCTGCTACCGGTAATGGGCGCGACCGAAGGAAGCACCGTAACTGTAGTGGTGGTGGTGCAGCCAGTGCCGCTGGTGAAAGTAACAGGTGCAGTACCAACAGCGATGGCATTGACCGAACCAGTGGTAGCCCCGATTGTGGCAACAGCAGTATTGCCACTTGTCCAGGTGCCACTTGTGGCATCTGACAATACAGTTGATGCACCTGCACATATAGTAGTACTGCCTGTGATGGGCGATACCGGGTTTACATTGATCGTTTTGAACGCAGTTGCTACTCCGCCACACGCATCAGTGGATGTAAGTGTGTAAGTAGTAGTTGCCGAAGGGGTTACGGCAACTGAAGCCCCGGAGAGTGAACCGGGAGTCCATGTGTACGAGTAAGGAGCAACGCCATATTGCGATGTTGCGGTTAATGTAGACGATTGTCCCTGGCAGATGCTAGTGGCGCTGGCAGTAACAGAACTTGCTTCTATAGTGTTGCCAAACACGGTGACGGTAAGCGGTGTGCCTGCGGTGATATAAAGATTGCTGCATGGCGGATCGGACAGGTAGTTTTGGTAGAAGTCCATTGTTACGTTCATGTCGTACGAGGCACACTCGGGGGCTGGCATACAACCCGATAAAGACGGAAATATAGAGGCAGCAGTACCTGTACATGTACCCGTAAGCGCGCTGTTGCAATTCCAGTAAAGAGAAGTAGGTGCAGGACTGCGGCAGGTGCCGAGTTTAAAATCGAACGCGCCGTTATTGAGTAATGCGCCACCGCTGGTGACATACTGAAAAGAGAACTGAACATCTGTAACCGTAACCCGTGCAGGTACTGTAGCGGGGTTATTGTATACACAACCAACTGTCCAACCGGAGCTGTAAGACGAACCGGTTGCTGCAACTGTGGTAGCTATAGAAACCAACGGATCAATAATTACCGGGTATGCGCTGGCACTTCTGTTGAGGAAACTTCCAGGCAAAGCTATATCGAGCGTGTTACCATTAAGCATATACTCCAGCATCTGCAATGTAGTGCGGGGGCTGGCCTTTTCAAAAGCAGTAGCAGCAGACATGGCATAAATGCGTTCGCCGTTTTTGTTCTTAAATTCTATATTGCCTGTAAACTTTGTTTGCCCCTGCGCATCAAGGTGAAGGCCATCGGTCATTGCCACGTGATCGCGCACCAGTAACTTACCGGCGGCATAGGCAGGTAAAGCATGATTGATGAGGAAGTTCGTTTTAACTGCGCCACGCAAAGTGTGCATTTCAATATCTATACCGGGCCATGCGTCGGTGATGTACATGCCGTCGTCGCCGGCAGTGTAGTGCGAATAGTCGGCAGCGCCAATATTTTCCTCAGAGCCATCAGGCTTTGCGTACACCAATTCGAGGTTGTGATTGAAACTGATGGACTGACCAGCCTTACCAAGAGTGGTCATTTTATCGGTAGTGCTGATGCGTACCGGTACTTCCTGATCTGTAGCGCTATAAGTGCCTTTGCCTTGCGAAGCCAGTTGTGCATGTATGGTCATCCACCTGCCTTGCGCATCGCGGTAGTGCATGGGCATGGTAGATGTCTGCTGCATGATCTTCCCACCATTCGTGCCTTCTTTTACAAACGTCTTAGAAAATTCAGTACGATTGCCGATGAGCTCGTAACAATTGTCGCAGGGGGTTTCGGGATAGAGCTGCCCAATTTCGGGATGCTGCTCATAGCCCGCATTGCTTTGCAACACTTCGGCGGTATGATCAATAAATGGCTGTGTAATGGATGTATAATTCGCCGGGCCTGCATTCATAGCGTTTTTGGCTTGCACCGATTGCTGCGCATATAGCCCGGTGCTATGAAGAGGGGTGAAGAAATACAGGAAAGTGAGTAACGTAATGAGTTGCTTCATAAATATATTTAGATACACCACACCCATGCTGTTTTCATCTGAAAAAACAGGGATTGCGTATATATAATACTTGTCTGCAACAAATCTAATGATTTTTATTCATAGATAGGGGATCGTATAGGGATATTTTTTGTGGTGTTTGACCTCTCCCCGGCCCTCTCCAAAGGAGAGGGAGGTGTTATGTGCGGCGAGACTACCCCGGCCCTAAAGGGAGATGCTACCTGCTGTTCGCGAGACTAGCCCGGCTCTAAAGGAAGATGTTATCCGCTCTTTCCGACTTCTCATCCTATCAACTTATCAGCTTACTACGTTTCTTCATCAAAATATATCTTGTAGTAACTTTTGCCTACTGCATTGTCGTAGCCTTTCTCGATGAGACTTTTGTCGCCGTGGATGTAGACGTGGAAATTCTTATCGAGTTTGAGGACGCTTTTAAAAACACGCGCCTGCTTTTTTACTGCCTGTGTGGAAATATCGAAACTATCAGATAATTCTACATCATTCATCTCGGCATAGCTGTTTTCAAATTTGCGGAATGCCTTGATCATGCCCGAATCGTCAAAGACCTCTTTCTCAAATTTCCTTTTATCAAATGATTCATTGGCCCTGAAGTATTCCACCGATTTATTGAGCAGGTCTATCTGATCGGTCTTAGCGATGTCGTATTCCTGCGGCAGTTGTTTGGCGATGAACTGTTTGGCGAGGTCAAGGAATTGGTTGGTCTGAAAATACTCATTGGCCTGCGGAACCACACCCAGGAAGGCTTCGCGCCAGAAGACCGCTTCTTCGCCCCTGTTATTGCTATCGTAAATGAGTACATCAAATCCTCCCTCGGCATTAGTAGGAAATACAAGACAACCTTTATCAAATTTCGTTACCTCTACACCCTGCCGCATCACCAGCGAGAAATCCTGGCCTTCGTTGCTGAGATCTATAAAGTCGCTCTTCGTTTCTGTTTTGTAAATGCCTATAGCATCGATAAAAGCGCCATCTACAAAGCAATTTTCGTAGTAGCATACATACAACTCACCGGCTTTAATTTTAGGGTGTGTGGTGTTTTCAAATAAGTGCTTGGCTATGTTCACCGAGTTCTTATGAAAGGTTGCACCCTCAGCAAGCGACTCTAAACAATAGTTATACACCTCATTATAATCTAAAGAAGATAAATGATGAAAGGCATATTTATCCGACTCCATACTAAACTTAGACAGGAACGGGTCTTTTATCTTCTTCTTGTCTTCCTCCGTAAGTGCCAGTGGCTTCTTTGAGATCACCAACTCCTGCCCATTGCCTTTATTGCCTATATAGTGTACAGATACTTTTTGCAGTCTTGCTTCTATGAGATCCATGTGTTGTAATTAATGAACAAAAATAATGTTCTCTAAGGCAATCCATCATGAAAAAAGCAGGAAATTATCCTGCTTAAAATTTACATGCACAATAATGAAGATCAGTTTTATGATTTCTTACCTCCATTACCCATTACCTTCTTTTTAGGAGCATTCTTTTTCAATTCACTGCCTTTTACGCCACCCTTGGTACCAGCATGCCCTAACACCTTCTTTTGAGGTTGCTCTTTTTTCAATTCGCCTCCTTTTACACCACCCCGCTTACCTGATTGCCCCAACAAATTCTCTTCAGGAATCTTAGTTGTCAATTTTTTTTCTTTTATGCCACCGCGACCGCCATTAGGGCCTACTGCAGTCTTGCTCGTCTCAGGCTTTAACTCTTTCGACAATTGTATCCTTTTATGAGTGATGTTCATAAGATCTTGTTCAAGCTGAACCAGATCAAAGCCGGCCGGTGTTTTTTTCTTCTTCAGAAATTCAGGAGACAATACCGCATATGATTCTTCAACATAGGCTTTCCAAAATGCCCAGGTCATTTTTTTTTGCTTTCCCCACGTAATACAGGTAACCCCTTCATTATCGTAGTCAAGCACGGCAACCGCATGGCCTCCCAGCGAGTTCACTCTACCTGCACCTTTAAGGCCAGTAGCAGGCACATCCCAAATGTGCTGCCCCGCAATGCTTTTGGGCAATTGTATACCTACATAGATGCCGCCGAATAAATATATAGCATCTATTACCAATTGCGTATTCCGGTGATCAACTGTTGCATAAGCCAATATCTTATGCCCGCCTACCCCGACTTTGCGCCAATGATTGAGCAGGTCCAGCATATTAGCGCCATCATCATGCTTTTTCGTTTTAGGATCATAGCCACTCACGTCAGAATAAGCCTTTATTATGTCTTTTGTAGGAATTGTTATTTCATTACCAGTGTTCAGTGTCCAACACTGTACCATATGAGCCGCACCCGCACAGGTGCAGTCGCACAATGTCCAGTTGTCCATCATACCCCAAGTGCCCTTCTGTTTTTTGGTCCAGCTTTTAGCATCCGGTATGCCTGGCATATGTTCGCGACGCACATAGTTTGAATATACCAGTGTCCGCTTATCTCTTTTGACTTTGTGCTTTCCTAATTTACCTATGCTTTGGTCTACTGGTTCTTTCGGCATTTGTAAGGTTGATTTTATGATGAGTAATGAAAAATAATTATTGCTCTCTTTTAAATTTTACTACTTATTCTCCATCTTCATATCCGTCACAATACTTCTTTTGCCGGAGGGGTTGATGACAATAGTCTTGAGGTGCATAGTATTTTTGGGAGGCACTATAATGTCCAGTGGTGTAGTGTAGTACACATCTGTTTCCCGGGGGGTATAGCCGTCGAGCGTATAATAGACCTTTGCGCCTTCTACCGGACTGCTGAGTTCTACTTTGAATCGCGCGCCAATTACAGAAGTATCCATGGCACCAATAGCTGTGGGTACCCGGTAATTGATACCTTCTTTATCGAAGCGGCCCAGGTGATGCGGTATGCGGTCTTGCGAGAAGTTCCGAAAATCTTTATTGGCAAGTGGTGTCCAGGCCACCTCGGCGAGTGCCAGCATACGGGGCAGCAGCATGTATTCTGCTTTTTCGGGTGTGGCGATGTACTCTGTCCATAAGTTGGCCTGCACCCCGAGGATGTGTTTTTGCTGCTCTTTGTCTAATGCGGCAGGCAGGGGATCGTACGCATAGGTCTTAGACAAGGGCGCGTTGCCACCTATAGAAAACGGCTCCTGTGGCGATTTTTGCTGTGTATGATCGAAATACATGCCGCCGCTGCCGGGTGTCATGATCACGTCATGGCCTTGCTGGGCGGCACTGATACCGCCTGTTTCGCCGCGCCAGCTCATCACCGTGGCATTCGGTGCCAGGCCGCCGTCCAGTATCTCATCCCAGCCAATAATGCTACGCCCCTGCGAGTTCACATACTTTTCTATACGGGCTATGAAGTAACTCTGCAGACCGTTCACGTCTTTCAGTCCGCGGTCATCTATCAGCTGCTTGCAGAAGTCAGATGTCTTCCAGGCGTCCTTGGGAACCTCATCGCCGCCTATGTGTATGTACTGGCCGGGGAACATATCCATTACCTCGTTCAGCACATCGGTACTAAATTTAAAGTTCTCCTCAGTAGGGCAATACACATCATCTTCGGATACGCCCCATGTTTCGCGCACTTTGTAGGTTTTCTTCGGGTCGCAGCTCAACTCGGGATAGGCTGCCATAGCTGCTACCGAATGGCCGGGCATTTCTATCTCGGGAATTACGTTTACATAGCGCTGTGTGGCATAGTCCACAATGTCCTTTACCTGATCCTGCGTGTAGAAGCCTCCATAAGGTGTATTATCATACAGCTCAGAATCAACACCGGCGGCACGGCCTATCTTGGTTTGCGCCCTCAGACTGCCAACAGTAGTAAGCTTAGGGTACTTCTTTATTTCTATGCGCCAGCCCTGGTCATCAGTGAGGTGCCAATGAAAGTTATTGAGTTTGTATGAGGCCATGAGGTCTATGTATTGCTTCACAAAATCCACATCAAAAAAATGGCGGGACACATCGAGGTGCATACCCCTGTACTTAAAGCGCGGGTAGTCTTTTATATAGCCGCAAGGGATTGTGGCATTGCCATTACCGTCTTTCTGTATCAGTTGCATAAGAGTCTGCACACCATAGAACAGGCCTGCGTTGCGGCCATTGATCGTTATGTGGTCGGGTGTTATGTTCAGTTCATAGCCTTCTTCGGGCTGGTCGCCTTTGAAATTTACAGAGAGGGTGATGGCGTTCTTCATATCCCTGTGGTCTTTATCGAGGATCGTGAGGTCGGTGATACTGTTGCCGAGCCCTGCTTTTTTGAGGTAGGCGGCAAAGAATTTTACCGCCCTGTTGGATGGCGAATCGGCCAGCACAATCGTCTCCGAGGTGAGCTTAAAATCGCCTTTAGCTTTCTTTACAGATACGGGTGCAGGGATGATGCACATATAGGGATCGTGCTGCGCAAATACCGGCACCGATGCGACAACAAATAACAGCAAGAATATTCTTTTCATAACTCAATGTTTTATTTCGATGTATTGTTTAGCCACATTATACCCTTCTATGCAGATCAGTGGCTCTATATCCTTTGATGGTGAGTACTCCACTTGCACTGTCTTATGGTCTCGCGGCAAGACGGAAATATAATTATTATTGCAGAAAGCCGGTAATATTCTTTTTTTTGTGTGCTTATCGACCACAGAAACCCTGATGAAAAAAGCCATGTATACACTGTTGTCATTAGTAATTGTGACCGACACCTTACCCTCCCCGGTGGATGAAGCAAGCGCAGTAACAGGGGCTTTCTTCATTTTATCGAGCCAGGTATAGCTACCTGCGGAATCGGGCAGCCAATAGGTATTTTCGTCGATCATGCCCGTAGAATCAGACATGGAAGCAATAAGAAAATGTTGGTCTTTATTATTGTACTTACTGTAAAAATCAGGGATCGTTACCTTTGCCCCTGTAACACTATTAGGTTGTGTAGTAACCTCTGTAACGCCGGGAGATTGCATAATAAAGGTAGTAGTGCCATTAAACAATCCAACCCCTACACTCAACTTGCGCTGGTAAGGTGTACCATTTGCCACCAGCAGTTTTTTGCGCACGGGATCATACATCACATGCAATGGCAGGGCTCCTTCCTGTGTCCCATACAGGCCTGCATTAGGATCAAGATAGTAGTCGTACATCTGCCCCACCATTGCCGTCCATGGGTTTTGTGTTTTCCACTCAATGATGCCGGTGTACCAGTCCCACATATGCGCAGTAGCGCCTTCCATCAGGGCGCGGTATTGGTTGTAGTTTACCAGTTGGGCCTTTCGGGTGAAGTCTTCTATATCCTTAGGGTGGCCATAGGCTTCTATTACCGAGTCGTAGCCGCTGTATTTGTGGTATTGCCATACACTGTCCACTATCCACTTATGTGCTGCCGGGTCATAGTGCGGCGGTACCATATCTTTCTTAGGTATGAACCGCGCTAGCGATTCGGTATCGCCGATGCCCACCGAGCCGATCTCTGAATTAAAAGGAAATGACCTGTGTGACCAGAAGAAGGTATCGGGTTGAATGGTGTAAGGCCCATCGCCACCGTTCAGCGACATACTGTCGTCGTTAGAAAACTCAAAAAAGCAACGTGTACCATCGAGTTGTGGCAACAGCGAATCACGCAATGGAACCAACACATCTGCCGGGGGGCGAATCTCATTGCCGCCGCACCATATAGCCAAGGATGCATGGTTGCGCAGCATTTTTATCTGATCCTCCAGCGACTCCAGCAGTAACGCGTGATCATCAGGATATTTCCTACGTGCAATAGTGTCTTCCTTCTTCAATGGGTCATACCACCGACCATTACAATCTCCGGACACCCAGAAATCCTGCATCACCAGCAGCCCGTACTTATCACAAGCATCATAAAATTCGGGACGCTCAGTTAGGCCTCCGCCCCATACCCGGATGAGGTTCAGGTTCATGTCCCTGTGATAGCGAACTTCTGCATCATAGCGATCTTTGGAGCAGCGCAACATCTCATCTGATGCGATCCAGTTGCCCCCTTTTATGAATATCTTTTGCCCGTTGCACCTGATCTCCCGGCTTTGTGTTTTTTTGTTCCATACTGTCGTCAACTGTCGCACACCAAACTGTACCTGCTCTTCATCGGACACCGTTTTTCCTTTTACCAGAAAACGGACTTTGAGGTTGTACAGGTCTTGCTCACCATAACCATTTGGCCACCATAATTTAGGGCTATCCAGTGTCATTGGCGGAAACTCTATAAGCTGCATGGATTGCGGCTCCAGGCTTACTTTAATATTTACTTTCTTTCCTTCCAGTTCGCATTGTACGATACCATCAACGATGCCTGTGTCGTTAGTATTTTCTACCTCTGCTGTTACTTTTATGATAGCGGGTTTTTGTGGACCTTCAGGCATACGCCTGCCCGGCACGAGTGTAACTACATGCGTATGCTCCACAAATACCTGCTTCGTTTTTTTGACGACCACCTTATCCCATATCCCGGTATTGCGATCGTGTACGGGTTGTATCCAGTCCCACCCTGCGGTATACTGATTGGTGATGCTGTGGGCTATCATGCCATCGCCACCCTGGCCGCCGTTTGGATTGCCCACAGGGTCGGGCGGATAGACAATGATGGCAAGCCTGTTGTGCCCATCCTTACTGAGATAGGGAGTAATGTCGAAGCTATGACGCAGGTACATACCTTTATCCGGCTGCTCACTGAGCTGATGGCCATTAAGGTATGCGGTATAGCTATAGTTTACTCCCCGCAGCAGTAACCAGACCTTCCCCCCCTTTACTGCTTGTCCTGCAAAATCCTTTACAAACCAGTAAGTGTAGTAGCTGCTACCTGTTTCATAAATATCAGGTACCTGCTTATTGTTCATCCCATAAAAGGGATCAGGAATTAGTTTGTTGGCGAGCAGAGAAGTAAGGATGGTCCCCGGCACTACGGCAGGTAGCCAGCCATAGAGTATAAATGATGGGCTAGATATTTGTGCACCATTGCTTTTTATATCCTTTGCGCGCACGCACTTCCATCCGTCATTCAGCTCATATTGCTGCTGTGCGAAGAGCACGGTGATCCTGCACAACAGGAATAGAAGCCATATAGCCTTTGCGATGGTACGCACAGATGAGAAGAATTTTACAGTCTAATTCATTGATGCCGGCCACGTTGACGGGTCTGCACCATATTCTTTATTCGGCTGCGCGCTCATCACAAACTCCAGTGTACCTCCTTCCATCAGCAGCGCATGTGTGATGTAGGTTTTGCTATAAGGTTTACCATTCAGCGTCACGCTTTGTATGTAGGGATGGTCTTTGGCATTGTTCACTGTTTTAATGATCATTTTCTTGTTATCCGGCAACTGTATACTCACCTCATCGAATACCGGGCTGCCAAATACATACTCACCACTGGCGGGGTTGGCGGGGTATAGGCCCATCATGCTCCATACTTCCCAGGCACTCATCTGGCCACAGTCTTCATTACCCGCATAACCATCAGGCTGATCGTGGTACATGGAGTCTATAATGAAGCGCACACGCTCCTGTGTTTTCCATGGTTGTCCTATGAAACTATACATATAGGCTATGTGGTGGCTGGGTTCGTTGCCATGTGCATACTGCCCTATCAGGCCGCTTACATCGGGTGGTGCACTTTCGCCTTTCACTGCCGATGACACGGTAAACAGTGAGTCGAGCTTTTTTGAAAGCTGTTCGTTACCACCCATCTCCTTAGCAAGACCCCGCACATCATGCGGCACAAAGAAGGTGTATTGCCATGCGTTTCCTTCTTCATACATAGATTTGCCCTCGGTAGATGTCATGTACGGATCAAAAGGCTCTACCCATTTGCCATCTGAGTTTTTCCCTCTAATGAAGCCACTGTTCTTATCGAACAGCAGCTTGTAGGCTTCTGACCTTTTCATGAATTCCTTATAGTCATCCATCTTGTCGAGCTTCTTCGCCACCTGTGCAATACACCAGTCGTCGTAGGCATATTCAAGAGTTATTGTTACACTATAGCTGCCCTTATCTTGTGGCAGGTAGCCGTACTTTATATAATCCTGTGTGCCGCGAATATCCTGGAATGCGCTTTTCTTCATTGCCTCGTAGGCACGTTTTGCGTCCAACCCTTTGGTGTTTTTCAGTATAGCATCGGCCAGTACAGGCACGGCGTGGTATCCGCTCATACAGCCGGTTTCCCATGTACTGAGATCCCACACAGGCAGCAAGCCATTCTCATCATAAAAGGCCAGCATACTGTTGAGCATATCTACATTACGCTCGGGCTGGGTAATGGTAAATAATGGATTAAGCGCACGGAAAGTATCCCACAACGAGAACACTGTATAGCGCTGCCCCTGCTTCATTTTAAGTATATTGCCTTTTGCGTTCTTATATTCACCATCGGCATCAGAATATAATACGGGGGCCATGCAGGTATGGTACAGCGCAGTATAGAATATGTGTTTCAGTTTGTCGCTTTTTGTACTTACCTGTATCTTGTCTATTTCATTGGCCCACTTGTTGGCAGCAACATTCGCCTTTGATTCAAAATGCCAGCCCGGCGCTTCATTCAATGCCTGCAATGCCTTTTCCGTACTTACCGATGAAAGCCCCACCTTCATATTGATCATCTTAGGCAGAGCAGTCGCGGCCTTAAATATCAATTGCCCGTTAGTGACGGGACCCGGCTTGCCGTCCGGGCCTTTAAAATGCGCTACCACATTGGTACGCAATTCCTCAAACGGCACAGAGGTACGTGCAGCAAAATATACCTTCTGTACGTTGGCCCATCCCGAAGAGTAGCGATAGCCTATTACTGTAGAATCGTTAACTTTTTTAATAAATGACACCGTAGTGCTGTCGTAATTGATACAAAAAGCAGTATTGAAGCGTATCACCGGTTTGCTGCCCTTGGGAAATAAATAGGCATGCAGGCCGCAATGCTCAGTAGCAGTAAGCATCACACGTATACCATTATCCAGCATTACCGAATAAAACCCCGGCCTTGCACGCTCATTATTATGACTGAAGCCCACCCTAAAATCCTGTGCGGTATCGGGTATCAGCCCGTTATTGGGCATCACAGAAATATCGCACCAGTCTCCGCAGCCGGTGCCGCTGAGGTGCATGTGACTGAAGCCGGCAATAGTATTACTGCTATAATTATAGCCGCTGCACCAATCCCATCCCTGTGTACCGTTATCAGGGCTCAACTGCACCATGCCAAAGGGTACCGTAGCGCCCGGATAGGTATGCCCGTGGCCACCTGTGCCTATAAAGGGATCAATATATTTATTATTGTTTTGTGCGAATGCCAGGCCATACGAACCTACCAGGGCAATAAGCACAAAAGAACATTCCTTGAAAGAAACAGCCATCATTGATGTATTTGTGGAAGCAATAAAAGTAAGTCATTTCTTTGTTCTACCAATCCTGAATCTAAACAGGTACAATGGATAGCCATTTATAGATTTACTTTATTACATTTAAAGTCTTAAACTGTACCCTTACCACTATGAACAGACGCCGATTTGTTACACAAACTTCGCTGGCTACCTCAGCCTTACTGCTTTCGCGTTATTCGAGGGTATTGGGCGCATCATCATCCTTCCCTACAGTGCGCGTGGCCGCCAGCGACAGGAACTTTACCAGCAAGGCTGTAGAAAAAGTGATCGCCGAAATAAAAGCGAATATTGGCAATAAGGAGATAGCATGGATGTTTGAGAATTGTTTTCCCAATACACTCGATACCACTGTAGATTTTGATATAATAGACGGCAAGCCGGACACCTATGTGATCACCGGGGATATAGATGCTATGTGGCTGAGAGATTCATCGGCACAAGTGTGGCCCTACCTGCCACTGTGCAAGGAAGATGAAGACCTGAAACAACTGATAAAAGGGGTGATCAACAGGCAGGTGAAATGCATATTGCGAGATCCTTATGCCAATGCATTTTATAAGAATGAACACAAACAAAGCAGTTGGAAAAACGACCGCACAAAAATGCACAGGGGCATACATGAGCGTAAGTGGGAGATAGACAGCCTTTGCTACCCTATCCGCCTGGCACACGGGTATTATAAGGCCACCGGCGACATATCACCCTTTGATGCGCAATGGGCTGAAGCCATGAAGCTGGTGATGAAAACATTTACAGAGCAGCAACGGATGAACGATAAGGGCCCATACAGCTTTATGCGCAAAACAGAATTTGCCACAGATAGCGTGCCACTGAATGGCTATGGCTACCCGGTTCGCCCCAACGGTATGATCTGCTCCATGTTCCGCCCGAGTGACGATGCTACAATATTTCCGTACCTAGTGCCCAGCAACCTGTTCGCTTTTGCGAGCCTGGGACACCTGGTGACGCTTATTGAAGCAACAAAAACACCTTTTGATACCGGCGCCATCAATACAATGATGACGCAAATAGTGACCGGAATAGATAATGACGCAAAAATAAAGATTGATAAATTCGGGAAGATATTTGCTTACGAAGTAAATGGCTATGGCAGCCATAACCTGATGGATGATGCCAATGTTCCCTCTTTACTATCGCTCAGCTACCTGATGCCGGAGATAGAAAAAGACCCGGTATATAAAAACACCCGCAAATTTGTGCTTTCCACCGAAAATCCATTCTTCTTCAAAGGCAAAGCAGGCGAAGGCATAGGCGGCCCGCACGTGGGTATGGATTATATATGGCACATTAGCATAGCTATGCGGGGACTCACCAGCACCGACGATGCCGAAATAAAGATGTGCCTCGATACGCTGCAACGCAGCCATGCAGGCACGGGCTTCATGCACGAGTCATTCAATAAAGATGATGCCTCCAAATATACCCGGCCGTGGTTTGCCTGGGCGAATACCCTGTTCGGAGAGTTTGTGTGGAAGGTTTATAGAGAAAGGCCTGCGTTGCTGAGTTAATTAGGGTTACCACACAAGCGCACTAGCGCCCAATATCGCGGCATCTGCATCAGGCAGTGCTGATTGCAATACCTGCACTTTATCCTTGTAGATATTGAGTAGGTTATCTTCCAGGTATTTCTTTATTGGCTGCAGCAGCATATCCCCCGCATTTGCGAGGCCACCGAAGAAGATGATGGCTTGTGGCGATGTTACAGCCACCATATCTGCAAGGGTTTGTCCCAAAATTTTACCTGTGTATTCATAGAGTTCCAGTGCCAGTGTATCTCCTTTGCGTGCAGCATCCTGTATTGCTTTTGCTGTCAGTTTGCCGGGATGCAGTCTAAGTATCGAACGGTCATCACGCTGCGCCAGCCATTCCTCGGCCGTGATCACTATGCCTGTAGCAGACGCATATCTTTCCAGGCAGCCCAGCCGGCCACAATTGCATTTACGGCCATCCCTAACGGCTATCACATGCCCTAATTCTCCGGCCAG
This sequence comes from uncultured Bacteroidota bacterium, assembly GCA_903877645.1. Taxonomy (GTDB): domain Bacteria; phylum Bacteroidota; class Bacteroidia; order Chitinophagales; family Chitinophagaceae; genus Nemorincola. Next base: position 142,101 of record CAIRES010000073.1, on the reverse strand, counting down.
GCCATCATGTCCGTAGATCATCTGGCCATTTGCCACAAAGCCACTGCCCAGACCGGTGCCCAGTGTCACCAGTATGAAGTCTTTCATTCCCTTGGCGGCGCCGTACATCATTTCGCCGATGCCGGCAGCATTGGCATCGTTGGTGAGAATAGCTTTTACACCCAGCGCTTCGCCCACCAGTTTCGCCATAGGTATGATCCCCTTCCACGGCATGTTGGGCGCAAAAACGATCTCGCCGGTATATATATTGCCATTCGGCGCACCTATACCCGCACCTATTAGATTATCCTTGCCCAGCTCTGCAACAATAGGTACAAGTGTATTTTTCAGCTCGTCTATAAACGCTTCTACGCTATCATGTCCTTTGGTAGGCACACTACCTTTACGTACGATCTCACCGCGTTTATTCACAAAGCCGTAAGCGGTATTGGTACCACCCATATCTATACCCAGCGCCAGTTGTTCGTTCATCGATACTACGATTACAGTAAAATATTATCTATCAGCCTTATCTCCCCTATCTTAGCTGCTATCAGGGCTACCATCGGGATATCCTTATTGTATTCATCAAGCAGGGTAAGGTCGCGTGCATCGGCAAGCGCTACATATTCTGTAGCAAACCCTTTTGCAGTCAGCAAGTCTTCACATTCCTTTCTTACTATGGCAAAACTGCCCGATTCCTTCTTTGTTTGTATCGACACCAGACATTGATATATCACCCCTGCCACTATTCGCTGCGGATCTGTGAGCCTGCGATTACGCGAGCTCATCGCAAGGCCATCAGCCTCACGGGTGGTAGGGCATATCACTACCTTCATTTTAGTTCTGCGGGTCAGTTCCATTAGCTTAGTGAGTACCATACATTGCTGGTAATCCTTTTGACCCAAATACAATTTATCGGGATTTACTATATCTAACAGCCTGCTTACCACCTGTCCTACCCCTTTAAAATGGCCCGGCCTTTTGGCCCCTTCGAGTATGGTATCGAGGTATCCGAAGTCGAAAGTGGGTGTTTCCTCCGTTCCGCCGGGATATATTTCATCAACCGAAGGCAGAAATAACACATCACATCCGGCCCTTGTGAGCAGCTCAATATCAGCATCTGTGGTTATAGGATATTTTTCGAGATCTTTCTTATCATTGAACTGCGTGGGATTGACAAAAATACTGCATATTACTGCCTGTCCTCCTTTACGCGCCTCCTGTATCAGCGACAAGTGCCCGTTATGTAATGCACCCATGGTAGGCACAAAGCCATATTTTGTGCCCCCAGCCTGCACCGAAGATATATATTCCTTTATATCCTGTGTTTTTTTGAAAATGACCATCCGATACTTATTTAGCCTTCCGTGCTGCAAAGTACGGTTGGAATTCAATATTTTCGTAATTTTGCAGACTGTTTCACATAATTTCCCCTAATAATTAATTTTTAGCGCATGTCTGTAGACACAAAGAAACGTGTTTTAATTATTGCCAACGAACTTTCTCCTTATACAGAGTTTACTGATTTTGCACAGATACTTAATAAGCTGGCAATCAAGACTTTCGATGCCGGCCTCGAAGTACGTGTGATCATGCCAAGATTTGGCGTTATCAATGAGCGCAGGCACCGGCTGCATGAAGTAGTGAGGCTTTCCGGTATCAATGTGATCATAGACAAAGACGATTATCCATTGATCATCAAGGTAGCATCACTGCCTAATGCCCGCCTGCAGGTTTATTTCATGGATAATGAGGATTATTTCAAGCGCAAATCAGTTTTCCGCGATGACCAGGACAATTTCTTTGACGATAACGGCGAGCGCATGATCTTCTTCTGCAAAAGCGCACTGGAAACAGTTAAGAAATTCGGCTGGCCTCCCCATGTCATCCATTGTCATGGCTGGATGACCTCGCTCATACCGCTTTACCTAAAGACAACTTATAAAAAAGAGCCTGTTTTCGGTTATTCTAAGGTTATATACACAGCTCAGTCCAACCAATTCAAGGAAAAGCTGAACCCTAACTTTATGAAGAAGGCGCTCATCAGCAACGAGATCAAGGAAAAAGACCTGGAGCCTTTTAAAGATGGCACTAATACCGCCCTTACTATAGGTGCCGGTAAAAGCGCTGATGTAGTGGTATACGGATCGGAGAAGATGGAAAAAAAGGTAGTTGATGAACTGAAACCAAGCCGCTATAAGAAAGTGCTGAAGTATGAAGAAGCCTGGAAAGACGACGTAACACCCCTGTTAGACCTCTATAAAAGCTTAACAGACTCTTAGTATTTATTTCGTCATCTTTATCGCGCAAAAAAAATTACATTTTGAATATCCGCTTTCGCAGCCTCAGGGCCATCATTATATGCTTACTTATGGCAGCCATCGTGCAGGGCTGTAAGGAAAATACTATCCTTAATTCAAAAATATCCCCTGCCGGCAACCAGGTAGGTGTATATTCTGTATCATTGCCTTGTATCACACATACTTATTACGACGACAGCACCATCACCAGCACCAACATTGGTGGGCTGGCAGTATACCAGGGCGTGGGGGTATATAACGATCCTTTCTTCGGAACAATGACCGGATCTACTTATTTCCAGGTGATCCCTACCGACTTCGGCCCTGCAATACTGGCCGCTGCCGACAGTAATGTGATCGACTCCGCAGTGCTGATACTGCCCTACAGTGGTTTCACCTACGGCGATACAGTAAACGAGAGTACCACCCAAACTTACCAGGCTTTTTATATGCTGGATACTATGGGCCTCAATTCCATCTATTATAATTACAGCACAAAGCCTATAGACATCAACCATCCGCTCAGCGACCCTACCACGATCAATGTTTATCATCTCAGGGACTCTGTAGGACTGCATCCTAATGTGCTGCCCCAGAATTATCCGGGTCTGCGTATAAAGCTGAAACTACCTGCGATCACAAAACTCCTTTTGAATGCACAGGCAGCAACAACCAGCACGAACCCTTCACAGGATTTCCTGAATAATTTCAATGGCATTTGTGTAAGGGTTGCAGACTCCAGGCATAGCGCTACTGCCATTCCTTATTTTCAGCTTGATGGCTCAAGCATTTATTCACAGGCGGGCATATTGGTCTATTATCATGTCAGCAATGTAGTTGGCGATACCGGGCTGATCGAGCCTTACTATTTCAATACCGGCTTTTGCGCGCATTTTAATAACATTACCAAATCCTTCAACCACTCACCGGTCAATGCTTTACTGCACTCTACTGCTGCCAACGATTCTATTATTGCATTGCAAAACCAGCCCGGCGCCAGCTTTGATGTAGTAGTACCCGGTATCAAAAGCCTGCCTAAAGGCGTTATCAATAAGGCAGAGCTGAGATTCAGCGTATTATCCTACTCTAATCCTAATGGGGCGCTGCTGCCGGAACGGCTGTATCCACTGGGGATAGGTAATGGTATTTACCCCACTGGCATCTCTGAAGGACTTGCTTATACATTATCAGACAGGTATCCGCTTACCAGTGTCACCCCGCTTATAGTGATGGATGGTTATTTACATCCTGTCTCTTACACAGATAGCATAACGCATACCACCACCACGATACAGACCTTCACGATGGACTTGCCACGCGAGGTGATCAACTCCATTGCCGCAGGCAATGATGTGCTGCACCTGCACATCAACGGCACTGAAGATTTCTACGGCGCCTTCCACCTGGTAGCAGCAGGGGGTAGCTACGGCAACAGCAATACCAACGATACATTATACCGTCCGAAACTATTTGTAGTATATTCTAAACTATAGCCAATTCATCTATGTGTGGAATTGTAGGTTACATAGGTAAAAAAGAGGCGTTTCCCATCCTCATCAAGGGCCTCAAGCGCCTTGAATACCGTGGCTACGACAGCGCAGGTGTTGCGCTACTCAACGGAGCTATGACTGTCTTTAAAAAGGCCGGCAAGGTGAGCGATCTTGAAAAGATCGTAGACCCTGCCCATACGATGGCCAACATAGGCATAGGGCATACCCGCTGGGCAACGCATGGCGAGCCGAACGACCGCAATGCGCACCCACATCTATCACAGTCCGGCGACCTGGCCATTATTCATAATGGTATCATCGAGAATTATTCTTCCATCAAAGAAGAGTTGACCAAGCGCGGGTATACCTTCCACTCAGATACTGATACCGAAGTGCTGGTGAACCTCATAGAGGAAGTACAGAAAAAAGAAAACACCACACTCGACAATGCTGTGCGCATAGCCCTCAATGAGGTGGTGGGCGCATATGCCATAGTAGTGCTTAACCGAAACAATCCGGACCAACTGATAGCCGCCCGTAAAGGCAGCCCTTTGGTAATAGGGATTAGTGACGATGAATTTTATATAGCCTCCGATGCCTCTCCTATTATAGAGTATACACAAAACGTAGTGTACCTTGAAGAGCAGGAATATGCAGTCATCAACCGCGATGGCACTTATATGATCCGTACGCTGGGCAACGTAGAGAAATCGCACGAGATCAAGAAGCTGGAATTTTCACTTGAACGGATCGAGAAGGGCGGGTTTGAACACTTTATGCTGAAGGAGATCTATGAGCAGCCAAAAGCCATAGAAGACTCGCTGCGTGGCCGCATGAATGCGGCTCAAGGTTGGATAAAGCTGGGTGGCCTCAACGAATATATCAACCGCATCAATAAAGCAGAGCGTTTCATCATCACGGCCTGTGGTACTTCATGGCATTCCGGCCTCATCGGCGAATACCTGATCGAAGACCTGGCGCGTGTGCCGGTAGAGGTAGAATATGCATCTGAGTTCCGGTACCGCAATCCCATCATCGGCGAAAGCGATGTAGTGATCGCCATATCACAATCAGGGGAGACTGCAGACACGCTTGCTGCCATAACCCTTGCAAAAGACAACCGTGCACTGATATATGGCATCTGCAATGTTATTGGCTCATCAATAGCCCGTGCATCACATGCCGGCTCATATACCCACGCGGGGCCTGAGATAGGTGTGGCATCCACTAAGGCATTCTCTACACAGATCTCCCTTATCACCCTTATAGCCTTGCAAATAGCTATGGTGAAGGGCACTATACCTACCTCAAAGCTGCGCGAGATACTGTATGAGCTGGAGAACATACCTAAGAAAATAGAAGAGACCCTGCTGCTGGATGCGCAGATAAAAGAAATAGCAGCCATTTATAAAGACGCTACCAACTTCCTGTACCTGGGCCGTGGCTATAACTTCCCCGTTGCCCTGGAAGGCGCATTGAAGCTGAAAGAAATATCCTACATACATGCCGAAGGTTACCCTGCCGCGGAAATGAAGCATGGCCCTATCGCATTGATAGATGAGAACATGCCGGTGGTATTCCTCGCTACCAATAAGAGCGCTTACGAAAAGATCGTATCAAACGTGCAGGAAGTAAAAGCCCGCAAAGGCAAGATCATAGCGGTGGTGCATAAAGGCGATACACAGATACGCGCCCTCGCAGACCACATCATTGAAGTACCGGAAACCGAAGAGATACTCTCCCCGCTCATCACCATAGTGCCACTACAATTGCTGGCCTACCACATCGCCATCATGCGTGGCTGCAATGTGGACCAGCCGCGTAATCTGGCCAAGAGTGTGACGGTGGAGTAAATAATAACTACCAAAATATTAAAGCCCGGACCATCAAAGTCCGGGCTTTACACTTATACTTTGTTATTTCTATTTCCCGTAATACGCCACCACTTCTTTCCCCTCGCTATTCCTCATCCCCCGGTACATACCAGCCGAGTTGAAGCAGAAGTCATAATTGTTATGCGCGTCTACCGCAATGAGGCCGCCTTCACCGCCCATCTTCACCAGCTTGTCTTTTACTACCACATTGCAGGCTTCCTGCAAGGATAGATTCTTATACTCCATAAGACAGGATATGTCATGTGCTACTACCGCGCGCAGAAAAAACTCGCCGTGTCCTGTGCACGAAATAGCACAGGTAGCATTATTGGCATAGGTGCCGGCACCTATTACCGGGCTGTCCCCTATCCGGCCAAAGCGTTTGTTGGTCATACCGCCCGTAGATGTGCCTGCTGCCAGGTTGCCTTCAGCATCACAAGCCACAGCACCTACTGTTCCGAATTTATTACCGGGGTTAGGCAGGGGCGCACCTTTAAGATTATCACCCTTATGGTCCAGTTGTGTGAAATTAGTGTCCCGTATCTCCAGCCACTGGTCGTATCGGCTCCTGTTGAAGAAGTACTCGTCGGGCGCCAACTCAAAACCATGACTGAGCGCAAACTCAGTAGCACCGCTGCCGCTCAGCATTACATGGCCGGAATGCAGCATCACCTCGCGTGTGAGCACTATCGGGTTCTTTATGTTGCGCACACCGGCAACAGCGCCTGCTGCCAGGTCCTTTCCATTCATCAGAGAGGCATCCATTTCGTTGAGCCCTTTCTTAGTAAATACGGAACCACGCCCCGCGTTAAACAATGGATTATCTTCCATAGTGGATATTGCAGCTACCACTGCATCCAAAGCTGAGCCACCACCGGCCAGCACTTCATACCCTTTATCCAGCGCTTCCTTCAGCCCCTCTGTATATTCAGCTTCCTGCTGCGCATTCATTATTGCAGGCGTGATATTGCCGGCCCCACCATGTATCAGTAATGTAAAAGACATCTTATAATTTGAATTGAAAATTGATCATTTGGATGTAGCTCCCCTTTCTACTCAAGGTACACTGCTATTATTTCATTGCCTTCGGTTTCCACTTCTATATGCTCCTGTAGCGTGGTAGCCACAGTATGCCCCACTATATCAGACGCTATAGGAAAGGATTTGTGCTTGCGGTCTACCAACACAGCCACCATCAATTTTTTAATATCGTAAGAGAGTATGCTATGCAGCGAGTAGATCATTGTCTTGCCGGAGTTCACCACATCATCCACCAGTATCACTGCCCGCCCGGTAAGGTCTTCATTGAATTCTATGGCGTTATTCAGTGGCTTTTTCTTATTGATGTCTATGGATATGGATACCACTTTCAGCGGGCTGATCTTTTTGAGGATGGCGGATAGATTATCCGCAAGTATTTTGCCTCCTTTGGCTATACCTATCAGCACTATTTCCTTTTCACCACTGTTGTGCTCCCACACTTCGTAGGCCATACGCTGCAGTTTATAAGAGATGCGCTCTTTGTCAAGAAGAAGTACACGCTTTTTTTTAGCTGTCATATCAATGAGTTCTTATAGCTACTACGGGGTCGAGCCGTGATGCGGTTCTGGCAGGTATGAAGCCTGATAAAACCCCTACGAATATAGAAACAAAAATGCCAATAAAGAAGTTGCCGAAGGATAGGGTAACATGAAAATCTACCGCATACGTAAGAACGAGCCCGAGTAATAAAACAATGACGATACCCATAAGGCCACCTATAAGGCACAATGCAATGGCCTCCATTAAAAATTCCCACATGATAGAAATACGCCTAGCCCCGATGGCTTTTTTCAACCCAATGATACGGGTGCGCTCCTTCACAGTCACAAACATGATATTGGCAATACCGAAAGCGCCCACAATAAGCGAGAACCCGCCAATGACCCAGGCCACCACATCTACTGTCCCGAAGAACGATTCTACCTTTTGCGATACCTGGCTGAGCTGGTTGATGGAGAAATCATCCGGTTGGCCTGGCCTCACTTTGCGCATTCGCCGCAATACCCCTTCCACCTCATACCTTACCTCCTCCAGGTTTTTATCATTCCCGGCTTTTACCGCCAGCATCGGGTCGTAGTCCAGCGATCGTACATTGACCAGCGAGGCAGCCATATAATATGGAAAGATCACGCAGTTATCAAAATCAAAGCCGGTCATGTTTTGCCCCACTTGTTTCAGCACCCCCACCACGATAAACTTAGTCCCCATGAATGTAACACTCTTGCCCAGCGGGGATATACTGCCCGGAAACAGGCTTTGTGTCACCTGCTCACCAAGTACGGCCGCATTGCTGCTCCCATCCAACTCTGATGCCGAGAGGTAGCGCCCCTGGGCGATCTCAATATTCTGTACCTTATCGAAATCATTGAGCACAGCATAACCTGTTACACTGCCCACATCATTATTGTCATGCTTCAGCGTGAGGGCATCATTGCGCAGGCATAAAGTGGCCGTACCCACATCCGGTATTTGCTGAATTGCTTTCACATCCTGTGGCGTCATGCCGGGCCTGCGCCAGTATTCCCACCACTTATACTCCCCGCCATCATCCATCCACGGCCAACGGCCTACATACAGTATATCGCTGCCGAGGGAGGCCATATCCTTGCGTATATTATTCTTGAGACTGTCTAATACGGTAAGTACGGCTATGATACAAAAAATGCCGATAGTAATACCAAGTAAAGAGAGTACCGTGCGCAACTTATTGGAGCGCAGCTCTAATATAGCCTGAACTGTGCCCGTACTGATTATCTGCGCGATGTTCTTCATCTGTTAGCAAATTTAACGGTAAATATGTTGTCAATGCAATATTTTTGCCCCAACCAAAATCATCCTATTTGCCATCTGCCACCTCTTTTCTTACTAAAAACGAGGCCCTCCGCTACCCGCTGTTCAGAAATTACCTGATGCAGCGCTTTGGGATCATCCTCGCCTTAAATATGCAAAGCGCCATTATTGGCTACTATGTATACCAACTCACCCACGACAAACTTGCTTTAGGTATGCTTGGCCTGTGGGAGGTGATCCCCGCCATTGGTTTTTCTTTATTCTCCGGGCATTTTGTGGACCTTAAAGAAAAGAAAATGCTTATCGTTCAGTGCATCGCAGGCTACATACTGCTCTCTGCGTTTTTTGTTTTCCTGGTGTGGCCGGGATTGGGGCACTCGTTTTCATCACAAAAATTATTATGGCTCATTTACGCAGGCATCTTTGTAGGTGGCGCATTACGGGCATTCCTTGGCCCGGCATCCTTCGCGTTGCAAGGGCTATTGATACCCCGAGAATTGTACCCCAACGCCACAACATGGAGCAGCACCTCCTGGCAGATAGGGGCCGTTATTGGTCCCCTGCTTGGCGGTTTCATGTTAGCGCTGGGTTATAAAACCGCACTTATTACGGTTGGTGTTATTGAGCTTGTTGCGCTGGCATCCATCATGCGCATACCCCGGCAGGCCATAATGAAAAAAGACAAAGAGCCCATCTCCAAAAGCCTGGGTGAGGGACTTAGGTTCGTATTCCGTACACAATTGGTACTTGCTGCGCTTTCACTTGATATGTTTGCTGTCCTCTTTGGCGGTGCAGTAGCCCTGCTTCCTGTTTATGCTATAGACATACTGCATGTAGGCGAGATAGGCTATGGCTGGATGCGAGCCGCACCCGGCATAGGGTCTATCATCACATTGGGCATACTCTCCTTTGTGCCACTGAAGAAAAAGCCGGGTATAAAGCTCATGTTGTGCATCATAGGCTTTGGCATATCCACTATCATCTTTGGTTACTGCGGTTACTTTGGTGTTACCTCCTGGGGTACCTTCCTGGGTGTGCGTATGTCGTGGGGCTTCCTTGTTGCATTTGCAATGTTGCTGGCAGGCGGTATGTTTGATGCGGTGAGCGTGGTGATCAGAGGCACTGTACTACAGGTGAATACACCCGATAGTATGCGTGGCCGTGTAGCAGCAGTCAATACTATGTTCATCAGCTCGTCTAATGAACTGGGTGGCATGGAAAGCGGTATCACCGCCAAATTCATGGGTACAGTACCCGCCGTGGTCTTCGGTGGCTGCATGACGATAGTAGTCGTAGGTATCACTTACTTTGCCGCACCCATGCTCCGCAAGCTCAATTCATTGAACGCCGAGAAACCGAAGGAGGTCTAGCTTTCCGTCTTACAACAGCAGCGGCAATAGCCACGGCTTTTAAACCGTGGTCAAGTAAAAAAGAGGCCGGCTTTAGCCTAAGTACTCGCGAATGGAATTTGGTCCCGATAAGTTATCGGGATGGGTCTTGGAATCTGGAAACTGGAATTTGTTATTTGATTAGCTGCACTAAAGCTGCATCCACCTTTGCGCCCAAGGATTGTCCTTTTTGTATATCCTGCATCGCCTGTGCTTTATTGCCTTTTTGCGCGTAGCACCTTGCCCGCAGTATATACAGTTCGCCCACTTCGGGTTTTACATCAATGCCCCTGTTGCAGTCTTTGAGCGCATCATCATACATCCCTTTGCGGATGTAGATCCGCGCCCGGTTCATATATGGAATATAGGCATCGGGGTTTTGTGAGATAGCGACTGCATATACCAGTAAGGATGAATCGAGCTTGCCCACAATATCCAGGTAATTGGCATAGTTGCTGTATGCCTCCGGAAAGAACGGCTTTAAGCTCAGTGCCGTTCTGAAAAAAGTTGCCGCAGTATCATATTGTTGCTTGATGCTGTACGCTACACCCAATCCAAGGAATACACTCTCATTCTTAGGATTGATCTGCAATGCTCTTTGGTATGTTTTGATCGCAGCATCCGTTTGGCCATAATTCCTTTGCAGTTCTGCGATGCAAATGATCGGGTTGATATAATCCGGCTTATGCTCTACCGACAAATTGAAATACTTAAGGCTGGAGTCCCCCAAATTCTTCTTTTCAGATGGGTTGCCCTCGATCTCATACCTCGTAAAATATTCTTGCCCCAGATAGAAGTACCCCACCGGTGCATCGGGGTGCTTTTGTATATTATCTCTCCACAGGGTGGAAGAGTCGTACCAGTCTTTGCAACGCTCATTACTCATAAAACCAAGTACCAGGCTGTAAGCCACTACAGCACCCAGCATTGCTTTACCCGTCGGAATTTTTGCCCTGTCCTCAAAATAATTGGATACAAACCAGCCTGCGATCAAAAAGAAACCCAGGTACGGCAGATAACCATAGCGGTCCGATACAATCGCCCCACCAACAGGTATGAATTGCAGCAGCAATACAATATTGATCAGGAAAAAGCCCAATCCAAAAATGACCAGCCTATTGGTGCGTGCGTACCGCACCACCACAAATATTAATGCGAGGATGATGACCGGGTAAACATAGAACTGACCGGGCAATGCATCGCCCAGCTTTAGCGGGTAGGGATAGAAATTGGTAAGGCCTGTAGGTACCACTGCCTTCCACAAATAGGTGAATAGTGCATAGCAGCCAAGTGAAAAACGCTCCAGGGCATTGAAGTGCGCATCCAGTGAGCCGTAAGCCCCTACTACCTTTTGTGCCCTTATAGACCCAAGACCGAAAGCAAGCGACAATAAAAAATAAGGTATTTTATCAACGATCAACCAAATGTCGATCTTCCTCTTTTCAAAGTAGTCGATCACACATAATACCACGGGGAGCGTTACCGCCACTGACTTGCACAACAAAGACAATGTGAAAAGGAGAAGTGTAGCCACATACCATTTTAATTTCCCACTCTTTTCTGCCCTGCTGTAGTTTACATAGGTGGTAAGCGCCATCACATAAAACAAGCTATATAAAATATCCTTCCTGCCGGCAGCCCACGCCACAGACTCCACATGCATAGGATGCACACCAAACAGCAAGGCCGCGACTATAGCAGCTACAGGCCTGCCTGTAAATTTCTTTACAAAGAAGTAAACAGCGAGTGTGGTCAGCACTTGCGCTATCACACTATCGAAGTGGTAGATGAACGGTTGTAATCCCTTGTAGCTGTACTCTATGGCATAGATAAGAATGGTAAGCGGGTGGTAATTGCCCATCACATTGGTGCCGAAATCGAATATCTTCAGGTAGCCGTCTAATGTGCTGTTCTTAATGTACTGGTCAGAAATAATGTAGCCAAGGTCATCCCAGTTGGTGAATTGGTTATCTAGGCAAGCGCTGTAAGACAAAAATGTAACAACAGCTATGCCCAAAAGCACTAACAGCTGCGTATTCTTCCTATTGAAGAAATCAGTGTCGACAGGAACAGCCCTAGGGCTTTTCCCGGTCGTAGGTGTTTTCTGTGCCTGCACCGGGGGGCGCACAGGAGCATTTCCGGAAGGGGTATTCGGAGTGTTTTTTTTCTTTGACATGCCTTATGATATTCTCTGGCAACTAAAATATAGATTTTCCCGCTTTCCGTGGCAAATAAATTGGCATAATTTTCAATACACCCTTTGGCTGTTGCCCCCGCTTTTAAAAATTTATTCAGCCGTGTATATTCAGAAACATCTTATACTTTCTTTTGATTAACAAAATCCCGTTATTACTTATAGTTAAAATAGGCATTTACTACCTCTTTTTACTACAAATGATGAGTTTTACTTTTCAACTTCGCTTATCTTTGCCGCGTCTTTTAATTATTTAACTCAAAAAACATAAATTAAATGAAAGTAACCGTAGTGGGTGCCGGTGCAGTTGGCGCTACATGTGCCGACAATATCGCCCGTAGGGAACTGGTTGAAGAACTGGTATTGGTGGACATTAAAGAAGGTTTCGCTGAAGGCAAGGCCCTCGATATTATGCAGACCTCGTCGTTGCTTGGTTTTGATACCCGCGTTATCGGTGTCACCAATGATTACTCAAAGACGGCTAATTCAGACGTTTGTGTGATCACTTCAGGAATCCCGCGTAAGCCGGGCATGACCCGCGAAGAACTGATAGGCACTAATGCACGCATCGTGGAAGATGTATGCAAAAGCCTGCTCCAGTACTCTCCTAATGCCATCATCGTAGTTATATCCAACCCTATGGATACTATGACCTATCTCGCACTGAAATCTACAGGTCTGCCAAAGAACCGCATCATAGGTATGGGCGGCATACTGGACAGCGCACGTTTCAAATGTTATATCCAGAAAGAACTGAATTGCTCACCTAATGATCTGCACGCAGTAGTGATCGGTGGCCACGGCGATACTACTATGATACCACTTACCCGCCTCGCTACTGTGAACGGCACACCGGTATCTAATATGATAGACGCTGATAAGCTGAAACAAATAGCTGCCGATACTATGGTAGGCGGCGCTACTCTTACCAAACTCCTCGGCACATCAGCCTGGTATGCACCCGGTGCGGCAGGAGCTGCACTCGTTGAGTCTATCATCCGCAACGAAAAGAAAGTGTTCCCTTGCTGCGTAGCGCTGGAAGGTGAATACGGACAGTCTGATATCTGCCTCGGTGTCCCTGTGGTTATCGGCAAAAACGGTGTAGAAAAGATCATCGACTACAAGCTCAATGCAGAAGAGCAGGAAGCCTTCAACAAATCAGCAGAAGCAGTACGCAGCATGAACAAAGTGCTGGAAACACTGGTTGCTTAATACTGTACAACAACTCAATTATAGAAACGCTCTGCTTCATGCGGAGCGTTTCTATTTGATGGCTATATCATCCCCTGCCCTTTGAATGAATAATTGCCTCGTGGCGGTTGCCGTTTTATCCTGCCAAAGAAAGTAGATGTCCCCGTTGTGTACTTTAACGTCTTCAGCAAACGGCCTCTCTATGAGCGTTTTCACCGATGAAGTAGTCCCTGTCCTAACATCGAGTTCTTCAATTGTCTGTACACCCTGGCCCCCATAACGATGGATGTACACCTTGCCGATTGCTTCATCTGTAACCACTGCAAATTGCTGCGACTGCCGCCACTCAAATCTTATAGGCACACTACCTGCCGGTATTCCCTCAAGATCATATAACAATATCTTCTTTTTAAAGAAATCAAAAATAGCCAGCGTATCATTTGTAACAATGAGTAGCATATTGATGTGTGCAAATGAGCCTCTATCCCACTTCAGTCTGGCCAGTTGCTTGCGGGCAGCCGCACTTCGGTTAGCAGGAGTAACAACCGAAAGCAAATCCAGTATCTCCTGCCATTCGTCCCAACTGGCCTGTGCCACATCATCTTCTTCAAATGATTTTATAGGTTTAAAAGCAGAGTCTCCTTTTGCTATCATGCCATACTTTACTGCAAAATTTGCCCTGTCAGCAAGTCTATAATAAAGGTTTCCTTTTACAGATAATTCACATTGCTGCAGGCCGGCGAGCAGTTGTTTATTATAAGGTGCCCGCAACGTGATCTTATTACTATCAATGATCAGCGGGTAGAATCGCTCTCCGCATATACAGTAGGGGATACCTACACAACTTCGGTATAAACCCAATGGCTCGGCAGGCAAATTACATTTCGCCAACTCTTCTCCTTCTTTATTGATCATAAACAGCTTGGCATGGTGGTCATTACTTCCACTATAGGTGGCAGCAAGTATATTGTCGCCCACAAAATCATAATCCACGAGGCACTCATTGGGCTCATGCAACAGCCTGCTTACCTTGCTGCTGCGCACTATTGCATCCTTCAATGTAATTTGCAACGGCTGCATATATACCACCGCATTTGTATTGCGTACGGTATCCGGTTTATAGCCGGGACAAAGCGCTAGCAAGTAGCCCGATTGCCGCAGTTGTGCTAACGAAAACACAGCATAGCCTGCTGTATCAGTGCCCGATATACGACTACCCGACTTGTCTATCACCGATACCTTATTCAATACAGCATTGCTTTGCGCATCCACAAAACGGATCACTACTTTATCCTGCTGGGCATAAGACACCTTGCAGGCAAGCAACAGTATAACGAACAGTAAGTATCGATGCCTCATAAGCGATACATTGAGTGGCCTATAATTATAGACGTATAAATGATGCCAAATCTTGGGTTGATCTGAAAATAATCATATTTGTCGATAGATAAACGCACAAAAGCCACCGAAAGGTGGCTTTTGTATTCACTATTGATCAGTAATTGATTATTTCAACTTAAACGCTTTCTTCACCTTAGCTACATAATCCAGCTTCTCCCATGTAAAGAGCTCAACCTGCATTTTCTTGGTTTTGCCGTCTGCGCTTTTGAACACTTTATTCACAGTTACCGGCACACGGCCCATGTGGCCATAAGCAGCCGCTTCGCTATACATAGGCTGGCGTAGTTTCAGGCGCTCTTCAATAAAGTAAGGGCGCATATCAAATACCTCGCTCACGATCTTAGCAATATGTCCGTCGGTCATGTTCACCTTGGCAGTACCATAGGTCTGTACATAAATACCCATCGGCTGTGCCACGCCAATTGCGTAAGACACCTGCACCAGCACTTCATCGCATACACCGGCAGCTACCAGGTTCTTCGCGATGTGGCGTGTTGCATATGCAGCTGAGCGATCTACCTTGCTCGGGTCTTTGCCTGAGAAAGCGCCACCACCATGCGCACCCTTACCACCATATGTATCTACGATGATCTTGCGGCCGGTGAGGCCGGTATCGCCATGCGGGCCGCCGATAACAAACTTACCGGTAGGATTGATGTGATACTTGATCTTATCGTTGAACAGGTGCTTGTGCTGCGGATAGCTTTTCAGTACACGTGGTATCAGGATGGTCTTTACGTCCTTCATGATGCGTTCCTGCATTTTCTTCTCTTCAGCAAAGTCATCATGCTGTGTAGAGATCACGATAGCATCTATGCGCACCGGTTTGTTGTCGTCGCTGTACTCCAGTGTCACCTGGCTTTTAGCATCCGGGCGCAGGTACTTCATTTGCTTGCCCTCCTTGCGGATAGCAGACAATTGCAGCAGCAGGTTATGAGCGAGGTCAAGCGCTAATGGCATGTAGTTATCGGTTTCGTTTGTAGCGTAACCAAACATCATACCCTGGTCACCGGCACCCTGGTCTTCTTTCTTTTTCCTTTCCACACCCTGGTTGATGTCTGCGCTCTGCTCATGTATAGCAGAAAGGACACCGCAGGAATGCGCTTCAAACATATACTCGCTCTTCGTGTAGCCTATCTTGGCGATCACTTCGCGTGCTATGGTTTGCACATCTATATAGGTATTGCATTTCACCTCGCCTGCCAATACTACCTGGCCGGTGGTCACAAGCGTTTCGCACGCGATCTTAGAGTTTGGGTCCCACGCAAGGAAGTTATCAACAAGCGCATCTGATATCTGGTCAGCAACTTTATCAGGATGCCCTTCAGAAACTGATTCTGATGTAAATAGATAAGACATTTTTAAAATAAGCGGTTTTTGATGAATGAATAGGGGCGCAATTTATGAATTGTTTGGGTGCATTACAACTTTTGGTTTTATATATTAACATTGTTATCCCCAAAACAAGGCTTTTGATAGCTAAACCTGCTTTTCGTCGTGCTTATTCCTTAACTATTTTTACTGAATTATATCCCTCAGTTTTGCCCCTTTACCCCTAAATTTGTAGCAGGAGCATTTATGGCTGAAAAGAAAAAAACAATTACTAAAAAAACAGGGCAGGAAGATACTGCTGTTGCCCCAAAAAAGGCAGCAAAGCATATACAAGGTATTTCCGCACCCGAGGTAGAGCACAACGCCCCCGAAGACGACCCCATAGACAGCAATACAGATGCTATATTCATAAAGGGTGCGCGTATGCACAACCTGAAGAATGTGGACGTAGCCATACCCCGAAATAAATTGGTGGTGGTAACAGGAGTAAGCGGCAGCGGCAAATCGTCCCTCACCATGGATACTCTCTTCGCAGAAGGCCAGCGCCGCTATGCCGAGAGCCTGAGCGCCTATGCCCGCCAGTTCCTGATGCGGATGGACAAACCTGACGTGGATTACATACGCGGCATTTGCCCGGCCATAGCCATAGAACAAAAAGTAACTACCCGCACGCCCCGCAGCACCGTGGGCAGCATGACGGAAATATATGATTACCTGCGCCTGCTCTTTGCCCGCGTTGGCAAAACGTACTCGCCTGTCAGCGGCAAGGAAGTGAAGAAGGATACCGTAAGCGATGTAGTGGAATTTGTAAAGGGGCTAGCCGCAGGAGCTAAAGTGCAATTCATTGTACCGTTGATACTACGCTACAAACGCACTGTTGAGGAAGAACTGAACATACTGATGCAAAAGGGCTTTAGCCGCATCTATGTCCCTTCTGTCGACGAAAAACCGATAAGAATAGAAGATGTGCTGGAAGGCTCCGTAAAAATAGGCAAAGCAAAAGCCAACCTGCTCATAGACCGAATAGTGGTAAAAGCAGAATTTGATGAGGACGACCTGCACCGCCTCGCAGATAGCATACAAACTGCATTTTATGAAAGCGAGGGTGAATGCCTTGTGGAAGTAGATGGCAAGATACATACCTTCAATAACCGCTTTGAGGCAGATGGGATCATATTTGATGAACCCGCCCCTAACCTTTTTTCGTTCAACAATCCGTATGGCGCATGCCCGGTGTGCGAAGGCTTCGGGCAGGTGTTGGGTATTGATGAGGGATTAGTGATCCCCGATAAACGATTAAGTGTATACGAAGGTGCAGTAGTATGCTGGCGCGGCGAGAAAATGAGTGAATGGCAGCAGGCCTTTATCAGGTCATCCTCAAAATTTGATTTCCCCATACACAAAGCCATAGCCGACCTCACAAATACTGAATTCAAGCTGCTGTGGGAAGGTAACAGCAAAGTAAATGGCATCAAGGATTTCTTTGAAATGGTGGAGCAAAACCTGTACAAGGTACAGTATAGGGTTATGCAGGCCCGTTATCGCGGGCGCACCACATGCCCCACCTGCAACGGCACCCGCCTGCGCAAAGAAGCCCTGTATGTAAAGATCAATGGCGCAACTATAGCCGATCTTATGTTCCGTCCTGCAGATGAACTGTATGACTGGCTGCAAAACATAAAGCTCACAGTAAATGAACAAAGCATAGGCAAGCGCATACTCATAGAAGTGAACCAGCGCATGCGCACATTGCTCGACGTGGGATTAAGCTACCTTTCACTCAGCAGGCTGGCTAACACCTTATCAGGTGGCGAAAGCCAGCGTATACAGCTCACTAAATTCCTGGGCAGCAACCTTACTGATTCTCTATATATACTGGATGAACCCAGCATAGGCCTCCACAGCCGGGATACAGAGCGCCTTATAGGCGTTCTTAAATCGCTACGTGACCTGGGCAATACCGTAGTAGTAGTGGAGCATGATGAACTGATGATGCGCGAAGCCGACCATATCATAGATATGGGGCCGCTGGCCAGTCACCTGGGTGGCGAGGTAGTAGCTGTAGGCACCTACCAGGAACTGATAGATAATAAAGATAGCCTTACAGGCAAATACCTCAGTGGCGAATACAAGATAGAGCCACCAAAAATAAAGAGGAAGCCAACAGGTAAAATACGCATAGAAGGCTGCAGGCAGAACAACTTAAAGAATGTAGATGTTGATTTCCCGCTCAATGTATTGTGTGTGGTAACGGGAGTTAGTGGTAGCGGCAAAACCACCTTAGTGAAGCAAACCCTCTACCCCGCCCTGCAAAAGCATTATGGCGAAAGCGCCGACAGGCACGGCCTGTTCCGCAACCTTACCGGCGACATTGGCAACATAGGGCTAGTAGAAATGGTGGACCAGAACCCCATCGGCAAATCATCGCGCAGTAACCCTGTTACGTATATCAAGGCTTATGATGAGATACGCAAGCTGTATGCCAAACAACCCCTCTCTACAATGCGGGGCTTTGCCGAAAAACACTTCTCGTTCAATACGGATGGTGGCCGGTGTGATACGTGCAAGGGTGAGGGTGAAGTGATCGTGGAGATGCAGTTCCTCGCAGATGTTCATTTGCTTTGCGAATCGTGCAAAGGCAAACGTTTTAAAGAAGAGGTGCTGGAAGTTACCTACCGCGGCAAGAGCATATACGATATACTGGAATTGAGCGTGGACGATGCTATAGCATTCTTTGTCGATGTAAAGAAGCTGGCTGCAGCCTTACAACCCCTCAGCGATGTGGGCCTTGGCTACATCAAGCTCGGCCAAAGCAGCGATACACTCAGTGGTGGCGAGGCACAGCGTGTCAAGTTAGCTTCCTTCCTCGGCAAAAGCAGTATGAAAGAAAAAATCCTGTTCATATTCGATGAGCCTACCACCGGCCTGCATATGCACGACATCAAAAAACTTCTCGGCTCATTCAATGCGCTTATTGAACAGGGACACTCCATCATAGTAATAGAACACAATGCCGATGTGATCAAAAGCGCCGATTGGGTCATAGACATTGGCCCCGAAGGTGGCGTTACTGGTGGCCACATTCTTTACGAAGGGGCGCCGGAAGGCTTGAAAAAAGTAAACGCAAGCTATACCGGTAAATACATGTAAAGCGTGGGCAAACTATAGTTATCTGTCAAATAATATATGTCCGTCCTTTGTGTTGTGGCACAATTCTATTAGGTTTGATAAGCAATCGTAATACAAGACCTATGATGACTTCGGTAAAGCTTCCCTTTTATGCAAGATTGGCACTCACGCTGTTTGCGTTAGTGCTGGCTTTTATCATCTTAAAAGAAGCATCCGGCATTTTTATCCCGCTCACTTTTGCGCTGCTTGTTTCCATCCTATTATACCCCTTCACCAAATTCCTGGAGAACAAATGTCATTTCGGGCGGGTATACTCTGCTATCACGGCAGTCGTGTTATTTGTCGCCGCCTTATTCAGCTTCATATACTTTCTGTCCATACAGGTATTTGGTTTTTCTAAAGATATCCCTTTACTCAAGACCCGATTCCAGGAGATGTTTAGCGCGCTCCAAAAATGGCTTTCCTACAAACTGCACATCACTACCACGCAACAAACTACCTATATCAACAGGTCGGTCAATAGCATTATTGAGTCCATGGCCCACTCCATCAGCAACCTGCTTACCTCTATGGCCGGCATCTTGCTGCTGTTCATCTTTATTCTCATTTTCACCTTCTTCATGCTGTACCATCGTAGACTGCTCATGAAGTTCGTGCTACACCTTTTCTCTCCCGTGCACCGCGAAAAAGTAAATGAGGTGATCTCAGAGACCCGCAGTATGATCAATTCATATGTAGTGGGCCTGGTGATAGAAATGGTGGTCATCAGTATTGTCAACTGTAGCATGTTGGCCATCATGGGTATCCAGTATGCCGTACTGCTTGGCCTTATGGCTGCTGTGCTCAATATCATCCCATACCTCGGCATTTATACATCTATTGTTATCTGCATGTTGGTCACTTTTGCCAACAGCAATGGCAACATGGCATTAGAGGCCGGCATAGGTATGTTTGTAGTGCACCTCCTTGATTCCAATATCCTATTCCCCAGAATAGTGGGCGGCAGGGTAAAAATGAACCCGTTTATCACTATTGTGGCAGTTATCATCGGGGAGTTTCTATGGGGTGTTCCTGGCATGTTCCTATTTATTCCTATTACAGGTATTATCAAGCTGATTTGCGAGCGTGTAGAAGGACTCGAGGCATGGAGCATTCTTATAGGCGTGGACGATACCAACCCCAGAGAAAGCAAGCAAAAAAAACAGAAAAAGATCACTCCGTAGGGAACAAGTGCTTTGGTCACACGATTTTGCACCTCATCTTCTGTTAAAAAAAATCAAAATCATTTTTATTATCATTGCATTAATGCCTCAGCCGACTAAATTTGCTGTTTAGCAATACTATATGTTCCAATTCCAACACATAAGCTATTTATATGCCCTTGGCCTGCTGCCGCTGCTTGTGCTGTTATTCATTACAGTAGTAATCTGGCGCAAAAGGAAAGTAAGAAAGCTCGGCGATGAGAAGGTTGTGGCCGAACAACTGCGTGGCTACATACCCGGCAGGGCAGCCCTCAAATTCATTCTGCTGTCATTGGCCCTGTTCTCCATCATTGTAGGCCTCGCCAACCTCCGCATGGGCGATAAAAGCGAAAAAGTGCAGCGCAAGGGCGTAGATGTGGTCATAGCGCTCGATGTGAGCAAGAGCATGCTGGCCCAGGATGTGCAACCCGACAGGCTCACCCGGGCCAAGCAACTGATCATGCGCATGACCGATAAAATGCAGAACGACCGCGTGGCCCTTATTGTATTTGCCGGCAAAGCATACCTGCAGGTGCCATTGACGATAGACTACAGCGCTGTGAAAATGATGCTGCAAGGTGTTTCTCCTGATATGGTACCTACGCAGGGTACCGTTATTGGCGATGCCATAGATATGGCCATGAAGTCTTTCTCCCAGAATGAGCGCAAGTACAAATCGCTCATCATCATCTCCGACGGCGAAGATCACGACGAAACCGCTATTGACAAAACAAGGGAGGCTTCTGAGAACGGCGTTATCGTTCATACCGTCGGTATCGGGTCGCCACAGGGTGCTACCCTCTACGACCCGCAAACAAAGGCTGTAAAGCTAGATGAAAACGGATCGCCGGTAGTGAGCAAGCTCAATGAAGACGAGATGCGCTCTATTGCCGCAGCAGGGCATGGCACTTACAGCCTGTTGCAAAATACCGATGAAGTAGCCAATAAGCTCACTACCCAACTGGAAAGCATGGAACAAAAAAGCCTCGGCTCAGTTGTCTTCACCGATTTCACCAGCTACTATCAATACTTCCTCATAGCAGGATTCCTTTTGCTGCTGATAGAGTGGCTGCTGCCGGGTACAAGTGCAGCCGCTAAGAAAAACAAATCAGTGGTAGCTAAAACAGCAGTAACGCTCCTATTCCTCCTGCTCGCAGGCTATTGCTCCTTTGCCCAGTCAAATAGGTTCCTGCGGCAAGGCAATGCACTCTATGAGCAGCAGAAGTACAAAGAAGCTGCCGCCGATTACCAAAAGGCACTGGCTAAAGACCCCAACAATACTCCCGGGCTGTTCAACTTCGGCAACTCTTTATACCAGCAAAAACTGTACGATTCATCCCGCAAGGTGATGGAGACCACAGCAAAGGCCAGCAAAGACAAGACAGGCAAGGCCGCTGCCAACTATAACATTGGCAACACATATATGTCTCAGCAGAAGTGGGATGATGCGGTAAATGCCTATAAAAACACCCTGCGCAATAACCCGCAGGATGTAGATGCCAAATACAATCTCTCTTATGCCGAGGAGATGCAGAAGAAGCAACAACAGCAGAATAAGGACAAGAACAAGCAGGACAAACAAAATAAGGACCAGAAACAAGATCAGAAAAAGGATCAGCAGAAGAAAGACCAGGATAAAAAGGATCAGGACAAAAATAAACAGGATAAAGACCAGCAGGATAAGGACAAGAAGGACGATAAGGATAAGCAGGACCAGCAGCCGCAGGGGCAGCCCAGCAAAATATCCCAACAGAAAGCCGATCAATTGCTCAATGCACTGCAGCAGAAGGAGAAAGACCTGCAGGACAAGATGAAGAAAGAAAAGGGCACACCTGTGAAGATGGAAAAAGATTGGTAGTCTGCATCATCATCGCCCATACCGCAACATCATTTTTGTTTCAACCAAGTATGCTTGCATGCCTTCAATGAGGCTAAATAATTTCATCTTCACCGTTCACAATTATGTGGATAAGGTGTCAATTTCTTTTGCCTGTTTTAAAAATATTTCAAAATAATTTTTTTAGTAGAAAAAATTCTTTTTAATATTGTGTAAGGATTGTGCTTACTAACCCATCCTTTATAATAGTCCGGCAGCCCACAACCTTGCCGGACTTTTTTTTTCCCTGTTCAAACCCTTTGCAGGCGCAGCTTTCACGAGGTCAACTTTTTGCTATGTTCGAGTATTATATTTTCCACAAGCCATACCAGGTACTTTCGCAGTTTACTGCCGAAGGAGAAAAAAAGACACTTGCCGATCATTTTCGCGGCATTTCTAAAGATATTTATCCGGTTGGCCGCCTCGATTATGACAGCGAAGGCTTGCTTATTCTCACCAACGATAAGCAGCTTACGCACACCATGCTCGATCCTACTTTTGCTCATCCGCGCACTTATCTTGTGCAGGTGGAAGGGTTACTTACCGAACAGGCAATAAAACAATTAAAAGCGGGCGTTACAATTAATGTAGATGGCAAACAATACACCACTAAAAAAGCCTCAGCTGAAATAATACTTGATGAGCCCGAGGTAAGTGAGCGCAATCCTCCCGTTCGTTTTCGTAAAAGCATACCCACCTCATGGCTTTCCCTCACCATCGCCGAAGGCAAGAACAGGCAGGTAAGAAAAATGACTGCCGCTGTCGGCTTCCCCACCCTTCGGCTGATCAGGTACGCAATAGGGAATATCACCATTGATGGCCTTGCACCGGGTGACAGTAAGCTCGTGGATGAGAAAACCCTGCAATTACTGCTCAAAAAAATCAAAAAGGCCTGATAACACACCCTCATATAAGGCTATATACATACCCCTTTTAAATAGTTACTTGTTATTTGCCAAGTATGGTTATTTTTGCGGGGTCAAAAGAAAAACCTCCATGTTTAATTTAGTGTTATTCGGACCTCCGGGCAGCGGAAAAGGCACCCAATCCGAAAATATTGTATCCAACTATAAGCTACAGCACATCTCCACCGGGGATCTTCTTCGCGATGAGGTAAGCAGGCATACTCCGCTCGGCACAGAAGCAAAGAAATATATGGACCAGGGCATGTTGGTACCTGATGAAGTAGTGATTGGTATGATCAGCAGCAAAATTGATGAAAGCGCAGATGCCCGCGGATTCATTTTTGACGGCTTCCCCCGCACCCGCCCGCAGGCAGAGGCACTGGATAAACTCCTCGAATTTAAGCACACACGTATTCACCTCGTACTCGCCCTTGATGTACCTGAGGCAGAGCTTGTAAAGCGCCTCGTAGGCCGCGGCGAAACATCGGGCCGCAGCGACGATAACGAAGAAGTAATTGCAAAAAGAATAAAAGAATACCATTCTAAGACACAGCCGGTGGCAAGTTATTACAATGCACACGGCAAGCTGGAAACAGTAACAGGTAACCACTCCATCGCCGAAACATTTAAATCACTTACTAAGCATATTAATAAGTATTTATTACCTGTAACATAGTGGAAAAAGGAAACTTCGTTGATCATATCCGTATATTCTGCCGCTCAGGAAAGGGCGGAGCCGGAAGTGTGCATTTGGAAAGAAATAAGTTTGATGCCATGGCCGGCCCCGACGGCGGTAATGGCGGCCGTGGTGGCCACATAAAGCTACGCGGCAATTCGCAGCTATGGACACTGCTGCACATGCGCTATTATAAAAACGTACTGGCCAAGGATGGTGAGAACGGCTATAAGAATAACTCCACCGGCCACGATGGCGCTGATATAGTGCTGGAAGTACCCCTGGGTACCATAGCCAAAGACTCAGAGACCGGAGAAGTAGAAGTAGAGATACTGCACGATGGCCAGGAAGTGATATGGATAAAGGGTGGCCGCGGCGGCCTGGGCAATGCCAACTTCGCCACACCTACCAACCAGACACCCGACTATGCGCAGCCCGGTGAAATGGGCCACGAAGGCATTAAGATACTGGAACTGAAAATACTTGCTGATGTGGGCCTTGTGGGCTTCCCTAACGCAGGCAAATCAACCCTACTCTCTGTAGTGAGTGCAGCCAAACCTAAGATTGCTGATTACGCATTTACTACCCTTACACCAAATTTGGGCATAGTACCCTACCGCGACAATAAGTCCTTCTGCATGGCCGATCTGCCGGGCATTATAGAAGGCGCTGCCGAAGGCAAGGGCATTGGCCATCGTTTCCTGAGGCACATCGAGCGAAACTCTGTGCTCCTGTTCCTCATACCTGCCGACAGCGACGACCATGCGAAGGAATTTGACATCCTATACAGCGAGCTGGACCAATACAACCCTGAGCTGCTCAACAAAACCATGATCATTGCCATCAGCAAATGTGAAATGCTGGACCAGGAACTGAAGGATGCCATTGCCGAGACGCTACCCAAAGACATACCTCACGTATTCTTCTCCGCACTGGCCAATCAGGGTATTGTGGAATTAAAAGACGTACTGTGGCAGGCATTGAATCCTGCAACTACATAGGCCCCAATGGATCAAATCACCCCCAATGAACTGCACAAACGCATTAAAAATGGTAATGAACCGATGCTCATAGATGTGCGCGAGGACTATGAACGCACTGCATACAACATAGGAGGCATACACATACCCATAGGCGAGCTTATAGCTCGTATGAATGAGATCCCAAAGGATAAAGAATTGGTATTGTATTGCGAAAAAGGCATCCGCAGCGTTATCGCCATTCAGCGGCTGGAATCATCAGGTTTTCACAACCTCATCAACCTGGCAGGCGGCATGAAGGCATGGAAAGAAGCTTTGTGATCAGTGCTTCAACTCCAGCGTACCACCATTCTCTGTAACTATCAGCTTGTGCATACCACCCAGCATCAGTGTATGGTTCACTTCCTGGTGGCCCGAAGGGAAATTGAAACATACCGGGTAATGATACTCCTTTACCTTATCGGCAATGATCTCTTCCAGCGTTTGTCCGAAAGGCCGCTCGGTGTCTTCCATATCAGTAAATCCACCCAATATCAGCCCCTTTAGGTTATCCAGCTTACCGGCACGTTTCAAAGTGAGCATCATGCGGTCTATCTTGTACAAGTGTTCCCCTATATCCTCTATAAACAATATCTTCTCCGCCGTCTCCACCTCCGATGCCGACCCGATAAGATGCACTAGCAATGAAAGGTTACCGCCCGTCAGTATACTCTCCACCTGCCCCACACGATTATGTGCCGATGCCGGCGCATGGTAATATATCGTCTCTCCGGTAAGTGCAGCATAAAATGTTTTTAGATAACTTTCATTTTCCGTTTCCGGCTTAAAAGCGCCGCACATAGGGCTGTGCAGCGATGCCATTCCCAGCCTTGCCTCCAGGTGACTATGCAGCACAGTAATGTCACTAAACCCACATACCCATTTAGGCTTTTTTGCAAATGCGGTAAGGTTCAGATCATCTATTATGCGGCTCATACCATAGCCCCCCCTGCCCATTAGTATGGCATCAATCTTTGGGTCATCCATCATGGCTTGCAGGTCGGCAAGGCGGGCCTCATCAGTACCCGAGAAGTAATTGTGTTCAGTCCCTACTGTAGCGCCCATTTTCACAGTAAAACCCCATTGCTGCAATACATGCACTGCATACGCGACCCTTTCAGCAGATACATACCCTGATGGGCAGGTGATGCCAATTACCGAACCCACTTTTAAATACGCCGGATGATTCATACAGTAAAAATAAAAAAGTTAGGAGAGAATAACATTTAAAATATAGAAACCCCTACGGATTTACGATCAAACCTACATATACCTCCCCTTCCCTCAATTCCACAGGGTAAGTAAACAACTTGTACCCCTCTCCTGTAGTATTCCTGCCATTCACCGGGTCAAACCTGTACTTGTGATCCGGGCACACTATTCGCCCCAGTGCGTCTACCCAACCGTCACACAATCTTGCTCCTGCATGTGGGCAGGCCGCAGTAAATGCATATACCGTATCTCCCCGCTTCAGCAAGCCTATTTTTTTCTCAGCAACATCTGCCTCTACAAGCTTCCCTTCCTCCATTGCCCAGAAAGAAATACCCGCTACCTTATACCATTCGTACAGCTTCATTATCGTAGTTGAGCAAAAAATTCTTTCATTAATTGTCCGCACTCAGCCGCAAGCACACCATTGGTCAGTTGCGCCTTCTGATGAAAAGGCCAGTTAGTGCCGGTTGTCTTTTTATAACCGTTCTTTACATCTTCAGCCCCATATACTATGCGTCCTATCTTCGCCCAGTAGGTAGCGCCACAGCACATCAGGCAGGGCTCCACGGTCACATACAGCACAGCCTCAGGCAGGTACTTGCTGCCCACCTGGTTGAAGGCCGAGGTCATGGCTATCATTTCGGCATGTGCGGTGCTGTCATTCAGTTGTTCCACCTGGTTGTGGCCGCGTGCAATGATCTTATTGTCCCATACCACCACAGCACCCACCGGCACTTCGCCGGCATCAAATGCCAGCCTCGCCTGCTTCAGTGCCTCCTTCATAAAATATTCATCATCAAATTCCATAAACCCCAATAATTATATCATCTATCATCCTGTCATCGTGAGCTTGTCGAACGACAACCTATCAACCTGCTACTCCTTATTCTTACTATCCATAATGATCGTCACAGGCCCATCATTCACCAAAGCGACTTTCATATCTGCGCCAAAAGTACCCGTTGCCACTGGTTTTCCCATCTTCTCTTCAAGCTGCTTTATAAAATATTCGTACAGAGGTATCGCCTGCTCCGGCCGTGCTGCTTTCATGAACGAAGGCCTGTTGCCCTTTTTATATGCGGCATGCAGCGTAAACTGGCTCACCACCAATATATCGCCACCTACATCTTTGATATCCTTGTTCATCAGCCCCTGCTCGTCATTAAATACCCTGAGCTGCGCTATTTTTCCGCTCAGCCATTCAGCATCCTCCTGGGTATCTTCCGTTTCCACACCCAGCAATATCATAAAGCCATTGCCGATAGAAGCCTTCATATCGCTATCTATCGTTACACTTGCTGTGGATACACGCTGTATTACCGCTCTCATGTATGCAAAAGTGCGAATAATCCCCCACCCCTGCAATCTGCCGCCAGATAATTTATCATTACTTTTGCCAGCCATATGCTCGACCTCAATGATACTATAGTAGCTATAGCCACCCCGCCCGGCGAGGGGGCCATAGGCATCATCCGCCTCAGCGGAGCTGATGCCATTACAATAGCTGTAGGCATCTGTGCAGGCAAAGACCTCAATACCCATCCTACCCACACTATTCACTTTCGTAAAATAAAGGACGGCGACACCATTATAGACGAGGCCGTCATCAGCCTGTACAAAGCCCCAAAAAGCTATACCGGCGAAAACGTGGTCGAGATCAGTTGTCACGGATCAAACTATGTATTGCAGCAGGTACTGAACCTGTGCCTTACACACGGCGCTCGCATGGCCAAACCCGGCGAATTCACCTTACGGGCATTCCTCAATGGCAAGCTCGACCTCACACAGGCCGAAGCCGTCGCCGACCTCATAGCCAGCCATAGTAGTGCCGCACACAAGGCAGCTATACACGACCTCCGCGGTGGCTTCAGCCACGACCTCATGCACATGCGCGATCAGCTCATACAGTTCAGCGCACTCATTGAACTGGAACTTGATTTCAGCCAGGAAGATGTAGAATTTGCCGACCGCACCAAATTTTACGACCTTATCGACCGCCTCACTATCGCTACTACCCGCCTCATCAATTCGTTTCAGTTGGGCAATGTCATTAAGAACGGTGTAAAAGTCGCCATCGTAGGCCGCCCAAATGCAGGCAAAAGTACCCTGCTCAATGCCTTGCTCAATGAGGAGCGGGCCATAGTAAGCGATATAGCCGGCACTACGCGCGATACGATCGAAGAAACACTCAACATCAACGGTATCCTCTTTCGCCTTATAGACACCGCCGGTATCCGCGAGCACAGCACCGATACCATCGAGCTGCGTGGCATGGAGCGCAGCGTGGATGCTATGAATAAAGCTGATGTAGTGGTCCACCTCTTTGATGTAACCGACGACTTTAAATCACAAATAACAAATAGCAAATTCCAGGAAGGAAAACACCTGCTGGTGGGCAACAAAACAGATGTGGCCAATATCGCAAAACTTAAAGAACAGTACAGCGATACCACCCTGCAGATGGTATTCATATCTGCTAAAAGCAAAGAGAATATACAGCAACTTAAAGATGCCCTCTACGCACTCGTAGCTACAGGCGATGTAACGCAGGAAGGCACCATCGTTACCAATGCCCGACATTACAGTGCACTGCAGGAAGTACTCCGCTCTTTAAAGGACATTAAGAACGGCCTCGACACCAGCCTCCCCGGCGACCTCATCTCCCTCGACATCCGCCGGTGCCTCCATTACCTCGGCGAGATCACCGGACAAATAACCACAGAAGATAAACTTGATTATATTTTCTCCAAATTTTGTATCGGAAAGTAGTGTTGAATGCAATGGCTATAACCAGTTGCGAATAAAATAACACATCCAACTCTTCATTTTATTATATTTATGTGCTTAATACTCACATAAGTCGCTATTGCAGGTATAATATGAAACGGTTGCTGCTGTTGTTCCTTTTATTGCCCGTTGTATTGTTCAGTCAAACGCGGAGCAGGGAGAGCATTGACTCCATAAAAGCCGCAACAGCAAAAAATTCAAAAACCATCTCTGCATTATTAGGCAATAATCCCGGTACACGGCTCGAGCATATCTCAGTCCTTGACAGTGGCGACTTTGTCACTGTAATAACCCGTTACCACGTAGCCAGGGCAGATACGATCAAGGCGATCGCACGTACGCCCGTTACCCTAATAACTACAGTGGACGTACCTACAGGTGACATGGGTACATTAAGGGCTCCTGCTCTTCCTCCGTTCCTTGACCAGGATCCGTTGTTACTGGCAGAAGTATTTGCTTTAAAGGCCAATGATCATATTGTTGCCGCAGGCGTGGCGATTGTTCCCGATCTTCCCCCACTGCTTGAACAAGATCCGTTATCACTGGTGAACATTTTTATGTTAAAGACTAATACCGTCATCGCTACAGAGGCCGCGGCAACTGTTCCCGGCCTTCCGCAGCTGCTTGACCAAGATCCGTTGTTGACAGTACAAATTTTCACTTTAAAAACGAATATCCCTTCTCTTACACAGGATGCCTTGCCACCACCGCCATTACCAGCTCTGGTGCTGGACAAGATAGACCCTATCCCGTTATTGGCTATTGTGAGCATACCCATAAAAAATATCCCCTCAGGCAGGGCCGATACCTTGGCAGTTCCTGATGTCGAAGAAAAGAGATACCCGGTCATGGAAATGCACTTTTCTGATGAGGGATACAGCTTACTGGAAAAACTGGAAGGCTTTTCGCCTGAGCTATACTCGCTCAAAGACGGAGGATATACCATTGGTTTCGGCTTTTTTGTTCCTTACGGAGACGATGCAAAATGGGCAAAGGGCCTCACATGGGAACAGGCAGAAAAGTTGATCAGGCAGAAAATGCCCACATACGAAGACCAGTTGAAACGATTTATCAATGTGCCACTCACGCAAACCGAATTTGATGCGCTTACCATGCTCGCATACAACCTCGGCAGCTTTTCCAGAGCTACGAGTATCGTGAACGATGTAAACAGCCAGGCTGATTTTGATAAGTTGCAGAGCGATTGGAACAGATTTGTGCATTCCAAAGCGCCTGGCGTAACCAAGGGCCTGATCAACAGGCGCAAGGACGAACTGGGAGTAAGGAACGAGGCGAACTATCAGCTTAAAAGAAAAGTACAAATTTTAAAAATCATGAGGCAATGAAAAGATACTTATGCATTTTGACGATAGCAGCCATTCTGCCGTGGAATAACGTTTGTTCTGCGCAAGCTATAGACACGACCAAGGTGATCAACACGCTAAACACCTGCTGGCGGGCTATCAGCCATGAGTTTGCGTCTATTTACGGCCTGGAGGAAGAAGAAATAAAACGTTATTCAAAGCAGCAGATATGCTTCACAAAGGATAGCATAACCATGTATTCCGGCGTGCTTTATGCCCCAACATATTCTATCAAAAGAGTTAACGCCGAAAATTATACAAAAGAAAATTTTGATTGCAGCAAACAAAGGCTGTACATCTACAACGACAGCGTTTACGAAGTCACCATCTCATCAGTCACCAAACCATCGACCAACGGCAAGGTCTACAAAATGACCAACGTGATCATATTCGACGAAGATTGCATTTATGTTGTTGTAGATGGTGTTATTTTCAAATTATTCAATGCCAGTCGTAAAGTGGAACGGAGGTCGGCGAATTAATAATTCCTGTTTATAATTTTCTGCAAATCCTTACCTGATGAGGTTTTCCAGCTTTTTATCGTTGGTGATGATCACCTTGCCACTCTTAATGTCAATAAGATTTTCACTTTTAAAATCACTAAGCGTTCTGATCAGTGATTCTGTAGCTGTACCGGCTATTGTAGCCAGGTCATCGCGGCTGATATCTATGAGGTATGGCTCGTTTTTATTGGTATGATATTTTTTTTGCAGGCTCACCAGAGCTTCCGCTACTTTCTTCCTCAGCGTGTTGTAAGCTATGCCGAGGAGTTGCTTTTCCTTTTCGATTAGGTTCTTCGCCAGCAGGCCTATAAATTTTTTCGCGGCAGAGGGACTACTGTTCATCAGTTCTTCAAAATCCTTTTTCGGAATGAGCACCAGCTCTGTTTCCTCTATAGTTTCCGCGTTTTCCTTATGTGCTGTACCCTCCAGCAATGTCACATACCCGAAAAAATCACCCTCATTATACAGGTCCATTACCAGGTCTTTTCCGTCCTCATGCGTACGATAGGTCTTTACTTTCCCACTGACTATGTAATACAGGTAGTGCGAATGGGCGCCTTCTTTATAAATGATCTGTTTCTTTTTATAGGTATTGCTATTGCTCTCCTTCTTCAGGTCTTCCAGGCTTTTATTATTGCCCACAGCCGCCATTAATTCGTTCAGCCCCTTCAGGTCAGGCGTGAGTTGCTTCTTCAGCACTTCCACCTTCCGCAGGCGGCTTTCTATCGCGTTCAGCAACTCATTACCCGCAAACGGCTTAGTGATATAATCATCAGCACCCATCTCCATTGCCGACCTGAAATCGCTACGCTCGCTCTTGGAGGTAAGGAAGATGAAAGGGATATTTTGCGTAGTTGGGTCCTTGTGCAACACATGCAGCACACCATAACCATCCACACCAGGCATCATAATATCACAAATGATGAGGTCCGGCAGATTTTTTTGTGCAGACTCTATACCTTCTTTGCCATTGCCGGCGGTAATGGTCTTATAATCAGAGAGCATTAATATTTCTGCCACATTTTCCCTGATGTCTTCGTTATCTTCAATGATCAGTATTGTTTTCATCAATTTTTTTTGAAGGTGATCGTGAATTTTGTCCCTTTTCCTTCCTCGCTGTCGAAAGTAACTTTCCCGCCTAATAATTCAGCGTATTTGTTCACTATATGCAGTCCCAGCCCTGTTCCTTGTATATTCGTAACATTCGACGATCTGAAAAACCGCTTGAACAAATTTTCCTGCTCTCCTTTCGGTATACCCAGTCCGTTATCCTTAACAGAAAGTATCATTCCTTCATCCGTAGCCTTGGTCTTCAGTTCCACCTGCTGCTCTTCACCCGAAAACTTAATCGCATTAGACAATAAATTGGTCACAATATGCTTCATCATAGAAGAATCCGAACAGATCATACTGGCCCCCGAATGGGTATAGTTTACGTATTGCCCCTTCTTCAGCAGATGTTGTGTATCCTGTATGGTTTCACCCATCTGTTTCGTCACATCATATTCGCTGATGTGGGGATGAATATCCCCCTCTTCTATTTTCCCCACCGAAAGGAAGTCGTTAAGTATCTCTGTAAGCGACGATACGGAAGATACTATACGCTGTATGTGCTTATCTCTCTGCGGTTGTTCATCGGTCTTCGTATACCTCGATACCAGGTAAGCTGACGACAATACGGCACTTAATGGCGTTCTGAACTCATGCGAAGCCATAGAGACAAAACGGGACTTTAATTCATTAAGCTCCCTTTCCTTCTCCAGTGCCAGTCTCAACTCAGCTTCTGCAATTTTTTTCTCAGAAATATCAATCGCTATCCCCAGGTAGCCGGTAATATTATTATGATCACCCTTCAAAGGGGTCACATCCATCGACACAAAAAATGTACTCCCGTCTTTCCGTACACAATGCAGCTCCATATCGTTGCCCTGGTTGACACCTGCGAGCGCAGCCACAATTTCAAAATCAGGCTTTATTACTCTTCCCTCCTTTTCCGAAAGTGCCGCCGCCTTACTGTTCAATTCATCAGGGGCAAGAAAATGATCAAGGGTGTGTATATTCACAATCTCGTCTGCACTATAACCAAGAGACTTTTCAGCAGCCGGGTTAAAAAACTGGACCGACCCGTCTTTGTTGCATACAATAATTATAGCCCCTGCATGATTCCAGATATTGTTCAGGAAAGTATTCACACGCAGCAGTTCGGTATCTTTTCTTTCTGTCTCCTTGATCTGTGCACTCAATTGATCAACCGTCCGCGCAAGCGATTGAGACCCCTCTTTTACTCTTTCCTCAAGGTGGGCATTCAACTGTTTTATAGCTTGTTCTGTCTCCTTTCTTTGAGTAATATCATTTATAAACGCCAGTGCAAAATGTTCTTTCTCTATCGTATAATGACCCAGGCTCACTTCCACAGGAAACTCCGACCCATCCTTTTTCTGGCCAGACAATTCCATTCCCAATCCCATTGGCCGGCTATGTGGATCGTGTATAAAGTTATCTCTGTGCTTTTCATGCCGTTCCTTAAATCTTGGCGGTATCAGCTTTTCGATCTTTAACCCTAATAGCTCGCTTTCTGTATACCCAAACTGGTGCTCAATGTATTTATTCGCCATCTGGATCTCCGCCTTTGCATTAGTGATGAGTATCCCTATACTGGCATAGTTAAATAATTCCCGGAAGGCCTTATTGGTCAAACTCGTAAATGGCATCATGAAATGTACGTTATTATTTTAAAATATCAATAGTATTCTAACTGATATTAAGCAAATATTATTCGAATTAAATGTTTGACGGCTGACCGTGATCAGCAATAATCATGATCTTGGTCAGTTAATTATTCAGACACATAGCCATGAAAGCAAATAGTTGCCCAAGATCATCATTCCGGCTGACACAGAACATAATTCCCGCCTCACATGTAAGATACTTTTGTGAGACACAACAAGCACCATGAAAACTATTTCAAATAACGACGTGCATAGGCCTTGGCGTGAGCCCTCGATATCTGAGCAGGTTTTAGTTGACGGAGAAGATCCAAATGATGAATTTAAGACTAACATAGAAAAAAAACTAAGGCATAGCGAATTCAGGTTAAAACAGGCTCAGGCCATTGCCCATATAGGAAGCTGGGAACTTGATCTTACTACTGGCATAGCCGAATGGTCGGAAGAAGCATGCCGCATATACGGCCTTGACCCCGCCAACCATTTGCATACTTACGAGGAATGGCTGTCATTTGTCCAATCATGAAACCAAAATTCATCACAGGCGATAAGGTACGGCTCAAATCCGGGGGACCTGATATGACGATACGGGGTGTGCATTATGATGTACTCGCCAACGCATACCGCGATGATATGCTTGATTGCATTTGGTTTGAAATTAACAAAGAGGGAAAAAGAGAAGTACATTATTGCCCGTTTTACACAAACGAACTAATAGACGCTGAAAGAAAAAATATTTGACGATTTAACCAAAACCGAGGCGCATAGCAGGCAAAACACATAATATTATCAACCCCAGATAGCACGCCAAAGAAGTCTCAACACAAGATGAAATCCATCAGGCAGTTAATTAGCTATTTTTGAAAATACTGATCAACAAACAACGCCCGGCAAAAGGCATCTTCACTTCATTGCAAACCAACGGTTTCATGAAGCTTCGGGATGGCAATATTCTCAAAACCTTTCTTGATCAAACGGTCTCTGAACGCCGCCTGTGCATCGGGGTCCCCATGCACCAGGAAAAGTGTCTTTACCTGTCTCGGATCCTGGCACGCCAGCCACTGGCTGAGGTCATTATAATCGCCATGAGCGCTCAGAGTGGCTATTTCTGCTATCTCTGCATGTACCGAAAATTCCTTGCCGAATATTTTCACCATTTCCGGATGCTTTTTCAACCGCCCACCCAATGACAACGGCTCGCAATAACCCGTAAACAAAATAGTATTCCTCCCGTCCGAAACGTTATTGGCTATATGGTGCTTCACCCTACCCGCCTCTGCCATACCGGACGCCGATATGATCACACATGGATTTTTAAGATCATTCAGCTTTATAGAATCTTCCACCTTGTCAATATATTTCAACCCTTTGAACGAAAACACATCCTGGTCCTTTTTCAGCAGTTCCTGCACACCTGTATTATAATAATCAGGGTACTTCTTCACAGTATCCGTTATTTTAATCGACAATGGGCTATCTACATAATAATCCAGGTCCGGCAACCTGTTCTCCAGTTCCAGCCGGTTCAGCATAAACAATATTTCCTGGGTACGCCCCATGCTAAATGCCGGTATGATCAGCTTGCCTTTCTTCTTCAGGCAGGTTTCAAGTATGAACTTTAATAGCCGCTCATCTGTTCCTGTGGTATGATCATGCAATCTGTCCCCGTATGTAGATTCAAGCAAAATGTAGTCGGCCTGCGGAAAAGGTTGCGGTGATCTTAATATCATGTCGTGGTAACGGCCCACATCACCACTAAAGGTCAGCCGGGTGTCTTTGCCATCCTCATTCAATATCAGGTTCACCGCGGCACTCCCCAGTATGTGCCCGCAATCAGTATACATCAGGTCTATTCCCGGTTCAATTTTATAATGTTCGTTATAGGGCACTCCTTCAAACAACGGGAAGACGCTTTCAGCATCCTCTTCTGTATACAATGGCTCAAAAAGTGGCTGGCCGGCCAGTGCCCTGTGTTTATTCACATACCGCAGGTCATCCTCTTGTATATGCGCCGAGTCGATCAGTAATATCTTAGCCAGGCTGATGGTGGCCGGCGTACAATATATCTTCCCCTTATAGCCATCCTTCACCAGCTTTGGAAGCAATCCTATATGATCTATATGGGCATGAGAGATGATCACATGATCCACCTCCGCAGGCACAAAACCCCATTCACTGTTCAGCTTAGTAGTATCTTTTCCCATCCCCTGGAACATACCACAGTCCAGCAAAATTTTTTTTCCGGATTTCATCTGGAGAAGGTGTTTTGAACCGGTTACAGTTTGCGCCGCGCCATGAAAAGATATCTTCATACCAATGAGTTTTTTGATTTATCCCTCGATTAAATCTACGAATAATTTTTCGATTATTTCTTGTGGCAGCAGCACGATTTGATTTCATGGCCCACAACTGCCACCTTGGGACTCAGGTACGGTATCCCCAGGTTCATTCCCCGAAGCATAAACAGGCACCCAAACGAAAATACCACCACAGGCACAAATTTCCTGATGTGGTTGGTACGCAAAAATGAAAGCCTTTTCTTTAATAGGGTAATACTCACCAGCATAGGCAACGTACCCAGCCCGAAAACATACATCATAGCCGCAGCCTGTCCTGCAGAGGATGCCACCAGCGATGCCGACAAGGCCATATATACCAATCCACATGGTAGCAACCCGTTCAATATCCCGGCTGTCACAAGTGTACTCAGCCCCGGCCTGCTAATAATAATACCCAATCGCTTCTTTACATATCCCGCCCACGGTAATTTCATCTTCACCACATGATTAGGCACAAACGACAATATACCCACCACCAGCAAAATACCCCCGAGAAACATAGATAAATATTGCTGCACTTTAGGATCAAAAATATCGCGAAATGAATGAAGCACAATGGCCAAAGCCGCATATACCGATATACGTCCCGCATGATACAAGCCAAGAGCTACGAACTTTTTAAACCCCTGAAACCCCTGAAAAGGCATTATCCAGACAATAGGGCCGCACATACCCGCACAATGCAGGCTGCCCGTAAAGCCCATCAGCAATGCCATTGTGTAGGTAAATGTATTCATTTATGAATGCAGTATGATTTCAGATTCCTGGTAATAATTTTTCCCATCTGCCGAAAAGCTTATTTTTATGGTATACCGGGTGTTACGCAATACACTGCGGGATATATTGATGCTGTTATTCTCGGCATCTATTTTAAAATCCTTATCCCATGATGCGTCCACCGGGGAGTAAAATTTTACATTCCCTGTCACTGCCTTGCTTTTGAACTCATCCGGCAGGTCTATTATCACACTCTGCCCGTTAGCATGTATGTTCAATGATCGCGACAATGTTGACTGGTTCTTGCCTGCATCCATCACCTTCTGATAAGCGATCTCCTCTTCATAATAATCTTTGGATACCAGGTCAAAATGCTGATGACTGCTCGCTATTACCAACGTACTCATAAATAGCACGAAGCCCACATACAATATCGTAATTTTCCATCCCCAACTTAGTTTCATGGCTGTTTTATTTAACTATTTATCTTTAAATGGCCCAAGGAACGATGTATTGATCGTTGAAATTTTCACCCCTTCTTCGTATACACCTATCTCCAATTTTGTTTTTCTATTCTTTATTTCGTCATCATTAAGGTATATGAACATAGCCCCTGTTGCATATCCGTCCTTCGGAATGATCAATCTATTTTCTCCAACCAGTTTTATTGTACCGACAAAATTCTCCGGCTTCAGTGTCACTTCTTTATCCTTGAAAGTTTTATTCAGCAATTTGTAATTATACAGATTGCTCATCTGGTGGTTGGGCTGCTCCTGGTATAGTTGCCCCGGCGTACGCAAAAGTGTTATCCCCACATCTGTACGAGTAGAAAGAAGCCATACCAATATGCCGAGTAGCAAACACATCACAAGGCTATAGGCCTTCATACGCCAGGTAAATTGCCACGGCTTTGTCTGTGCTATATTATTTTCAGATGCATACCTGATCAGTCCCGTCGGTAAACCCACCGCATCCATCATTTTATTACAAGCGTCGATACAAGCTGTGCAATTCACACACTCCAGTTGCGTGCCATTTCTTATATCTATTCCCGTAGGGCATACCTTCACACACTGAGCGCAATCTATACAATCACCTATAGTACGGTCTTCGTTCTTACGAAACTTACCCCGGGCTTCCCCTCTTTTGTAGTCATACGCCACTATTATTGAGTCTCTGTCCAGCAATACACCCTGCATCCTGCCGTATGGGCATATCACTGTACATATTTGCTCCCTCATCCACAGGTACACAAAAAAGAACACAGTAGTAAAAACAGATAATGAAATGAATGTGCCCAGGTTTTTAGAAAATGGTTCGTAGATCATTTTCTTCAGCTCCTCCACCCCTATTATATACGCCAGAAACGTATTAGCGATCAGGAAGCTCACTATCCAGAAGGCAACCCACTTTGTCACCCTCTTTATCGTCTTATCTACCGTCCACGGACTGTTCTTCAGTAATTTTTGTTCCGCCCCGTCTCCGTCTATCCAATATTCAATTTTACGGAATACCATTTCCATGAAGATCGTCTGTGGGCAGGCCCATCCGCAAAAAACCCTCCCAAACACAACAGTGAACAATGCTACAAAAACAATGAACACCACCATACCCAATGCAAAAATGAAAAAATCCTGTGGCCAGAATATTTGACCAAACAATATGAACCTTCGCTCCAGTATATTGATCAGGAATACAGGGTGGTCATGTACTTTTACAAAAGGCAGCCCAAAGAAAACAATGAGGTACAAAACCGTAACCAATGTACGGGCAGTGTATAGCTTTCCTCCGGGCTTATGCGGAAACATCCATATCCGCTTTCCCTTTTGATCTACCGTCGCTACTTTATCTCTGAATGATCCTTTTACTACATTATTTTCGCTCATCTCCAATTTTTATTTAGCCGCCACCGGGGCTTTCGCACTACTATCCCTTGTCACATTGGTACTATCTCCCGCCTTGCTACCCTGCGAAGATTCTATATACAAATCTCCCTGTGGCGCTTTTGGCACAGCCGGGTGTGTACCTTTTAATGATTTTATGAAACTGGCCACTTCCTGAATCTGTTTAGGAGAAAGATCATCTTTCCAGCTTTTCATACCCTTATCCTGCCACCCATATTTTATCGACTTGAAAATGTCTTTTATCCCTCCCCCGTGCAACCAATAATCATCTGTAAGGTTTGGCCCTACATTACCTCCGCCATCCGGCAAATGGCATGGTGCGCAATTCTTCACGAATAACTCATGCCCTTCTGATACTGCCCCATTATCCGTAAGCAATACCACCGTGCTTTCATCAACATTATTTGCCGACTTTGCCAGGTAGGCCGCTTTGTCCTCTTCACCTTTCTGCATTTCAGCTACATATTCCTCATGCTGGCTCATCCCATCGTGCGAAATATGGAACCTATAGATGTAGATAAAAGCGACAACTATTGTCAGGTAAAACCCATATTTCCACCAGGGCGGCAGGCTGTTATCCAATTCCTGTATCCCGTCATAGTTATGATCCAGCAACAGGTCCTTTTCTTTTTCCATCGGTACTGCTGCATTAAATTTATCCCAAAACCAGCTTTTCTTCACTACAGCACTTGCAGCTTTAACCAATTCAGGTTTATTCGATATCGCACGCAGCAGCATCTTTATATAAATAACCAGCGAGAAGATCACCATGAACTCAAGCGCCAGAACGCCGAGTATCAGGTAAAAATCGTCAATGGCTATTCCGCCTATTGCTGTTACAGCCGGCACCACTACTTTCTCCGCATCAGCCGCAAATGAAGCAACAGAGATCACACTCAACCCTACCAGCAGCAGCAGGCTCTTTACAACGCCGGGCAACGACTGCTTGTCTTTACGGATCTTATCACGCACCACAAAGGTCAGTTGCTGCATAGTGTTGGCCAGCATACCTATTACAAATAAAAGGATCAGCATCAGGCTCACCAGGCTGATCAGCAGTATATTATAATTACCGCTTTTTTCGTCCTGACTGGCCGATGACGCCATGGCTAATGCCGGTGACAGTATTAAGGTAATAGAAAAGATCGTGGCTGTTTTTTTATTTAAAAGCATCTATGCTGATTTTAAGTGGTCAATTATTCATTTTCGTGGTCAGGAAATGGAATCTCTCTCATTGATTCTATATACTTCTTATCTGCTTTAATTACCCAAGTGGTCACTATAGCGAAAAACAGGAAGAAAATAAACAGGGAGCTTAGAGGGTATATACCCACGCCCGTTATGCTTTCCAAATAATTGATGAATTTCATGATTGTTGATTTTAAGGATGAGTAGCTGTTGTTTTCTGTTCCAGTTTAATATCCGTTCCCACACGTTGCAGGTAAGCAATAAGCGCTACGATCTCTTTGTTGCTCTTGATCGTGATCTTATCCTTTGCCAGGTTTTCTTTGATACCGTCTGCTTGTTTCATCAGGTCGCCGTTGGCGATCTTATCATAACCTGTAGGGTATGGAACACCTAGCGTCTGCATAGCCCTTATCTTAGCCGGGGTTATTGCGGTATCAAGGTCGTTGGTAAACAACCATTGGTAATTCGGCATTACTGTACCCGGAGATATACTTGATGGTTCATACATGTGATTGAAGTGCCAGCTATCCGGGTATTTCCCGCCTATTCGTGCAAGGTCTGGCCCTGTCCTTTTGCTACCCCACTGAAACGGATGATCATAAATAAACTCTCCCGCCTTCGAATATTCCCCATAACGTACCACCTCACTTCTGAAAGGCCTGATCATCTGGCTATGACATAGATAACACCCTTCTCTTACATAGATATCACGTCCCTGCAGCTCAAGCGGTGTATATGGTTTTACACTTGCGATTGTAGGAATATTTGATTTTACAAGGAACGTGGGGATCATTTCTATCATCCCGCCAATCGCTACTACCAGGAAGCTGAGCACCAGCAGTTGCACCGGACGACGCTCGATCCACCTGTGCCAATATTGGGTACTCTGTGGCACATATACTTTGTTAAGTGGAGCAGCTTCCGCAGGCTCCTGGTCAAGGGCGTTACCCATCATTGCTGTTTTATAAAGGTTCCAGCACATGATCAACGCACCAATCAGGAACAATACACCACCCACTCCGCGCATTGCATAGAAGGGCTGCATCTGCTTCACTGTATCCAGGAATTGATATTTCAGCGTTCCTTCAGCAGTAAATTCTTTCCACGCAAGGCTCTGCATAAACCCTGCCCAATACATAGGCACCACATACAGCACTATACCCAGTGTACCTATCCAAAAGTGCCTGTTGGCCAATTTTACAGAGTACAATTTAGTTCTGAATATTTTCGGTATCAGGTAATAAAGGATACCAAAAGTCAAAAATCCGTTCCACCCCAAAGCCCCTACATGTACGTGCGCTATCGTCCAGTCTGTAAAGTGGCTGATCGCATTCACACTTTTCAGGCTCAGCATAGGCCCCTCAAATGTCGCCATACCGTATGCGGTAACAGCAACCACCATGAATTTAAGCACCGGGTCTTCCCTTACTTTATCCCATGCGCCACGCAGCGTTAACAAACCGTTCAGCATACCACCCCACGATGGGGCCAGCAGCATGATCGAAAACACAGTTCCCAGCGATTGTGCCCAATCAGGCAACGCAGTATACAACAGGTGATGCGGTCCTGCCCATATATAAAGGAAGATAAGCGCCCAGAAGTGGATCACGGAAAGACGGTAAGAATAGACCGGCCTGTTTGCCGCCTTTGGCAGGAAGTAATACATTAACCCCAGGTAAGGCGTTGTCAGAAAGAATGCTACCGCATTATGGCCATACCACCATTGCACCAGCGCATCCTGCACTCCCGCATACCAGGAATAAGACTTCATCCAGCTAAAAGGTATCTCCACAGAATTGACAATATGCAGCATAGCTACCGTTACGAACGTGGCGATATAGAACCAAATGGCAACATACAAATGACGCTCTCTGCGTTTCAGTATCGTACCAAACATATTCCAGCCAAAGGCTACCCAAACCAAAGCGATCAGGATGTCAATAGGCCACTCCAGCTCAGCATACTCTTTGCCCGATGTGTAGCCGGCAAGTAATGTCACTGCCGCCAGCACAATTATTGATTGCCAGCCCCAGAAATGGAATTTGCTCAGTTTATCACTAAACATACGGGCTTTGCACAACCGTTGCAATGAATAGTACACACCCATAAAAATACCATTACCCACAAAAGCAAAGATCACAGCATTGGTATGCACAGGCCTTACCCGCCCAAATGTCGTCGCAGCCATTCCCATATTCAGCACAGGAAACACTAATTGAAACGCAGCAAGTATGCCTGCCAGCATACCCACTATCCCCCAAAACATGGTAGCATAAGCAAACCATTTTACGATCTTGTTATCATAAAAGAATTTGTCAGTTTGTAGTGGCACCGATTCGTCTGTTTGCAGTAGATTGTTGATCATACCTCGATTTTAGCTTTGATTATTTATAATTTTTCTTTTGAAGTTTCGTCATACAGCATTCTCATTGCCGCTCCCTTCTGATCCTCAAATTGATTATCTTTAACACTCCATATAAAAGCTCCGAGAAACAGCCCAGCCACACCCAAACTCACCCCAATCACAACAAATAGCGCACTCATGATTATTTATATTGTTTACGATACAAATTTAGCCGCGGCAAAAAGGGGAGATCATGACGATGCTCAAACTATTAGATGATCTTGGTCATGAAATTATTCTTCCGAACGTAAAGAGAGTCCAAACGACCTGGCCACAAGGCTGCTCACCCCGCTTGTTATCAATACTATACTTAATGTGCTGCAGGGCATTAAAATTGCTGCCATCATTGGCTTTAACAGACCCTGCACAGCAAAATAAAGCCCCGCTATGTTGTACATTATTGATACAGCGAAGCTCAGCATAATGATATAGCGGCTTGCTACTGCCAACCTCAAAACAGATGGCAATAAATTGATCTTTTTCGCGTCCAGGATGGCATCACAGGATGGGGTAAAATTATTGATGTCGTCCGCAAGCGTAATCCCGACATTGCTTTGTTGCAATGCCCCGGCATCATTCAATCCGTCTCCTATCATCAACACTTTTCCACCATGCTCCTGCAATGACTGTATGTAGTGTAGTTTATCCAAAGGTGATTGCTCAAATAACAGCTCACTATTCTTTTCAAAAAGCTCCTCCAGTATCTTCTTTTGCCGGTCATTGTCGCCCGACAGCAGGGATAAACTGTATTTACGCCTCAATTGGTGAATGATCGCCGGAATGGCACTCCTGAAAACAGGCAGAAAATGAACACTGGTCACTTCATCATTGATGCGCACATACACCGTGGCCTTTTCTTCGTTGATCACACCTTTTGGCACCCCTGCAAATAATGCAGAGCCTGCTAGTATCCGGTTATCTCCGACCTTAGCCTCCAGCCCACGGCCGGGCATCTCCACCCAATCTGCTATCGGCAATTTCGTCCTGCTCCCCAACCAGCTTGCCAGTGCCTTGCTGTTCGGGTGATTGCTATGGCAAACTACCGAAAAGACCATGTTTTTCTCCTCCTCTGTCCATTGATGCCCGGACAGCATTAAGCTGTGTCCGCTGCTCTGGGTGATGGTCCCCGTCTTGTCAAAAACAATATGATCGGTCTTTCCCAGCTGCTCAATTACTGTCTGATCCCTTAAAAACAGGCCATTGTTACTAAATATCCGCAGCAGGTTGCCGTTGGTAAATGTTGAAGAAAGCAACAGTGCGCACGGACAGGCTACGATCAGCATTGCGGTTACACTACTCATTATTTTTGATGGGTCATGAATAGCCCAGTATATCCCCGTGATCAACGCCAGCGAAAAAAGTACCCAGGTAAAGTATTTGCTCAACAGGTGAATAGAGCTATCCTTGTTATTATTGTCTGTCTTGTCCTGAGAAAAAGCATAGTGGCTCCAAAGCGACGTCAGGTAGCTTCCAGCTACAGGCTTTATGATCTCTATGGTCACCTGTGCCCCCGTCTGTTTGCCCCCCGCATACACCATTTCATTACGCTTGATGGCCACCGGCTCACTCTCTCCGGTCACAAAGCTATAATCAATGAGTGCATTTCCACCTACTACTATCGCATCGGCAGGTATGATCTCATCATTACGCAATAGTACAAGGTCTTTCTCCTTTAGATTACTCAGCATCTTTGTCTCAGTGACACCGTCTGCCAGCACCACAGTCACTGCTATCGGAAAATATGATTTGTAATCCCTGTTAAAAGAAATAGACCTGTAAGTCCGCTCCTGCACTATCCTTCCGGCCAGCATAAAAAACACGATCCCGCTCATACTATCGAGGTAGCCACTGCCGGTATTGCTCAATATCTCGTAAATGCTGCGGGTGAAGGTGATTACAATGGCCAAAGCGATAGGGGCATCAATGTTCAGCATTTTCTGCTGCAAGCCCTTCCACGCCGTGATGAAAAATTCAGAGGCTCCGTAAAAAAAAACCGGCAAAGACAACAACAGGCTCATGTACCTGAACACATGAACGTATACCGCCTCAATTCCAAGGTGAGCGAGGTATTCAGGAAAGCTCAGCATCATAATGTTGCCAAAGCAGAACCCGGTGATACCGAGTTTGTAGATCCGCCGTTTGTCATATTTCGGCGGATTCTTTTTATCTGTGTCATTCAGGCTGATGTACGGTTCATACCCAATGGTGGCGAGCAATTCCACCACTGCTCTAAGGCTGGTTTTCCTTCTCGAAAAATGTATGGTTACATCCTTCGTAGTAAAATTCACCCGGCTCTCACTGATATTTCTGTCCAGCTTGTTCAGGTGCTCCAGCAGC
Organism: uncultured Bacteroidota bacterium; assembly: GCA_903877645.1. GTDB lineage: Bacteria > Bacteroidota > Bacteroidia > Chitinophagales > Chitinophagaceae > Nemorincola. Next base: position 97,790 of record CAIRES010000073.1, on the reverse strand, counting down.
CAAAGGCAAGAGGTGCAATGTACACCCGGTATGTAAAATGTCACAATCGTTCGGTCCCCGTCAGTAAAATCGTACAGCTTTGAGGCAATGACGTCATCATCCAGGTAGGCGTACTTATCGTTCCTTATGGGCTTGATCTGCGACAGCCCCGGGTGCGATTGGAGGCGGTAATAGTCGCACAATCCGTTGTCATTGATGATCTCATATACCAGCTTGCATCCTTCGCAGCAGAAGAGCTTTTCATCAATATTGATCTTATTGGTAACGCAGGGTGCGCCGCAATGGTAGCAAATGTACAGTTGCTCACGTTCAGGCTTCGGCGCCTGCCTCTTCATCTCTTTTTCACTAACTGCCTGCATTGATGCTTTTTTGAGCTTCAACTATCTTCGGTATCAGGTAATTATTCTCCAGGAAGAACAATTCTGTGAGGTTTGTTTCTATCACCGCCATCTTATAGCGCAACAGACGGTATTCTTCAGGGTATATTGTATCAGAATGTAGGGGCAGCGACGCCATCTGCAATTTGTTCAGCATATTTTGCATCATTTGGTTGGATGCCTTTATTTCAAACAGTTGTATATCATGATCCAGCTTACAATTGCCTGTACAGCCGCTGCAATCATGCTTGTCAACAACCTTTTCTGTCAATTTCAATATGTAAGGAATGTACTTTCCCTTCCGCATATCAATATAACGCTCGGTTTCGGCAATGATGTTATCGCATAATAGTGTATACTGCGATGTCACCTGCTGTGTCTCCAGGCTCCGTACTCTTTCTGTTTGCTTTCGTGTATCTGCGCACAATAATGCTATCGAATTATAATGGTCTTCGATCAGCTGCTCCACAAAAGGCTGTAGCGCTTTATCTTCGTATTTTTCGTTGTGTTTTGTCATAGTCACTATCTGTCAAACAAAAGTATTTTGATCGCAAATAATAAATTATGACCTTCGTCAGGTGGTATAAATTAAACAGGTATATACTTTGAACTATAGAAATAAGGTATTTATAGATGATCCTCATCACACGTTGCTATAAACCTCATATAGCATCAACAAATAGCCCCTGCCATACCGGCACTCAACTCCTTAACATGTTAATCGCTTGTTACTCAATATCTATTCCATACAAGAACGTACAATAAATCAATATAATTCTATATTTTACCAACAAATTCAATGAAGAATATTCATCCTTTGATAAGATTATTGTTGCCCACTAAAATTGAAATGTTGTATGGCAGTAAATGCAACGGACCCCACCTGGGACATGATCACCCAAAAAATAAGCGATGGTACATGTATCCTGGTTACAGGCCCTAACATAGGATTGACGGAAAAAGACAGTTCCATTAACTCGTTGCTCAAAGAATACCTCAACGGCCTGTACCCCGATGCCATAAAGCATTATGAAGATGATGGCTTCTTTTCATTTGATGATCCGGGTGATAAAGAAACGGCCATCTTTATGATACAGAAGTATTATAAAGCCATGAAACCTACTGATGTCCACTATAAAATAGCCGACATACCCTTTCACCTCATCATTTCTGTTTCTCCGGATAATTTGCTCCGCAATGTTTTCACAGAGCATAACACAGACCACACTTTCGACTTTTATAACAAAGAGCAAAACCCTTCTGCGCTCGAGAAACCTACTACAGCAAAACCACTTCTCTACAACCTTTTTGGCAATATCGACAATGAAGGCTCCCTCATATTCACCTACGATGATCTTTTCGATTATCTCATGAAGATATTTGGCGATTTCAAGTTGCCCCAAACACTTCAGAATGAGCTGAAACTGGTGCGGCATGTTCTGTTCCTTGGTTTCGATTTCGACAAATGGTATTTCAAACTCCTCCTGCGCCTGCTCAAGCTCAATGAGATCAAGATCAAGAATGCATCTACTAAGGACAGAAGCTTAATGCCCACGGTAATGAGCTTTTATCTCGATGAATTTAAAATGAAATTCATCGAATACAATGAAGCAGAAATACTCGATACCATATACCAAAAATGTGACGAGCTGGGTATACTCAGGTCTAAGTCAACGCCTGTCCTCGGCAACTCAGCCGAGATATTCATCAGCTATGCATGGGGAGGCGAAAGCGAACAAATAGCCGACAGCGTCGAGACCCTGCTTAGAGCCAAAGGCATCAACATCACCCGAGATAAGAAAGACCTCGGCTATACCGGCGACATAAAAACATTTATGGACTCCATAGGAAAAGGCAAATACGTCATTGTGATCATCAGTGACAAATACCTGAAGTCCGAAAATTGCATGTATGAGCTGCTGGAGATCACAAAGAACGGAGATGTGTATAGTCGAATATTCCCTGTCGTATTAAACGATGCCAATTTTTACGATGATATCAACCGCATCGACTACCTCAATTACTGGAGCCTGAAGAGAAAAGAACTCAATGAAAAAATAAGTTCCATGCAGGACAACATGGGTACCAGCAATGTCATTAAAAAGCTCGACCTCTTTGACGATATCCGAAGGTTTTTTGATGAAATAGCGGCTACCCTCAGTAATATGAATGCCCTGACACCTGAGCAACACATGCAAAATGATTTTTCTTCGATCATTAATGCTTTGGAACAAAAAGTAAAACTGGATAGTAAATAAACTATAATGAGTACACCAGGTCATAAAATGCGGTACAGGTATCCGGGCACCAAACGGTTCAACGAAGATGAGGCCCGGCTGTTCAATGGGAGAGACGCAGATATCTCCAATCTCTGTGACCTTATTGCTGTGCATAACCTCATCGTGCTGTATGGCCGTTCAGGCCTGGGTAAAAGCTCGTTACTCAATGCAGGGGTAATGACCCGGCTCAGCAAAGAGCCTAATATAGACACACTCTTTACAAGGTTTGGGGCCAACTTCGAAGAAGGTCATCTTTCCCCGCTCAAAAAACTCGAAGCCAACTTAAAAGAATCGATCGGAGATACCTCCAAAACCTTTTTATCTGAAAAATTCAATACAAATGATGCCGGCAGCGGAAACAGCTTGTGGTACCTGATCAAAAACCGGCAATTGGCTGATCCTGCAAAAGATACTTTCGTCCTGATATTCGATCAGTTTGAAGAAATATTTACCTATCCCGAAGAAGAACTATCTGAATTCAAAAAGCAACTTTCTGAACTGCTTTTTGTAAAAGTACCACAGAATATCCGCAACGTGGTAAAGGAAAACCTGATGGCCAATAATGACTTTCTCACTAAAGAAGAGACTGCTGCTCTATTCGCGCCACTCAATATAAAGATCCTTTTTTCACTGCGGTCTGATAAACTTAGCCTGCTCAATAAATTTACTGACTACTTTCCCGCTATCCTCCAAACCTGTTATGAACTTAACCCCCTAAATGCTGAGCAAGCAAGAGATGCAATAGAAATACCCGCAAAGCTCACAGGCACCGACTTTATTTCTGCACCATTTACTTACACACGCGATGCTCTCGATCTCATCATCTCTTCACTGCTCTCCGGCAAAAAACCACATTCAGATGCAGCCAACAAAAGTGAAATTGAAACATTCCAGCTACAGATAGTCTGCAAATTCGCAGAAGACCTTGTAATTGAACGCCAACACCCCAATATCACAACTGAAGACCTGGGCAATATCAAAGAGATATTTGAGAACCATTACCGCAACATCATTAAAAAACTCGCAGAAAAAGATCAGCTACCGGCGAGGGTATTGATGGAGGAGAAGCTGATCATCGATGGCATGCGGGTTTCTATGCCCATCCCATTTATCATGCGCGATCCAGGCATGACCAAAGAATTACTCGATGAGCTCGTCAATACGCACATTATAAGGCCGGAGCAAAACAACACTATCGAGATCAGCCACGATACGCTCATTGATCCCATCCTGAAATATTACGAGGAAAGAAAGAAACAGGAAACACTGGATGCCGAACTGAAGCAGAAAGAAGAACAGATCACAAAGATCAAACAGGAGCAGGCTATACAGCTCAAAAGACAAGAGGAAAAACAAGCCCTTGAACTGGAGAAACTGCAAGCGAAGCGAACAAAACTGGTCACGTATTTTGTCTTATCAGTCACGTTGGCACTCATCGGCCTATTGGGATATAATTATCGCATCGGCCAATTGAAAACTGCGGCGTTCCAATATTATAAAATGGCACGCATTACCGCCTTGCACGACCCTACCAAAGCCCTCGTATACGCAGATTCAGCTATCTTTTTTGTACCCAGGAGCGACGTTAACTCTTACAACGCCATCACCCGCGGCGATTCAGACCTCATCAACAACAATGTATTTTACAGCAACGTTCTCATCACCAAGCCAAAAGATTTCATCTCCGTTTCTGACAATGGTAAATACATCATTACTGCCACAGCATCGGGTGATGTGACCATACAGGGCACAGAAGACTCGACGAAGAAACGATTCAGCCAAAAAGTATCACTGTTGTCTGCCGGGTTTTCCTCCGATGGCCAAAAAATATTGCTTGGCGCTACCGATGGCTCAGCCGCGTTATGGTACATAAATACGGATAAGTATACCATCCTCGGTAATTTTGGAGATTCCGTGACCAATTCCGCTATATCGCCGGATGGACAAAGGATGATCATTGGTACCAGGGGCGGTATCATAAATATACTCGACAGCACCGGGAAGTTCTTGTACCAGTTGGCCGGAAATAGCTATACCTGTGCCATCTTCTCTCCGGATAGCAAAAAAGTACTGGCAGGCGCGACTGACGGCAGTGTTGCTTTGTTCGACAGTACAGGACATCGCATCCGCAGATACGAAAATTATGATCTGCCTATCACCTGCCTTTGCTTTACCCCAAGGGGATTATTATTTGCAAGCGGCAGCAAAAGTGGCTTTGTCAATATTTGGCATATATCCGATACGACCAAGCCACGGGTGGCCTTCGGCGGTACTATCCCGGTCACCGGTATATGTTTTGTCAATGTGCAGAAAAAGGCTAAATACCACCTGGTATGTGTTGCGTACGACGCCCCGAACAAGATAGACCTATGGCATGTGAACCACACAAAAGTGGAATCCAACATTGACAGCATGGGTTTTCCCCTGGTTCGCGATATGCCTGTGTACTGGTACCGGAAGGAAAACGACCTCCTGGGGCATACCAAAAAAGCTACCTGCATCCGCAAACTTGCCGGCGACAAGATCGTAACGGCTTCTGATGATGGCACAGCCAAACTCTGGTATTGGAAAACGAAAAAAGACACTGCCGGTATCAACGACTGATCATTCGCCTTAATGAGGCATGATTTTTAAATGCTCTGATTCAAAACCATGACCATGAAAAAATATTCGTTGATTGTCCTTGCTATTTCTTTTGCTTTGGTATCCTGCGGCACAAATGGCCCCAATCATGGCGATAGTACACCTATCGACTCCACAAATGTATACGGCTCTGCGCCCGCAAAATATGGCGGCAACGACCCTGCCAAAGACACCGATAACCGAAATAATGTGAACGACACCGGCACTAAAGCCAATACACTGCATGACGAAGGCACCCGTTAATTGATCATTCTGGTACGAATTTTATGCCTGCTCCAAAAAACTATTTCTATGCGCACATTTATTCTTTCCTCCCTGCTGCTCATTGCAGCGATCGCAGTAGCCTTTGCTCCGGCAAAAGAACTGAAGGTCACGAGTTCTGCTTTTGTCAACGATGGCATGATCCCATCCAAATATTCCTGCCAGGGAGCAGAGGTCAGTCCACCCTTGCACATCGAAGGTATACCGTCGTCCGCAAAAAGCCTGGCACTCATCGCTCACGACCCCGATGCGCCCATGAAGGGCGGCTTTACACATTGGGTAATGTGGAACATAGAAACTGATGGAACAATTCCCGAAGACTTTAAAGGCGCTCAACAGGGGTATAATGGAGCACGATCTGCCGGATACAAGGGAATGTGCCCACCATCAGGCACGCACCATTATCACTTTATGGTATACGCATTAGACACTAAGCTGAACCTCCCCAACACAACCGGAAAAGATGCGCTCGAGCAAGCCATGAAAGGCCACATAATTGCTACAGGCAGGATCACCGGCCTGTATAAAAAATAATCATGGGCGATTTGCTTCCCCCACTTTCCCTATCCAACATCTGGCACGATTTATTTGCTGCACTTCCGAACCAAAAAAAATTCACGATCATGGCAACAAAGTATTCAGAAGGCACCCGGGACAAAGTAGAAAAAGCGATGCATGAGCGCAAACACGGCACATTGAAAAGTGGCGGCAGCGGCAAAACGGTAACCAGCAAGAAACAAGCAATCGCGATCGGATTATCTGAGGCAAGGGCCGAAGGCAAAAAAGTACCTCCCGCTAAAAAAGTCTCCTCAAAATCAACAACCAAAAAAAGTACCACTCCTAAAAAAACGGCAGCAAAAAAGAGTGCGCCCACTAAGAAAAGTGCACCCTCCAAAAAAACGGCGACAAAAAAGAGTGCCGCCCCTAAAAAGGCTGCATCCAAAAAATAGTCGACCCCGAAATTCATAGTAGGATCACACACAGGCCCAAAACACCTGTGTACCATTTTTTTATGGTAGCTAATAAAAGATGTCTTATCTTTTCGCCATAAAAAGAGGAATATGAGCGCTTTAAGCCAACTTGCAGATTCACTGGTAGGGTCAGAGATCGTAAAACTGGGTAATGAGATCAGTCGCCGCATGAAGCAAGGCGAAAAAATATATAACTATACCATTGGTGATTTCGACCCCGATATTTTCCCCATTCCCACGTTGCTTGAAGAATATATAATTGATGAATACAGACAAAAATCCACCAACTATCCCCCTGCCGATGGCATTGCCGAGTTGCGCGAAGCCGTGGCCGGATTTATTGAAGAATACCAGCACATAAGGTATTCCCAGTCCGAAGTGCTGATCGCATCGGGTGGCAGGCCGCTGATCTATGCCTTATTTAAAACCATAGTAGATAAAGATGATAAGGTCATCTATGCAGTACCCTCGTGGAACAACAACCACTATACCGCCATGAACAATGGTATCCACTGCACCATAGATACCTTTCCCGAAAACAACTTCATGCCCGGCATCGAGGATATAAAACCACATATTGCCGGCGCTACCCTGCTGTGCCTGTGTACCCCGCAAAACCCTACGGGCACCACCATGAACAAGGAAACCCTTGCGGGCATCTGCGACCTGGTACTGGAAGAGAACACTAAGAGAACAGGCAAGGCCAAAAAGCTTTACCTCATGTTCGACCAGATGTATGCTACCCTTACCTACAATGGTATCGAGCATCATACCCCTGTTTCACTCAGGCCTGCCATGAAGGAGTACACCATATTCATTGATGGCATTTCTAAATCCTTTGCCGCTACCGGCGTAAGAGTAGGCTGGGCATTAGGCCCCATCCACGTACTAAGTAAAATGAGAGCATTACTCAGCCACATAGGTGCATGGGCGCCTATGGCCGAGCAAAAAGCAGTTGCCCGTTTTTTACCGCAAAAAGAAGCCACCGCTCAATATTTTACCCATTTCAAAAGCGAACTGCACCTCAGGCTCAACACCATCTATAATGGCTTCATTGCCCTCAAAGAAAAAGGCTACCCTGTCGATTGTATCGCCCCGCAGGCAGCCATTTATCTAACGATCAAAATAGACTTCGTGGGCAAACACGCCGATGGAAAGCTGCTCCACGACCAGAAGGCTGTAACCGAGTATATACTGGGCAAGGCAAAGCTGGCCATCGTGCCATTCTATGCTTTTGGCGCCGGTGACCACTCACCATGGTACCGCCTCAGTGTGGGTACAGCGGTTGTATCCGAAATACCGGAGATGTTTGCTTTGCTGGAAGAGTCACTCAAAGAATTACTTTAGTATTTCCTTTTAAATTGCAGTTGTATTTTTGTAGTGAAAAGAGATACGCATGAAATTCATTTCATTTACACTATTATGCATTTTCATTAGCCTGGTATCATCTGCCCAGTTCAAGAACGACCTGAAGCGGGAGAAGCTCAAGGGCAAAGTGCGCTCCGTTACTGAAAGTGAATATAATGGCTCACACGACAGCCTTATGTTCAAAGCGGTATATAAATATGATGATAATGGCAATGAGGAAGATTTCTCCACCTATTCCCCAACCGGTGAAAAGCTGTCCAAAACAACTTTCAAATACAATGACAGCGGTAAATTAGTAGAAGAGAACAGGTATAAGGCCGACGGCAGCCTCAATGTGCGCACTACCTGCAAGTATGACGCTAAAGGCAACAAGATAGAAGAAGACAACTTTGATGCTGGCGGCGTACTATTCCTTAAAGTACTCAGCAAATTCGACGGTAAGGGCAATCGCATTGTCAAAGACAGCCACAACGAATTTGGCATCCTGTTCCTCAAACGCAACTCCAAATTTGACGAAGATGGCAATGAGATCTCGGCCAAGGAATACGACTCGCACCATGGCCTCCAGTTTACCATCACATACGATTATGATGGCAATGACAAAGCGGGCAACTGGACGAGGCGCACTATGTACAAAAATGACGACGCTTTTACCGTCACAGACCGGGAGATAGAATACCGTTAATCCCTCCTCAAAAAAAGAAATGTTAAAAGGCTTCAGGCCTTTCCCCGCCACTTTCGATCTTTATGTTACTTCTTATTGTTGCGTCTTGCACTAAGGCACAACCTGTTATGGAGTGTCGCCAATCTGGTGTCATTTTTCTGCATGTAAGTACACCTAAAACCCTTTCCTGCTACACGTTTCGCGTGGCATAGTTCTTTGTTCATCCCCTATCAGAAACAAAAACTATTCACAAACTAAAATAAATTTTATGAAACGTGTTTACTTGATCGTTGCGGCTCTTTTACTCCTGGCAATAATTGCCGGAGACATTTATTTCACTCACAGAAACACCACCAACGATATAGCCTTACAAGGCCCCGGCTCCCTTAACGGATCACCAACATCACCCGCAGATAATGTTGCGCAAACGAACCCGGTAGTTGATCCCACCCCAATTCAGCAGCCGGCTGTGGCTACTCCTGTTGCTTATGTGCGCCACACATACCGCAGGCATTCATCTCACCCTACACGTTCCATACCTGCTGCCGGCAGCGAAGAATTGTACGAACCACTGACACCTGAAACTGCGGAACCAGTTGCATTGAACGCAAACCCAAACGCAGAAATAGCCGTTGAAAAATCAAAAGACTACCTTGGTAAGATGCCTGCCAAAACCACAGTAGTTACAGAAACCAAAACTGAGCGCGCTCACCACAATCCGCCCAAGGGTATTGGTTTTGAAGTAGGCTTTAACCAGAATTCATTACTGAACACATCAAACAGTATCCCTACAGGGGAGGTACATATCGGGTTACTGGCCGATCTTAATTTCGGCAACCATTTTGCCCTGCAGCCTGAAGTAGAATATATCACTAAGGGCAACGAAGTGCAGAACGACAACCTATCCACCCGCGAAAAACTGATCACTCATTACATTGAAGTACCTGTGAATGCTGTCTTTAAAATGGGCCAGGTGGGCAATGTGCGCTTCCTTGCAGGCGGCGGCCCATATGTTGCCTATCTTGTTAACTCAAAAGATAAATTCAGTGGCCCTGCTTTCTCGGATGTGATCGGTACACAACCTACAGCGCAATACAATACCGGCAATCTCAAAAAACTGGATTGGGGCGCAGGGGCATTTATCGGGTGCCAGGCACCGGGCGGCCTCTTTGTAAAAGCAGGCGCAGAAGCCGGCCTTACAAACATGATGAAAAACAATTCACCTGCCGATCATAATTTCAGTTTGCTACTTTCAGCAGGCTACATACTCGGAGGCCGGTAATTATTTTAATATTTCCTGATCGCAAGCCATTCTGTCTCAGAGTGGCTTGCTTGCTTATTAGTGGCCTTGTGTCGCTATATAACTTACTTGCGCTATCTTTACCAAATAGCTTATTAAACATTCTTACATTGTATTTTACAGAGTTCGGTTTTCATGATGATCTGCTCGATGGCATAGATGCCATGGGATATACTACAGCAACCCCCGTACAGGAGCAGGTAATACCACCAATAATTGCCGGCAGGGATGTTATTGCAGCCGCGCAAACGGGCACCGGCAAAACAGCCGCTTTTTTGTTGCCCCTTTTACACAAACTCACCTCTATGCCGCATGAAGACTACAAGATCAATGCAATGATCATTGTGCCTACCCGCGAGCTGGCAGTACAGATAGCACAAACCCTGGAAGGCATCTCCTACTATACTTCCGTCAGTTTCATTTCTGTTTATGGGGGTACCGGCGGCGCACTATTTGCCAATGAAAAGAAAGCGCTCACCTCTGGTGTGGATATAGTGATCTGCACACCGGGCCGTATGATATCCCATCTCAACATGGGCTATGTAAAGCTCGATGGGCTCAAATACCTCATCCTTGATGAGGCCGACCGTATGCTCGATATGGGCTTTCTTGATGACATCGTTAAGATCACCTCCTATATGCCTGCCAACAGGCAAAACCTTTTGTTCTCAGCCACCATGCCCCCCGGCATCCGCAAACTGGCCAAGACCATCTTAAAAGATCCGGCAGAAGTAAATATAGCTATCTCAAAACCACCGGAGCAGATACTCCAGGAAGCTTACCTGGTGCATGATGCGCAGAAAATACCACTCATCAAATACCTCCTGCGCCAGAAAGAATTTGCCAGCATACTTGTGTTCTGCTCCAGCAAGCTCAATGTGAAACAATTGTACGACGACCTGAGAAGATCCGGGTTCTCGGTGGGGCAAATACAGTCTGACCTTGAGCAGGAGCAAAGGGAACAGGTGTTGCTCGATTTCAAAAGCAAAAAGCTCAAAATACTCGTGGCCACGGATATCCTCAGCCGCGGCATAGATATTGAAGACATAGACCTCGTCATCAATTACGATGTGCCGCACGATGGCGAGGATTATATACACCGTATAGGCCGTACGGCCAGGGCAGCTACAAACGGCACTGCACTCACGCTCATCAGCATGAAGGAATACGGTAAATTCCAGAAGATAGAAGCCTTGCTGGGTAAGCCAGTAACTAAAAGAGAGCTACCTGCCGAATTTGGCCCAGGACCCGACCCCACTACCGCGCACACCCATCAAAAAAGCAGGGGTAGTGGCAGCGGCGGAAAAGGAGGAAAACGCAAACCATTCCGCAACAAAAAATAGTGAAAACGGCTCATGCTGAAGCAAAAATGAATTGCAGTTATTGCTTAACTGTAAGTTAATGGCAACCAATTAACATAATCGGCGGTCAAAATATCGTAAAATCGCACCCTGCTTTAGTTTATAGCTTATTTTTGCAGCCCAGAAACAAACTCATTTAAACAACAATTATGCTCCTTTCTACTCGTTTTATCATTATTGATGATGATGAGATCAACAATATGATATGTGCGGTAACCCTGAAAAAAATATCAGCAGACGTCAACATCAAAACATTTCTTGACCCTGCTGCCGCTTTAGCTCATATTGCAGCAGACTACGCCAACCCTGATGAAGACCATAAAGCAATACTTTTCCTAGACCTGAGTATGCCCGTAATGAATGGCTGGGACTTCCTGCAGCGATTTAATCAGTTTGATACTGCCATCAAGGACCGCGTCAAAATATACATACTCTCCTCTTCTGATGACCGCAGAGACCTGGACAAAGCAAAATCAGATCCCAACGTCATTGACTACCTGGTAAAACCACTCACCAGGGAAACAATTCGACAGGTTACTGAAAGCCAGAATAAAGGATAAATCCTGATATGGCTCATTTAACCGTCAACAGATATTTATATATCGTATAACCAAAGGCTTTTAAAGATTAAAAACAAAAAAAACGGCTGTTAGCAAAATATTCCTTTATCATTCTCCCCAAAAAGTATATTTTTGCAGCATAAAAAATTAAACGCATTATCTATGTCTGAAATTGCAAATCGCGTTAAGAAAATTATCGTGGACAAATTAGGTGTTGACGAATCAGAAGTTACACCTGAGGCTAGTTTTACTAACGACCTCGGCGCTGATTCTTTAGATACCGTAGAATTGATCATGGAATTCGAAAAAGAATTCAACATCTCAATTCCTGATGAACAAGCTGAAACCATCACTACTGTTGGTCAGGCTATTACTTACCTGGAAGAACATGTAAAGTAATTTACTAAACCACTTCTGTAACTGAAAATCGTTAAATGAGCTTTGTGTTAAAACGAGTTGTCGTTACGGGCATCGGTGCCCTGACGCCATTAGGTAATGATGTTCCAACTTATTGGGACTCCTTGCTCAATGGCGTCTCGGGTGCGGATATCATTAAGCAATTTGATGTCACCAAGTTCAAAACGAAATTCGCCTGCGAACTGAAGGACTTCAATCCCGAGAATTATTTCGAAAGGAAAGAAGCCCGCAAGCTCGATAGGTTCTCCCAGATAGCACTCGTGGCTGCTGATGAGGCCGTACGCGCAGCAGGACTTACAGACCCGGGTATTGACCATGACCGTGTAGGTGTTATCTGGGCTTCAGGTATCGGCGGTATGATCACCTTCATCGAAGAGATGAAGAACTACAATGCAGGTGATGGGACACCAAGGTTCAACCCCTTCTTCATTCCAAAACTGATATTGGATATCGCCTCAGGGCATATCTCCATGAAGTATGGATTCCGTGGGCCAAACTTTTCTACTGTAAGTGCCTGCGCTTCTTCTACCAACTCCGTTATCGACGCATTCAACTACATCAGGCTGGGCAAGGCAGACGCTATCGTTTGCGGTGGCTCCGAAGCTGTGGTTACAGAAGCAGGCATTGGTGGCTTTAACGCCATGAAAGCCCTTTCTGAACGCAATAACGATTTCAAAACAGCCAGCCGCCCGTTCGATCTGAATAGGGATGGTTTTGTGCTCGGTGAAGGTGCCGGTTCCATTATTCTCGAAGAGTTTGAACATGCCAAACGCCGTGGGGCGCATATCATTGCCGAAGTAGCCGGTGGCGGCCTCAGTGCCGATGCTTACCACCTCACAGCGCCGCACCCCGAAGGCCTTGGCGCATTCAATGTAATGAAGAATGCACTTGCAGATGCTTACATGGTGCCTACCGACATTGATTACATCAATGTTCACGGTACGTCTACACCACTTGGCGACATCAGCGAGATCACGGCCATACAGCGCGTGTTTGGCGATCATGCCTACAATATGAATATCAGCTCTACCAAGTCTATGACCGGCCATTTACTGGGCGCGGCAGGGGCTATAGAGGCCATTGCCAGCATCCTGGCTACGGTACATGATATCATACCACCTACCATCAACCACTTTACCGACGATCCTTCTTTCGATCCAAGGCTCAATTTCACTTTCCACAAGGCGCAGAAACGCGTTGTCAATGCAGCTTTAAGCAACACTTTCGGGTTTGGTGGCCATAACGCATCCGTTATTTTCAAAAAACCATCAGAATAGCTTGAGGCGGCTCATCAATCGCATCTTATCCCGTACATCCTCTACCGACAAACAGTTGGTGCTGCAATTAGAGCATCTTTTAGGATTCAGGCCAAAGCACATTGACTACTACAAGCTGGCATTCATGCACCGCTCGCAGCCCGATGATGTCACTGATAGCAATGAGCGCCTCGAATTCCTCGGCGATGCCATACTCGGCGCCATCATTGCCGAATACCTCTTCAAAAAATACCCCTACCAGTCTGAAGGCTACCTTACCGAGCTACGCTCACGCATCGTGCGCCGGGAGACCATGAACAATGTGGCCCTGCGCATGGGCCTCAATAAGATGGTGCAGTACAATCAGAATGACCGCGGCCTCAGCCGCAGCCACATCTTCGGCAATGCTCTCGAAGCCCTTATAGGCGCAGTTTACCTCGACCAGGGCTTTATTAATACACGTACATTCATCCTCAACCAGCTCGTCCGTTCCTACATAGACCTCGCGACTATGGAAAGTACCGACACCAATTACAAAAACCAACTACTGAGCTGGGCGCAGCGAGGTAATAAGGTACTCGCCTTCGAAACTATTGATGAGAAAATGGATGCCACACGCAAGCTATTCACCGTAGGCATCATGATAGACGGCGAACTCTTCGCCGAAGGTACCGGCTACAACAAAAAAGAAGCTGGACAGGTAGCTGCACAAAAAGCACTGGAGAAGATTAAGGAATAGACCTGCTAACACTCACATTTAGCTTCCGGCAATTGTAGTTGCCCTGGCCTTCAGGCCGGGGTACAATGAAAAACAAGTTGGCTTTAACCAAAATGCCCACTATTTACCGAACCTCCAACTGACGCACAGCCACACCACTCTCCGTAGGGGCCGGGCTTGCCCCTGCCCAATCTCGTGCAGGGATGTGGGTATTGAGCGCATAGGATAAAATAGGCTATTTTTGCCGCATGCAACCCATATTTTCAGATGAAGCTCTTGTTGTGCTTTGGAACAATATTTTTACGTTTCTTTTTTGCATATTTTTCATTATAGTATGGCTCATAAAAAAAGAGAGCCCATTTGTTTATGTTATCAAAATAATAGCCTTTCTTCTTCTTATTTGGGGTATTATTATGCAGTACAATATCTTAAAAGTATATGAACACCCTAGTGATTGGCGCTATTGGCAAACGGTTTCGGAAGAAACAAAGAAAACCCTGGTACAAAGAAAGCACCGGTTGATTATAGTTTTATGGACAATTCTTGTGTTACCTTTTGTAAAGCTATTATTCAAAAATAAAAGCTGAGAAGCTCTTTCGTGTCCCCGTAGAGTCTCTCCGCTCCTTCAGCGGAGGACTCTACGGTTCGCGCAGGACAGGCAACACTTCAAGTACATGAACTGTTATATTCACAAATCAATCGTTAAGACAAGAACATAGCCCACGGCTAAAGCCGTGGGTAAATATAGAGTAGGGCACGCAACCGTCTTAACGGTTTAACCACACACCACTGAATAACTCAGTTATTATTTAAATAATATGTATTTTAGAAACCCAAAAAAAACTCACCCGTGACACTTTCCAAAAACGAGGCCGCTTATAACGTATATCCACCATCATATCAATCCTTTATCGCCAAAAAAAAAATCTATGACAGACACCATGCGTACTATGACAGCGCGGAAAGCGCGCTGTCATAGATATTCATTTTGCACACCTTGCTTTTGCGTTTCACTTTTGTGGTCACAAACAGGCAATATATGAAACTCGATCAGCAATTACAGGCCCGCGACCTCTATATCTACCAGGGCAAAACACAGGAAGAAATAGCGGTCCTGTTGAACGTCTCCCGCAAAACAGTATACAACTGGATTAAGAACGGCCAATGGGCTGAAATAAAACTATCCAACCACCAGGCGCCCGCCGTAGTTCTCCAGGACGTGTACAACCACATCACCGAGGTAAATAAAAAATAGCCGCCCGCGAGGCCGCCGATCGTTGCCCATCCATGCAGGAAGTCGAAATGCTGCGCAAGCTCGTGGGCATCACAAAGAACTATGATAAAGGCCACATCGGTTTTTATGTGCAGGCCTACGAAGAGCTCACCAACTACATACTGCAAGACGATCGGGAATTCGCCCAAACAGTAGTAAAATATGCCGACAAATATCTCAAGGGATACATCTTCAACAAAAACTTCTACAGCAAAGAAGAATTCAGGGCCACCGTCAGCAACATACCACCCGATGAGCCCGGCACCGACATCCAATCAGCCGCATAACCAACAGCCATGATCTATGATAACTTTAATTCAAACAACGGGCAGCCCTGAAGCGGCGAAATATATCAGCCCGGGGCAACGCCCCGGGTACTCGCCATAAAACGAAAAACTAGCCCTGAAGGAACATAGCCCACGGCTATAGCCGTGGGTAAATATAGAGCAGGGCACACAACCGTTTTAACGGTTTAAACCACACAACATAACTACCACCAAATGAGTAACAATCGGTAAAAATCGGTAAGAATGGGTAAAAAAGGGTAAATAATATAATCCACCGAAACCCTTAACCACAAAGCATTTACCCAAATAATTACTCAAAAAATTACTCAAAACCATTTTTTCTGCCAATGGGTAATTATAGCATTCACTTCGCCATTGAGTCATTGAGTCATTACCTCAAGATCATCTGCTTCAACCGCCACACTATCGAGTCGTTTTTGTGCAGGATGATGTACAGCGCCCTGTCGCCGCCGAAGTTGCGGTAAAAGCGTTCTACGCCTTCGTCCATGCTGCCCTCGAGGTCAAAGATGGTTTGTCCCCGTTTCTTGGCCTCTTTTATGGTGTGCCACAGCAGCAGCGACATAGCACGGTAGCTATTGGTCTCCGGGTTTTGGCCACCCATAAAGTAGTAGCTGCGCTTATTGTCCCATACCTGCCAAACTATCGCCTGTACTTTTTTGCCTGATTTAGCTACCCATAGCGCGCAGGCATCATTAGCTATGCCTGCATCCATTATGGTTTTGAAATCACTGAGCGTATAAGGCATTTTCGTCCCCTTCTTAGCCAGTGTATGCTTCTGGAATTTGTAGAGGTCTTTCAGGTATTCCGTCGATTGGCTGATCTCCACTTCTTTCTCTGCCAGGCGCACGTTGCGGCGGGTAGTATCCTTCATATTAGCCAGCAGGGTCTCCTCATTATCATTCAGCTCCAGCAAAAAAGTTTGCTGCACCTGCGCCCTCAGTCCGTGCTGCTTAAACAGGCCCACCTGCTTTATGTTGGGTTGTATGGCCAGGTGCCACACCTTCGCCTCGGGCAGCTTTTTCATTAGTTCCGCTACCACCTCATGCTGAAAGCTGTCGTGATTACTTTCTTTCAGGTCTGCCGGATAGAATATATGAGGCCCAAGGTAGGGTGTAAGCTGCGGTGTACGCCGAAAGGTGATGCCCATTTTAGTTTCCAGTGGGTAGGCCCACACCCCCGTTATATGCTCGCCTTTACGGGCTATCACCACATCCCAGTCATGGCACACCACGTCCAGCCACCACGGGTGCATGAATACCGGGATGTCATTATCCTCCCCGCATAGCTTCTTATAAAGGTTCTTATCGCTCATCAGGTTATTTGAATTGAAGCACCTTGGCCGGTTGTATCTTACGAATATACAATGCAGGCAGCCACATACAAAATACGCACAGCGCCAAAGTCGAAATATCTATGACCGCCACATGCCACCAGATCACCTTTATGGGCACATACCGCATATAATAATTGCCTTCATCCAGCTTAATGAGCCCAAAGCGCTGCTGCAGCCAGCAAAGCCCCAGTCCCAATATACTGCCGGCCGCTATGCCCACCGTGCCTATCAGCCCTGCTATGCTCAGAAATATATTCCTTGTTTCGCCAAAGGGCATGCCCAGCACCTTCAGCAGCCCTATCATCCTGGCACGGTCCATCATCAGTATCAGCAGTACCGCCGCCATATTAATGATACATACCACCGCCATAATGGCCAGCAATACCAATGCGTTGCTGTTCAGCAACTGTAGCCATTCAAAGATATTATCGTATGTACTCGTCGTCGTATAGGCTTCCAGTGGTGCCTGGGTGATGTTATAATGAATGAAGCTGGCTACCGTATCTGCATATTGCAGGTTATCCAGGTTCACCTGCAGGCCGTTGATGCTGTCGGCAGGCCAGTTGTTCATACGCTGCAGCAACCGTATATCGCACACCGCAAACATCCTGTCCACCTCGTCCATACCGCTATGGTACAGCCCGCATACCCTCACCCGCCTGATGCGTGGCGTCTTATTTCCCTCTACCAGGTCCAGTTGCACGGTATCACCTATGTTCACATTCAGTTTATCAGCAGTGGTTGTAGAAAGCAGTACTTGTTTGGCATACACCGTATCGCTATAATCTATTGGTGCGCCTGTGATGGTAATGCCGGGCAAAAAATGGTACTGTTTACTCACACCCTTCAGCACTATACCTTCCATACTGCCATGTGCCTGCACGATCACGGGGCGGGCAACAAAGGGCAGCACTTCTGCCACATGCGGCACCTTGCCTATCGTTGCCACAAGCGCCGTATCATAATAGATGGGGTCTGAATAACTAAGGTTGGTGGAATGGGTCTCGTCATAAGGCACCACGTGCACATGCCCCATAAAGCTATAGAGTTTCTCGCTCACTGCCGAGTTGAACCCCGTCAGTATGGCTACTGTCACTATCATTACTGCCACACTGAGGGCTGTGGCCACAATAGACAACCTGATGATGAATGAGGAGAATACCCCCTTCTGCTTCGCCAGGTAACGTCTTGCTATAAAAAATGAGAGGTTCAATATACAGACCTAGTTGAACAATAAAAGTAAGTAAAAAATGTGGGGTAGCTATATGCCTGCCTGTATTGGGCACAAGAGGGCAAATGGTGTTTATTCTTCTTCGGCGGCAGGGGGTTCTACCAGCAGCCTCATCAGTTGTTGCAGCTCATCAGCCTTCGCCTCTTCCCGGCGGTAGCGATAGCACAGGCACAGCTCTTCCATCATTTTAAAAATGATGCGCCTGTTGTCTATGGGCGCGAAGTACGTGTCCTTTTCATGCGCATTGATCTTGCGCAGGTAGGTTTCCACATCCTTTTGGGTGTATATGGTGCCGCTGATCGGGTCCACATAAAATTGTATCTGCGATATGCCGTTTGGGTGGGGATTGAAGAAGCTATGAAAGGTATCGATAAAAGCGAAGATGAATTGCCGGGGCACATCTACTGCAAAGATGGGTATATCCAATATCTCTGCCAGCGCCAGGTACAATATGCCTATAGTATAGGCATTGCCCTGCCGGCTCTCCAATACCTGGTTGATGAAGAAATGCTTTGGTTCCCGCTCAGTAAGCTCGTGGCCCTGCAGTTTGTAAAAACTATAGAGTATGCTGTTAAACACATTAACCTGCTCTACAGGTGTCAGGTAATTATTCAGCTCCAGCCACACATTGCGGCGTATATGATCAAACTGCGAAAGTATGGCCGGCACATTCAGGTCGGGAAACTGGAACTTAGCTACCAGTATGGCCCCGCGCAGCAGTTCAGGATGCAAGGCATTACTCCACTCCATCAGGTCGCGCTGCAGGTCGTTAAAATGCACTCGGTGTATCAGCAGCTCTATCCTTTCCTGTACTCCCTCATCTTCTGTCACCTCCCATAGCTGCTCCAGGCTGGGTATGATCTCCCGGCCAAAGTTGAGCAGGGTGCTGGCCACGGTATCATACACCTCGTCGTCGGGGTCGTCCATCAGGCGCAGGAGTGCATTTATATCTTTGTTCGGGATGGGCAATTACAAAGGGATTTTACAGTTGTCATGTGAAGTTAAGAAAAAGATATCCCGGTGTAAATAAAGATTTCAACAGGAGGTGCAAAAACCCGTTTTTATTACAATGGCATGAAGAGATCCTGTAAAAGCAATAGCCCACGGCTGGCGTGGGCTATTGAATAATGATGATCAAAAAAACTTACTTCTTCTTACCTCTCGGCGCTTTCTTAGGCGGGTTGGCCTTTACATCTTCTATAATGGCTTTCACATCTTCTATCGTCAGGTCGGCAGCTTTTTCGGCCAGTTCCTTAGGTATTTTAAAGTTGCGCAGCCCCTGCTTGATGTAGGCGCCATACGGCCCCTTCAGTATCCTGATCTTTTCTTTCTCGAATACTTTTATCTCGCTTTCGGCTTTTGCTTTTCTCTTTTCTTCTATCAGCGGGGCCACTTCATCCAGCTCCACAGTATAAGGGTCCATTTCCTTTTTGAGGGAGTAGAACAAGCTGGCATGTTGTGCATACGGGCCAAACCTGCCTATATTCACTACCACATCTTCTCCTTCAAACACACCTATATTCCTTGGCAACTTGAAGAGCTCCATGGCCTCTTCCAGGTTGATGGTCTCAATGCTCTGGTTGGTGCGCAGCTTGGCAAACCTTGGCTTTTCTTCGCCTTCGGCAGTACTGCCTATCTGCACCATTGGTCCGAAGCGGCCCAGGCGCGCAGTTACCGGTTTGCCGCTCACCGGGTCTGTACCCAGTTCACGCTCGCCCTTGGCACGTCCTGCATTCTCTATGGTGTGCTCTACACTATGATGGAAGGGCTCGTAAAAATCCCCGATCATTTTGTTCCACACCTCTTTGCCATCGGCTATAAGGTCAAACTGTGCTTCTATTTTTGCGGTGAAGTCATAATCCATCACCTTCTCAAAATTCTCTTTCAGGAAGTCGGTCACTACCATACCGAGGTCGGTAGGGAACAGCTTATTTTTTTCGGCGCCGAAATTTTCGCTGGATGTGGTTGTGGTCACTGCATCATTTTGCAGCACCAGCACCTGGAAGTTGCGTTTCACACCTTCCCTGTCGCGCTTCTCTACATAGCCCCTTGCCTGTATGGTGCTGATCGTAGGTGCGTAGGTAGACGGGCGGCCTATGCCCAGCTCTTCCAGCTTTTTCACCAGCGATGCTTCCGTATACCTTGGCAGTGGGCGGGAGAACCTTTCGGTAGCGCTCATGCTTTGGAAATCCAGCTTTTGGCCGGCGGCCAGTGGTGGCAGCATACCTGCGGTATCGTCATCGCCATCTTCATCATCATGGCTTTCGCTGTATACACGCAGGAAGCCATCAAAGCGCATCACTTCGCCGGTGGCGGTGAGCTGCTCTTTCTGTGTCGAGATTTCTATTTTAGCTATGGTACGCTCCAGTTGTGCGTCTGCCATCTGGCAGGCCATGGTGCGCTTCCATATCAGCTCATACAGGCGGCTGGTATCAGCATCACCGGCGGTAGTTGCGTTCATATCGGTAGGGCGTATGGCTTCATGCGCTTCCTGTGCCGACTCGTTCTTTGTTTTGAAAATACGCTGCTGGTGGTACTTCTCGCCATACTGGGAGATGATGGCCGCACGTGCGCCGTCTATCGCAGTATCAGAAAGGTTCACAGAATCCGTACGCATATAGGTGATATGCCCGTTCTCATACAGCTTCTGCGCCAGCAACATCGTCTTGGATACGGAGTACCCCAGTTTGCGGCTCGCTTCCTGCTGCAGGGTAGATGTGGTGAACGGAGCCGATGGCGACTTCTTGCCCGGCTTTACCTGCACATCCTTTACGGTATATTCAGCGCCTATGCACCTTTGCAGAAAACCTTCAGCGCCCTTCTCATCACTGATCCTGTCGGGGCCGTCGGCTTTAAAAATTACTTTCTTCTTATTAATATCCTCAGCGGCAAAAGAGGCTTCCACCTTAAAGCTGCTGATCACATTGAACTTGTTTATTTCGCGCTCGCGCTCTACTATCAGCCGCACCGATACAGATTGTACCCTGCCGGCAGAGAGGTTGTTGCGCATACTCATTTTGCGCCACAGTACCGGCGACAATTCAAAACCCACTATACGGTCCAGTATGCGGCGGGCCTGCTGTGCATTCACCAGGTCCATATTTACAAAGCGTGGACGGGATACTGCCTCCTTTATTGCTTTGCTGGTAATTTCATGAAATACTATCCTTTTTGTAACACCCGGATCAAGGCCCAATACTTCGCACAAATGCCAGGAAATGGCCTCACCCTCACGGTCCTCATCCGTTGCCAGCCATACGTCATCCGACTTTTTTGCCAGTGATTTCAGCTCCTTCACCACCTTCAGCTTGTCTTCAGATACCGCATACTTAGGTTTAAACCCGTTCTTGATATCTATACCCATATCCTCCTTTTCCAGGTCGCGGATATGGCCATAGCAAGACTTCACCTCAAAATCACTGCCCAGTATCTTTTCAATGGTTTTCGCCTTGGCAGGCGACTCCACTATCAACAAATGTTTTGCCATTCCTTAATATACTTTTTTCACCTGCCGTTTTGGGCAAGCGTGTGCAATAATAGACTATTGATATTAAAAAACAAAAAGGGGGACGTTTTTCGCCCTCCTTTTTTTGAAAAAATCGCTATTTACTTAATGTGCTACTACCACATGCCCTGTAGCTACCTGTGCACCATTAGTCTCTATCGTATAGATATACATACCGGGTGCAAGATCGGCTACATTGAATGTTGCCTTACCGGTCACGCCATGCTGCGTAGCCACTACCTGGCCGACCATGTTGGTAAGAGTAACAGTAGCTGTAGTATCTGCGCCGAAAGCAACATTCAGTTGGCTGGTAGCCGGGTTTGGATAAGGATTAACATTGGATATTGATCGTACCATGTTCACGTTTGTCGTAATCCCTTTCCTGGTAAACCAACCATAGTGCGTATTTTGTACGCTCAATGGAGTCGTATAAAAGTATGCGGGATACGGAATGATCTTGTTGGAAAATGAGTCGGCATCGGCTAACGCGTAGCGATCGCTTGTAGTGACCGTAAGTCCTGTATTGTAGTCATTTACTAACTGTAAAGAACCTGTGTTATCATCAAAATACCAGCTTTCATTAGTCTACATATTGGCCATTGATATGTCGGTACCTAAGGGATAATAGACACTGGTATGGTAAGTAATTAATGCTGAAACGTGGCCTCCGCAGCTATATGATAGGTCCTCCGGGAATTGCAAACGCCCAGACACTCCATCTAAGGCACAGCTCCTCTTGTATCCTACTCTCGGCTTCCAGCCTACCTCATACAAGTAGTTCTCTTACGCGGTTCGGCTGTTTACTCCTTTCGATAAACTTCTATCGCCTTCGTCTTATTCTAACATTCAGCTCTTCAGATCGCATGAGACCTCCATATATCTATTATGGCTCGTTTCTTCTTACTATGGACTCGGCTGACTTCTGTTAGTACCCACTGGCATCTTTAGCTCTGCCAGCAGTTTGCCGCTTCGCCACTCACTCGTAGCACACAAACATTACTAACAGATCTCTCAGGGTAAGGATATACGCTGTCTGTTCATGTAGCCGCCCCATTTACGTAGTTATACTTCGCACAGTATAGGGCTTTTGTTTCTTTTGCAACATCGCCCGTATAACCCCGCCTTGTATGCAGTTTCTGTTCGTCGGCCCGAACGTTTGCGGCCAGCTTCTTTCAGATTCGCAGTCACCCGCGACACCCTTGCTCTTGGCTAATACTCCCTACTGTAAAGCGTATTCCGGACTTACACCCTACAGCTAATATCCATGCCTGACACACCAAAAAAAAGGGTGGCGAAAAACGCCACCCTTTTATAAGAAATTATTGTTTGCTTAGTGAGCAACTACTACATGACCTGTAGTACGCTCACCGTTAGCTTGAATTGTGAAGATGTACATACCGTTTGCAAGAGCAGCAGTATTGAATTTAGCAGCTCCATTCACATTAGTCTGGGTAGCAACTACCTGTCCTACCATATTGGTAAGGGTAACAGTAGCATTTGCTGCGCTTGAGAAAGTAATGTTCAGCTCATTAGTAGCAGGGTTAGGATATGCATTAACCTTAGTTACCGGAACTACCTTATTTACACTTGTAGATGATGGATCCCTCAAGAACCAGCCGTAGTGCGGATTTTGTACACTCAAAGGACCGGTATAGAAATAAGAAGGATGCGGGATAGTGTTGCCGCTGTAAGACTCAGCAGTAGAATAATTATACCTTTCTTCAGTAGAAACCACTAAACCGGTATTAAAGTCATTTGCCTTCTGCAAGGCACCATCGTTATCAGCAAAATACCAACTTTCATTTACCCACATATTTGCAGCTGCGATAGCTGTGCCATAAGGATAATAAGCACCGGTATGGAAAGTAGTGAGGGCAGATACATGGCCACCTGCACCTACATGAATAGGGCCACCAGGAATAGCGAATGACCAAATGCTCCAACCTGAAGTAGCATCAGTATCAATTGCAGCAGCATGATTCAAAACTTTAGTGATCCTGTATACAGGAGCATCACCACCTGCATAACCATTTGAATCAATAGCACCGAGTGCAAAACGATAGTTCGTATCCGGCGCTGTAGTGATACCCCATGTTACGCAATTTGTACTGCCGTAATGAAGATCCCATTCGTTGGTTGCTGACGCGCTTGGAGCGATAACATCTATATGCAATGTATCATCTTCAGTAGAATTTGTCTGGTAAAAACGGCCAATGACATAAATACTATCTACATAATAATCATTTGCCGGAGATACAACAAAACTTGGACCGGAAACAGTCGTATTGGCCCAAAGACCTGTAGTAGAACTGCCGCCGCTGGTTTGGAAATATAAGCTTGTCGGGTCGAATGATGTACCTAAACCGTGGCACCACCAATAAAAAGGAGGCGTTCCGGCAGCTACATATAATGTAGAATCTGGAAACACGTCAATAGCGCCATAGTTGCCTGAATTTGTCGTGCCATCATAAGCAACGAAAGATCCATCGTCATGTGCCACGTTAAAATCAAACCATTCGCCCGTATATGCACCAGCGGTAGTTCTTGCATCGCGGTTCAAGCGGTTGATTTTAGGATGAACACCCAAGTCACGACGACCGGGATTAGTCACAGTAGGAAACGATTTGCTACCCGTACTCAGCATAATACTGGTGTTTTCCTGGGCTTGTGAGGAAAGAACGGATAATAAGCCCGCAGTCAAAAGTAAAAATGATTTTTTCATAATAAGTTTTTTTCGAATAGTAATTTGATGATAAAATTAGAGATAATCTTTGTAACAAAAAAATTTTTTACTGCTTTTTTTTAAATTGTATGTATAAACTACCTGAGTGGTATAGTAACAACAACAACTTCAAAAAACATACTGTTACTAATTATTACAGCAATTTACATGCCAGATTTATGCAAAAGCAAAACAAATTCGATTATCCGCCGTTTATGTACTTATTTTTCAATTCTCAAAAGTTACCTTTGCCTATTATCTGCGCCACAAAGGCCTGATCCATTTCAAATCATTAGAAAATGCTCCCCCAGTTCGACAATACAGAGATCGCATTCGAATACCGCAGCAACAGTGAATTAAAGCGCGCCCGCTTTCTCTTTTCTTCAATGAGATCTCCTATGCTGACGAAAATAGGCATGAAGCTGACACAGTTCGCGATCTCGTGGAAACTACCTATCAAGGCCATCATCAAGCATACTCTTTTCGACCAGTTTTGTGGCGGCGAGACAATGGATGAGGCTGCAGCTACTGCGGCAGTGATCGGCAAATACGGAGTAGGCACGATACTTGATTACGGAGTGGAAGGCAAGGAGAGTGAAGAAGATTTTGACAGGGCAGTACCGGAATTTATCAAGGCCATAAAATACGCAGCCGCTACTAAAAATATCCCATTCATCAGCATCAAGATCACCGGCTTTGCTTACTTCGCACTGCTGGAAAAGATACACGCGCAGGAAACACTGACCACAGAAGAACAAGCGGCATGGCAAAGGGTATATGGCCGCATAGATAAAATATGCAGCGCCGCCGCAGAGCATCACATCATGGTACTGGTGGATGCTGAAGAGAGCTGGATACAGCAACCCGTGGATGACCTGACGGATGCCATGATGGAAAAATACAACAAAACAAAAGTGGTGGTGTACAACACCTTTCAGCTATACCGCCACGACAGGTATGAATTCCTGGAAACATCTTACCGGGTGGCGACTTCAAAAGGCTATTTGCTGGGCGCCAAGCTGGTACGCGGTGCCTACATGGAAAAAGAAAGAAACCGCGCCGCGGAGAAAGGCTACACATCGCCAATACAACCAGACAAGCAGGCTACCGATAAAGACTATGATGCCGGAGTAGCTTTTTGCCTGCAGCACCTTGACCACATCGCTTTATTCGTAGGCACACACAATGAAGCCAGTTGCCTGATAGCAGTAAAGTACATGCAGGACAATAACATGGTTGCCACCACCGATAAAGTATACTTCTCGCAGCTATATGGCATGAGCGATAATATTTCGTTCAACCTTGCACATGAAGGTTACCATGTGGCCAAGTACCTTCCTTATGGGCCGGTGAAGGATGTGCTGCCCTACCTGATGCGCCGCGCACAGGAGAACACCAGCGTGGCCGGGCAAACAGGCCGCGAGCTGCTGCTCATCAACAAAGAGATAAAACGCAGGAAATTATAGTTGAGCACAAGAAATATTGTACTCTAATTCTGGCAGTAGGTGGTTATGACCACCCAGTCACTTTTTTCGGTTGCTGCGGTAAAAGGCTTACCCCCCAATGCTACGGAAGGACAGATACTTTTATGTACCCCTTTGGCCATGAGAAAATAGTTGCCGGTAGTGAGCCCGCTGAAAACAGCTACCGGCGTATCATTGACCACAGTGCAAACGAGTGAATCGTCATAGATACTATCGGCAGGGGCATCAAGCGAGGCATATTTTATATACACAATAGCGGTATCCAGTTGCGTGCCCGAATGTTCGGCAGTCGCCCTTATAGTTTCACTTCCACCTTTGCCACCGCCCTTAATAACACCACCTGAATTTCTTTTACAGCCAGCAACTACACTGAGCAGCGTCACAAACAAGAGCGATATATAAATGGTTGGCTTCATACTATCAAAGCTAATCATTTTTGGGAGACGTTCTTTTTTTGAAAAAAAAGTAACGTTGCAACCCGATGTAGTACAGCGGATAGTCGTGCAGGTAAGAAGAACTAACCATCGGCAATCCTACCGAAACATCAACCCTTACGGACGACCGTATAATGAACTGTATACCCGGGCTGATCTCGGCATAGGAGCCGCCTTTGAGTATGGAGATGGTATTAGGTATTTTATAAGTCACAACGCCATCATGCTCAGTAACATCGGCAGCGCCATAGGTGCGGCCCAGCAACTCGAGGTAGAGGTTAACATTTGTTTGTTTGTAGCTTATATACGTATTGGGGTACAGCAGGTAGCCCAGCGCCAGATCATAAGTAAGTGCATTGCCGTATTTGAAATCGACCGGGTAGGCACCACCGTAGATATCGTATGAATTGCCCTTGTACTCAAATGGCAATACTCCGCCAATGGTAACCGTACCTGCAAAATGTTTTTTCAGATAAGTGGCGATGATGCCAGCGCCCGCACCGCTGTTATGTGTGAGCAATTCAGGCTCGGCAAGGTGTGAGGCTATGCGGGCATATGACAGCTCGCCATAAGCGGCCATACGAAAATGCTGATTCTGCCCATCGGATGAATAAAATCGGTATTGACCATACAGATCGGCACCGGAAAAAATATAGGGATACGGCACTATGGCGGGGGTATTGGCGCTGGCAGGTGGCCCTGTGCCGCCATGGTTATGCTGTATGAAATCGGTGGGGAGGTACAAAGAATGGTAATCGGATGCTACACCGGATAAAATAATGCTAAACTTAGGCGTAACACCATACATGACTTTCAGCACGGAAATTTTGCGAATGAGGCCTGATTCATCGTAGCTCTCATTGAATAAACGGATACCCAATGCACCCTTAGGCAGTGTGCTGGCCGGCTGCGTGAGGTTGTATAACTCCTGCCCCTTCGCCGAAAGCGAGAAGAGCACAAGGACGACAAGGGTACAAATTTTTGACATTGAAACGACTATGGGACCATTAAGGCAGATGAATATGCACATTCATCTGCCAGGTAAATTTAGGTATTAATACCAGTTTCCCGTAATTTTACTCTGCAAAATGACGAGAATCATCTCAGAGTGAAAAAACTGGTCGCCATAGTAGCCCTTCTGGGCATCTTGTTACAAACCTTCAGCCAGGTTGTTACAGTGGCCGATTATTATGCCCACAAAGACTACATAGCTAAAACCCTTTGTGAGAACCGAGACAAACCCATGATGCACTGCGATGGCAAGTGCTGCCTGAAAAAGAAACTGGCCAAACAAGGCAAGGAGCAAGCCCCCTCGCCCACCAATAATAAAAGCGAGCAGGTAGTATTATTCTTTGCCGACAACCGCTATGAGGTATACCCCGTCACAATATTATCGGAAGCCAATCATTATTTCAACAGGAACGACCTACGTACCTGCGCCTTTCACGGCTCTGTTTTTCACCCGCCTGCTGTTTAATGTTTTTTGATGGTCAATTGTCTCGCTGCAAGATGTGGCGAGGTTATTATTGAAACGGGCGGTTTGTAGCTGCTTTCAAAAACATTTATAAACATGAGATCAATTTCATTGATGGCTATGCTCGTAATGAGCATCAGCTATAGCGCACAAGCGTGCGACCTTTGCGGCTGCTCGGCAAGCAACCAATACCTGGGCATACTGCCGCAGTTTTACAGGCAGTTCGTTGGCATCCAATACCAGTATACCGGCTTTACTGCCAAACAACCGTCGTTGCTGGATCCTGCGGATAAAGAAACAGCTTACGAATACAACAACACGCTGCAGCTATGGGGCAGATACCATGTGAGCAACAGGGTACAGTTGTTTGCCTTCGTGCCTTACCACATCAACAATGGCTCAGATGCCGGCACAAGGATCAACACTAATGGTATAGGAGATATTTCGGTACTTGGCAATGTGGCCATCATTCAGGACGATTCGACATTAAAAACATGGCACCACACCCTGCTGGCGGGTGGTGGAGTAAAGGCGCCTACCGGCCAATATACGGGCATCACCACGCTTGATGAACAGGGCCTGCCCAATGTGCAGGCTGGCACCGGATCGTGGGATTTTATTGTCAACGCCAATTATACGGTGCGGCGCAGGCAGGTAGGCATCAACGCAGACGCCTCGTATACCATGACCACAGCCAACACAGCCGGCTATAAATACGGCAACAGGCTGAATGCCAGCGTGCTGGGCTTTTACTGGTGGCAAAAAAATTCGCTGTCGCTGCTACCGCAGGCAGGGGTGAGGTACGAATACTCGCTGCACGACTACGATAACTTTGAAAAGAAGTGGCTGAACGAAAATAGCGGCGGCAACATCATTTTTGCCACAGCAGGCGTTCAAGCCTATTTCAAGCGTATAGGGGGCAAGGTGATGTACAATGTACCGGTATCGCAGCACTATGCTTCAAACAATGTGACCGTTCAGCCAAGGCTGGAGACGAGCCTATTATTTTTATTCTAAACAAAAACTACATGAACTTACGATACAAAAACTGGCCGGTTTTTGCGATACTCCTCTTTGCAATGTCGTGCCAGAAAAAAGATAATTCCCCCGCCGATGCCTCAAAAGTGACGGTGGTATTCGCTTCACCGGTGGAAGCACAAACCGTACATAAAGGTGATACGGTGAATATATTGGCAGATGTGTCTTACTATGCTGAGATGTCGGGTATAGCTGTGGAGATCACCGATACAGCCACGGGCAACCAGCTGTATGAGGACAACGCGGACACCCATAGTGACCACTTTACTTTTCAGAGACAATGGATAGATGGTCTTAACGACAGCACTATGCTACAGGTAAAAATACTGGTCTTTATGACCAACAACACGACAGTACCTGCTGAGCGGTCGATATACATAAAGTCCCTACCGTAAAAGATAAGGGCTATTGAAGGGCACAAAAGCCCTTCAATAGCCCTTATTAAAATAATTTTTTAGTTGACCCAGTGTTTCACATAAGAGATGTGATAAACCTTGCCGGTAGTAGTACCGCAGGGATTGGTGAGACTGGCCTGCACTTTTTTAAAATCACTTTTCGACAGGAAATTTTTATCTAAAAATTTCAGCGTTATCACACCCTTTACCGGCTCAGGCGGAGGCGTGGAAAATACATACTCATCTCCGGCCAAATTGATACATGCGCCTGAGACTGTAGTTTGGCCATTGAAGGCCACATCGGCCTGTAAATAACGTAGCGAAAACCCCGCATTCATTACTGCTTTGGCCACCTGGCCCATATCAGCTTTGCTGCCTTTCTTTATGATGATCCTACCTTCGGTATGCTCCAGATTCATCTGCACATCTTCCACAAAAGAGAGCTTGCGGATACTCATCTCCACCGTGCGCGAACATTGTGAGCAGGTAAGGCCATTCACCCCAATAGATACAGACTGTATCTGGGCAGAAGCAGATAACACGGCACCTGTCAGCACCGCGAGCAAAATAATATACCTGTAAAATGATGTAAACACTTTACCGAAGTTACGAAAAGCATATAAATAAAGCAAGCTGCATAAGCAGACCTGATCAAAATCATCCATGACCTAAGCCTGCAGCAAAGCATGCAATTTTATCACTTCCATTGCTTCCTTCACATCGTGCACCCTCAGAATATTAGCCCCCTGCTGCAGGGCGACCATATTCAGGGCAGTAGTGCCGTTCAGGGCATGTTCAGGGTTTACTTTTAGTGGTTTGCAGATCATGGATTTCCGTGACAGGCCTGCGAGTATGGGCTTACCGAGTGTTTTGAAGGTATGCAGCCCGGACAGTAGCTCAAAATTGTGCTCCACCGTTTTGCCGAACCCGAAACCAGGGTCTGCGATCACTTCTGTTATACCTGCGGCAGCGCATTGCGCGACAACACCTTGCAGGTAAGCATATACCTCAGCCACGGCGTCTTTATATTGCGGATCCACCTGCATAGTGGCGGGTGTACCCCGCATGTGCATGGCTATGTAGGGTACTTTTAGCTCCGCCACCGCTTGCAGCATACCGGCATCAAAGCGGCCGCTGCTCACGTCGTTCACTATAGAGGCTCCGGCGGCAACGGCTTCCGTTGCTACACGGGCGTTATAGGTATCTACCGACAGCCACACATCAGGATGCCGTGTATGGATAGCCTCTATTACGGGTATCACCCGTATTAATTCGTCGTCGGCATCAATTAATTCCTGGCCGGGCTTGGTGCTGGCCCCGCCCACGTCTATGATGGCCGCTCCATCTTTTAACATTTTTTCAACAATCGCGAATAGGGCATCGGGGTCACTTCCGTGTCCTTTGCTGTAGAAGCTGTCCGGCGTAGCATTGAGTATGCCCATGACCACCGGGCTGCTGATATCCAACACCTTACCTTTGCTATGGAGAATTGCAGGCAATTTTTTAGATTTGTGAAGTTCTGTGATTATCTTGTATGTTTGGGTAAAGGTAGTGCAGGCAAGGATAATTGCATCAGCAACAACGAAACCATTGATTTTTTAAACAAATAAACTTTATACGGCAATGAAATATTTTCTCTGGACATTAAGAATTATCATAGGTGTAATGTTCATTTTCTCGGGCGTGGTAAAGGCCAATGACCCCATGGGATTGGTGTACAAAATGGACGAGTTCTTTGATGTACTCAACATGTCCTTTATGCTCCCCTATTCTTTCATCTTCTCCGTAACGATGATCGCTTTCGAGATCACCTGTGGTGTGGCAGTGCTGATAGGCGCGGCCTTCAACATATTCGCAACGCTGCTGTTGCTGCTCAATATATTCTTTACCTTCCTTACCGGCTATGCCCTTTACTCGGGCAAGGTAAAAGAATGCGGCTGTTTTGGCGCGTGCATACCACTTTCGCCACAGGCCACTTTTAATAAAGATATTTTCCTCACCATTATAGCGATCATCCTGTTCATCTATCGCAACCGCATCAAGGGTCTTTTCGATCGCCATGTGAATACAGCTATTGTGATTCTTGCTGTAGTGTTTGCGTCGGGTGTTCAGTGGTGGGCTTTGCAACACCTGCCGTTCAACGATTGCATGCCCTACAAACCGGGCAGCAATATATGGGTAAAGATGCAACCCGGCCCCGACTACAAACCTGCCGAAATAGAATCAGTATTCATCTACGAAAAGAACGGCCAGAAAAAAGAATTCTCTACCACCACCATCCCATGGCAGGACTCTACCTGGAAGTATGTGGACCGTAAGGACAAGACCATAAAAGAAGCCACAGGAGAGCCGGAGATACACGACTTCATACTTACGGACAGCGATAAGAACGACCAAACGAAGGCTGTGCTTACAGCACCGGGCTATACCATCTTCTGGTTTGTACGCAACCCTCAGGGGCCTCATCTCGAAAAGCTTGACCAAATCAGTAAGTTGGCTGCAAAGGCTAAGGAGTTGCACATACCGTTCTACTGCCTCTGCTCTGCTGATATGGAAACGTCTATGGCATTTATGAAAAAGATAGGACTGGCCAATATTCCGGTTTTCACACTAGACGGCACTGCGAGCAAAACAGCCATGCGTACCGATCCGGGGCTGATGGTGATCAAGGACGGCCTGGTGGTGCAGAAATGGAGCTACCGCGATTATCCGCAGGATATGAATATGAATAATGGCAAATTGGATATCAAGTAGTGATCGGGTTCATAGCAAGGCGCGCTCGTTATAGCCTGCTGGTGCTGTGGGGTGTCATTACTTTTGTGTTCCTGCTGTTCAATGTGCTGCCCGCTGATCCGGCGCGGCTGACGATGGGCCAGCGCAGCGACGCTGCATCGCTGCAAAATGCCCGGCACGAACTGAATCTTGATAAGCCATTGTTTACCCGCTACCTGTTGTATGTCAATGACCTTTCGCCTGTGAGCATCAATGCGCAAAATGATGCAGCACAGCAGCAATACCATTATGTTTCTTTATTCCCGGTATCTGCAAGCAATGCCCTCGTACTGAAATGGCCTTACCTCGGCCGCTCCTACCGCACAAAAAAAGAAGTAGGGACTATTCTTACGGAGGCACTGCCCGGCACCGCATTGCTGGCTCTGGTGGCTATGACGTTCGCCACTATCTTCGGCATATTGCTGGGTGTACTGGCTGCGGTAAAAAAAGATACCTGGCTGGATACCACTGCTGTAGCAGCGAGCGTAGCGGGTATCTCTATGCCATCGTTCTTTGCCGGCCTGCTCATTGCATTTGTTTTTGGTTACCTGCTGCACAGCTATACCGGGCTCAATATGACCGGCAGCCTGTGGGAGTATGACCCGTTTACCGGGAGGCATCTTGCGCTGCGCAATCTTATTTTACCTGCATTCGCGCTGGGCATACGACCGCTGGCTATTATCACCCAACTCACGCGCAGCGCGCTGCTGGATGCGTTGTCGCAAGACTATATCCGTACTGCATACGCCAAAGGACTATCCAAAACACAGGCTGTCTTTCGCCATGCATTGCCGAATGCGCTCAATCCCGTGATCACGGCAGTAACCGGATGGCTGGCAGAATTGCTGGCAGGTTCGTTCTTTGTAGAGTACATATTTGGATGGAAGGGTGTAGGGAAAGTAACGGTAGATGCGCTGGATAAATTTGACTTCCCCCTGGTGATGGGATCGGTATTGCTCACCTCCTTTATCTTCATTGTCATCAACCTGTTCACTGACCTGTTCTATGCGTGGATAGACCCACGGGTGAGGTTGTATTAACGCATTCAGAAACTTTAGCGATATTCGCTACAATAATTTCATTACATGCATGATCTTCCCAAACCCATTCTCGGCGAAATAACAGCACTCACTATAGCCACACCAGACCTTGAAAAGTCACTGGCCTTTTATCAAAAACTGGGCTTCAATGAATTGTTCCGTGCGGAATGGCCTTTCCCGTGGATACAAATAAGTGATGGCGTATTGCTCATCATGCTGCGCAAGGATACCAAGCCCTACCTGGCGCTTACCTACTATGTAAAACAGATAGACAAAGTGGTTACGGCACTTGAACAAAAGGGAATTTCCTTTACTCAGAAACCAAAGAAAGCGGATGCTGTAAAGCGCTACCTGTTCACATCGCCCGATGGATTGAACATCAGCCTGGTGGGTATCATCGAAGGTTTTTCACAACCCGCAGGCCCCGGCATGCTGCAAATGCCGCAGCAGGACTACTTCAACCCGGATAAATACGTCAATAAAACGTGTGGACTGTTTGGTGAACTGGCGCACCCGGTTGCAGACCTCGAAACGTCAATCGCATTCTGGCAGTTGCTGGGTTTCAAAGCGATTTCAAAATTTACATCACCCTATCAGTGGGCTATTCTTTCTGACGGGTTGAGCATCGTGGGCCTTCACCAGTCTGACCATTTCTCGTATCCTGCCATTACCTACTTTGCTGCCGACATGAAGGAGAAGATCGCTGCGCTTAAAAAGAATGGTTTGAAAAATTTTACTGTGGATGACAGCAGTAATATCCGCGTCACGACACCGGAAGAACAACATGTATTTCTTTTCAGCCTTGGAGGACCTGGCACATCCACATCCAAAGAGAAAAAACGACAGACCGAACAAACGGTGATAGAAACGGAACGCCTGTTGTTGAAGGAATTAACCCCGGAGTTCTATGATGAGCTCTTCACTACTTATGCCGATGGAGACCTTATTGCTTTCCTTGGTTTGGCAAGCAAAGAAGAACTGGCAACAAAAAGAAGTCAATGGCAAAAAGGGATGACCACATTCCGTCTTTCCTTTAAGAAGTTCCTTATTGTAAAGAAAGAAACCGGCAAAGTGATCGGCCATTGCGACTTTCATACCTGGCATATCCTTCATGACCGGGCAGAGATCGGCTACGGGCTGAATGATGATGCAGATAAAAATAAAGGATTCATGAAAGAAGCCCTGGCAGCCGTTCTCAAATATGGCTTTGAGAAAATGAAACTGAACAGGATAGAGGCATTCACCAGCCCTAAAAACACCCCATCGCTGAGTTTGCTGAAAGGCTTCAATTTCACAGAAGAGGGCGTATTGAGGTCACATTATTGCAAAGACGGCGAGATGCAGGATTCCGCATGTTTCTCTTTATTGCAAAGTGAATACAAAAAGCCGAAGAAGAAACGCTAATTAATGTTCAACCCGAGCGTAAAACCTATGTAGGGCTGTCCCTCATAAATCCATTGCGAGCTGTATTTATCGAGCAGGTGATCGGTGCCAATAGACAGTCCAAATGTAATATTCTCTATAGCTGTGGTTACAGCCACACCGGTAGTGAGGAGTACGCCTTCGTATTGTATAGGCACCTGGGGGTCATTTAACGTGGTTCCATCTATCAGTGCACTGCCAAGTCCGGCATACAATCCCACGCTATAGCCCATGTGCTTCACACTTTGCTTGTATACATTCAGCGGGGTACGTTTATAGTTGACCTTGTAGGCATCAATACGGTAGCCCCCATAAACGGCCCCATTAAAATTAGTGGTCAGTTGATTGGGCACCCCTTTTATTTCGGGCCGGTACTTCATTGCTATGGTCATCAGATCAAGATCAAATGATGGCTTATAAAAAGCATGCATCATTTTGTTGTCTTTGAACTTCCGCTGCATGCTGGTATAATTCACCCGCTGGTTGGTGAGCACGGCTGTAGAATCTTTGAACTCCTGTACCTGGAATACACTGATGGTATCATCACCTATTCGCAGCACATACACATTCTTACCACCAAATCTTTGTGTCTTGTATAACCCATCGCTGAACTTATACTTGGCGCTATCCTTATGAATGATCAGGCAACTGCTGAAAAGCAGCGGCGACAATATCACTGCAATAAGGTATGTAGCTACTTTCCTGATCATCTGATAAATATATAAATCACGTAATAAAAACAGTGCCAGCAAGCTACTACATCTTTATCTCATCATCTTTTCTTAATTTTGGAGCAAACAACAACTATTTTCAAATGTCTTTAGGATCGTTGATCACGATGGATGAATTTACCATCCAGGAAACCCGCAAATTCCCGCAAGCTACTGGGGAGTTATCATCCCTTTTGAGAGACCTGGGCCTTGCAGGCAAGATCATCAATAAGCAGGTACGCAAAGCGGGCCTTGCAGACCTGCTGGGTAAGCACGGCGCAACCAACGTACAAGGTGAGGAACAAATGAAGCTGGACGTTTTTGCCAATGACATCCTCATCCGCATACTGAAAAACAGTACCGACTGCGCCGGGATAGCATCAGAAGAGAACGACAACCACGTTTGCTACGAAGACACCTATTCAGCTAATTCAAAATACGTAGTATTGTTTGACCCACTGGATGGCTCATCCAATATAGATGTGAATGCATCTATAGGAACCATATTTTCTATATATCGAAGGGTAAGCCCATTGGGGCAGCCTTGTACAGAAGAAGATTTTCTGCAACCCGGCAATAAACTGATGGCTGCCGGCTATATCATATACGGCTCCAGCACGATGATGGTGTATGCCACCAAGATCAGTGTGAATGGCTTTACACTTGAACCATCTATAGGCGAATTCTGCCTGTCGCATCCCAATATGAAGGTGCCAGCTGATGGCAAGATATATTCCCTCAACCAGGGCAACACCATCAAGTACAGCGAGGGCATGAAGCAATACCTCAATTACTGTATGGAAAGCAATAAAGAAGAAGGCCGCCCATATGGCCATCGCTACATCGGCTCTATGGTTGCCGATCTGCACCGTACGCTCATCAAAGGTGGTATCTTCATCTACCCGGCAGATAAAAGCAACGCAAACGGTAAGCTGCGCCTCCAATATGAATGCAACCCTATGACCTTTATCGTAGAAGCAGCAGGTGGCAAGGGCAGCAGCGGCACAGGCAATATCCTCGACATTGTACCTACCGAGCTGCACCAGCGCACGCCAATATTCATAGGCTCTAAGAACATGGTGAATAAGGCTGTGGAGTTTGTGAAAGCGAAGGAAGCAGTATCGTAAATTACCTAATAAACATACCGGCTAAGTAGTTTTAAAATCTAAACCAAGCAATTGCTTGGTTTTTTCATTGAAATTCCTGTAATTTAGAAAGGCAATAATTTGATACACTATGGCGGAATACTATATGCAATACCACAATGCAAGTAAACTAAAACATTACCCAGATGATGCGTTCAATATCAAAACAGAAGTGGAAACAATCAATTTTGATACAACGCCTACTTATAAAAAGTGGGTTTACGCTAGTAAGAAAAAAAATATTTTGGAAGCAAAGGGCAACTTATGCTTTCTTATAGTCGGAAAAAAAGTTAACGCCCAAACGAAATTTTATCTATGGTCTCTCTTTCGAATAGAAGATTTTCACGAGAAAAATGAAACACACAATGATATATTTGGAATTGGTTGCAATTTTCAGAAACCTATACTATTAAACAATAGCGAGCATTTTAAGAAATTTCAAAGTGATTGCGCCAATTTCGTAGGATTTAAAAATATTACAAGACTTGCATTTACACAAAAACTCATTTCCTATTCATCACAGATCCCTATTCCAGAAACGTATAGCCCTAATCCATCGTTTTCTTTAGAAGAAAGAAGTTTAATAACCCAAAAGAATGAAATAGAGCGAAAGCTTGTACAAATTGAATTACTTCTTCGAAATGATCGACAGATTGTAAATTTCCTAAAAGAAACTGCAAATTATAAATGTCAATTTCCAAATTGCACTGCTGAAATATTAATGGGAGATGGCAGCAAGTACATCGAAGTTGCTCACATCAATGCGGTAAAGGATGGAGGTAAAAGTGTTCATGGCAATCTTTTAGTACTATGCCCTAACCATCATAAAGAATTCGATTACGGAAATCTAAAAATCAATACGCACACGTCAAGCAAATTAAGCGGGCAGTTAAATGGTAAAAATTTTGAGATCGAACTTATAATGCATCACATGTAATCTTTGAAATCATCAAGAGGCGCATCAAAACCTGCGGCCATCCTTATCTTACCTTTTGCACTTCCAGTCTGGGGAGCAGTTTTAGTAGTTTTAACTGCATATCTTTCCATAAGGAAATCTATAAAATCAGCTACCTGCTGCTGCAAATTTTCAGGCAAGCTATCTAATTTTTCATGCACAGTCAAGCTATTCATAAAAACATTGCTTTCAATGTATGTAAAGCTACCCAATTACTGTCAATCTAATGGGCAGACATATATCTGCACTCGCACAGAACAGGTACTGCCGCCCTTTAGGGTAGGGGTTGTACTCGCGCAGAACCGGCAACACCTACAGGGTTTAACTAAACAGGAACGCTATATCATCCTTGGTCAATCGCTTCATCATTGCAGTATCATCGGATACGAGATCTGATGCAAGGGCGCGCTTGTGCTCCTGTAGTTGCAGCATTTTCTCTTCAAGCGTATCCTTACAGATGAGGCGGTACGCAAATATATTTTTGGTTTGGCCGATACGGTGTGTACGGTCGATGGCTTGTTGCTCTACCGCAGGGTTCCACCATGGATCTACTATGTACACATAATCGGCTGCTGTAAGGTTAAGGCCTATACCACCTGCTTTGAGCGATATCAGGAACACCCTGCATTCATGATCATTCTGGAATTGCTGTATCGCTTTCTCGCGCTCAGAAGATGAGCTGCTGCCATCAAAGTATACATAACTAATCCCCTCTTCTTCCATCTTTTTGCGGATGAGCGACAGCATACCCAGAAACTGGGAGAACACCAGCACTTTGTGATCGCCCACATTCTCAGTGATCTCGCGGCTCAATTCATCCAGCTTGATGGAGTAATTGTGGAAGCGTTCTTCCTCGTTCATAATAGCCGGAGAATCGCATATTTGTCGGAGCTTGGTCAGCCCCTGCAAAATGTGCATCTGCGACTTTTCCATACCCCGCTCCTCTATCATGCCCAGTATCTGCGAGCGGTAAGTATTGCGATAGGCATCGTATATCTTGCGCTGTTCGACGCCCATTTCGCAGTATAGTATTGTCTCTGTCTTTTCAGGCAGATCCTTTGCCACCTGCTCCTTGGTGCGTCGCAGCAGGAAGGGGTGCGTGAGCTTGCGCAATTGCTGCTTCACTTCATCTTCCCTGAATTTATCTATGGGTGTTGCAAACTCGCTCATAAAGAATTCCCTGCTGCCCAGCATACCGGGGTTCAGAAAGTTCATCTGTGCGTAGAGGTCAAAAGTGTTGTTCTGTACGGGTGTACCACTGAGGGCCAGCCTGTTCTTACTGTTCAGCAGCAAAGAGGCTTTGGCCACCTGCGACTGCGGATTTTTTATAGACTGAGACTCGTCCAACACCACATAATCAAAAGGAATTTCCTTAAATGCCTTTATATCGCTCCTCATGGTACCATAAGTAGTGATAATGATATCAATACCGTCGTAGGCGTTGATGTTCACATTTCGCTTAGGCCCGTGATGTATGACGTGTGTAAGAGTCGGTGTAAATTTCTTTATTTCATTCTCCCAGTTATACATCAGCGTGGTAGGGCATACCACCATGTATTTGGCTCCGGGGTGCAGGTTCTTATAATATTGGAAGAAGGTAAGTGTTTGTATCGTTTTACCAAGGCCCATATCATCGGCAAGGATACCGCCCCAGCCTGCTTCATTGAGGAATATCAACCATTGAAAGCCGGCGAGCTGATAAGGGCGCAATGTAGCTTTCAAATGTTCCGGCGGATTGATGAGGCTGTAATCATTGGTCAGTATGCCCTCCAGCTTTTCTTTCTTGGCCTCCAGTTCCTGTTGCAACTCATCTTCGTCTATATCACCCAGCAACTCATCCAGTATACTGAAGTGGTATTTCTTCAGGCGCACTTTGTTGCCCTTGGTCTCGCCCATCTTCAGCAGCAGGCTATACTTCTTCAGCCAGTCTTCGGGCAGCAGCCCTATTGACCCATCGCCCAGCTTCACAAAATTTTGCCGCTGAGCCAGCGCCTTTTTTACTTCGATTATGGATACTGACTGATCACCAAACTTCAGCTCCACAGATGCATCAAACCAGTCAATGCCACTGGTCACATGTACCTGCGTTTCAGGTTTGTGTGTGTTCACCCTCAGGTTCTTAAGCCCTTCAAAACCCATGATCTCTACATTCCTCTCCCGCATCATCTCCGTAAACCGGTAAAACCAGTTATTGGCCAGTACTGCGGTGCCGGGCAGGTAGTAAAATTTATCTTTCTTATTATATTGTACGTCTGAATGAAGCGTGAGCATGAATTCCAGGAATTCTTCTTCCAGCCCCTCATTGCGCTGCATGATCTTTACAATGCCATTCTGCGGCTGTATCACATCGCCAAAGTAACCGGGATGTATTTCCACATCTCCATAAAGGAAAGTGGGCTCCATTACCAATACCTGGTCGCGCTCTTTCAAATACAGGCGGTATTCAGGCTTTGCTTTTTGCACATGCTCCACCAGCTCTTCAGAAAAGTGTACATGCACCTTATGGCTCCAGTCCATTAGTGCCTGAGTGAGGAAGGCCGCCCATTCTTTGGCAGGTATCGCCATCTTGCCATCCGGCATGAACCGTTCTACCAGCATCACTTCGGCTATGCTCACTACACTGTGTATCCGGCCATCATATTGCAGCAAGCCGGCATTGTACATGGTCACACTTTTATGTGGCACAGCAGTATTATCTATGGTCCACTCCAGCGTAATGATGTATTGCTTACCCTCCTTCTTCACGATGAGCTGCGGGCTCACCGCACGCTCAGCAAAGCCTATCGGCTGTATACCTGTTGATGATATAGCCTTGCCCTTCTTCTTAAGGTATAAAAGCGGGTAGGCCGAATACCTGTCCAGCAGCTTATGGTACTTAGGCAGCAGGTATTCCCATAGCTGCTCCCGTATCTCATCCGAAGGCAATTCCTTCATCAATGAAGCGTAGTCATCCAGCAGGTCGCCAAACGGCAGATTCTTCTTCAGGTACTTCAGCAGCTCTACAGGCATGAATTTCCTGACTACCGGGAAAAGGTCGCGCTCTTCCTGCCTGTATCTTGTAGGGTTAATGTATTGGTCCAGGTCCAGCTTATCTATACTGCCTGTGATGTTTCGCTCTTCCTCATCCGTCTTCCCTGATATCAGGCTCACGGTGACGTAAGGAAACTCCTTCATTTCCGGGTCTATCACTATACCCAGCCGCTTCTCCTCTACGGGCGCTGCCACGATTGTAGCTACCGGCTCCTCCCGCACTATGGGCTGCGGTGCATTTACTTTTTTTATTGATGCATCCAGTACCCTGAGGAATGGCTTATTATTCTCGTAGGTAAATGTAAATTTATTGGTAAGGTCATCGTTGATGGTATAGCCGTATTGTTCCAGCAGCTTGTTCTTTTGGATATCCCAGTTCTGGGTAGCCTGAAAGAATTGCGCCCCATGTATCTTTAATACATGAAAGAATACGGCTGCTTTATGCAGGCATAACGGATGGCTCGTTTCTGCACAATCGCATGATGTATCAAAATAACGTTCTTCGTTCTGCTTCAGTGTCACATGGTGTACCCTGTCCTCATCGGTCACATTAGCCTCTACCCGGTCACTTTTCTTCGAGGTGATCACCACCTTATTCGAGTTGGCATAACGCTCTGCTTGTTCCAGGGTATCGGGCGCGGAGAATATTTGCAACATCTGCTTATTCACCTGCCTCATGCGCACTACGGTGTGCTTCTGATCGTAGGTGATGTTCGTATTTTCAAAAAACCCGCTTTGCAGTATGTCGTTGAGTTGAAATAATGCAGCCACTTCGTGGCGGCATATATCACCCAGGTTGTAAGGGCACTGGCAGCGCACAGATATTTCCTTGGGCTGCAGGTATTTATTGATCGTTACCGTATAATAATTCTGGTACAGGTCATTCCGCACGCGAAAGCGTACCTGCTCCAGCAGGTGGTCCACATCCAGCATTTGCACGCCCGATGTATAGAATATCTTTTTACCACGTTTGATCACCTCTTCGGTGCCATGGTTATATACAAATCTTAGTATTGGAGGTAATGACATTTTCCGGTTCCGCAGTTCAAAAAAGGCAATCTGCAAAAGTACCGAAAAAGAGGCGCACATCAAGCGTCTTTTGCATAATTATATGTTAAACAGAGGATTAATTTGTTCCTGTAACATGTTACTTGCTCCCTTTGCTCATTTTCCGGATGGGCTTTATGAGGATATATAGAAAAAATAACGGCCTGGGCAGCGCCACAAATTTGTAGTCGAGGACGGATGGCCGCCCGGCATACAGCAAATGGTTCAGTAGTATTTTTGCCTGTGCTCCCACACTGTCCTTAGACTTCAATTTCAATGAGAAATTATACAACCAGCTACGGTCCGTGGTATAGGTATGGCGCAAGAAAAGTTTATTCATCCACGGAGCTAATTCCCGATCCCTTTCAATGGCAACAGGCGGCTCAATGCCCAACAGGTCGCTGATCATACCCACACCCATGCCCAGCACCTTGTAAAATCCGTATTGATGGCTGGCAGTTACAACGACATCCCAGTTTATACTATCGCCATTCTTTATAGCCACAGCTATATCCACCAGGTTTTTCAGAGCGGTCCACTGCTCTCTTACCCCATGGTGCGAAAGCATCGCTATCAGATGCTTTGTAGGTGATAAGGCTTTTATCTTATACCCATTCATATCCTGCTCCTGCAGATCGGCAAAAAGATAGTCATTACTGATAGGGGTCGAAGTCTCGAACACAGCATCGTTAAGCGATGAGTGAAATTCCGCCAAGAATTTCCTCTGACCTTCCTCAAACTTTGCGAACTTGAACTCCCGCACATGCTCAAAATAATATACTTTAAAATTTGCAGGCACTTCGGAGAGATTAGCATACCCCTGTTCCTCAAATAGCCTTTCCAAAATCTCCAGGTCATCCATGCTGTACTGCATCAGGAAGTCGAGGTCAGATGATTCCCGCTGGCTCAGGTCGCCATAAAATTGCAGGCAGTATGAGCTTCCTTTGTAGGGAACAACAACCACCCCACCCTGCTGAAACAATGCATGGAGGCGGAGCAACTCTTTATAATGCTCAAAATTCCTCAATGCGATAAGCCTGCAATCAGCCTGTAGCTGCTGCTTTGTGGCATCATCAGTTGTTATATTTGCGATCGCTTTGTTCACCACCGGCCTTATGTGGTGTACTTTGGCCATTTTGTAGAATAGCGGCCAGTCTATTCTATTTTTTTTACAAAATCCGCCTAATTCATTTTCCGAAGCAGTGCCTAAGAATACCCGGCAAGCCAACACGAGTGCTGTCGTCTCGGCGCTATATTTCCGCATCAGGTCCTCCGCCGCTATCATAGTTGCTGCTTGTTATACATATCCCTGAAAATACCCTGCTTATTGATCAGTTCTTCATACGTTCCGCTTTCTACAACTGCACCATCCTTCATGACATAAATATTGCTCGCCAGTTTCAGATTATACATCCGGTGCGAGATCAGGATCACCATCTTGTCTTTCGCATGCTCCTTCAGGTTTCGGAATATCTCATACTCAGCCATGGCATCTATGCTGCTGGTGGGCTCGTCCAGTATAATGAGTTTTGCCTGCTTATAAAAAGTTCGAGCCAGCGCCAGCTTCTGCCATTGCCCACCACTTAGTTGCTCAGAACGCTGAAACGTGCGCCCCAGCCTCGTATTATATTGCTCATTGAGCATGGCAATGAATTCATCTGCCCCCGCCGCTGCGGCAGCGGTCTTCATATCGCCATCCCTTGCCTGTAGCTCATCGGCAAGCGTAATGTTCTCACCAATGGTCATAAAATACTTCTCAAAATCCTGGAACAGGAAAATGCTGTTGCGCTTATAGCTATCGTCAGCAATATCGCATATATCCACCCCATCTATCTGTATACTCCCTTGCTGCAGATCGTATGTCCGGGCCAGCAATTTCACTAATGTAGACTTGCCTGATCCGTTTTCACCCACAATAGCGATGATCTTCCCCGGCGCACATTTGACAGACACATTCGTCAGCACCTCCTTACCCGTTTGCGGATAAGAGAACGAGATGCCTTCTGCCACAAGCCCTTCGCCAATGGCAGCCGGAAAAGGCTTTGAGGCCAATTTTCTTTTTTCCTCAATATCAAAAAATGTAAAAATATCCCTTAAGAAAAGCCTTTGCTGAAATATCTGCACCAACGATTGCAGGAAATTCTTTGAGGCCGTTTGCAGCCGTTGAAAGCCCTGCAAGTAAATAACAAACACACCGAGCGTTATAGCGCCCATCCAGGCATTCTTAGTCAGCACCACCAGTATAGCCGCCATGATCGCCACTTCTATCACCTGCGCCAGCAAGCTCAATACGGTAAATTTCTTATTCACACCATCTTTCGCTTTATAAATAATATCCTTGATGTCTTTGTATTTGGTGATGAATACATTTGCAAAGCCAAAAGACCTCACCTCTTTGGCATAAGAAACCCCTGTAAGTACCTGGTGGTAATAATTTGCTTCCCGCTCCATATGTACATACTTCTTCTCCAGTTTGAAGAGCCGGTACCCATAATACCATTTCACACACGCAAGGGGAATTGATATGGCCACAAATATCAACGCATAAAACCATTGCAGCTTGAACAGGAACGCGATCAGCATGGCCAGCGACAGGCTGTTGAGCACAAGTCCGTTCATATTGTTCAGCAACACCGGTGCCTGGTACTCCGACTTCTGCTGTGCCAAATGCAGCGTGTCATGGTAGTCCGGGTTTTCGTAATAGGCCATATCTACCGCCACTGCTTTTTGCAGCACCTTTTCAGAGAGGTGCATAGACAGTTTTTGCAACTGTATGGTGTAGATATAGATGGATACCTGGTTAGCCACTGCCAGCAGGAACTGTATTGCCGCAAAACCGATAATAACAGGATAAATGGTTTCAAACCCGCGCTTTTGTGGCTCCGAGATCAGGTCCACCAGCATTTTAATGAAGTAAAGGGAGGCGACCGGCAGCAAGGCCTGTA
The DNA here is from genome assembly GCA_903877645.1 of uncultured Bacteroidota bacterium. Classification (GTDB taxonomy): domain Bacteria; phylum Bacteroidota; class Bacteroidia; order Chitinophagales; family Chitinophagaceae; genus Nemorincola. The sequence goes on along the minus strand of CAIRES010000073.1, from coordinate 53,352 downwards.
AAAACAAAAGCAACATATTGAGCACAGAAAGATACCGTCCCGCCTGCCAGATGAGCAATACTGTACGGTAAAAATCCTTCCTGAAGTGATTGGCCTCTTTTATATAGCTCATCCGCGCCCTCTTTTTTCCCCTATCATTAAACAAATATAATCTCTAAATTTGTCAATTATATACACAAAACATCATGATGCATCAGTACCGTGGCTTTGGATTAAATATTGCATCTGATATTGAATTTCCCGAATTACTCGCTGCTACCTTCACACATCCTGATATTACTATCATTCATGGCGCTGTAAACAGCGATATTCCCGGCGACCGCTATGAACAGGACGATTATGCGACTGTTATCAGTCCCACAGAATATTACCTCGACATCAAGGGCAATTGCAGGTACCAGGTACTTAATAACGATATCATCCAAATAGACCCTTATCCCGGCATAGATGGCCGCAGTATTCGCCTCTTCCTGCTCGGGTCGGTAATGGCATTCATTTTGTTCCGCAAAGGATTGATACCCCTTCATGCGTCAGGTATCATCAAAAACGATAAGGTCATTTTGTTCACCGGTGATTCGGGTGCAGGTAAATCCACTACTATTGCCCAATTGGCCTTGCGGGGTTATAAAATATTTACTGACGATATTTGTGTCATCGGCAAAGATGGACAGGGCACTGCGTCCTACCCCATGCTCAAACTCTGGGATGATACACTTGCGCTAATCAACGCCCCTGCATATAACAACAAAAACTTTCGCCTGAAACCCGATATCGATAAATATGGCCATTTCTTTCATGAGGAATTTCATGAGGAAGCAGCAGCAATCAGCACTATCTTCATCATAAGTAAAGACGATAGCGCCAACGAGGTGCGCTACAACAAGCTCTCCGGACACAAAGCTTTTGATGTACTGGCGCAGCAGGTCTATCGCCGTTATCTTATTGCCGATCTCGCCCTGCGCACTATATACTTCAAAACCATCACTGCGTTAGCGGGTAGTTGCAACGTGGTAGAGATATACAGGCCTGCAGGCAATGACATACCCGCATTTATAGACAAACTTGAATCACTTTTTACCGAACCGACTATCACCCAGGCATGAAAGGACGAACACTATCAGACTACCTGCTATTTGCTGAGGCCTGGATATTCCTTGCTTTTGCACGGCTCGTGTTGGTGTTTGTTCCTTTCCGCAAGATCGCGAAAATGCTCGGCAAGGCTATGTATGAGGCTCCGGCTGATCTTCAACAAGACCCAATTGCCCTAGCCGGAGTCAGCACGGCTATCATTCGTGCAGGCACTCGCTCGCCGTGGCGCACCAAGTGTTTCGAGCAGGCGATTGCAGCTAAAATAATGCTGAGGCTTCGTGGTATCAGCACTACAGTGTATTTTGGCATCAACAAAAGCAATCAAAGCGAAATGCGGGCACATGCATGGCTCAAAGTAAACAATACCATCGTTACGGGTGGGCCGGATATTAGTCAGTTCACAATAGTTAGTTGGTTCGGCAGTTAAAGAAAAACTATGAGCGCCATCTTCGGTATCATTAATAAAAACGGGCAGCCTTTGGATGAGCAACTCATCGCAAAGATACAGCACGTACTACTTCACCGGGCCATCGATGGCAAAGGCTACTGGCAGGATACTACGGCCTTCCTGGGCAATCACCAACTTTCGGTAACGGCATTACAGCAAACAGGCTTTACTCCACCGGAGCGTGGCGACCTGGTGATTACCGCCGATGCCCGGATAGATAACCGGCAAGAACTCAGCAGCCTGTTAAACATCGAGCCGCAACTGGCCTCTACATTAAGCGACAGCCACCTTATCCTTGCGGCTTATGAAAAATGGGCGCAGGATTGTGTGCTCCATCTCGAGGGTGAATTTGCTTTTGCCATCTTCAGCAAACAAACCCACACCCTGTTCTGTGCTACAGATCATATTGGCGCCCGGCCATTATACTATTATGATACTGCTGATGCTTTTATTTTCGCCAGCGAAATAAAGGGCATACTCGCTCTAAAAAAAACACCGAATACCTTCAATGAAGAATCGCTGATTGAGTACTTCTTCCGCCACTCCGATCAGTCCCGCACCTACAACAGTGAGGTCTTTGCACTGCGCGGCGGCCATACACTCACTATAGATCATAACAACGCAGCCCGAATCAGTGAATATTGGGCACCGCAACCCCTTGGGAAATATCATTTTTCAAATGACAGCGACTGGGCCGAATGCCTCCGCGACCTGCTCTTCAAAACAATAGCGTACCGGCTGCACACAGATATGCCTGTGGGCATTACCCTTAGCGGTGGCCTGGACTCATCCGCAGTTGCATGCATAGCCGGCCAAATACTGCAACAAAAAAACAAACCATTGTATGCCTTCTCCACCGTACTGCCTGAAGGATATACAGGCATTGAAACTGACGAGCGTAAATATATTGGCATCGTAGGCCAACGTGTAAAGAATCTCGAGCAAACCTTCGTAGAAGACCCCGGCACAGGCCCGCTCACCAACTTCGAAGCATCTTTCGATATGGAGGATAGTATACCTAATCCTTTCTTCTACACAGACCGTGCTTTGCAGCAGGCTATGCAGCAAAAAGGGATACGCGTAGCGCTATCCGGTTTTGGGGGCGATCTTCTCGTTTCGCACAAAGGCAATTTTGTGCTCTACCAGCTCATCTCGCAGGGCAAGTTCAAAAAAGCATTCACCCTGCTGCAAGAATCGCTGAGCCACGAAAGCTCTTTCCTGCAACTGCTCAAAACAGACTATATAGCCTTTACTACCTTTTACAAATATTACGAAGCAAGCAAGAACAAAGACCGTATAGACTGGCGCACACATACGCCACTCAATCAAACTTTTACAGACAAGTACAAATCGGCTATCGATCATACCCCGCCAAAAGACCAGGCAGCCTGGATGATACAATACATCAGCAGCGGGCAGATGGGCAGGCTGCTGGGTAATTTTGCCAATACCTTCGCAGCATATAATATAGAGGCCGCCACACCCCTACTCGATAAAAATGTAATGGAATTCATGCTCGATGTGCCTGTAGAACAATACAGGGTAGGCGGCTCTAAACGCAGCCTCCTGCGCAGGGCAATGGAAGGCATTTTACCTCCGGAAATTCAATGGAGGGCAGATAAGCAACCCTATTCACCCGATTATATCAGCAGGATCATCAAGGAAAAAGAGGCGATCAATGATCTGTTCAACCGGCCAGGGCACACTTCGCAATATATTGCTCCGGAGCGCATACTCAGCCAATTACAAAGCCTGCAACCAGCAGCGGGCATGACCAGCGGCAAAGACATTGCCGGCATTCGCATTGCACAGGGTGTTATTACGGCTGCATTCTTAAAATGGCTATCTGAGAATGGGTATTTATTTAAATAAAATATTATTTTTACACTAATGCAAGACAATAATTAACTATTAAATAAAAATAAATTTTTAATTATAGTGATTCAATATTACATTTGTTACTGAAATGCAATTAACGCCTGCTTTTCTTTAGGAGCTGATCATACATTTAAAATGCCTGACCACTTTTAAAAGTAAAGGGAAAATGGTACTTTTGCATCGCTAAAGTAAATGGAAACAATACTTTAACTCAATAGACTCACAATGAAACACGAGAATAATAAGACCATGGAGCAAACTGTAAATACATCTAATAAGAAAGTTTGGAACGAGCCCGAGATCGTATTATTGTCTGTAAAAGACGTAACGCTTGGGGCCGGCGCTCCCGGCTCAGATGGCGGTTTATTGAGTTAATTCAGTCGGTTAAGCAGATTCATTTCATTAACAGGCTATTATCAGCATTCCCTGTTCCTGTATTTTTCTTAGGTAGTTAAGCACCTGCTTTTCGCAATCTTCTTTGCGCACATCGTATATTTCCATAAGCCTTGCTGTCACTTCATTTACCTGTATTGGCTGCTCTAATAGGCCCCATATTACGCTGCCTACACTGTTCATACCCACATAATTCCCGCTGGCTATACCCATCATCACCAATTCATCGCCCACGGCGCTGGCCAGGTAGCCTTTCTCTTCTCTCACCACCACTGAATCAGGAAGTATCTCTTTCTTAATCATTTTAAACACCTTTATAGCTGCACATAAAGGCAGCAAAGCACAAATTAAAGACTTTATCTTAACCCGGAAAATTTCTTAGAGGAAAAGGTTCACAATATAAAACACACCGGCTGCCAGCAGCCCGCTCACAGGTATCGTCAGTATCCATGCCCACAACAGATTGATGGTAACGCCCCAGCGCACCGCCGACAGGCGTTTGGTAGCGCCTACGCCTATTATAGACCCTGTAATGGTATGCGTAGTGCTCACAGGTATCTTCAGGTTCTCAGTAAGGAATAAAGTAATGGCGCCGGCTGTTTCCGCAGCCACGCCTTCAAATGGCGTTACTTTGGTGATGCGCGTACCCATTGTTTTAATGATCTTCCAGCCACCGCTCATAGTGCCCACAGCAATAGCCGAATAACAGGCCAATGGCACCCATACAGGCATCTCTGAGAAGGAATGTATCCGGTGCCCTGCTATGAGCGCCACTGTGATGATACCCATTACTTTTTGCGCATCATTGCCACCATGCCCTATGCTGAATGCGGCAGATGATACAAGTTGAAAACGCTTGAGGTACAGCGTAGAACGCGCTGTATTCAGAGATCCGAGAAACATGGTAAAGACACTGATCGCCGTAAGAATAAGACCAAGCAATATCCATTTGAAATTATGGGTATCCATCAGTATGTTCAGGTAATAATTGTCCATGTGGCCTTTCAACTTCGCGGGATCTTTCTCAAGTATATTAAATAAGATGATCGCCACTGTTAATATCACTATAGTGGATATAACTTTCGGCCAGTGGCTTTTCCGGAAAGAATAAATAAACCATAACGAAATGATGAACGCCATGATCATGCCCATTAATGGCGCCAGTACGATAAAGCTCACCGTTTTTATAATAGGTTCTGAATTCACCGCGTGAAACCCAGCATGCGCTATAGCAGCGCCGGCAAAGCCACCTATCAGTGTGTGGGAAGAACTGGATGGTATCCCGAACCACCACGTCAGCAGGTTCCAGGAGATGGCGGCTATCAGCCCGGATAGAATTACCGGCAGCGTTATAAAATCTTCTTTTACAGTTTTGGCTATGGTATTGGCTACACCATGGTCTTTAAAAATAAAGAATGCCACAAAGTTGAAGAGCGCAGCCCATACCACTGCCTGGAAAGGCGTGAGTACCTTTGTAGACACGATCGTAGCTATCGAATTAGCCGCGTCATGAAACCCGTTAATATAATCGAAGGTAATGGCAAGTACAAGGATAACGATCAGCAATGCTGTCATGCTGTTAAGAGTATTTAATGATGATGGATTCTACCACATTTGCTGCGTCTTCGCACTTATCAGTTACTGTTTCCAGCATCTGGTAAATATCTTTTTGCTTGATCAGCTCAACCGCGTCAATTTTAGAGGAGAACAGTTTCAGCAAAGTGCTGTCCAGCAGGTCATCCGCATCATTCTCCAGGCTGTTCACGATCACGCAGGCCGCTGTTATCGAGCGTAGGTCTTTCATATCACGAAGGCCATATACGCCGGTATTTATGGCCGCGATAGACTTTGATATGATCTCGGCAAATGCCGGCAAGGTGTTGTATTGGTCGTCTATCTGGTAGTTCACCACGCGTTTGGCAGCGCCCCATATATAGTCGGCAATATCATCCAGCGAGGTGGCCAGGTAATGAATATCTTCCCTGTCGAACGGAGTAATGAAGTTCCTGCCCAGTTCTATAAATATCCGGTGCGTGGTCTCATCATTTTTATGCTCCAGGTCTTCCAGTGTGCGCAATAGCACATCCCGCTGCGAAAGGTCTTCTTCCTGCATTGCCCTTTTAAAGGTATTGCCCATCTGCACCAGGGTTGCAGCCACTTCTTCAAAAAGTCCGTAAAATACCCTGTCTTTAGGTAGGAAAAATTTCAATATGCTATCAAACGACATAACAATTTATTAATGTAGAGTTAACACTGCAAATCTATCTGCTAATACCCGGCTTTCGAAACGATAATATAGACTTAATAATTTCTTAACATTGAGATTTTCACACAAAGAAAAAGGACAATCTCCATTGGAAATTGTCCTTTTCAAAATCAGCCTTTAATAATATTATCTAAGCAAAGTCACATTGCCTGTCCTGATGTATAATTCCCCGGTTATGGATACTGCTCCCAGCTCATACACATACACACCGAATGGTTGCGGAACGCCTTTATACTTACCATCCCATCCTTCATTAATATCTTTTGTTTCAAATACTTCTACCCCCCATCTGTCATAGATACGGAAGTAATTAAGCGTCACAGCGCCCCTTGGTATAGCCTTGAACACGCTGTTAGGCCCGTTGCCCGGAGCAAACGCATTAGGCACACCCAGTAAAGTATATGGGTCTACATGAATAATGAACGAATCGTCAACTGCACAGCCTGCTTCGGTTGTGGCATGCACATGATACGTAGTATGCGTTGATGGCGAAGCTACCGGATCAACAACATGAATATCATTTAAGCCAAGCGGCGGGAACCAGGTGAAATTCACACAGTTTGTTTGAGGCTGTATATGGTAGCTTTCTCCCGGATAAATGATCGTGGAATCATCCATGTAGATCACTGCGGCAGGATGCACAATTACCTGTACTTTCAATGTATCCTTACACCCATATTCGCTCGTAGCGATCAATGTGTAGTTCGTAGATGTGATCGGATGTACCCATGGCGTTAGTGACATAGAATCATCAAGGTACACACCTGGCGACCAGTGATTAGATACTATATTACCAGATGTACCGGGTATGGTGTCATACGGCATTAGCTGCACCGAATCTCCGGGGCACAGATCAAAAAGTGTTGCACCAAGGCTGTCGAAATATCCCGGGTGAACATATACAGCTACCGAATCGGCATAAGTGCAGCCTGCGGGCGTACTTACTGTCACTACCAGCTTGGTGCTATCGCCACCGGTAAGTACAACAGTCTGCGTTGTTGAATCGTCTATGTATTTGCCGGGAGACCAACTGTAGGTATAGCCGGTATACCAGTTAGGCGACACATTTGCGGTGAGGTGCATCGTATCGTTTTCGCAAATATTAATAGTTGCATTGTTGTTAATGAGCACAGCAGTTGGCACAGGCTCCACATCTACATGGAAAGAATCAACAATATCCGGACATCCGGGATACGACACCGTAAGTACATAAGTTGCAGAGGTATCTGGGTAGATCACAGGGTCGTAAGTATTAGACAATGCCATACCTGCCGAAGGCGTCCATTGGTAGTTAGCCACAAAATTATTGGTAATAAAGCCTACTGTTTGTACGGGCGGCCCGCCTTTGCACATCTTTACATCAGGCATTGTAAAGGTCAGCGTATCATATACGATGGTTACTACTGATGTATCAATACGTACACATCCTGTATCATTTACTTTAACCCAATACACACCTGAAGTGGCTACAGTAAGGGAATCCTTGGTTGTATTGTCTATCCATTTATAGGTATAGGCCGGGTCATAATATTCTACTAACGTAAAGGGATTACCTATACAGTTTGATTGCGCGGCAGGTAGTTGCAACACAGGTATCGCATGAAATTGAACTCTCACTGTATCTCTACCCACGCAGGTACTGCTGTCTGGCAGACCGGTCAGCACGTTGGTAAAATAATATTCACTGTCCACTGTCACATAATACGTGCCGGTAGTAGTCACCTTTATAGTATGAGCAGTATCGCCGGTACTCCACAGGAAGCTGGAATGAGGGAAGTTATTGGTTAGTGAAAGTGTATCACCTATACACAACTTCAGGTCTGGCCCCAGGTTTACAGGGATAGGCGTTTTGGTCACTACAATAGTATCATTTGCCGAGCAACCGTATGGTTTGTTCAATGATAGTGCATATACGTTGGCCCCTTGGTTGGGATACACAGTGAGTATGGTATCGGTAGTATTCAGCACCACATAACCACCTGTGGGTGGCAGGCTCTCCCAGGTATAGTTCGACCCAATAGTTTGTGGATTGGGCGCCAGTTGCATGATGTCTGAACAGATCGTTGTGTCATTGCCGAGCGAAAATTTCTGCGCATCAGGATTGAAACCAAAAAGAGATACACGCTCATCATTCGTAAGCTGGCGGTCTATAACCGTAATGTCATCAATACCACCCTGGAAGCCGGAAGGGGCTATCGGCCCACCTGATGTGTTGTACCCAAGTGTGAAAAAACTACCCGGAGCTATCGCATAGAATGTATTGATGAAAAACCCTACAGTAGACCCATTCATATAAAAACGGAAACTACCCCCGTTTTTTACAAGCATCAAATTAGTCCATCCGTTATACTGTGCCAGTGGAGGAAAACTGGAAAGAGGCGTACTCAAAAATTCACCTTGCCCTCCTATAAGTATACTTACATTATTTCCGGGTGTACCTAAGGTGCCTCCGTCCATTACAAACCCAAAACCATCACTGTTCGGGTTACCGTTATAAGCGATAATTGACGACTGCGGCCCGGATGGATATATCCATACCGAATAAGTAAAATCTCCGGTAAGGCTGGTTGTGGGCAGATACGTGCTGTAATGCATTGCGCTGTTGCCACTGAATTCGTATGCATTATTTGGCGCTAAAAATCTGTCGGCAGTAAGCGTGGCCGGCACTATGGTAGGCAGGCCCACATCAGGATGGTTCAGCAAGGTATATGGCCCACCGCCCGGCCTGCTGTAGTCGGCAGTATCTCCGCCGCAAAACGGCCACCAGGCTTCAAGGTCGGCAGTTGCAGGCATGGGATTCACTTCTATACGGAAAGCAGCAGCGCAACCAGTTGACAAAGTATACAAAATATCTACCAGCCCGGCAGACACACCTGTTACCACACCCGATGAGTTGACCGTAGCCAACGTAGTATTGGCGCTGCTCCAGGTGCCGCCGGAAGTAACATCGCCAAGCGTAGTTGTTGCTCCTGAATACACGAAAGTAGCGCCTACTATAGCGCTGGGCACCGGGTTCACACTCACTAATGCCGAAGTGATACAACCACCGGGAGCTATATAGTCTATGCTGGCCGTTCCGCCTGTAACGCCTGTTACTACGCCCACAAAATTCACTGTAGCTATGGCCGTATTACTGCTGGCCCATGAGCCACCGGTTGGCGTGCCTACTAATGTTACAGAGCTGCCTACGCATGCATTGATGGGGTTGGGCGATATGGATGGCACCGGCCTTACCGTAATCAATTCTGTGGATATACAGCCCGGCCCGTTGTTATAAGTAACTGTTGTATTACCTGCTGCTATCGGTGTCAGCACTCCTGTGCCCGCATCTATAGAGCCTATAGATGGGCTGCTGCTGCTCCAGGTTCCTCCGGCTGTGGCATCGATCAGTGTGATGCTGCCTGCACCCAGGCAGGCTACATTAGGCCCCGATATAGCTACTGAATTTACATTAATAGATGTGGTTGTGTAACAACCTGTTGCCATTACGGTATATGAGATGGCTGTGACACCGGCGCCCACTCCATGTACTACGCCCGAGGAGGTGCCTACATTGGCCACACCCAGTGCGCTGCTCGTCCATCTGCCACCACCTGTAGGGTCGGTCACTGTTGTTGTAGCGCCGATGCAGATAGTGGATGACGTAGCTGCTATTGCCCGTGGGGCAGGGTTTACGGTAAATGTCTTCACTGCGTAAACAGGATAAATGTAGTAAGTGATCGTTACCACACCTGCCGACAAACCCGTCACCACTCCACTTGCCGAGCCTATTGAAGCTATAGCAGGTGAGCTGGTTTCCCATACGCCCAATGGCGCGTCTGCATCATTAAGTGTGTAGGACGTGCCTATACACAAATTGCCACCAGGCCCACCGCCAGTTATAGGCATTACCTGCGCAAACAGCGCATGAGCGCTCAGCACCAGCATTAAAAGGAGTAATGATCTTTTCATAATACTTTATCAGACAAAATATAAGAATACTATACAAATATATAAAAACTAAGCAAAAGAACTACTTATTGCTTTTTTTCTACGATCTATAGGGCATTTTTCATCCTCATTTTCAATACATTATCCACAAACTACATGCCACAGATGCACATTTGATCAAAAAACCTCATTTGCTCGTTAAATAAGACAGATTATTCCAGAAAAAGGTTAGGAAAAATAAATAAGATACTTAATACTTAAACGGAGCTGTATAGACGTTTTTAAACTCTGCCCATATTTCGGCAACCACTTCTGCGGCTGGTTTTATCTCTTTGATCATGCTGCTTACTTGCCCTATTTCCAGCTCCCCTTCGTCCATCATCCCTTCAAACATGCCCTTCTTGGCGCGCGCCCTGCCCAGCAAAGTTTCCAGCTCTTCTTTTGATGAGCCGGCGTCTTCGGCAACCTGTACCTGTTTGTAAAACTCATTCTTGATGAGGCGTACAGGAGTTAATTTTTTCAGGGCTACTATGGTATCGCCCTCATTGGCCTTGATGATGGCTTCTTTAAAATTGCTATGGCTCGATGCCTCCGGTGTGCACACGAACCGGCTGCCTATCTGCGCGCCTTCTGCACCCAGCGCCATAGCCGCATACATGCCCCTGCCGCTGCCTATGCCGCCTGCGCCTATCAAGGGTATGCTTATGGCTGCCCGCGCAGCAGGCAGCAGGCACAGCGTGGTGGTTTCTTCCCGCCCGTTATGCCCCCCTGCTTCAAAGCCCTCGGCCACTACGGCATCCACACCCGCATCCTCGCACTTGCGAGCAAACTTCGCGCTCGATACCACATGCACAACGGTTATACCTTCGGCCTTCAGCTTTGCCGTCCATATTTTGGGGTTGCCCGCCGATGTGAATACGATCGGCACTTGCTCATTGATGATGTGTGCTACATGCTGTTCTATGTCGGGATATAAAAGCGGCAGGTTCACCGCGAAAGGCTTGCCGGTAGCCGCCTTGCACTTTTGTATATGTTCCAGCAGCACATCGGGGTACATGCTGCCCGCGCCTATAATGCCCAGCCCGCCGGCATTACTCACCGCACTTGCCAGCCGCCAACCCGATGCCCAGATCATACCGGCCTGTATAATGGGATATTTGATACCGAATAACCTGGTCACCCGGTTATCAAATCCGTCTTCTGTAAACTTTCCTTCAAAAAGCATGAACACTGTTTTTTAATTACAGCTATAATATTAATGCCTTTTTCCGAAAGAAATATAGTCGCAACATCATCCCGGCCCCATACCATTCCTGGCTGCTATCCCAAAGCTGATAGCAGCCAGCGATAAGGATAATATCAAAGCAAATAATAGCCCCAGCAATCCCTTCACCACTTTCTTTTGGCTGCTCAATTTCCACATCAAAGGCACCGTAATGAAAGGAGTTACCGGTATGCAATACAACAACAACTCGCCAATAGCATCAACAATATTGTCATTCATTATTTGCAGTTAAACGTAACGTTGTATTTACTTCATTCCATTGAACCCTCTGCCCAGGCAGGCATTGAGCCTTTTTTCTTCCTTTTACTTGGATAACACCTCCCTCTCCTTCGGAGAGTGCCGGGGAGAGGCCGTCATCAATTGCACAAATATCACGCACCACACCAGTATACAAGGCACCACCTTTATGGTATACGGGTACACAAAATGCTTCTTCACATACGTCGGAAAGAAGTCGGTACCGGAGAGGCAGGTGAAGAAGAACACCAGCAATATCAGCGCTGTGCGCCAGTTGGCCCTTGGGTTGGCAAAGTACCAGATACCCACCCCCGTCACGGCTATGATGTAGGTCGATGACTCGGCCTTGTGGTTAAAGATGATCACCCATACCAGCATCCCCGCCAGTGTCAGTATCTTATACAGCTCGTCCCGGTATAGCTTGTACCGTATAAATGGCACCAGGAACAACGCAAGCCCTACCACGCTCACTACCCCCTTGGCATCTATGCCAAACCAGCTATGCAGCCACCCCGCTACCGATATACCCGTTGCGGTGCTCGCATCCGCCATCAGCAGGGTAGCCCAGTTGTGGTACTGCCATACCAGCGTATGCAGCGGCGTTACGATCAGCGGCAGCGCCAGCAGCACCACATTCCAGAAGATGGCGTAGAGTACAAACCTGATCTTGTCCGGGTAGAAGAGGAACAGGCAGAAGCCTATAGCCCCATATACCTTGATGTAGGTAGCCAGCGCCAGCCACAGCGTGGCCCATATGGCCTTGTTGTTCTGCAGGCAGCAGTAGGCCGCCACCATCAGTCCGCACATCAGGCCATTGCTCTGGGCATTGCTCAGGCAGGTCACCATATCGTTTACTATGAACCACAGCAGTATCGCATGCACCCGCGAGGTAAAGGGCAGCATCCGCACTGCCATGCACACCGCCAGCACATTCAGCACATTCCAGATCATTAGGCCGGCCAGGTTGGGCAGGTAGGCCATTGGCGCCATCAGCAATGCAAACGTGGGACTGTACTTATAAAAGTCCCAGTGCTCGTCCGGGAAGATGCCATACAGGTTTTGGCCGTGCAGCAAATGAAAGTAAGACCCTTTAAAGATGAGGTAGTTGTTGAACTCCGTTAGCTGCTTGCCCCAAAACAGGTTCATGTACTGCGGGTGGTTCATGATGTCGTCAGGATAGGGCTCTACGGGCGCATGATACAAGTGGCTCCCCATCATCACCAGTTGCACCGATGTGAACACCGCCGCTCCCACATACACCGCCACCAGGAACCGCGGATCGAACACCAGCTTCTTAAACCACGCAACAAAAGACGAATTTCCCACCATCAATATTATTCACCAACAATTTACAACGAAAAACGGGAAACCGAAAATTTCCACAACATAGGCACATACGTCACCTCAGTGTATGCGCTACCTATGTGAACTAAACCACGCCTCCAAAACAAAACACATAGCAGCAATAAATTACTCGTTCCTATGTGGTCTATGTGCCTATGTGGTGGCCCTTCTTGCGTACACCCGCTCCCCGCTCTGTTTCTTCGCTCTCACACACTTAGACCAAAAAGCAACGAACAGTTTCCCGTTCGTTGCTAAATATTTAAAGGTCAGAAGCTAAGTGCATTGCACATGAGCACATTCCACCACATTTATCACATTAACTCTATCACCACCGCACTCGCGCCACCCCCGCCATTACATATCCCGGCCGCGCCATACTTGCCGCCTTTCTGCTTCAGTACATTGATGAGGGTAGTGATGATGCGTGCGCCGCTGCAGCCCAATGGATGGCCCAGCGCCACCGCGCCGCCATTCACATTCACCTGCTCCGGCTTCAGGCCCATCTTCTGCATATTCACTATGCCCACAGTGCTGAAGGCTTCATTCAGCTCAAAATAATTGATGTCCTCCATTTTCAGGCCCGCCTTGGCTACCGCTTTGGGCACAGCTATAGATGGCGATGTGGTGAACCACTCCGGTGCCTGCTCGGCATCCGCATAGCCTATTATCTTGGCCAGGGGCTTTATGCCCAGTGCGTCGGCTTTTTCCTTGCTCATCAGCACCAGTGCGGCCGCGCCATCATTCATGGTGCTGCTGTTGGCTGCTGTGGCCGTGCCTTCTTTGCTGAAGGCAGGGCGCAGGCCCGCTATCTTGTCAAACTTCACATTCCATGGGTCCTCGTCCTTGCTTATTTTTACCGGGTCGCCTTTTTTCTGCGGCACCTCTACCGGCACTACTTCGTTCTCAAACAGGCCGCCATCCCACGCTGCCTGGCTGCGCTTGTAGCTTTCTATCGCAAACTCGTCCTGCGCCTCGCGGCTGATGTTGCATTCCCTGGCACACAGGTCGGCGGCATTGCCCATAGCATAGTTGTGGTACACATCCGTCAGGCCATCCTTGGCCAGGCCGTCTATCACCGTCACATTGCCGTATTTATTGCCCCAGCGCAGGTTTTCGTTGTAGAAGGGCACATTGCTCATGCTCTCCATACCACCCGCTACTACTACATCATTATCGCCCAGCAGTATGCTCTGCGCACCCTGCATCACGGCCTTCATGCCGCTGGCACATACCTTGTTCACGGTAGTACAGGGTACATTATCCGGCACACCTGCATACCTTGCTGCCTGCCGTGCAGGCGCCTGGCCCAGGTTGGCCTGCAGCACACTGCCCATAAGCACCTCGTTCACGCTCTCCGCACTCACACCCGCTCTCTCTAGCGCGCCCTTGATGGCGATAGCGCCCAGCCTTGTAGCCGAAAAATCCTTCAGCGCACCGCCCCACGCCCCTATAGGCGTGCGCACTGCCGATACTATATATACTTCTTTCATGTTGTTGTTTTGTGTGATTAAAAGTCGCGCAAAGGTAACGTTTTGCGGGTTAGTTAATTAGTTAAAGGGTTAATTGGTTCCGTTCGACAAACTCACGATGACAAAGGTGTGTATAATTGCTCATTTTTATTGCTCACATTTTTATTGGCAATCAATAAGTTGTGTCGTTTTGAGCAGGAATTGTTGCTCACTTTGTTACTCACTGATTTTTCATCACGATGGCCGGTTTCACGTAGTCTTGGTGCGCCGCCGAATCAGGAATTTAGTTACCAAAGCGCGTCATTTCACACAAAGGCCACAATGGCAAACACAGAGATCACAATGCTTAAATACGACACAAAGATCGGAAGGAATTGAATACGCTCCAAGACGAAAAATCTATAGGGGTATTGATGAAAACCGAGTGTGTACGGTAGGTGTAAACTGGGCTAGATTTGTAGACGAGTCGGCCATGCAAGGGCTATGCTACAGATTCGCGCCAGACGGAGTCAATACACTATGGGTAATGATGGCTTAATGTTTGCGCGTTAAGCATTATTTTATTATAATTGTTCCGCAAATGAAATTTAATAATTTTTAGTTATGAAGAAAATAGGCTTATTAATAATGTTACAGATGCTAAATATTTCGGTCAATGCCCAAACATTGAAACAGCAAGTACCGAAAGAAAGTAAGATATATGTTTTGGGCCCAACTCATGTAATGGTGGATGCAGCATTGGATGAGCTTGGGCGTTGGGGTTATTGGAGCTTTGCTAAAAGTAAAGAAACGGCGGACTTCGTTATATATCTATATATGGATAAAAGACCTGTTTCCTATATGGATTTTAATTTTTCAGCCGAATTTCGAGATAAAAGGGATAGTATAGTTTATACCACACCAACTGTAAATTCTGTGCTTCCTAATGGTGGGGTAATAAAACTGATTAAAAAATGCATTGAACGAAAAATAGATAATTGATTGTGGTCTCCGATTGGAGATTGTTAGGTACAAACAGTAGTTTTGCCCGTTTTTCGTATTCCCATTGTTCGTGATGTTCCGCGCAGCGGGCATCGCGAACTGGAATACCGCCGATTTGCAATCGACAACTGGAGCAGTTCGGGTAACATACCATAGCTCTATGTTATCTTCTTTGTTAGAATCTTCCGAAATGTATTTTACTTAAAAATAGAAATTTATGGGATCGTCACTTACTATAGTGTTAACAGCAATAATTGCGGGTATTGGCTATGTACTTAAAATTGAGATTGAAAAAAGAAGAGAAATAGAAAAGCAACTTTCGGAAAAAAAGTATGGCGTTTATATATCGATTATTGAATTATTTTTTTCAATGTTTGAGACAATTTGAAAAAATAAAGAACAAGGGAATGTCTCGGAGGAAACAATTGATAAACTATTTAAAATTGTTGAGGGATTGGTGATTTATGGATCTGATAATGTGGTTAAAAAATTTGCTTATTGGAAGACGCAAGCCGCTGGTTCTAATGGCAGCGACGCATTGGTGCTATTTATTGACGTTATTATTGAAATAAGAAAAGATATGGGAAACCAGAATACAAAAATGAACATGGATGATTTGTTAGGTATGCTTATTATTGATTATGAAAGCTATAAGAAAAAGCTGATTGAAGATATGCAAGCAAGTCATCCCCATGTTGCCAGTAGTTCCCGCTAGTTGTGTTGTTCGTGATGTTCCCCGTTCCCCGTAGTGTTCACAAAAATAAAAGAATAGGTTGTTGGGCGTAAATTTTATTTACGTCCTTGCCGGTAGCCAGTCTCTGACTGGCGAGTGCGCGCAACCACTGTTCACTGGCGCAGGTCTGTAGCCCAGCATTGAGCACCGCCGACCTGTGTCTACGTAATCGCCGGTTTGCAACCTTTACCTGGATTGAATATATCAAATCAAACTTTAAAAGCCAAAAGCGATATTTACTCAATCTTAGTAGTGGAAACTTTCTTTTTTCCTTTTTTTAAATCTCTTACAATTTTTTTTCTTAGTTCGAGACTAAACTCATTGAGTGCTTCTGTAATCCAAATGGACACATGTCGTTCCCATGTCTCATCGGAAATATCGTATCCGTTCATTTCGTCACGAAGCCTATCCATGATTGATTTATGCCAATCTACCGGTTTAAATTTCTTTTTCGAGAGCTGATCTAATGTGTATGTTTTCATGTTTTTTATTTTTTTGTAAATAATAAGAAGGGGGTATTGTACTTATTACATAAGTCTTCCAAAACTAATAAAAAACATCGTTCAATAATAGTCTCTGTTCTTATTGTGTAAAAATCATTTTCCCGTTGCACGTATTGTTCACTAAGATAAAAAATAGGTTGTTGAGCGTGATCTTTAGATGGTAGCCAGTACCAGCTATTTTATAAAGCGGTGAATTGCTTTATCGGCGTTATCTTGGAATGAAGTGTTTTTCAGATCAGTGTAGAAAGTGCTCTGGTCAACTACGTTGCCCGATAACTTGCCTTCTCTGCTGGCATAAAAAACGCCACTTTTATAACGATCTTCCGAAATGCCATCTACAAAGCGTTTTACACCTACGTCCAATTTATGCACCATGTCTCCCATCAATGGAAATACAACAGGCATCATAAAATTTTTCAGCATGAAACGCATGGGCGCGGGCAAATTATCCGGTGCCGCTGTCCCCGTGGTATTCCCGGGACTCATCACAACAAACTTGAGGCCGGGATATTTTCTTGCCATTGCTAACGTCCACATCGTTCCTGCGTATTTAACGTAGCCATATACTTGCGTTACATCGAATTTATTACCAAAATAGGAACCATCAAGAACACCCGCAAACTCATCTACAGAAGAAGTTCTCATTGCTACCGGCTTCATTCCAAGACTCTTTACTCCCGGTACTGCTTCTGCACTTACAAAAAGCACTGCCTTTTTTAACTGATCACGTTTTATTAATTCCTCTACCAGCACGACATGGCCTAAAATATTAGTCGCTGCTAGTAGGTTCATACCGGAAGAAGTAACCTGTGCAGCAGTTTTCCCAACCATTCCACCTGCATTTAAAATCACTGCATCGATAGGTCCTTTTATTTTTTCTACTGCTTTTCTTACAGAATTTGCATCTGAAACATCCCCAATAACAATTTCAAAGATCGTTTTTCCCGTTTGCTGCTCCAGGTCTTTTTTTGCTGCCTCGGCCCTTTCCTGATTTCTACAGAAAAGGATCACCTTTTTTGTTTCCGTTCTCATTGCTAACTGTCGGGCCGCCTCTTTTCCAAGCCCGTTATTTGCCCCGGTTATTAATATACTTTCGTTCATTTTTGTTTCTTTTTTTTACTGCGTTGAAAAATATTTGTGTGGTCGGGTAGATCAGTCGTATTAAAAAACAGGTCGGTCTGTTTTTTTTAATGGCAAAAAAAAGTTACAACAGCTTTAGCGCACTTTTATGTGCTGCAACAACGGGCCAGGACTCTCCATAGACCTTGCATGACATTATAGCGCCATCAAATAATAAATAGATGCCGTCAGCTAAGCTTTCTGCACTTTGCAATTCATCGTGGCTCATTGCACCAGGTGTTAATATCCCGGCAAATAAAGCACGAAGCCCATTTTTTTGCTTTCGTATCACGTCATAAACGCGAACGTTTTCAACAGGGATCTCCCCCGCAATATTTAGGAATTGGCAGCCATGAAATCCTTTAGAATCAGTATTCAGGGATAAAAATTCAAAAATGGCAGATATTTTTTCTTTTGCCTCCACTTTCGTTGATGCTACTTGCCTGAATCGGCCTATGGTTTGCTCAAACATAAACTCCAGGTATGCTATGAGCAAATCTTCTTTTGACCTGAAGTGCTCATATAAACTTGCCTTTGCCACACCGGCTTCTTCAATGATTTGATTGATACCGGTGGCATTATACCCCTGCTGATAAAACAACCTGGAAGCGGTATCCAATATTTTTTTCCTTGTATCCATTTTCCTTAATCAAGGCAAAGGTATAGGATTATTCCAGAAATCAGACCGTTCTGTATGAATATTTATTGTTTGTATTTATTTAGCCTGTAGTTGGGTGTAATCTTCCCCTATTGCTGGAAAAGTCCGACGCTGTAGAACTGCTTGCCGAGGGACAGGAAAGCACAGATATCCCGCAATGGCAGATGGATGAGGTAAAAAGAAGAATAGACCACTACGAAAAATCCACATGAGCTGGTATCGTGGAGGATGTGCGCAAACGTTTAATCATCAAGTAATGCCTGTCTGGTCTGTGTAATTTACCTCACCAGCTCATAATGGCCGGTATCAAAGATGCTACTTAGCTTTTTATTCTAATTGTGCTAGTCATGGTTCGACGAGGCTCACCATGACACTAACTATTTTGCTTTTTATCATTATTGATATCGGTTTATTATCAGGTGCTCATAGTCTTCTTGCGGAGACCCATGTTGCCCATAGTCTTCCAAAACAAAAAATAAAAATGAAAGTTGAGGGTAGTCGCCCCCTGTAAAAAAAGTAAAAGGAGCGGCCGGTCACGGCTGCCCCTTTTTACCTCTGAACGCATAAAGTATTATAAAGTGCGGGTAGCCGTAAATGTGCCGCTGTTGCCGCCACCATTATAGGTGCCGGTGATCTTGTCGCCGCTGAGAGTGCCGGTAAGTACGCCCCCGCTGCCATCGGTATAAGAGAGGGTATTGGTATTGTTGTCGAATGTGCCGTTTATATTGTCGCTGCTCTTTGTGGGGTCTACAGACGACTTGCTGGTGATGGTCCATTTTTTCAGCACCTTGCTCAGGAACAGGTCGAAAGTGCCACGGTCGCCGCTGGAGCTGTTGTCGGCATAAGTGCCTTCAAATACCATGATCAGGTTGGTAGAGGTCTCTTTGGTCACATTAAGCACGGCATTGGGGTGGCCGGGTATACTGGCCGCCGTCACCGTAGGGTTGGTACCATCGGCGCCTACCGAGAAGGTAATGCTTACCGCTGCCCCGCCCAGGGTGCCGGTGAATGGCGATACATAGGCCACTCCGCTGGTCCACGATACGGATGCGGTGAGAGCCACCGTAGTGTCGTTGATGACCATAGTGGCGGTAATGGTGCTGTCGTTGTTGCCGATGTTGAACTTAATGGTGCCCGACGAGCCCACCACAGTGCCTTTGTAAATGCCCTTGCTGCTGTTGTCGTATGCGGCTACGGCATCGGGGGTGGTCACGCAGCTCGTACAGGTAACTACAGGGGCAGGCGTGCCGGTTGATTTCTTCTTGCAACTGGCGCAGAAGAGGATGCAGGCAAATACCGCAATCATGGCCAGGACATGTGTAATTCTTGTGTTCATGACGTTTAATTTTTTGTTTGGTGAATTGATAGGGCAAAACTACCATGCAGGGCATACGTCGTCAATAACACTTTAGTGGTATTTTGTTGCGGGAGATAAGGAAAGTGGTATTTGGGATTTGCGATTTCAGCACAATAAGATAGCTTTATACAACATGAAACACTTCTCCCGCATCCTCATGGGCCTGCTCTACATAGCCGCCGGCATCAACCACTTCCGGAATCCGGGCTTCTACCTGCAGATCATGCCGCACCGGCTGCCGTGGCATGAGGCGCTGGTGCAGGCCAGCGGTGTGTGCGAGATCATTTGCGGGCTGCTGGTGCTGTATAGCCGCACAGCGAGGGTGGGCGGCTGGCTCACCATACTACTGCTCATCGCCGTCTTCCCTGCCAACATACAAATGGCCATAGACTGGGTACATACCGGCCACACGCACGCCTGGGTAGCCATAGCCCGGCTGCCACTGCAGTTATTGCTTATATGGTGGGCGTATGGAGCGTGTGTGAGGGATGATAAGAAATGATTGGGATAAAAGGCAATCAAGGATTGTGTTTTACAAATCCTCGGGGCGAAGGCCGGTATATTTAGCTATGCGTGATAGCATTTTAGGGCCGATCTCTTCGTTATCATGAAAGGCAAATACATAGTCAGGCATACCGGGTTTAGAGAGCGTACGGTGTGAGCCTGTTTGCCTTTTTAAGGTCCATCCGGCTTTTAATAAGGCCGCGTATACGCGTTTGGATTTTTTTGATGGCCAGTTACTCATGCTGCTTTGAACGAAAGGCTTGTTTCAAAGAAAGGACGTTCGCCGTTCTCCAGCTTTTCTGCTTCTACACGCAATGCCAGTGCCTGGGCTTTTGCCATAGCTTCGTCGCGTGTGCTGCCATAAGCCATTACGCCGGGAAGCTGGGCAATATCCGCTATCCAGCGGCCATCTGTTTCCTGTTCTACTTCGATAATGTAATCCATAACCGATTAGGTTGTTTATTCAAAGTTACAATTTTAAAATGGATGGCACAATACATAAAAAAACCATCCTCTTTGCGGAGGATGGTCTCTTAAATATAGTGTAGTGGAGGACTATTCGCCTACTACTTCGAATTCGATCTCAACAACATTGTCTTTACCGAAGTCGATGTTAGCTTTGTAAGTACCTGCTTCCTTCACATCATCAACGATAGATATGCGGCGGCGGTCTATTTCGTAGCCCTTCTGCTCGCGGATAGCACGTGCTATCTGGATGGCAGTAACAGAACCGAAGATCTTGCCACTAACGCCCAGCTTAGCGCCCACCTTTACAGGGGCAGCCTTGAGTACGGTAGTTACATTGGCGATCTCGGCCATGAGCTTATCTTCTTTCTTCTGCAATTGCTTGCGGCGCTCTTCCATGATCTTGGAGTTAGAACCGCTAGCCTCGATTGCGTACTTCTGTGGTATAAGGTAATTACGGGCGTATCCCGGTTTTACTACCACGAGTTCATGGGCAGCGCCCAGGTTGTCAACGTCTTTTATGAGGATTACTTGCATGATCAGTTTACTTTAAAAGGTCAGTAACGTAAGGTAAAATGGCCATCTGGCGGGCCTTCTTTATCGCCTGCGACACTTTGCGCTGGTACTTCAGGGAGTTGCCGGTAATGCGGCGTGGCAACATCTTGCCTTGCTCATTAAGGAACTTCTTGAGGAATTCTCCGTCTTTATAATCTATATAACGGATGCCCATTTTCTTGAAACGACAGTATTTCTTCTGGCGTTTTTCAACCCTCTGGGAAGTGAGGAACTTTATTTCGTTTTGCTTAGCCATGATTGTGGAAGATTTTAAGATGCTGATTCTGCTGATGCTGTTTTGTTACGTTTGCGGTTGTTATAAGCCAAAGCAAACTTGTCGATATGAGTAACCATGTGACGAATGATGTTCTCGTCGCGGTTCATCTGGATCTCCAGTTTTGCGTTCAGGTCGGTTGGCGCTGAATACTCGAGCACGCAATAGATACCTGTTGTCTTTTTCCCGATCGGGTAAGCAAGTGAGCGAAGGCCCCATGCATCCTGGTGAGTCACCTGACCACCATTGTCTTTGATGAAGTCCGTAAACTTCTTCTGAGCATTCTTGAAATCTTCTTCCGCAAGTACGGGGGTGAAGATGACCATCAGCTCGTAATTCTGAAGGTTGTTTTCTGTTGCCATAATAGCTTTTTAAATTGTTAATCCCATCTCCCGGCGGGAACATTGGATACCTTTTTGTAGTAGAAAGTAGATAGTAGAAAGTCGAAAGACTATTTGCCATTAACCTTCAGCCACATAGTGTAGCCGGAAAATTTGGGACGGCGAAGGTATGGCTATTTCTTTTTTTAACCAAATTAAATAGAGAATTAGTTAATTCGGCAATCCCGCGATCTGGCAATTGGGGTATTTATAAGGTAAAGTTAGGCAATTGTGGCATTGATTTTGCAATTGAGTGGAGGTGGTTATTAAATATGAAGCTATGAGCGGCAGAGATAAGCGAAATGGGATATATAGCAAAATAGGATCATTTTTTAAGAGGTCGTGGCATTGGGTAATGGGTGTTTTTGAGCCAGAAGAGGTGGAGGTGGACTTTAGGGTGCGGCAGGGCCGGGTAAGGTATACATATAGGAAGGCGAGGAGGAGATTAGCAGATTAGCTGATTTAGAGAATTAGCTGGTTGATGATGCCCGCCTTCGCTAAAGCTACGGCGGGTGAAACAATAAAAAGCTACTTTTGCCGTTATGTGGGGTAATATGAGTAAGAAGGGAGCCTTTCTGTTACTGTTTTTAGCTGTTTTTTGCGGAGATATGGCCAGTGCCCAGCGTTATTTTACTACGCTGGAGGCAGGGATATCCGTGGGTGGCTCGCAGTATTTTGGCGATCTGAACGACCATTACGGATTCAAAACCATTAATCCTGCCGGGGGGCTGTATGCCCGCCAACGCATCAATGCCTATATAGCGGTCAAAGCATCTGCTTTTTACACGCAGGTGGGCTATGATGATAAATATAACTCCGACCCATTTGAAAAGCAACGCAACCTGAACTTTAAAAGTGATATAGCCGAGGTATCAGTGCAGGCTGAGTTTAACTTCTTTGCCTTTGTGACCGGGGATAAACTGCACCGCTTTACTCCCTATCTTACCGGGGGGATAGGTGCTTTCTATTACAATCCTTACACTACTTACCAGGGCAAAACCTATTACTTAAGGCCATTGGGCACCGAAGGGCAAGACGCTGGTCAGGGTGGCAGAAAGTACAGTACGGTAAGCCCCTGCTTCCCAATAGGTGCAGGAGTAAAGTGGTGGCTGAAGGGTGGCGTGAACCTATCATTTGAAATAGCAGACCGCCTGACCACTACTGATTACCTGGATGATGTGAGCAGTACCTATGTGGGTATCAATAGTTTTAAACCCGGCTCGGCTGCGGCGGGATTGCAAGACAGATCTACAGAGAATAACAATAGCCCGGTGGCTCTCGGCAGGCCGGGCAAGCAGCGTGGCAATACGAGCAGCTATGACCAGTACCTGATGGCCGTGGTGAGCATTTCATTCAACTTTACTTCCTACAAGTGC
The DNA here is from genome assembly GCA_903877645.1 of uncultured Bacteroidota bacterium. Classification (GTDB taxonomy): domain Bacteria; phylum Bacteroidota; class Bacteroidia; order Chitinophagales; family Chitinophagaceae; genus Nemorincola. The sequence goes on along the minus strand of CAIRES010000073.1, from coordinate 30,108 downwards.
CCGCACGCCAATGACTTTGATGATCAACTGAGGGTGCATTAAATGAGTCGTTAGTAGAAAGTACAAGTTTTGATTGCCAATAAAAGTCATTTCCATGCGAAAAGCCTATTGGATCATATTATTTTCGTCGGTAGCATTAACGATATACCTGTTCTCAATAGATGATCAAGAATATCCTCAATCTCATGATAGCATGAGCATGATAATGGGGGTTGGGACATTTTATACTTTGTTCTTCTTCAGCCTGTTTTCAGGGGTATTTTATGGTATTACAGATATACCCCTGCGCAAAAGGAACACACTGGCTAAAAATTGATCATGCCGTTGGTCCATTCTTCATCAAACAGTGTATCGTATTTTTTGTAGAAGTTGATAGCAGGCTCATTCCAGTTGAGTACCTGCCACGTGAGGCCGGCGAATTTCCTTTCTTTAGCTTCTTCAATGAGCGCATTCATGAGCAGGGTGCCGATACCCTTGCCACGCGCTGATTCAGTAACAAGGATGTCTTCGAGATACATGCGCTGGCCCTTCCAGGTGGAGTAACGGATATAGTATAACGCAAAGCCCTGTATGGCGCCAGCCTCTTCGGCCACAAATGCCCACCATACAGGATTTGCACTAAAGCCACTTTGTATAAAGTGCTCCAGGGATACGGTAACTTCCTGCGGGGCGCGCTCATAGACCGCGAGTTCATTGACCAGTTCCATCATCCGGGAGCAATCGGCGGCAGTAGCTTTTCGTATGGTTATGTTCGTGTTCATATCTTTTTAACTTTACGGATGCAATACTAATGGCTCGCAGACGTTATTCCAAATATAGAGTGTGGTGGTATTATTTTTGAGGGGAATGGGGCAGTCCCAAAGTTGCGTTAAACTGAAAACCAATTATCAATAAGGAATAATATTTGCAATACATTTAACCAGTCAAAAAACAAACAGCTACACATGAGTACACAAGGCGAAATATTATGGGTGGACGATGAAATAGATTCACTGAAATCGCAGATACTTTTTTTGAAGAACAAAGGCTATACAGTAACGCCTTTGAGCAATGGCTATGACGCACTGGAGCTGCTGAAAGAAAAGCAGATGGACGTGGTGCTACTGGATGAGAGTATGCCCGGCCTTACAGGGCTGGAGACACTGGCCAAAATAAAAGAAATGTTGCCGCTGCTGCCCGTGGTGATGATCACTAAGAATGAAGCGGAGAATATAATGGAAGACGCACTGGGCGCGCAAATAACCGACTACCTGATAAAGCCGGTGAACCCCAACCAGGTGCTGCTGTCGCTAAAGAAGATCATGGATGGCAAGCGGCTGGTGTCAGAAAAAACAACTATAGCTTACCAGCAGGATTTCAGGAACCTGTTCATGGCGCTGAGCAATAACCCTAACCATGAAGAATGGAAGGAGTTGTACAAAAAGCTGGTGTACTGGGAGTTGGAAATGGGCAAGAGCGACAGCGAGGAAATGATGGAAGTGCTGCAGTCGCAGAAGGCAGAGGCGAATACTGAGTTCTTTAAATACATCACTAAGAACTACGCCAACTGGATAAAAGACGGCGGCAAGAGCGGGCCATTGTTGTCGCACCAGGTGTTTGAGCAAAAGATAGCGCCGCACCTGATGCAGGGCAAGCCAACCATACTGGTAGTTATAGACAACCTGCGACTCGACCACTGGAAAGCTTTTCAGCCGATCATTACGGAGTCGTTCAGGATACTGGAGGATGAACTGTACTACAGCATTTTGCCTACGGCTACGCAGTATTGCAGGAATGCCATATTTGCGGGTATGCTGCCGATAGATATCGCACAGAATTTTCCGCTGGAGTGGAAGAATGATGATGAAGAGGGTGGTAAGAATATGTATGAAGAGACCTTCCTGGCCAACCAGCTGAAGCATTTGAAATTAGACAAACTGAGGTGGCAATACATCAAGATCACGAACAACGATGATGCCAAAATAATGGAAGAGAATATACACAATTGCCTCACCAATGACCTGACGGTGATCGTGTATAATTTTGTGGATATGCTCTCTCATGCACGCACTGAGATGGAGGTGCTGAAGGAACTGGCCGGCGATGAGATATCTTACAGATCACTTGCTGTGAGCTGGTTTGAACACTCACCACTGCACAGGGCATTACGTAAAATAGCCGATAAGGGCATACAGGTGATGATCACTACCGACCATGGAAGTGTGCGGGTGAAGACACCAAGCAAGTGCGTGGGCGACCGAGCCACCACAGCCAACCTGCGTTATAAACATGGCCGCAACCTGCAATATGAAGAAAAGGATGTACTTGCGTTCCGCGACCCTAAGTTAGCCGGGTTGCCACGGCCTAATGTGAGTTCTACCTTCATCTTCGGTAAGGGAGATGTGTTCCTGTGCTACCCGAATAACTATAATCACTTCGTAAACTACTATAAGAATACTTTTCAGCATGGCGGGGTATCGCTCGAAGAGATGATCGTGCCTGTAGTAAGGTTGGAGAGTAAGTGATTAAATGACCCAATTGCCCGGTGCCCTTATCAATGAAGATGAGAAAAAATTGGCAGATGAAAGAGCTTAAGTAGGTGAATATTAAGAAAATGAGAAAAAATTACCGATATTAGCCCAATATTTAGTTTGCTCATGAAACATAATGCACTTCGTATAATAGGACTTTTGCTTTTGCTGGTGAGTATCAGCAGCTGCTTTGAGGGCAGGTGGGCCAATTATAAAAACAGCTCGCACTACGGGCATCGTGGCCACTACAGGCACATGCACGAGCGCAGAAACAGGGATTGGTAAACCCCGACCCTAAAGGGAGCCATTGCGTGGCTCTCTTATTTTGACTTTTTAACGCCAAGGCACAAAGGTTTCGCAAAGGGCGCAAAGCTCGGCGGGGTATCTGCCAATTATAATATTCTAACGTCTGCTTTTTACTTTTTTGTTGGGGTGAACATTTGTTGGAGCATGGCGTATAGCTCGGGGTGTTTGTCTTTTAGTTCGGTGGGGCGCTCAAAGAAATATTCGGAGATGACAGCAAAGAACTCGGCATCGTTGGTGGCGCCGTAGAGGTTGATGTCGGAGTGCTGTGCTCTTCTCATTTCATTTATGGTATCGTGTATCCTGCTTACCCAGGGTATGATGCAGGGGTTGACGAGCAGGTATTCGGGTATGCCATCTGTGGCGCCATCGGCTTTGTCTATGAGGTGTGCAAACTCATGTATCACTGTATTATGACCATAATGGTCGTTGCTGAAAGAGCTGCGCAGCGAGGGTTTGGAGAGGATCATCTCGCGGTGCATGGCGCCATCGCCCACCATACCTAGTACGTTGCGCTCGCCTTCATCGGTATTGTATTCTTTGCTGAAAGTGCCTTTGTAGAGGAGCACTTCGGAGATGTTGTTGTAACGCCAGTCGGGGAAGGCGAATATGGGAATGATGGCACCGCTGGCTACGAGTATGCGGTCGGTATCGTCTATCTCCACATCCACTCCTCTTACTGTAACGTAGGAAAGGAAGTCTTTTACACGGGCTTCGAAAACGGTTTTATTTTCGGCGGTGAGGTTGTTGTAAAAAGATACGTTTTGTGTGAGGATAGTTGCAGTATCCACAGAAGGAGTATAGGCTGTTGTCTTACGCTGCATGGAATTGTAAAAGAAGTATGCTGCTGCAGCAAGCACAACGATACTGATGATGAACATGGTTGGTGTCATGGTGCAAAGCTATCGTTATAAATTCCAAATCCCGGTATTCAAATTCCAAGCATACACTCCAACCGCGAGACCACCCCGGCCCTAAAGGGAGATGTAGCCTATACCCATGCTTCGCATATTGATAAAAACATCAAAGGCCCCGAATATCGGAGCCTTTGATTATTATTTTGTTTGGTATTAGTACCTGTACTGCTCAGCTTTGTACGGACCTGATTTAGGTATGCCCAGATAATCTGACTGCTCTGTGGTCAACTCTTCGAGCTGAACGCCAACCTTTTCGAGGTGGAGGCGGGCAACTTTTTCGTCGAGGTGCTTAGGGAGCACATATACTTTGTTTTCGTAGCGGGCGGTATGGATCCACAATTCTATTTGTGCCAATACCTGGTTAGTGAAAGAAGCACTCATTACGAAGCTTGGATGGCCGGTGGCGCAACCGAGGTTCACGAGGCGGCCTTCAGCCAGTAGGATCACTTCTTTGCCATCGATGCTGTACAGATCAACCTGTGGCTTGATGGTATCCTTAGTAGTACCATAAGCGCCATTGAGCCATGCCATATCTATTTCGATATCGAAGTGGCCGATGTTACAAACGATCGCCTTATCCTTCATAGCACGGAAATGTTTTTCGGTGATGAGGTCGCGGCAACCTGAAGCGGTAACGATGATGTCTGCTTCTTTTACTGCGTCGATCATGCGTTTTACTTCGAAGCCGTCCATAGCTGCCTGGAGTGCGCAGATAGGGTCGATCTCGGTAACGATAACACGGGCGCCGGCGCCACGCAGAGATTCTGCAGAGCCTTTACCTACGTCGCCGTAACCGCCAACAACAGCCACTTTACCGGCCATCATCACATCGGTAGCGCGGCGGATAGCATCCACCAGGCTTTCTTTGCAACCATATTTGTTATCGAACTTAGATTTAGTAACGGAGTCATTTACGTTGATAGCGGGAACAGGTAAAGTACCTTTCTGCATCCTTTCGTAAAGACGGTGAACGCCTGTAGTTGTTTCTTCGCTGAGGCCCTTGATGTGCTGCACCAGCTCAGTATTATGGTCGAGTACGATGTTGGTGAGGTCACCGCCATCGTCAAGGATCATATTCAGCGGACGGTCTTCGCTGCCGAAGAATAATGTCTGCTCGATGCACCAATCAGCATCAGTAAGGCTCTGGCCTTTCCATGCAAAAACACCGATACCCGCAGCAGCGATAGCCGCAGCAGCGTGATCCTGTGTAGAGAAGATATTGCAAGAGCTCCAACGCACTTCTGCGCCCAGGTCTACCAGTGTTTCTATCAACACGGCAGTCTGGATGGTCATGTGTAGGCAACCGGCGATGCGTGCACCTTTGAGTGGCTTCTGCGCGCCGTACTCTTTACGGATCGCCATCAATCCCGGCATTTCTGCTTCTGCAAGCCTTATTTCTTTACGGCCCCATTCTGCGAGGCTGATGTCCTTAACCTTGTAAGGAAGTTTAAAGTCGATCTGTGAACGAGTCATTGTGCTCATAGTTAAATTTTATAAAATACGGCGCAAAGTTAGGTTATTTATGGTAAAAAAGCTGAAAGTAGGGATGTGTTTGGAAGGTTTTATGATATTGAGAAACTAAGAAATGTTGGGGTTATGCTTCGCAATGGCCTTAATAGTACAATAAAAACCCTGAGTACCTGTCCTGCGCGAGCTTGTTGGTGAACAACTACAACGAGGGCATCAAATAAAACATCCATTTAACTGAAGTTTTTTTAACATTCTCATCAATAGCTTTCTGCTATATTTACTACTGCTTTTCGGATATGAGGATACAACGCGCCGCACCGGCCAATGAGCTATTGGCCAAACTGATCTTTCTGATACTGCCTACTGCGGCGGTGGGGTACTTCCTGCTGGTGAATGTGAACCAGTATTATTCCATTCTGCAAAACCAGGCATTTCAGCAGGCGGTTTATTTTGCTGCGGGCATGGGTATTGCGGCAGTGTTCTATGCTTTCCGTTTTCGTTTTCTGCCGACGTATGCGCTGCTTGTTTTCGGGTTGTATGTAGTTTATAAGGGGCTGGATAAGTATGTGGTGGGTGAGTTTGATACCTTCTTCATCACCATGCACTATATGTTCTTTGCCTTCCTGTTTGCAACGGGATGGCTGGTGGGCTGGGGCTTTGCGAGGTTGCGGTATTGGTCGGTGGTGATAGCGGGGTTATTAGTGGTAGCGGGTATACTGATGATCGCCAAATCGAATTCAGATAGTGTGAACGGGATATTACGGGCGTTTGTACCGGCTATATTGTATGCTATCTACATCATCTTCACAGCAGAGCAGATCTATAATTATAAGGACAAGTCGCAGATGTTCTGGTGGTTCCTTACACGGCGGCTTGCTTTCTTCGGGCTGCTGGCGGGGCTGATACTGGGGAGTGTGGTATATGCTTTTCAGCCACAACTGGAAGCGGCAGTGGATAGCTTTGGTGGTGGCGCAAAGCCGGGTAAGGGCAGCATGCTGAAGCAGAACAAGGATGGCACCTTTGACCTGAATGATTATACGAGGCTGAGCAGTTCACTGAGCCGAAGCAAGCAGTTGCTGTTTTGCGCGCATATCAATAACTTCTTCCCCGGCACAGACGTGCCTAACCCACTGTACCTGACGGCATTCTACTTCACTAAGTTTGATACACTTACAGAAACCTTTGAGCGGGATTCTACCATTCCTTACAATGATCTATTTGAGCCGGACCCATCGAAGATCGCGCTGTTCTCTACGAAGCAGGATTCGACTGTGATCCGCAACAGCCTGGGGTCTAAACTGAGGCAGACTGTGGATGTGGAGATCTACAACAAGATGCTTTCGCCGAGCACCTACCTGGCGCCGAATGTGGGCTACTTTGTACAACCGATAACGGTAGAGAAGGATTTCAGGGATGAGTTCAAATCGGCATACCGGACAAAGAGCTATGTATCTGTGCTGAACAGCGCTTATTTTGTGGAGAACATACCTACGCCGGTTTTCAAGAAATTCCAGGAGCAACGATTTGAACTGTTGCGCCATGTCGCAGATTATGATGGGGTAGACCGAAAGTTCATGAAGTATTACACCTTCATGCCGGAGAATGATAAGTTCAAATCCATAGGCACGCTGGCGCACCAATTGACAGATACTGCCAAGACACCGGTAGATAAAGTGCTGGCTATACGCAACTACTTCTGGTCGAAGGATGAGAACGGCGACAGGCTATACCACTATACCGATAACCCCGGTGTACCGGACCTGCCGAGCGCATCGAAGCTAATGTACTTCCTGAATGAGAACCACAAGGGTTATTGCGCCTATTATGCAGGGGCTACCTTGTTTATGCTGCGTTCATTGGGCATTCCATCGCGCATAGCTGTTGGCTTTCTTACCGAAGACAGGAGTGATAAGAACAAGGGCTGGTACTGGTATTATGCCAACCAGGCACATGCCTGGGTGCAAGTTTACTTCCCCGGCTATGGCTGGCTGGACTTTGATACTACTGTGGGTAATGACAATGAAACGCGCCCTACCCCACAACCGGATGGCACACCGCCTATGCAGCCACCAAAAGCCTGGCTGGCAGCCGAGGGCGTTGTAGAGAATATAGATACGCTGAAGAAGACCATGACAGTGTCTGTGAAACAATACGTGTTTCATGATAAGGAATATAAACTGGCAAATCCCGTATCTGTGCCGATGGATATGAAGATAGCCGTGGTGTACAAAGATAGCCTGGCGGTGCCATTGCGTAATGTACATGCAGGAGATGAAGGCACATCGGTATCTTATGCCGAAGCCATGAAGCAACTGGAGCCCGCACCCAATGACAACGGAGTTTCCCTATTAAAGAAATTCCCTGCCCTTACACCGATAGATGAGGTGTACCTGAAAAGCAAGGACACCACCAAGGCAAAGCCCAAGCAGGAGCAGGCTGTGGTAGCCAAACCGGTATCTGTAAGGCATTATGCCTATATGGCGTTATTGATAGCCGGGTTGTTGCTTCTGCTGGCATTGTATATGCCGCGGCTCATGCTGCGCTACTATATAGCGAGGTACAGGAATGCCGGGGCAAGTGGAGACAAGCCTTATTGGGCATACAGGGCCGCTACCTATTATGTACACATGGCGGGCATTATACGGGGGCAAATGACACCGATGAAATATGCCAGGGAGATAGTAGATCCGAAATTGGGTACAGAACTCGGCAGATTCATGAACGTGTATCTAAAGAAGAAATATGCCAATCAGCCACTTACGGCCACTGAAGAACAGTATGTAGCCGGGTTCCTGATGCCATTTTTGAGGAAGGCGGCTGAGAAGACAAGTTTCAGCAGCAGGTTCTTTGGTTTCTTTAACGTGGCGAGGTTTGCGGCGTTTTTTGTGATGCCTGAGGAAGATGAAAAAGAAATGTAAATTTGAGGGCGGTTAGTTTAACCGCACCCTCCTTCGCTTTAGCTTCGGCGGGCGAAGAAGGCAGAGACGCAAAGTTCGCAACAGGATGTCTATTGTTAGTGTGTTTTATCATAAATTTATAAGTATTGGCCAACAAACCGGATAATATTTTGAAAAAGAAAACAGGGAATATACCCGCGGAAGGCCGTGGAATGAAGCGATCTGTAAGGATCCTGTGGATCACGTTCATTTTGCTGATCGTTGGGTTCTCTGCATTGATATGGGGCATCAACAGCGGCTGGGTAGGCTATATGCCATCGCTGGCCGAACTGGAGAACCCGCAAAGCGCACTCTCCTCCGATGTATATGCTGCAGATGGCACCCTGCTGGGCAGGTATTATGTGCTGGACCGGTCGAACAGCAAGTATGCCGAGATATCGCCAAACATATTGAATGCCCTACTCGCCACCGAAGATGCCCGCTTTTATGAACATGCCGGTATAGACCCGATTGCCACGATGGCGATCCCGATGTATGTGCTGATGCATAAAAAGCGAGGCTCCTCCACCATTACCCAGCAGCTTGCGAAAAACCTTTTCCCGAGAACCAGCCAAAGTATGCTGACCCTGCCCTTTATGAAGCTGAAGGAGTGGGTGCTGGCAGTGAAACTGGAACGCAACCTGACGAAGAATGAGATCATCACCATGTACCTCAATACAGTTCCATTCGGGGATAATGTATATGGCATCCGTAATGCATCACTTACCTTTTATAACAAAACACCCGACAAGGTAACTGTGGATGAAGCTGCAACACTGGTAGGAATGCTGAAGGGCAACACCATTTACAACCCACGCAGCCACCCCGTAAAAGCGAGAGAGCGCCGCAATGTGGTGCTGGACCAGATGCGAAAATACAACTTCATTAACGACACCCAATACATGGAGCTGACGGCCAAGGAAACGCCGCTGGACTACCATAAAATAGACTACCATGATGGCATAGCACCCTACTTCAGGCAAGTAGTGGAGCAGCAAGTGAAGGCCGCACTGAAAGACATGAAAAAGCCGGATGGCACCCCATTCGACATTTACAAAGACGGGCTGAAAATATGGACCACCCTGGATGTGAAGATGCAGGTATATGCGGAAGAGGCCATGGCAGAACACCTGACGGGCCTGCAAAAAAAATTCATGGCGCAGCCGGCATACGCCAGCGGGACTATATGGTCGAAGAGCCAGACTATACAGAGCATACTTAAATCAAGCATTAAAGGATCAGAAAGGTATCAGTGGTTCCGTAACCAGAACATGAACGAAGATAAGGCGATGGCAGCCATGAATCATCCCATGAAAATGAAAGTATTTGCATGGAACAAGAACCGTATGAAAGATACACTGATGACACCAATAGACTCCATCAAGTACATGAAGACCTGCCTTCAATCGGGTTTTATGGCTATGGACCCCTTTACCGGCGCGGTGAAGGCATGGGTGGGCGGTATAGACCACAACTACTTCCAGTTCGATCACGTGAACATCAACAGCAAGCGGCAGGTAGGCTCTACTATAAAGCCACTGCTCTATACTTTTGCTGTGAACAACGGTTACAGCCCTTGCGGTGTCGTAAAAACGGATCCGCAGGAATTCCCAACCCTCTCCCACCCTTATGATGCAGATGCCGGTGAAGTATTAGGCGATCTGACCATGAAGGTCGCGTTAGCACGCTCTATAAACAATGCAGCATTGTATGTACTGAAGCAAGTAGGTATTGATGCTTTTGTGGACTTTGCACATAAATGCGGCCTGGTGAGTAGATTAGACAAAGTGCCTGCTGTAGCGCTGGGCGTATCAGACATCTCGCTGTTCGAGATGATGGGCGCTTATAGTATGTTCCCCGGCAAAGGCGTGAATACGCAACCTTTCTTTGTAACGCGGATAGAGGACAAGAACGGAATGCTCATCAAAAGCTTCTCGCCTCATCAGAAGGAACTGGTGGACCCCAATACAGCCTTTAAAATGGTGAAGATGATGCGGGGCGTAGTAGCCAGTGGCGGCACCGGCGCAAGGATGCGCTTCAAATACAATGTAACTGCAGATGTAGCCGGCAAAACAGGTACTACCAATAGCCAGGCCGATGCATGGTTCATAGGCTATACCCCTGAACTGCTCGCAGGCGCATGGGTAGGTTGCGACGACCGGGAATTCAGCTTCAAAGACGAGCGGCTGGGGCAAGGGGCCTCTGCTGCGCTACCAATATGGGCATTATTCATGAAGCGCGTGTGGGCTGATAAGAGCCTGCACATTAACCCGGCAGCTACCTTTAAGCAACCTGATGGATTTGACGATTGCGATGCCAGTGATAAGGACAGTGTAGACAGGGCCGGGCTGGAATCAAGTGGCAAGGATGCAAAAGAAGCGAATGAGCATCCGGTGGCACCTAATGTGGATACTTCGCAAGAGCAGTAGTTTTTTAAATTCCAAATTCCAGGATACAAATTCCAGATCCAAGGTACAAATTCCAATTTTCAAAAGGCGATTACTTCGCCCTTTCAGGGCTTATCATATATTTCCTATATCGAGGCGTTGTCCCTCGCTTTTATATTCTGCCACTTTAGGGTATCTACTTACGCGAGACAACCCGACCCTAAGGGGAGGTGTTACGTAATAGCCCGCCAACTTGCATAAAAGAGTTATTTGTGCTTATTACCATTGTTGAACAGCATGTAACGCGCGGTCTCGTAGAAGGCAGATATGCGCTTGCGCATGTCGGCAGAGAGTGAAACTACGCTATCGGCGGGAATGGGATCGTTTGAGTAGATGGGTACCAGTTGTTCTGCATTATTAGCAAGGTTACGTTGCATCATGTAACTACCATGCACTACGCCTATATTCCTGACATCATGATCTATAAAGAAAGCAGTATTGGAGTTTGTGTCCTGTAGGTGTAGCAGGTCGCGGCCCATGGCGGTATTAGTGTAGGGTATACCGGTGATGCCGGCAATGGTAGGCAGTATATCCACCTGCGAGCAGACCATCGTGTGCCGCTCATGCCGCAGCAGGCCGGGCGCGTAAAACAATAACGGCACATGAAAACAGGTAAGTGAATTAGCAGTCCATGCCTGAGGGAACATATTGCCTGCATCGCCACGAATGCCATGATCGCCAACAAAAACAAAGACCGTGTTATTGAAATATTTTTCCTTGCCTGCTGCCTCGATGAATTTATGGAAAGAGAAGTCGGTATAGCGAAAAGCATTTAGTTCATCGTTATTCTGGAAGCCATACTTCACGAGCGTATCCTGTGGGTAGTTCACTGTCTTAAATTCCGCCCTGTCTTCCTCTGGTATCGTGTAGGGGCGGTGGTTATCTGATGTTTGTATCACTGTAAAGAACGGCCCTGTTTTGGTGCGCAACACTTCATTGGCCTGTAGGAACAGATTCTTATCGCTGATGCCCCATACATCCACCCGCTTGGCGGTATAGCTGCCCTGTTCGTGTATATTGATGCCGGTGATGTTGTTTTCCAGCACGCCTTTTATGTTGGCCCAACTGGTGCTGCCACCAATGAAATAGTCTTTATCGTAGCCCTTGAAATCGTTGATGATGGAATGTTGGTCAACGATAAGCGGATTACGGCTCGCAGTTTTCTCCAGCATCACATCAGGAATTCCGGTGACGGTAGCCCATACGCCACGGGCAGTGCCAAAGTGTGGTGTGAAACAATGATCGAAGAACACGCCATTATCGCACATGGTACTGAAGAACGGTGTGGTATTAAGCGGATTGCCCCACATAGAGCTTTTATAGGCGCTGAAGCTTTCGCAGATCACCAGTACCACATTCGGGCGTGTGGCTTGTGCAGTGCCGGCAATGGTACGCAAAAATGAAGGCTTGCCAACCGGCGCATTATCATCACCAAAGTAGCCGGCCATCATAGGGTAGTATTGCTCAGTAGCTTTTTCGTCGAAGTTGGTATGGCGAAAACTGAGTGAACTGAAGAAACTCTGGAAGGGATTGAGCGCGAGCTGCGACAGGCGGCTGTCGCCCAGGCCAAAGGCATCGCTCCAGCGGAGGGGATACTGCCCTACACGGCCAAAGATACAAAGCGCGCAAAGCAGGAACACCACAATACCGCCCGATATATTTACAGCCTTACTACCCGTAGCGCTACTACGGCCCACGTTCTTAATAATGCGCAGCAGGCAAAAGATGAGCAGCCAACTGAGAATAATAATGATGAGCAGTATTTTAATGACCGGGTACGTTTGCCATACCATCAATGCCGAAGTACCCCCCTCAGGGATGAAGTTGATGGCACTGGCATTGAGCCGCTGTGCCAGGTAGGCAAAGTGCATGATGTCTGCCACATACATGAATATGGCCAGCACAGAAATAACAGACAGCAGGGTACTCCAGAATTTTTTGCCGAAGGAAGACCTGAATGGATCGAACAAGGGTATAAAGCCCAGCAATAACATAAGGACTGCAACAACACCGATCTCTCGCAGGTCGTAGCGCGCACCCAGCAGGAAGGCGCCGGAAGTATGTCCCTGCACATCATGCAACTGTGGCGATGTGTACAGCAGTACCACTCTGTCTAAAGTCGATAGAATAAAAAAGACGACCGCCGTATAGACGATCCACCGTAGCCTCTTGTTCATAATAAAATATTTACAGCTTCTCTGCTGATGTATATGCCGGACCACAAAAGTAGGCGAGGCAATCGTATAAACATCGAAATCAAATACATGTATTTACATTATACGTTGTAATATGAGAGGTAGAGAAAAGATCGCTATTTACTGAAACGCCTTTTGATACGGGATGCGAGAAAGTAAAGCAAACTGGCTACACCGAAAATAAGCAGGATATAAACCGCGCCATACAATAGCCCCTCCAACACCTTTAGAGCAACCGTAAGCCTGTGCCGCCCGGGATCGTGTGAATAGTCGTAGCCAAACAATATGGCGGTAACCATTACTGAAGAGAGCAGTATATTTTTGTAAGGTTTTCTCATAGACGAATAATAATGCCCGTGTAGCCGCATCTATTATTTCGCAAAGGTACAGGCCGCCATTCAATAAAACAGTTGTAATGGCAGAAAATGAATATTTTTGACACAAGGTTGCATAAATTTTTAAAGAAACTACTGTATATTTCATTAAAAATATTGAACAGCCGTTCCCTGCAATGTTGCACATTGTCTTCTAATAAATCAACGCCATATATACTTGAAACGGCTATTACCGCATATCGTTCAAATTCTAATTGACTTTTAGCATAACGGCTTGCTACTATTGCCAATTTCCTTCTTAATATTTCAGCCAAAAAATTACCTGTTCCGCAGGCAGGTTCCAAAAAACGGGAATCAATTCGTTCTGTTTCTTGTTTAACAAGGTCTAACATTGCATTTACTTCTCGTTGAGCAGTAAATACTTCTCCGTGGTCGGCAACTCTTTTTTTAGATTTAATCTGTATGTGTTCGCTACCAGTCATTTCACTAAATCGGATTTGAAGTAAATATAGAAATAAAAACCGGGCAGCATATCATGGTAGTACAATAAAAAAACCATATCAAAAGATATGGCATAAAAAAAGGCACTCGTAGTGCCGTTTTTAATAGAAAATACAAAAAATTAAGTCCACATAGCCTTGACTTCGGGATTCTTCTTTTGATACTCCGCCAAAACCTTCTTTGCTTTATCAACCTCTGTTTTGGCTACTGCCAGTTGACCGGAATAGTTCTCTTTATTCTTGGCAAAGCGGAACTTTGATATACCTCCGGTTTGTAAAATCTCACGAACAAAATAACGATAGTACCCGTAATTTGTTGAGAAAATGTTTACCATTTCAATTTTGCCATTCTTTTCAACAGGCACCTTTGCTACTACTTCTCTTTTCTTCTTTGTACTTGACATATTATATGATTTTAGATGGCTAATATCAGGAGGATAAACCTTATTGCCAAGGAAAATCTATCCTATTGACCTATACTCTCATAGGTCAAAACTATCCAAGCAGGATATCATTTTGTAAAATAAAGTAATCTGAATTTTGTCCGTTATTGGTTAGCCATTGTTTGGCAATCAGTTCATCTCTCGTTTTCCTTATTCCATGGTTATCTCTAAATGTGTCGTGCTTTTTTACCAGTGAACCCTTCATAAGATGAAATCCGGCTGAGGTTAGCTTACCTTTGGCGATTACTTTTCCCCTAAAAGAAGTTTCAAGCAAAAGTGATTGGTTGTAAAATGAAGGTATCGGCTCAGCAGTGCCGCCGACTCTTCCAAAGAATTCTGGCATACAAAAGGATATTTAGCCAAAAATAACAAAAGAGCGTCTATTATAATCCTCATTTACGCAACTCAAATTAAATAAATTGAGTTGAAAACCGCCACCTAAACCGCCACCTCATTTGGACTAAAAAGCGAAACCCGCTCTGGGAGCGGGTTTCGGAACATACTTGCGGACTGGACGGGACTCGAACCCATGCCGACATTCGTTGGGACCGTGATAGGGTAGTATTCTAACCAAGGCAATAAAAACAAAAAAGCCTCACAAATGTGAAGCTTTACTTGCGGACTGGACTTGATATATTTAATGCGTTTTAGTTCGTTTTACGGGTTTACACACCCAGAAAATTTTTTAGAATGGTGGCTTGTTCATACGCATACTCTCATATTTATTCACATATGTAGCAAGCCGCCACCTTTACGCCGGAGTGGTAAGAAAATTTGCTGTTTAGTATTGTGGAAAGTTCTGTAGGTAATGCTAAGACCTTGTGTTGGTTAGCTTTTTCCTTATTCTGCTTAAGGTCTCCAAAGTTAAACCCAGATATGTAGCAATATATTTTAAAGGAACTCTTTGCAGCAGTTCGGGGTAGTGCTCTCCAAAGTAAATGTAACGCTGTTCTGCGCTTTGCTTCCTTATGAGGTACAGGCGCTCTTCACTGCGTATAAAGTATTGTTCGGTTATCACCCTTGCTATAAAGTTAAATTCGTTGCATTCGGTGTATATTTTACTTAGGTTATCATAATGTATGCGCACCAGCACGCATGCTTCAAGCGTTTCGATATACTCGTAACCCGGTTTGCGGCTATAAAAACTATTAACTGACATTGCCATTTGCTGCTCACCCATAAAACGTGAGCATATCTCCTCGTTGTCCCTAATGTAGTACATTCGAAGCAGCCCCTTGATTACTACATAGATATAATTACATACCTGCCCTTCAGTCAGGAGTACCTGCTTCTTATCAACTTCTACCATCTCGAGGTTGTCGGCCAGTTTCAGTTTTAATTGCTCATTTAAAGGACGAATTGAGTTCATATACTGAAATAGTAATTCTAGCATAGCAGTAAGTTTTGTTACTACGAAGCTACACTAATACTACGATGTATGTCATAGTCGTCTTGTTTTCAATAAATTAAATGTCAGAATTCGTACACCAAACACAACTTGTTTGACAAATATCAAATTGTTTGGTGCTGGAGAAAGATTTGATTTTTATCAAACACATTGACGAAAAAAAGAAGAAGTTTTACACCGTAATTAATTATTGTTCATTCTACAAAAACAGAAAAATGAAAAAAGTAGCGTTACTAACTATTATTGCCGTTAACACATTGACAATCGCTTTTGGCCTGAGCCACAGGGATCACCCTCTTGTTTCCAGCCAGATGAAGCCTGGATGACAATGGGTAGTGGATTAGGGTGTGTCGCATTGGGAGGTGTACTGGCAACAATTGGTGGCATCTATAATGTTGTGCACAAATCTAATCGATATAGCATTATTTCAACAAGAAAAAATGAAATTGGTATTTCGTACACATTTCGATGATCAACATCCAAAACTAACCAGTTAATGAATTTGAATCGTGACTAAGCAAACAAAATAAACGCAAATGATGGAGGCCATTAGGCTTTACTTAATATCTTAATGGGACACTGGAAAAATTATTGTTATTTCGGGCAAATAGACTGAAAAATCCTCCATGGCTTACATCAAAACTGATTCTTTACAACACGCTATGTTATTTGCTGTGCTTTGGAAGAAGAGAAAGAAGGACGACGACAAACAATAAGCAACATAAAAAGAGCCTGACTACAAAAGTCGGGCTCTTTCAATTTAACATACTAGCTGTAAATGAACTCACTATCCACCACCGTTCCACCATCTAGTAGGGAAAATAACAAAAAGACCCGCTCGGGGAGCGGGTCTTTGCGGACTGGACGAATATAATTAATTTATATGTATTTTCGTTCATTTTAATGGCTTCATACACCCGGCAAGCATTTTAGCATAGTCGCTTGTTAGTTCGCATACACTCGCATGCGTTGGCGGACATAGCAAACCACCACCTTTACGACGGCTCACTTAACTAATTATGAGTTGATCGTTTGCATTTAAGGTCTGTTTTACATTCGGAAACATTATTTGATAAATGTCAAGTACTGCCGGTATATTAAAGAGTACTTTCGTCCTGTTCTCAATAAACAAACAACGAATAAAATGAAAAAATTCAACATTCTGATTACTTTGATGTTCGTAGTTACGATTTCCGAAGCACAAACAATTCCCAACGCAGGATTCGAGAGCTGGACCAACCATGGTACTTATTCCGACCCTACTAGTTGGTCAAGTTACAACTTTCTTTTACTTGACACTGCCTGCGAGCAAGGTACACCCGGTGCCGTAGGCGCTTCGTATTTGAAGCTGACTGTGAAAAGTGGGAATCCTACTATTGTATATAGTACACCCACTTTAACAGCAGGCACGCTAGGTGGATTTGCTTGTAGTGCCCGTCCCGTATATCTTACCGGTAAATATAAATACAAGTTTTCAGCAACTGATTCAGGCGTTATTTTAGTATATTTTACCAAATGGAATACGACCACCCTGACTGAAGATTTCGTTGGAATTGGACAGCTATTTCCTACGAACGGCACTGTCACGACATGGACTAATTTCAGCGTACCAATTATGTATTTTGCAAGCACATCTCCTGATAGTGCACTTATTACGTTGATAGCAGGTTCGGGAAGCACATCGATAGCGACAAACGGTGACTATTTGTATATTGATGACTTAGCCTTTAGCGGAGCAGTGAGCGGGATAAATGATGTAGTAGCTGCAGGTGTGCCTTGCTCAATATCTCCTAATCCGTTTAATTCCACCACAACCATTACTTTTTCAGATGAACAAAATAATACAATCATCAGAGTACTTGATATTACCGGGCGAGTAGTAAAGAACATTCAGTTTAGCGGTAAGGAGCTTACTCTGGAGAAAGGAAACCTCCATGCCGGCATTTATATCCTACACATTGTTGATGAAAATGGTCATGCTGATACCCGGCAGATTGTTATTCAATAGCAATAAGCGTTTTTTTGAGCGTACCGGTAAAATACATAAAATAAAAAACCAGACTCTAGGGCAAGCGGCATAATTCTCAAAATGAATTAAAAACCAGCATCTTAGGCTGGTTTTTTTATGCTCTTAACGTGAAAACAGACAGAAAATGATGAAAATAAACATTGAAAACCGCCACCTAAACCGCCACCTCATTTGGGATAAAAAACGAAACCCGCTCTGGGAGCGGGTCTTTGCGGACTGGACGGGACTCGAACCCGCGACCTCCGCCGTGACAGGGCGGCATTCTAACCAACTGAACTACCAATCCATATTTTTAAAGAACTATACTTTTTTACTACTCCTGAACCGAGAGGACCGGCATTCTGACCAACTTGAACTACCAATCCAAAATCTTAAAGAGCTATATTGTTTTCCCCCTTCGGGGCTGCAAATATAGTGTCTATTTTTTGAAAACAACAAATGTTCTTTTTATTATTTGAAAATCATTTTTTTACTGCTTTCCCGTTTGTGTGTAGCGATACACTTATTTCTTTTACATTTGGCTCAATAACACTAAATGACAAAAACGGCAGGCAAAATATCATACCTTGATGGAATAAGAGGCGTAGCCGCCTTCCTGGTATTCTTTCATCATTTCCTGCTGGCATTTTATGGCTCATATTATACTTTTGATTTACACGCAACACACATTCATAACAACCTCGAAGTAAAGTATGGACAAAGCATTTTCAGCTTTCTTTCCAATGGCAACTTTTGTGTCTGCATTTTTTTCGTGCTGAGCGGGTTTGTACTCAGTACAAAATATTTCAGGACCAATGATTTTGAGGTACTGGTATCCGGCGCTATGCGGCGGTTTTTGCGGCTGTATATTCCTGTTGCATTTACATTGGTGCTAGCCTTTCTTTTAATGAAGGCAAAGCTTTATTACAACGTACAGGCCGCGCACTTTGCAATGTCCGACTGGTGGTTTGGCAGCATGTGGACATTTCCCCACCCTTTTCATCAATTGCTGCACTGCCTCAAGGTGGGCACGATGTTCCAGGGAGATAACAGTATGGATACCAGCCTATGGACCATGTCTATAGAGCTTACAGGGTCCATGTTCGTATTTGCTTTCCTGGCCCTCACACATGGCACACGGCATAAACTCGGCGCGCTGTTGGTGATGTTGCTATATTGTAAGATCACACAGCAGTACACGCTGGCCACCTTCGTATTGGGTATCAGCCTCAATTATTCTCAACAATACTTTGCCGCGCACAAGAAATATGTCATTACCATTTTAGCTTCGTTGCTGCTGGTGGTGGGCTTGCTGCTTGGCTCTTACCCCACCACGGAGGTGATCACCGATACCATATACGGCCATTTGCCTCATATCGTGTTGCGCTTTGCTCCTATGTACCATGTCATAGGAGCTTACTTTGTCGTTTTGGCATTTGTGATGTCGCGCTCATTGCAGCATATCATCAGTTTGCGCTTTTTCCGGTTCTTAGGATATATCTCCTTCTCCCTTTACCTTCTTCATCCATTGATCCTGGGGTCATTTTCGAGCTATGTATACCTGAAACTACACAGCAGTATAGGGTACAACCACCTGGTGCTGTTGGTATTCGTGCTCACCACGCTGGTGACCCTCCCCATGTCGTGGCTGATGACCAAATACATAGATACCCCCGGCATGCAATTTGCAAAATATGTATATGAACGATGGAGTAAGAAAAAGCCTGCTCCTCAAAACGAGACGAACCAAATGCATGACCAACATTAAATTTTACTTTAATAATTAATGGTGCCGTCTTTACCTACTTTTCTATTAATAATCGTTACTTTTGCAGCCTAATATTTGCTTATGCAATTCCTTGATTTTGAAAAGCCGCTTGAAGATCTTTATACCCAGATCGGTAAGCTAAAAGAAATGTCGGCCCGCAACAAGGTAGATGTGACCAACAGTATCACAGAACTGGAAGCTGCAATTGAAACCACCAAGGCGCAGATATACGAAAACCTCACGCCATGGCAGCGGGTGCAACTGAGCCGCCACCCTGAACGGCCATACACCTTACATTACATAGAAAAGATATTCACCAATTTTGTAGAGCTCTATGGCGACCGCCAGGTGAAGGACGACAAAGCTATGGTGGCCGGTATGGCTGAGATAGACGGGCAACCGGTAATGGTGATGGGCCAGCAGAAAGGTGTGAACACCAAGATGCGCCAACTACGCAACTTCGGGATGGCCAACCCTGAGGGCTATCGCAAGGCCCTGCGCCTGATGAAGATGGCCGAAAAGTTCAACAGGCCGATCATCACTTTTATAGATACCCCCGGCGCATATCCCGGGCTGGAGGCTGAGGAACGTGGGCAGGCAGAAGCCATAGCGCGCAATCTCTTTGAGATGGTGAACATGAAGGTGCCTGTTATCTGCGTGATCATAGGTGAAGGTGCTTCAGGCGGTGCGTTGGGCATAGGCATAGGCGATAAAGTGGCGATGATGGAAAACACCTGGTATTCGGTGATCTCCCCCGAGTCCTGCTCTTCGATTTTGTGGAGGAGCTGGAATTTTAAAGAAAAGGCCGCTGAACAACTGAAACTCACTTATAAAGACATGAGCGGCTTCGGGCTGGTAGATGATGTAATACCCGAACCACTTGGCGGCGCACATGCCGACCATGAAAAAATGGCCATCATCCTGAAAGAATACCTGCTAAAGTCGCTGCACGAGCTGAAATCAATAGACCCTGAAACAAGAATAGCACAGCGCATTGAGAAATTCTCGAAAATGGGCTTTTATGATGAGATCGCCATTGAAGAAAGCGTAACTACAGCATAGCAGCAATATATAGCACCTACCCGCCCTAATTACTCATTGAAAAACTAACAGCAATGGCTTACCAGCAATTAAAAGGTACAGGTGTGGCATTGGTCACTCCTTTTCAGAAAAACGGCAGTGTTGATTATACCGCACTCGAAACATTAGTGAACAATGTGATCAAGGGCGGAGTAGACTTCCTCGTTGCATTGGGCACTACAGGAGAAACTCCTACACTCTCTACCTCAGAGAAACAGGCTATTCTGTCCGCAATAGTAAAGTATGCGAACAGCAAAGTGCCTGTAGTGTGTGGCATTGGCGGCAACAATACTGAGGAAGTAGTAGGCCTGCTAAAGACTATGGACCTGCATGGCGTTTATGCGATCCTCAGTGTGTCGCCTTACTACAACAAGCCGAGCCAGGAAGGCATATACCAGCATTTTAAAGCTGTAGCAGCCGCTACCAACAAACCTATTATCCTTTACAACGTACCCGGCCGTACCGGCGGCAACATACTGCCGGCCACTGTACTACGCCTGGCGGCAGATTGCGCCAACATAGTGGCTATAAAAGAAGCCAGCGGCAATATCGTACAGTGCATGGAGCTACTGCAAAGCAAACCGGAAGACTTTATTGTGCTTTCAGGTGATGATAACCTGGTGCTGGCTCAAATGGCGCTGGGCATGGAGGGCATCATCTCTGTGGCCGCCAACTGCTTTACTAAAGAATTCACCGACATGATGAACCTGGCTATTGTGGGCAAGTTCGACAAAGCAAGGAAGTCTTTTTATAAGCTGCTGCCGGGTATCGACCTCCTTTTTGTGGAAGGCAATCCGGCAGGCGTAAAAAGCGTGCTGGCCCACCAGGGTGTGTGCGGCAACTACCTGCGCCTGCCTGTGGTGCCTGTGAGCGATGCTACAGGCAAGAAGATCGGCGCATTTCTGAAAACAATGTAAAAATACAGGCTCTGAAAAGGCTTCCGGCGAGTCTCGCAGAATATGTGGAGACCAGCCGGAAACACGAAGCCACTACCTGCGATCAGGAGAAATACAGATCAGATTCTTTCTGCCTTCTTTTGGTAAGGCCATTCATCACCCTGCCGCCCGCCTTATTCCATTTAAGAAATTCATTGGCAATTGTGGCATCGGAAGGGTCAGCGTTAACTTTTTTCAGGAGCGTACTAACCTGAAAATTGGCGCACCCCAGATTGTATACAAAATCGGCCAACGCATCAAGCTGGTTTTGGTTAATATCGGAGGTCACACTCTTTTGAATACACGGCAATGCATGGCTATTCATATAACACAGCAGTGTAGCCTGCGCATCTGCCTCCGAAATGGGTGCATCGGCCATTGTCACCTTAGTGCCATCGCAATAATGGGTGCTGCCATACCCGATCGTTATCGGTTCGCCGCCGGATGCAGGGTCTACGTATGGATGGGCAACGAATCCTTCGGATGCTGTAACCATGTCTATACAATTCTGCGATAGTGTGAGTGTGTTGTCCATTTGGTATTATTTTTTGCTGCTTGCGTGTTTCTATGGCTAATATAATTCAATAAATGGGAATGCAGTGAAAGTTCAATGAAACTTTGACCTGGTTGATGCGTCTCGCCTTACACTGGTCGAAGCGTCCCGCTTCGTCCCAAACGATGCAAGCGTCCCGCTTGCGAACACTATTAAAACATCATTACAAGATCAAGCAACCCCTGCGTACCACCAGAATAATCGTGCGCGCTGCTATACTTCCAATGCTCCGCCTCGCAAACAAATCCTGCCCTTACCGGATTATTGTGAATATACTTTATCCTTTGCTGCATTCGCTCACCTGATGATAATTGAATAGGATGATTGTCTTGTATCCATAACTGAAAGTCTTTATTGTTGCTGTTATATATCCCTGCATTACCAAATCTACGCAGCATCCATTCTTTACGGCTTTCGTAATTACTATTTTCTATTTCAAGTCTGATGTGTCGTGACGTGTAACTTTTGAGATCCCTGATGATATCCTGTAGTTTATTTTGTCCGTCTGTACCAATGATCATATGCACATGGTTGGTCATAATCACCCATGCACCAACCAATAGACCTTTGTTGGCTTGGCAATATTTAACACTATTGATAAATATTTCCCTGTAGCTATCACGTGTGAAAATATCTATCCAATCAACAACGGTAAATGTAACGAAGTAGAAATCCTTCTGATCCTGGATGGTGTACTTTAATGCCATAGCACTAAAATAATGCTTTTATATTGATCGCAAGCGGGACGCTTGCATCGTTTAGGACGAAGCGGGACGCTTCGACCAGTGGGGTCATACTTTTTAAAAATTAGGAGGTTATAAATATTATTATAGCTTGTTTTTAATCTGTTGGAGATACAAATACAATTTCTCTACTTCGCTATCTGTAAGCCTTACCAAAGTTTCTGTTGAGCGACTGTTGCTATTAAGATCCATATAAATCTCCCACTTTTGCATTTTAGAGTTACAACCAAAAGAAAAACCACCACGACTGCTAAAAAACACCTCAGTATAATTATCCACCTTTTTATTCAAAATTTCAGTTTGAATTATTTTAATTGCTTTCATCGTTTCATCAATTTCGTCTGCATCTAAATACCCTAGTCTAGTATCTTTGCCTCCACTATAATGATACTCAAAACGAACACCTTTACTTGTTATCTTATTTATCAAATCGGTAGTGATGAAAAGTTGTACTTCACACCTATATGCTGATCCTAAAAACCCGCTACTGGCAATACTGCCAACATCAATAAACTCTCTCTGAATCAAAGTACCTGATCTTTCTGAAAATCTTTCTATATTGGTAACACCATCTTTTTTAGCAGTGTCCTTTACTTGTTGACCAAAAACGAAAATTGGTACTAATAAAAGAGTAATAGCGATTCTCTTCATTGCATTGTTTATTTATAGTATGACTAATATTTTAAAATAATTACTTATAACTTACGCTTATCGACATCGCGAACAGCATTATAGCCCCCCACTTTAAGGTTTCAACTTTTGCCTTTTGTGTCCCCGTAGAGTCTTCCCGCATCTTCCGCGGGAGACTCTACGGTTCGCGCAGGGCAAGTAATACAACCAAACTTTGGGTATTATAGCCCCACTTTAAGGTTTTAACTTTTGACCTTTAACTTTAAAAACTATTCAATCAAATACTCACTGGTCGAAGCGTCCCGCTTCGTCCTAAACGAAGCAAGCGTCTCGCTTGCGAACATTACTCTATCAAATAACCCTCGCTCGCATCAGGCAATAAATTCAGATCCACATCCATACCCGCTATGCCTTCTATAGAGCCGCGTATGTGCGCAGCATTCAGCAACACTTTTTCCAGTTGCTTTTCGCGGGCCTTCCACATTTTCTCCATCTGGTCGCGCTCCCGTTGTATAGACATCTTCATGCTCATAAAGCCCTCGCGTATGGCCCGCCATTGCTCCGAGAATTCGCCACTGGTAAAGTAATTGTAGAGGAAGGTCATTTTATCGCCCTTGTTCTCCTGGCTCTTGGAAGCGTTATATACTTTGATGATGAACTCGCGCAGCACATGCACCAGCGCACGGGCATCATCGAAGGTGCATATCCATATACCCTCGCGCTCACCAAAGTTGGTCATATCCTTAGGCATGGCCTGTGTTACTATTACAGCCACATCAGCGCCCAGTACCCGCATATCTGCCTTTAGCTTTTCTATCCAGTCGGCGGCAAAGTCTTTGGTGCGCTTGCTTTCAAAGATGATCCTGCCACATTCCTGCCCGTAGTTGTTGCGCACTGTTTGAATGCAGTCGGCGCCACGCACACCCTTTCCCACCTCGCTTACCACATCATAAGGGAAGGCATAAGTAAGCATCTGCTCCAGCGCCAACTCCTGCACCTCACCCTGTAGCTGCATAGAGCCCTGTTCGCCCTTGCGCTTCATCTCCTCCACCAGTTTGCGCTGATCGTCCAACTGCTTCTCTTTCTCCATCAGCTTCATCTGGAATTCAGTTTCCCGCAGCCTGTTCTTTTCTTCTTCTTCTTTTTTAATAAGATCTGTAAGCTTACTGCGCTCATCCATCATGCGGCGCTGCAGGTCCAGCTCCAGTTCCTGCTCCTTCGTTTTCAGTTCCTGCATCTTCTTCAGAAATTCCAGTTCCTTTTCGCGGGCTTCGGTCAGTTTAGATTCATTTGTTCTATTGGCATCCTCCAGCATTTTCAGCTTATTCTCATATTCTGCACCCACCTGTGCGGTGAGGTCGGTTTTTAGCTTATTCTCAAGGGCCTTTTTTTCTTCTGCATTTTTACGAGAAGCCTCTTCCTGCAACTGCTGCCATTGTTGCTCCTTCTGGCGCAGCTGATCGTCCTTTTTCTTCTCCAGCTCCACCCACTTCTGATTGAATTCTTTGCGTACCTTCTCCTCTACAGACTGCGCTATAGCCGCCTCCGGTTCAAACTGCGTCTTGCAATTGGGGCATGTTATTGTTGTAGACATAAATGATCCTTACTGTATTTTGGAAGGTACGAAGTTCTGTAATTATCTGCAGCTCTTTAGCTGAATAATATTTATTGTTTTATAAAGTCAGAAGTGCTCCTTTAACGCTCCGACAACGTTTATCTATACACTACCTCAACATTTTTGAGTATTTTTCGCTCAGTGAAGCTATTCAAAGCCATATTGCCTGTTTTCTGTTGTTGCCTTTGCTTCGTAGCCACTGCATTGCCTTCCAAAAAAGCAGGCAAATGCTACGAAGCCGCCTTGCACTACAAAGCGAAGAAGCAAACGGAAAAAGCCTGCAAAAAAATGGAGCAGGCCATAGCAAAAGACCCCACGAACAGCGATGCCTACAGTACACTGGGCCAGTGGTACTTTGAAGCACACCGTTTTTCACTGGCTGCTGAGACCTTTAAGAGAGGCTCCTCCCATTGCAAGAAAGGGGCCAGGCAATTTGCCCGCCCCCTGGCTAAATGCTACCTGTATGCCGGCCAGCCGGGCAGCGCCCTCTTTCTCATCAACAACTACTCCACTGGTGCGGACAGCGCTGAATGGAACAAACTGCGCACACAGGCCTACTTTATAGAGCAAGCATTGGCCACACAACTGCCTGAGTGGCCCGTGAACCTGGGTATCCGCATCAACACGCCCGACCCTGAATTGTTCCCGTCAATGGCGGTGGACACACAGGAATTGTACTTTACCCGCAGGGTGAACAACAGCGATGAAGACCTCTTTCGCGCTCATGCCGACTCCTGTGGCGGCTGGTTCAATGCCCTCAATATGGGCGTACCCCCTAACTCACCCGACCAGGAATCAGCCATGTTCGTATCTGCCGATGGGCATTATATGTTCTTCACCCGGTGCGAGAACCGCAGTGAGGATGGCTTTGCAGAGGGCGGCTGCGACCTCTTTATGGCCTACCGCACCGCCGAAGACAGCGATTGGACGATAGGACAGCGCTTTGGTGCCACTATCAATACACCTGACTATGAGGGCATGCCGTCCCTTTCGCCCGACAATACCGAACTCTACTTTGTGAGCAACCGCAAGGGCGGCTATGGTGGTTATGATATCTGGATATCCCGCTTTGAAGACGGGCTGTGGCAAGACCCTGTGAATGCAGGCCCGGCCATCAACACAGCCGGCAACGAAACTGCGCCCTACATCGATGCCGATAATAAAACCCTCTTCTTTACCAGTGATGGCTGGCCCGGCATGGGTGGTACTGACCTCTTTATGAGCCACCGTATCGCAGATAATCGGTTCTCGCAGGCCACCAATCTTGGTTACCCCATCAACACTGCCTGCGATGAAAAGAGCGAATGTGTGACACCCGACGGGCAGCGCCTTTTATTCGCATCCGACCGCAACGGCCCTTCCGGCAATTACGACATCTACGAAGCCAATATACCCGACAAGGTGAAGCCTGTACCTGTGAGCTATATACAAGGCATTGTGTACGACAGCATCTCCAAACTACCCCTCAATTATGCTTCTATCTATATCCGCAACCGGGCAACCGGCGATACCGTAGCCCATGTGCAAAGCAACCGGGGCAATGCCAGCTTCCTTATCACCCTGCACCTTGGCAACACCTACACCATACACACCGCCCGAATGGGCCATACCGATGTGGATGATACAATCACCTTCAACGAAGATTACCTGCATACACCACTTACGCACAACGTAGCAATGCTGCCATCGGACTATGTGGCCCCTGTCAATGACAGCCTCATAGCCGTTATCAACTTTGATGTGAACCGGGTAGAGCTTACGGATGAAGAAAAGGCTGATCTGCGCAAGGCCATAGCCCCATGGACAGGTGAAAGATCCTACATTCTGTATGTGAACGCTTATACCGACAATACCGGTACACCCATGATCAATGAAGAGCTATCCACCAAGCGGGCAAACATCATCGCCAAAACCCTTATATCTCTCGGTGCCGAAGAATCCTTCATCCGCGCCAAAGGCTGGGGAGAAGCCAAAATGATAGCCCCTAACGACACCGAAGAAAACCAACGCAAGAACCGCAGAGTGGAGATAGTAATAATCCGGTAAAAGCCACCCAAAATCCCCTTATTTTCTCTATTTTTACCCTTCGTAAAGAAAGCAGGGCTAAGTAACCGCATCTCCCTTTAGGGTCGGGGTAGTACGCCACAGCTTTATACTTTCGACTTACAACTTCAAAAAAATATGGAACATCAAATACTCAAAGGAAAAAAAGGTATCATTTTCGGCGCACTTGATGAGCGCTCCATAGCCTGGAAAACAGCCCTTGCAGCACATGCAGCAGGTGCAGAGATCGTGCTTTCCAATGCCCCCATAGCCCTGCGTATGGGCAAGATCAATGAGTTGGCTACGTTGTGTAATGCACAAGTGATCCCTGCCGATGCCACCTCTACTTCCGACCTTGATAACCTCATGACCAAAAGCATGGAAATATTTGGTGGCAAAATAGATTTCATCCTGCACTCCATAGGCATGTCGCCAAATGTGCGCAAGAACATTTCTTACACCAATACCAACTACGAGAACTTCCTGAAGACTCTTGATATATCAGCCCTCTCCCTGCACCGCGTATTGCAAAGCGCAATGAAGGCTGATGCGCTCAACGAATGGGGATCGGTGGTAGCGCTGAGCTACATAGCTGCCCAGCGCACCTTTCCGGGCTATAATGACATGGGCGACGCCAAGGCACTTCTCGAAGGCATCACGCGCAGCTTCGGCTACCACTATGGTTTTGCCAAAAAAGTTCGTGTCAATACTATATCCCAGTCGCCTACAGTTACCTCGGCAGGCAGCGGTGTAGCCGGCTTCGATGTATTCTACGAATACGCCGAAAAAATGTCGCCATTGGGTAATGCCAGCGCCGAAGACTGTGCCAACTACACGATCATGCTCTTCAGCGACTATACCCGCATGGTAACCATGCAAAACCTCTTCCACGACGGCGGGTTCTCTTTCACAGGCGTAAGTACAAGCATCGTCGAAGAAATAATGAAGAACAATAGTTAAGGGACAAATTCCACTTTGCCCGCCGTAGCTTCAGCGAAGGTGGGAATAACAAAAACCAAATTCCACTTCTACCGCCGTAGCTTTAGCGAAGGAGGGAATAACAAATAAGCAGGACAAAATTATCAGTTCAAGTAACACCTCCCTTTAGGGTCGGGGTTGAACTCACGCAGGATGCCTTTATAATAAAACACCAAATAAACCGTTAATACCGATAAACATTATCCAATTTGAAACACCCAAACGCACATACAAAAGCCGCATCCACCAAATCTGGACACTGGAATTTGGATTTTGGAAACTGGAATTTCAAAATTGGAATTTGGATTTTGATCCTTGGTGTTTGCGGCAGTTCCGCTCATGCCCAACAGGTGACAGGCGGGCAGTATGCCTTTGAATACCTGCGTATGTCCAATTCACCACACGTATCCGCGCTCGGAGGCATCTCCATCGCAGATCCTGATAATGACATCTCCCTGGCATTGCAAAACCCCGCAATGATGCGCCCGGGGCTGCACAACGAGCTGCAACTGAACTACAACGACTATTACGCCGGCATCAAGATCATGAACCTGCAATACGGATACTACGCACCCAAGATCGCTACCGCATTCTGCCTTGGAGTACAATACATAAATTACGGCTCATTCTCCGAAACTGACTATATCGGCAATACCTACGGCAACTTCCATGCCTACGACTATGCACTCACACTCGGCGCCTCCCGCACCTACCTCGATCACTGGCGCTATGGCGCTGATCTGAAGCTGGCACAGTCGAGCCTCTACCAGGTCAATGCCACTGCCGTGCTCGCTGATGTGGGTATCAACTACTACGATACCGCCTCACTTATAGACATAGGCGCTACCGCCAAGAACATGGGTGTGATGGTAAAAAAATACACTCCGGGCAATCCCTCTGAGCCAATGCCCTTCGACCTGCAGATCGGCATCTCTAAAAAATTCAAGCACCTGCCGCTTCGCCTGTTCATGACCATGCACCACCTCTATGAGTGGGACATCCGTTATGACAACCCCGCAGACCTTACAGGCACCAATGCACTCGGCATCACCGATACTGTATCAGATAAGGGCAGCCACTTTGGTGATAAACTATTCCGCCACTTCATCTTCGGCGGAGAGCTCACTTTCGCTAAACGCCTTACCCTCACTGTATCCTACAACGACCTGGACCGCCGCGAACTGGCGCTCTCTACACAACCAGGCCTTGCAGGCTTTGCATTCGGGGCAGGCATCAACCTCACCAAATTTCAAATTCACTACGCCCGCACCTACTACCACATCTCCGGCCCTTACAACGAGCTGGGCATCACTATGTGCCTCAACAAACTCTTCGGCCTCGGTCAAACCGGTGAAAAAATAAACTGGAACACTGATTATCCGGATTGGGAATAAAACTATAGTCTAACTCTTGATTGTCATTCCGGCACAGGAGGTATCTACACCAAACACAACCAAACACTCTTCTCCCCAACATAGGAGCCATCTACACCAAACATAACCAGCCGTAGGGGCCGGGCTTGCCCCTGCCCATCCTCGCGCCGGGCCACCAAACATAACCAAACACTTTTCTCTCCAACATAGGAGCCATCGACACGCCCACCCCCCGCCGCATGGGCCGGCCCACGCTTGCGCCGGGAGATAGGCGCATAAAAAAAGAGGCTGTCTCAAAAGTCCGAGACAGCCTCTTTTTATTCGGGTACCTGATGGAGAAAGTTTCCGTATAAGCGATTCTCAGGCGGTTCAAAAACCTTTTGGAGACAGCCTCTTTTAAAAGAACAAGCGCTACCTACCCTCCCCCGATAGCTATGAGGATTGTACCGTACCATTGGTCGTTAGCTAACAGAGGCTTAACTTATCTGTTCCCATCCGGGCATAAAAAAACCTTCAACGATTAAGTTGAAGGTTTTAAAAGAATATGGCAGCTACCTACTCTCCCGCATTGTTGTGCAGTACCATCGGCCATGGCGGGCTTAACTTCTCTGTTCGGAATGGGAAGAGGTGAACACCGCCGGCAATACCACCATAAGATGGCTCTTTAGTAGAAAGTATTTAGTATAAAGTAGAAAGCTGTACAGTAACCTCACGGGTACTTTCGACTTTCGACTTATGACTTTCGACTAAAAAATATCAAGACATATTGGTTCAGCAATTTCATTTAAGAAGAATAAGGAAAAAAAGATTAAAGCTTACGTGCAATTAGTACTACTCGGCTTTGATGTTACCACCTTTACACCTATAGCCTATCAACGTGGTAGTCTTCCACGGCACTTAAAAGTAAACTCATCTTGA
>CAIRES010000072.1 GCA_903877645.1 uncultured Bacteroidota bacterium | reverse complement strand
GAGGTACAGTTCGTCTGTGTCGGTATCTGGTATGATTCACCCGGATAGATCGTTGTGGAGGCGCTGCCCAAGTATATCTCTGCGCTCGCATCTACTAACACATAGGCATGTACTGTGTCGCGGCAGTTATACTGGCTATACGCTATTCCCACATAGTGTTGCGAGGTGATCGGGTATACCCATGGCGATGAGGCCATGCTGTCGTTCAGGTACAGGCCAGGATGCCAGCGGTAGATAGTACCTGGGTCTTTAGATATCGGCATCAGCCTTACTGAATCATGAGGGCATACATGTACTGTCAGGTTCAGCACCGCCGAATCGCTTGCGTGTACATGAATGATGATGCTGTCTTTGCCGATACAGTTGTGAGGGGTGCTTACGGTCAGCACTATCTTTCCTGAGTCGCCTGCTGTATATACTGCATTTTGTATGGTAGAATCATCCAAGTCTCCGCCCGGCGACCAGTTGTAGCTGTAATGCGTATACCAGGAAGGTGTCACTGATGCCTCCAGGTGTAGTGTGTCATAGCGGCACACAAAACGGTTATCGCTGATATATACCTGCGGATTAGGCTGTATATCCAAATGGAAGGACCGCACAAGATCAGGGCACGTAGATATGGATGCCCTCAGTGTGTAGGTAGCTGATGTGTCGGCCAGTATCACTGTACTTGCTGTGGTCGATGATGATATACCTGCTGTCGGCGTCCATTGGTAGGTCATACCCGGAGTACCGGCTACTACTATTGCCAGTTGCTGTCCCTGGCACAATGCCGTATCCACCTGAGGGAAATTAAGCGTATCGAATAAATTCTTGATCTCCATCGTGTCCGCGCCCGAGCAACCCACTACAGTTACCTGTAGCCAGTAAGTGCCTATCGTAGTTGCAGAGATAGAAGATGTGGTAGCGCCAGTATTCCAGATATAAGTAGCCCACGCAGGATACGTAACAAATGAATGTAGCATAGGAATAGAACCCGAACAGATCGCAGTATCAGGCCCCAGGTCTACTACCGGCAATGGCGAAACTGTTACCGTGATCATAGCTGTTGTGGTACATGCATCTGTATCGGTAACTACCAGTGTATATACAGTTGCGCCGGCACTGCCACCTGCAATAATAGTGGGTGCTGTACTACCCGTACTCCATGAATAGCCAAACCCGGCAGGCTGTGGCGAAGACAATGTTATAGACTGCCCCAAACAAAACGCAGTATCATTGCCCAGGCTCACTACCGGCACCGGCATGAACCGGACATTGAAGGTATCCTTCGCAATAGTACAGCCGGTAATGCCATACGCATTTACCCCAATGGAAGAACCCACAGATACAGGTGCAGAGTTGCTCACAGTTGATGATGACGTGGTGCTGCCTGTACTCCACGAATAACCCGCATAACCCGGCGGGGCATACAATGTGATGCTCCCCAAAGAGGCACAGATGCTTGTATCTGTCCGGAAGAAAGTCGTATCCCGGTACAGCATATTGAAACGGAAAGTATCGGTGAACACCAGGCACAATGTGGAGTCCAGGCAGGTAAGAATATAGGTACCTGTATCGTGTACTACAAGCGTTCGGGATGTGCTACCTGTACTCCAGATATAGCCTGTGTAACCTGTCGGTCCGTATACAGTAGCACTGTCTTCCAGGAAACAAACGCTGCTATCCTTGCGTCCAAAACTACTGTCTGGAGGCAACAATGTAACGTGAAAGCTATCAACAACAGTTGTATCTCCGCAAGTGATATTGTATACATAATATGTGCCCGCAGAATCGATATGATGTGTAGAATCAGTAGTGCTGTCGTACCAGAAGTAGTTGGCATAACCGGGATCCCCATGGAGTGTAACACCGGTAAGTTTGCATCCCGAAGTCCCGCCACCCCTTGTCCTGTGAAGAGTGTCCGGTATTGCCACCGAGTTCGCATACTTTGCTACATAAAAACTTTCACCGCCCGACCCGTGCAAGGTATCAGGACCAGTAACAAAATTGATACTGGAATAAAAATCACTGCACATATACAGATTGCCTGATGGATCGCAGGCAATACCGTTCTGATCATCTCCGCCGGACTCCAGCGCAGAATACCCCACCACTCCACCGGAGAGGTTATAACCTGCTATAAATACCGGATCTCTCAGAGTGCTATATGTAGGTGCATATAGCTTGCTTGTATCAATGCTTATGGAATCAATGAAATTTCCACTTACCCATATCTGTCCGCAGGAAGCCATAGCAATAGCATAACCCCATGTAGGGGTAGCGAGACTATGTGCCGCCGACGGTATGCCCGATATAACTTTATGCCAGGTTACCTCATTAGCAGAAGAATATTGCACCAGGAATAGGCTCATTTGGTTAGAAGTAGGATAAGGCATTGGCCGGGAAATAACTGTATCACCAAATGTGATCGTATTATCTTCAAAGCCACCTGTCATATACACATTCCCATAGTTGTCATGGGCCAGCCCTACTGCAAAAGCGCCTCCGGTGCCACCTTCGCCCTGCCCCCAAGTTGGTACACCTATCGGGGAAATTTTAGCAATATAAGCATATGGATAAGTAGCGATCCCACGGCTGAGTGTCGAAGATCCAATAGTAAACGATGCGGAAAAATATTCACCGGATACATACACATAACCCGTGGATGCAACAGTAATACCAAACCCATAATCGTCTGTTGAACCGCCAAATGATGTAGCCCACACCGACATACCTGCCGATGTGTATTTCGCAACAAAAACCTCATTTGTACCTGATGAACCACTATTCGTAAGCGTCGTTGTACCTATCGTCATTGTAGGTTTTGTAAAGGATGAGGTTATATAAATATTGCCTGCCGCGTCAGTGGTGACAGCTCCGACGCTCATTATATAATGCCCGTAAACGTCATAAAGATATGTCGATCTGATATTGCCATCATTGATAGCCCAAAGCACAGTACCCGTCGGGCTTATCTTTGCAAGGTAATATTGCGATGAACCAGATGTCCCGTATGCATTTCTCAGCACAAAACTTCCGATCTTCATACTATCGCTACTGAATGTGCCAAATACTATGAGGTTGCCAGATGGGTCTGTGGCAATATTGTCAATGTATGTACTACCATAAACAGTTCCACCAGCCCATAAAGGGGTACCTGTAGTGCTGTACTTCACCCACGCAGATTGCTGCCCACTAAGCGATGGTGCTAGCGTAACACCTCCTCCGAAATTAGTAGCACCTCCGCTAAACACATACCCTGCACCAAACACATTACCAGATGCATCAGTCGCCACAGGCCACGAATCAATTCCAACCCCGGTCGCGGCCCTTCCCCACTGCCAGCCTTGTGCATTAGCATCCGGAGAAATATACTTTCCGGGGGATAACAAAACGATAAACATTATAATAAGGCGTAAAATATTCTTCATTTTTATTATATTGAAATCAAATCTACTAATAAAAGTTATAATAATCAAATAAAAAAGTCAATCAGATAAAAGAAATTATACATGAAATATATTAAATATTACATGGGTTATTTGGTCTTTTAATAGACGCATTTTTATCCTCAATAGTTTGGTGAATAAATAAATATTTATTATTAACTATTGATTAATATTATTTGAAATTTACACCGATTACAGACATTAAACCAATTTCTATGCCAATTACATGACAACACTATGATAACTATTCTCGAACTTTGAGATCCACGCAATGAAGAAGGGAAGTATCATATTTGTTATTCTTGCTATCGCTATTTGCTCCTTTAATACCGGAACGAAAGAAACAGCCTATCACAAAAACTACATAGACGCCCTCACTCGTTTTGAGCAACAGGAACTCACTTTGTGCGGCCAGCTAAAAACAGCAGACCTTTCATCAGCAGCAGGCAAAGACCTTGTAAAACTCGATATAGAACAGGCCCGCCTCAAATTAAAAGCAATAGATTTCTGGCTGCGCTACCTCGAGCCCGTTGCCTACAATAAGATCAATGGCCCATTGCCCGTGGAGTGGGAAAATGAAGTGTTTGAAAAATATGAACCGCCCTACCGCAGGGAAGGTGCCGGCCTGTCGCTGGCAGAGATATACCTCGATGATAAAAATGCCACAAAAGACTCCGTACTGCGCCTGGTGCAGCTTTCGTTTGGTGCAATAAAAACATTCAAAGCAGATTCCATCGTCGGCCAGCTCGATTCTTTTGACCACTTCTTTTATGCCAACAGGCTGTTCCTGCTCAACCTCGCATCCATATACACAACAGGCTTCGAGTGCCCCAACAAGAACAATATCATCCCCGAATTGCGCACCATGCTCGCTGATGTAAAAACCATCTACGCCGCTTACAACCACGACTTCGCCGCCAAACCAATTACCAAAGAATACCTCGATCAGTACGAAAAAACAATCGCTTTTGTCAACAGCCAGCCGGTAGATTTCACCGAATTCGACAACTATACATTCATCAAAGACTATGTGAACCCCCTATTTGCCATCAACCAAAAACTGATCACCGAATACAAGCCGTTTTCCATCAGCTACAACGATTTTACGCTCAATAACAGCACCCGTTCCATCTTTGATAAGCTGTTGTATACCCCTCAAAACACCAAGGGCATCTATTCGTTGATAGACGATAAAAAAACGCTGGCCGAGATCAAGGCAATGGGAAAAACACTTTTCTACGATCCCATCCTCTCCGGCAATAACCGCCGCAGTTGCGTATCGTGCCACAAACCCAATGAATACCTCACCGACACCACCGCAGCCACCAGCCTGCAGTATAACGAGAAAGACCGCCTGCCCCGCAATACCCCCACCCTCATCAACACTGTTTATAATCACCTGCTGATGCTCGATGGCAAGCACATCACCCTGCAGGCACAGGGACGCGATGTAATGACCAACCCCAAAGAAATGGGCGGCGAGAAAAGTGAGATCGTGCGCAAGGTAATGAGCTGCAAAGAGTACCGCACCGCCCTCAACAAATTCCTGAAGCTCACACCCGAAGAACATGAAGTGACCATTGACCACATCGTATCTGCTATCACTTATTATTACAGCGATTACAGCAGCTACTACTCGCCCTTTGATGATGCCATGAACGACAATAGCAAGCCCCTTGATCATGAAAGCATCAAAGGGTTCAACTTATTTATGGGCAAAGCACAATGCGGCACCTGCCATTATGTACCGCAGTTCAATGGCGTGAAGCCTCCGTTCATCACCTCCGAGTTCGAAGTCCTCGGCGTGCCTGAAGATGCCGCCTATAGCAAGCTCAGCACTGATAAGGGCCGCTACGGTATCAATCCCGCTCCCGAAACAATGAACGCCTTTCGTACAGGGTCTATACGCAACGCCGAGTATACAAAACCATACATGCACAACGGCGTTTTCAAAACGCTGGACGAAGTAGTAGACTTTTATGACGCAGGCGGCGGGGTTGGCAAAAAGCTGGATGTAAACAACCAGACCCTTTCTTCCGATTCATTAAAACTATCTCAGAATGAAAAAAAAGAATTAATTTCATTTATTCATTCTTTGAATGAACATATCATTTTTCAAAAAACACCCGACAAGCTGCCACACTCCTCCATTAAAGAATTGAATGCCCGGAAGATAGGCGGCGAATACTAAAAGGATCTTTTATGAAATACTTATTCACCCTTTGCCTGGTAGTCTCCGTTGTATTGCTCACGCAATGCAAGATGATGCACAAGCACAAAAAAGACACTGCAAAGGCAACCCCTAAAAAAACTAACGGTATTTTAAACCCTGCCGACCAGGAGGAATACATAGTTCCACCTAATGTACAGCCGGAAATGATCCCTGCTTTTACTGACCGTTGCAATAAAGGCAAAATGCTCTATGACATCAACTGCGCAAGCTGCCACGGTATTTTTACGGCAGGTAAAGACGGGGTGCCCAACTTCACTCAAAAGCAATTCGACAAATATTCTACACAGTATGTGCTCCGCGACCAGGTGAACCACGCTGTAGCCTTTAAAATGAACCCTGAAGACCTCGCTTTCGTAATGGACTACCTGAGATATCGCAAGTCTGCCAACCCGGCCGAGAATGTTATCCCTCCCGATCCGCGTTAGTAATAATTTCTTAACATTATTTTGTCTCCACATTTTGACAACAGTTGGTGTTGCAGTTGTTCCTCCGTGCAACCTAAAGTGTCTTTTTTTCCCGATTTTTTTTCTGTTCCACAATTTTCGTTGGCCAAAAAAATGTAGGACTCCGAAGATTCGCTGATCCCCAATTCGTTACCAATTATTGAAAAAATATCTGAAATCAGGCATGGTTTTTTTGAAATTGACAGTACATTTTTTACTTCAAAAAACAATTACAATGTCAGAAAACACAAGAAGACAAAGCAACTCACGCGTATCAGACCGTGAATGGGACGACACGTCCGATCGCCAGGATAGCAACGAAAGCTATGGCAAAAACAGGAGCTACAACAACGACAATGATGAGCAGAGCTGGAACCAGCAGGGCAACCGTGGTAGCTACAATGCGCAATCTGGCCGCAACTGGGAAGACCAGAACCGCAATGGCAATTCCGGTTCTTCATTTGGCGGGGGCCGTGGCTACCAGGGCCGCAACTATGATAGCGGCAGCCAGTACAACAGCGGCTATGGTGGCAACCAATATAGTGGTGGCCAGAGAAACCGGGACTGGCAGAATGACGACCGCGACAGTCAATGGGGCTCACAGCAGTACGGCAGCGACTACGGTTCCGGCGGCAACCGTCGTAATGACCAATATGGCCAGGACGGACAGCGCCAGGGCAGCAACTACAACCGTGGTGGTCAGTACAGCGGCGGCATGGGCAGCGGTAGCGGCTCGCAATATGCCGGCGGCTATGGCACACAAAGCTGGGGCAACAGCCAGGGTGGCTCTACTTATGATACCGGAAACTTTGGTCGCGATACCAATTACGCACAGAACGGCTCGCAATATGGCAGCGGCAGGAGCTATGGTGGCAACTACGGCAATAGCAGTGGCTACGGCACCAACTATGGCGGCCAGCGATTCGGTAGTGCAGGTGATCAGGGTTCTTCTGGTTCGCAGTACAGGAGCGGCGACTCATGGGGCAATAACAACTCTATGGGTGCACACAAAGGCAAAGGCCCTAAAGGCTATCAGCGCTCCGACGAACGCATACAGGAAGAGATCAACGATCGCCTTACAGATGATGGCCAATTAGACGCATCAGAAGTGGAAGTAACTGTATCTAACGGCGAAGTGAAACTTACCGGCACTGTCGACAATCGTGATGCAAAACGCCGCGCAGAAGATCTCGCAGAAGCGATCTCAGGCGTATCAAACGTGGAAAACAGCATCCGTGTAAAGCAAGACAAAGGACAGCAGGATAAAAGCAACACCTCATCAACTGTAAATAGCAGCAAGTCCGGCCAAAACTCTTCTTCTTCAAATGACCTGAACGGTCAGAACGAAAAGAGAAAACGTAACCACTCTGTGGCTTAGTAAAAGATGGTTTAATTAAACGGGCGCCCCAGATATTAGGGCGCCCGTTTAATTGGTAAAACATACTACTCCACCAACATTTTGATCACGTTGTAAGCGCCGGTGCCTGAGGATATTTTTACAAAATATACGCCGGCTGATAATCCGAGTATTTCAAATTGTTTATTGTTCAGGCCCTTACTTACCTGCCACAGTTGTGTGCTGATGATGCGGCCCGTAACGTCCAGCACCTGCACTGTGAGCTGCTCATTTGCTTTGCCGGTATAGTCTATCGTAAAGCTGCCTTTATTCGGGTTCGGGTACAGGATGCAATCCATCGGGTCCATGTTCACATGCTGCACACTTACTGTTTGCACAATGTAGCTGATGGCCTGGTAGGCATTGATCTTGCCATGCCCCCAAGTATTAGTGCCCGTAGATGGCAATGCTCCTGTATAGAAGTCCTTGATTGCCGTGGCATTGATGATGTTCTTCGCTTCATCAGGCGTCAGCGCCGGGTTCACCTGCAGCATCATACCCACTATACCTGCTGCACAGGGCGAAGCCATAGAGGTGCCGGCCAGCATACCATACTCATGCACCCTGCCACCCAGAGCTTCCGTATCAGCCTTTACGATCGATGAGAAGTTGGTACCGCCCACGTTGTAAGTAGTATCGTACGAGCTTACCGATGATGCCAGCGCAAAACCCGGCGCAGTAATATCCGGCTTTATACGACCATCCTCGGTAGGGCCGAAGCTGGAGAACGGCGCTATGCGCCCATGCGCAGCACCCGGATAGTGTAATGGCGTGCCGCTGATATTGGTAAAGAAGGTCTTGCTGGTATAAGCCCCCACAGTAATGGCAGACCGGGTGCAGCCAATATCAGAAACCGTCATGTGCGCATCGCCCGATACTGCCCACGGATAACCCAGGCTCTTAAAATAACCATAGTAGCCTTCAGGCGGCAACACATAGCCTTCCCACATATTCACAGTACCACCGGTCGCCTTGGTGGTCATACATATATTATCATGTACCCTGCTGCTGATCTTGATGAAGTTATGTGGCTTGCCATTATATTCAGAAAGCACCATCGCCATATTGATCACGCAGCTATCATGGTTAGACCCTATCAGATAGAACGTACGTGTCGTGTCCGACAGGCAGATGAAACCTGTAGAATCAATAGCTGCCGTGGTATCATACAGCTTAAAGTTGATGCAAAATGTTTTGCCTGTATCGCCCCACACATCCACCCATGTGTTCTGGTGATTGCTGTCTAGGTAAGGAGAGAAGGTAACGAAGGTGCTCACCAGCGTATCAGCAGGCGCAAAGGCTTTGCCCAGGTGCACCGTGTCTTCACCATTATTGCCCGCAGCGCAAACAAATATCTTGCCTGCTCCCGTAAGTGCATCGCACGACTGGTTGAAGAGTGAATTGCCGTCATGCGGGCCAAGGGTGCTGCCCCAGCTCAGGTTCACCACTGCCGGCTCACCTATCGATGCCGCATAATTGAACAAATAATTGGTACCATCTATAATATCCGTTTCCCCGGCCACTGTCCATTCTGATGGGTCGGGCATAATACCCACCATAGCTATATCGCTCTCGAACGCCATGCCCCTGAACTTGTTGTTATTGGTACTGCCATAGCCCGAGCCTGCTGCAATACCGGTCACATGCGAGCCATGCGACAATATAGCTGTATCGTAACCACGCGCCCTGATCACATCAGTATCTGTCATTTCGTTGCCATAAGCAAAGCCCGCGGGTGGCGTGCCTGCTATCTTCTGTGTCCATACCCTTTTGATGCGGTAGGCGCTGTGCGTAGTATCGTACATAGTAGGGTGGCCGAAGTCGAAGCCTGCATCGACAATACCAACCACCACATTCTTGCCGGTAACAGGCATAGGCAGATTGACGCCCTGCTGTGCCGAATCAGCCCTCGTTTGCTTCCTTGCCGAATCGAGTAATGGGAAGATAGGTTGGTCCAGGTCTATGTAGCTGATGCCGGGAGTGGTAGTGAAGGCTACCACATTTTCCAGCGGCACCTGCGCTGTCCATATATTACCCGCCTTGGTGCCTATGTATACACCCAACGCACTCAGCCTGGCCTCATCTATATCACTGCTCACTTTTATGAATGCGCTGATGTAGGGCTTGTTGTTGATGTTCTTGTACACATACGAGGGTACACGCGTGGTATAGCTCTTCTGGTCTTTACAGGCCTGCAGGTACTGGCGGGTAAAGGCAGATAGTTTCGGCTTTGCCACATCCTGCGCTTGTACCGATAGGGTACATACTAATATCACAACTACACTCAGTAAGGTTTTCATCTTCATTATGTAAAAATAAATGTTTTTGCGTTACCGAGGGTATCCCGCTTCTTTAACGTGGACCCTCCTTTTCACATAGGATAAGTATCATGGACATGCAAATATATACATGGCTCTGCATAAAAATATGCACTGCGTGCAAAGAATTGATGTTGCTGTATAAAGGATGATCTACCAGCTGCTGCCGTAAAGGATGTATCCGCTGCCGGAGCGCTGCTAACCTGCTGTTGATAATTGAATAATTGGGTGCAAATGTAGGGAGTATGCTTTCACCATTACTTCATCATTTGCGCTGGATAGAAGTGCAGGTACACCTCGCCCGATAATGGCATTTTGCCATACAGGCCGGTGAGTTCCGCATCGGGCATATTTACTGAACCTTGTATGCCACCTGCTACTGTGATATGGGCTATTGTAAAAAGATCATAGCCTGCACCCAGCGTCACTACGCTCAAGTTGTATTGCTGCAGCCAGGTCGGCATATTGGGATCGTAAATGAGCTCTTCATTGGTCTTTTGCACCCATTCGTAGCGGCTGTAGATGGCCAGTTTGTTCAGCTTCAATGTGGCCTCCAGCAAGGCAGCGTTAGATGCACTTTGCCCGGCGATCATGTTTTGACCCCACAGTGCTGTAGCGGCCACATACTTGCCATCCGCTATCGGGTGTACATAGGTGGCAGATGCGGTGGTACGAGTTACATCCTCATTCGGATTGAGCGCCTCCGGGCTTTTGATGAAGCCATGCGACACCTGGAAAGACCAGCGGGATGACGGATTGTAAGACACCCTGCCGCTCCATGAGTCCATCAGCGGCGAATCAAAGTTGTAGCGGTTTTCATCAGGCTCACGGCCGGTAAATGAAGATCCCTCTATCTTGAACCTGCCATACCTGAAGCCAAGGGTAGCAACGCCAAATGTGATGTGCGTGGCATCTTCCCAATGGTGGCCTATAGGGGCATCGGGCATAAATTCGCCGGATGCGCGATGCATAAAGGTAACAGGCCCCAATGCAGGCTCACCGGGATAACCCACATACAAAGAAAGATCACTTTTTTTGGAGAGCGCATAAGCATAGCTGGCGGACAATTCGGAGAACAGGTCGTGTGGATGCTGCCTATCGGTGAGCGGAACACCCTGCCATGATTCACCTGTCTGAAAAAGAAGTGGGTATCCATTGCCGCCATCTATGAGCGCATCTGTGGAGAACATAGCACTGAAATGGATGAGGCCCTTCTGCCCTATCTTTCGTTGCGCCATGGCCATGAGCATATCGGGAGCATCCCATTTTTCGCCGCCCCGGTGGCCTTCATTGGTGATGTCTTGCTTCTCGTATCGGGCAAAGATGTCGCCACCAAACATGAACAACCATTTTTTAGTGTGCGTCATGTAGGCATACACAGATGTGGCATCGGGTTGCCAGGCAGTGCCAGATCCGTCGCGGTTCATCGGCAGGTTCAGCGACAGGCCGCTGGTCATCTGCGCCCATTTCAGGCGTTCTATGATGGCTTCCACTTCAGCATCAGCCATGTCGTCCATTTCGTTGTCGTCGTCCTTATCGGCTTCGTTATTGGGTTTGTGCTTAGTACTCTTCATGCTTTTCATGTCGTGCTGCGCAAAAGCAGATTGCACGAGGGCGGCCATCAGGATAGCGATGAAGAGTGATCTTTTCATTGTGTGTAGTTTGCTGATTTTGTACAAATAGTGTTCCAACAAGCCGGCATTAGAGATACAAATTTCGCACTCTTTATGGGTAATTGATAATAATATTCATTCTTTATTAACAATAAACAGGTTATCTTTATAAGCAGTAGAAATAGCGTCTCTTATTCAACTTTCAAATTTGCCACTTTTTTTATCCTCGTGTGGTTTCTGTGAAACTTCAATTTCTTCGCAATTATCTATAATTTCGCTTCAAATTTTTAGTCATGATAATTGTCCTCTTTTTCGTAGGCATATGGTATGCCTCATTGTTTTGCCAAACCTTTTTCCAGCACAGATACGGAGCGCACGGGGCTTTCACGATGAGCAAGGGCTGGGAAAAAGTGTTTTTTATCCTCTCCTACATTACGCAAGGCTCATCATACATGAGCCCGAGAGCTTATGCCATTATGCACCGCCTGCACCATGCACATACCGATACCGAACTTGATCCGCACTCGCCTTCATTCTCCAAAAACATCTTTTCGATGATGTGGCGCACCCGGAATATCTACACAGGCATCTTCCATGGCAAAATAGACACAGAAGCCAAGTTCTCCAAGAATGTGCCTGAGTGGAAAAGCTTTGACAAGTGGGCCAATTCAGGCTTGTCGCGCCTGCTGTGGGCGATATTGTACCTGGCTATTTTTATTAAGTATGCCACTTCACCGTGGCAGTACCTGCTGCTGCCGGTGATCCTGTCTATGGGTGCTTTTCACGGAGCGGTGATCAACTGGTTTGCGCATAAATACGGCTACAAGAATTATATTCTGAAGAATACTTCCGAGAATCTCTTTAGCGTAGATATACTGATGCTGGGTGAGTCTTATCACAATAATCACCACAAGTACCCATCGTCTATCAATTTTGGCAAACGCTGGCACGAGGTGGACCCTATTTACCCGGTGATCCGGTTTTTTGCCTGGCTGAAGATCATACAGATCACACCGCCGGCAGTTGAATTGGCTGCATAGTTATATATGGCCATGCCGCATGAAGCTTTTGCGATGAATTATTCAGTTTACTCTTTTAAAGAAAACGGCATGGACAAAACTATCATACTATCCTACGATCCCGGCAAGGCCATTGTGGACGTGCAACTTACCTATACCACCGAGCTGCTGAACAATGTGCATACCATCACCTGTCATGTAGCAGCGCCATTTCCGCTGTGGCTGCAGACCCGTAAGTTCGAGTTGCTCTCCTCGCTGGAGAACAAGAAGTACACTCCCCTGTTCAATGAGATCAATCACGGCCGCAACCTGGATACCACCTTATTCATAGATCTGGCTTACAACAGCATTATGAAAATGGAGAAACTGACCATTGTAGCTACGGCAGCAGCATAAAAGCGGGCATAAAAAAAGCCCCTCAAAAGAGGGGCAATAAATGATGCTGTATGAATAAGCTTAGATAACTTTTACGTTAACTGCGTTTAAACCTTTTTTACCATTTTCTACTTCAAAGCTCACTTTGTCGTTTTCGCGAATTTCGTCAGAAAGACCTGAAACGTGAACAAAAATGTCTTCTCCGCCGTTTGAGGGAGAGATGAAACCAAATCCTTTGGTGCCATTGAAAAACTTAACTGTACCTTCTTGCATTTTGATAATTTTGATGAATAAAGAGTAAAGATATGGAAAATATTTGAAAAAACATAAAATATTTTCAACTTATCGAAAAAAACAATGCCTGTTAGTGCATTTGCCCTCATTATAATAGTGCAGATGCTACAATTTTTAGACAGCTTTCTTTACTCTTACTGCATTATATCCTTTGGGGCCGCGCTCAATTTCGAAGACAACTTTATCTCTTTCTTTGATAGGCTCAGTAAGCTGGTTGATGTGTACAAATATACTTTCCTGGCTTCTCAGGTCGTTGATAAAGCCATATCCTTTTGCCTCGTTGAAATAAGTAACCACGCCTTTGCGGATCACTTCCTGCGCACTTTCATCTATTTTGGCAGCGCCGAGCTGTATATCTTCGAGATTGATTTCTTTCTTGCGTGTGAGGGGATCCGGTGGTTTTGATGTGATATTGCCATTCTCATCGATATAGGCCATCATGTCATCAAGGCTTTTGCCTTTGCTGTTATTTGTTTTTCTGTCTTCTTTGCGCTCCTCTTTATCCTGCTTCTTTTTTGCTTTTTTCTTCTCTTTTTCCTTTTTACCCATTGTTTCCCTGGACCTCCCCATATTTCAATAATTTTTTTTGATCAGCCACAAAGGTCGTCATTTATTAAGACAAAATATTAAATTTAAATAAAAGTATTGTGAAAAGGTGCAAATCAGGGAATTTTGGCTATAAGAAAGGGCTTCGTGCGGTGAAACCCTTTCTCATACCCAATAGCTAGTATTTATATTTAA
Organism: uncultured Bacteroidota bacterium; assembly: GCA_903877645.1. Taxonomy (GTDB): domain Bacteria; phylum Bacteroidota; class Bacteroidia; order Chitinophagales; family Chitinophagaceae; genus Nemorincola. Next base: position 144,090 of record CAIRES010000072.1, on the reverse strand, counting down.
AATACAGTTCACGGGCAATTTTGCTAAAGCCAACCATCCTGCTTATGTGGCACGTCTTAAAAGCCGTGGCTATTGGTGTAGCGCTACCCTGACTGTATCAGATCACTACACCGCGGCCTCATGTTTCATTGCAGCCATTACTTTGTCTATATCCACACCCAGACCGTTTGCTATAGCCATGCCCAGGTTGGCGTTAGCCCTGAAGAAATGACAAAGTTGCCGGTCGATGATGAGGTCCTTTTTTTCACCCGCAATGCCACTCATTGCTCCCACGATGTTACTCACCAGGTTGTGCCTGTCATAGTCGTTCATAGCCTTAGTGAATAAAAGGCCCGGCTGGGTATAGTGATCGTTTTCGCCCAGGCCATTACGGTCGTACCAATCGGCGGTAATGCTGTCTAATGCTACTGGCGGCTCCTTGTAGACATTATCTACAGATATATCATCAAAGCTATTGGGGAAATAATTCGGTGCATCTTCACCATTGCCATCTATGCGCATGTGGCCATCGCGCTCATAGTTATTGACCATGTAGGGGCATTTGTTGACGGGTATTTGCTCATAATTGACACCGAGGCGGTAGCGATGCGCATCCGGATAAGAGAGAAGGCGGCCTTGCAGCATCTTATCGGGTGAGTAACCGATGCCGGCAACAACATGTGCCGGCGCAAATGCTGACTGCTCTACCTGTGCAAAGTAATTTTTAGGCACTTCGTTGAGCTCCATAACACCGACATCTATGAGCGGGAAATCGCCGTGGGGCCATACCTTGGTAAGATCGAACGGATTGAAAGGCGATTGTTTAGCCTGCTCCTGTGTCATGACCTGTATCTTCAACGCCCACTTAGGGAAGTCTTTATTATCAATGGCAGTTACAAGGTCGCGTTGTGCAAAATCAGGGTCTATGCCTTTCATCGCAGCAGCTTCATCATTGGTGAAATTTTTGATGCCCTGCATGTTCTTGAAATGGAATTTGACCCATACCAGCTGATCTTTAGCGTTGATGAGTGAAAAGGTATGGCTGCCGAAGCCATCCATATGGCGGTAGCCATGAGGGGTGCCCCGGTCGCTCATGAGTATCATAACCTGGTGCAGGCTTTCGGGATTGAGGCTCCAGAAATCCCACATCATAGTGGGGTTTTTGCAGTTGGTACGCGGGTCGCGTTTCTGCGTATGAATGAAGTCGCTGAATTTCTTCGCATCTTTGATAAAGAATACCGGCGTGTTGTTGCCTACGAGGTCCCAGTTGCCATCCTCGGTATAGAATTTGATGGCAAATCCGCGCGGATCGCGTTCTGTATCCGCGCTGCCCTTTTCGCCACCCACGGTGCTGAAACGTAAAAGCAATTTGGTTTGCTTACCGATCTTGTTGAATATTTTGGCTTTGGTATACTTGCTGATATCGTGCGTAACTGTGAATGTGCCGAAAGCCCCGGTACCCTTAGCATGAACCACACGCTCGGGTATACGTTCACGATTAAAGTGTGCCATCTTCTCATGCAGGATGAAATCCTGCAGCAGTAATGGGCCACGTGGGCCAGCACTCAAAGAGTTCTCATTCTCGACATAGGGCCTGCCAGATGCAGATGTAAGTTTGCGGTCCTTATTTTTTTCGTTCGACATAGCACTTTTTATTTTTTACAAAGCTGGCATTAATAAACGTAAAAGAAACAGAAAAATTAAATTGGGGAATAGAAAAATTCTATAATTGAGTACAGGAAGAATTCTTATATCTCCAAAATGGGCCAAAAACGGATAAATATTGGCTATCACCCTATACCCATGAGGATTAATAGAGTCTCTCAATCGGGTATCTATTTGCGCTTTACCTGATCAATTGAAAATCTCCTTTCAGCAAATGCTTTGCACCATAAAGCGAGTATTCGATGAGGTAGAAATACGTCCCGATATTTTGTGGGGTACCATTATAAACACCGTCCCACCCGGCCGATATATCGTTTGTATAAAATACGCGTGCTCCCCACCTGTTGAATATGCTCAAAGAGAAATTGCTATAAAAATCGAGCTGCCCTACAACCCTGATTATATCATTTAGTCCATCGTTATCCGGCGTGAATGCTGAAGGAAAGGCAATGTTGCAGGGATCAATAGTAAGTACTACGGTATCAGTAGCACTACACTGGTCTGCATCAGTAACAGTAACATAGTATGTAGTAGTGCTATTTGGACTAGCGTCCGGATCAGAGCAGTATGTACAACTCAGCCCGTCTGGGGGAGACCATGAATAATTAACCGGAGAAACATTAGCTATAATGTAAGCACTAAGCTTTACAGGATAACCCTGACAAATACTTGTATCATGGAATGGGTATATCTTCAAAGTATCCAGAAATACCCTGACTGAATCGTGCACAGTACAATTATTACCGTCTGTAACTGTTAGCATATAAGACGTAGTTGTATCAGGACTTGCTGTGGGAACAGCACACGCAGTGCAACTTAAACCAGCAGCAGGAGCCCACACGTAAGTAAGCGGCTCGGCGGCTCCATTAGTAGACGATACAAGGGTAACGTCTGTTTTCTTACAAATTATTGTATTGTCAGAAATGGCTACTGAGATCGTATCGAGCAGAACATGAATAGTATCATAGACCTGGCACCCAAAGGTGTTGGCTACTTTTACAATATAGGTTGCATCAGCAAGAATAGTAGTAGTGGGGTTCTTACAATCTGCACAACTTAAGCCGGCTGCAGGTATCCAGGAATAGGTAAGGTGTTGCGTTGTATCAGTTGCCCTTACATTGAGAGTAAGCTCTTTACCCGGACAAATAACCCTGTCGGTATCAGGTTGCAACTGAATACTGGAAGTTCTTATGCTGGTATAAAGGGTGTCTTCACATCCGTAGCCGGAAATGGGCCTTAATATCAGTCCATACTTTGTCAGGGCCAGCGTCGCAGGCAGTATTATAGAATCAGAGGTGCCAAGCAATGTAGTGAATGTTGAATCATACCATGAATAAAGATCGAAGCCCGGCGGCGCATGCAGCGTTACTGAATCCTGACTGCATTTGTTGGTTGTAATTGCAAAGAGCCCGGCACTCATATCCAGGTATCCATAACCAAAATGAGCTCCCAACGCACAATCACCGGATGCAAAGTCCATAGTGATCGTTGTTCCTCCTCTTCCAGTCAGATTAATGTTACCCGTTGTCCACCCCTTATAAAAGACAGATGTGTCCAGTAAGGAGCGGTGGAAACCTGGTAATGTGGAGTCTGCAACGTAAGTAAATTGAGCACAGGGAATGGGATCATTCGTGGCTGAATCGTAGGCTTTTACTTCAAACCTGGGCTGAGCAGATGGTGGGTGCCCGGGATCCTGGAACACAACGGCGTACCTGAAAAGAATACTAAACTCTGAAGAAGAAGCAGGGACATGGATATAGTACCGTGCTTTTTCAGCTTCTGCACCAGGAAGCGAATTACCCAATCTTAACGAATAACTTCCCCCGTCGGGGGATATGATGGGGAATAATCCATAGGGGTCTATAGAAGTACCTGATGTAAGCGTATGCCTGTTGAGTATAGCCGATGTACTTACCGGAGTGGATATAGGACAGCAGGACCCTGTAAAAAAGTGCCAGTACGAAGTCGTACCTGACTCATAGTCTATATTGGGGTTTGGTGACTGCCCGAAAACAGATGTTAAATAAAAGCATCCTAAGATGAGCAGGGGTACAATTTTAAGGCGCACGGCAAAACGATTTTAGATAATCATCAGGGGTATTCACTGCCATAGTGCAATTTACATGCCATAAATTTAACAAATTATAAAATTCGACCTATACTCGTTTATCGGAACAGGTGATATTTATTGTTAATGGTTAGTGATGCCGGGAGCGATAATGTGTTTTACGATAGTATTGTAGTACATTTATAACTCAAAAAATTTATCTTTCATCCATGAAAAAGATCTTGATCGGCCTCATTATCGGTATAGTTTTAAGTGGAATAGCATTTTTCCTGATGATGCCCGGCATGAAGCAAACTGCTTATGACAGCGGTTACAGCAACGGCAATAAAGCTGGTATATCTGCAGGGATAACTACGGGTATCGGGCAGGGAGTAGCGCAGGTAAAAGCAGAGCAACAACATGAGCGCGACAGTGTGGCGAATGCAGAGAAAAGTAAGGTAGAGGCAATGGCTAAAATGGCGCGCAAACAACGCAAGGTAGTTAAAGAAGTACAAAACTGGCATGTGATCGACGGGAAGATAGCAGAACCGATAACTGAGTAACCACTATATCATTTCCCTATTTCATACACTACACATTCTCTTAATCTTTCGTCATTAATAAGCAGCGGGTGCATGAACTCCGCTGCTTTTTTCATGCCTATTTTCTGCATGATGCGCTGCGACCTCAGGTTGATGGCAGGCGTTATGGCGTGTACCTTAGTGATACCCAATTTGTCAAAGGCATAGGTCAGGCATCGTTGCGCGCCCTCAGTAGCATAGCCTTTATTCCATTGATCTTGCGCAAGTCGCCAGCCAATGTCTGTACATGGCGTGAAGCTTGATTCAAATACCTGATCTGAAAGGCCAATGAAGCCTATGAATGCGCCATCATTCAGCTTCTCCACCGCAAAATAGCAGTAGCCTATATCAGCCATTTGCTGTTGCATCCGTTCAATAAATTCTTCAGTTTCTTTGTACGTTTTGATAGCAGGAAAAAACTCCATGACATCAGGGTCTTCGTTTATTGCGGCCATGGGGGCAATATCTGCCGGAAGCCAGTTGCGGAATCCGAGGCGCTGTGAGGTGAATAAGTATCTGGCATTCATCATTTAAATTATTCGGGCATTAATTCATCTTCCATATCCTTTCTCTTTTTTCTGAATCCAAAGTTGACGAGAAACACACCACTGAAGATAAGGATAGTAGCGAGGAATTTTATGAGGGTGAGCTTTTCGCCGGCAAAGACCACAGAAATAATAGCCGCGAATATGGGCTGCATATAGATGTAGGCCCCGGCAACCGATGGCGATAATATGTGAAGGCCATAAACATTCCACAGGTAAGTGAAAAAGGTGACACATATTACGATAAAGCCCACGCACAGGTAATCGGTGAAACCAAATTGCGACCAATGAATGGCAGAGAATTGTGGCCAGGCAAAAGGTATGACGATAAGAAAGCCAAAAAAGAAGACCCATCTCACCACAATAATAGGCCGGTACTTATGCATCAATGGCTTGATCATGACCAGGTAAATGGCATAGGAGGATGCGTTGCCGAATACGAAGAGATCGCCGAGGGCAGAACTGCCGGTGACGGTGAGTTCTTTGCCGGCACTCATCAGGAGAAAGGCACCGCTAACACCTATTATCAGTCCGAAGGCTTTACTGACAGTGATCCTTTCGCGTAACACAAACAGGGAAATGATGGTAATAAGCAGTGGCGTACTCATCATGATGAGCGCGGCGTGTATCGGGAATGTGAGATTGAGTCCTGTGAAGAACAGCATCTGGTTCATAGACACTCCGAACAGCCCACCAAGGATGAGTACCGGCCAGTCTTTGCGGTCAATCTTGCTGCGAAATTTGCTGCCACCGAGGTAACTGAGCCAAAATAAAAACATGACCACCCCTACCCTGATGAAGATAAACCCTAAAGGCTGAATGAGCCGGGGCATCACCAGCTTGGCAATAGTAAAGCCGGCACCATAGAATATATTGGCGCCTAAGAGGGCGAGGTGTGCTTTTGCTTGCTTGGTCATCGATGGGGTAAAGATAATATGCGGGACTTACTTGCGCACGAATCTTACATGAAGTAGTTGAAAATACCCAAAAGTGCATAAACCGTAAAAAGTACAAATAAAACCCTGCTTCTTACAACATCATTGCACACATGAGCGGTATCTTTGCGATGCAATGCAACAGTTGAAAAATACAATACCAGTATACGATATCTGCTCACTCAGCAATGATGATCATGTGCTGCAGGAACTGATCGCGGCGCCATTTGCTGCTTATTTGAAGGTACACCCTAATCTGCACCTGGCACACAGGCATTCCTTTTACCATATTGTATTTTTCACAGAAGGCCGAGGCTACCATACCATAGATTTTGAACGGTTTGATGTGCAGCCCGGACAGATCTATTTTATGATACCCGGGCAGGTACACAGTTGGAATTTTGAGGGGGAAGTGGATGGCTTCGTGATCAATTTTTCAGAAGAGCTATTTCGTTCGTTCCTGTCGGACGGGCAGTACCTGGAAAAATATAGTTTCCTGAGAGGTGTGGCGCAGGAGAGTGTGTGCCTGCTGGCGAATGATGCATACCGGGCAACAAAAAGCATATTTGAAAAGATAGTAGCCGAAGTTAAAGAAAGTGATGCGGTATCGCTCGATATGATCAGGGCGTGCCTTATAGAAGTATTTATAACGGTATGGCGCAGCAGCGGCGGCCAAACCGAAGCGCAGGCACCATTGCAAAATCAGCTTATATTATTTAATTTCAGAAAACTGGTGGACCGGTATTATGCAGAGAAGCGGTTGCCAAAGGAATATGCCTCGATGCTGTACATCACCCCCAATCACCTGAATGCACTGTGCAAAGACCTACTGGGCAAGGCCGCCGGTGAGCTGATACGGGACAGAATATTGCTGGAGGCGAAAAGGCTGCTCATCAACGCTGACCAAAGTATATCAGCGACCGCACTGCAATTAAATTTTACAGATAATTCTCATTTTACCAAGTTCTTTAAAAAGTGTACACACATGACCCCTGAAGCGTTCAGAAAAGCACCGGGAGGGGATGTTTAAACCCAATTTATGCAGACAGAAGATCAAAGCCACGGGCTTTTATGGAGCATTGCCACTAATAAATGCCCGCATTGCAGGAAGGGTGACCTTTTTCTGAACCCCAACCCTTACGACCTGAGAACGACGATGCAAATGCCGGAGACCTGCCCGGTATGCGGCCAGAAATTTGAGCTGCAGACAGGGTTCTATTTCGGTACAGGCTTTGTGAGCTATGGCATTACTGTTCTTTTCAGCGGCATCACGTTTGCGCTATGGTGGTTCGGGATAGGCATGTCTGTAAAAGACAACAGGATATGGTGGTGGCTGGGTATCAATGCAGCATTACTGATACTACTGCAACCACCTATACAGCGGCTGGCGCGGTCGGCATGGATAGCATTGTTTGTGGGGTATCAGCGTAATGCTTAATGAGGTGAAGAAGGAACAAGAGCTGCAATGAATACAGCTCTTGTTCTTCATTGATCATATCTCTGCATTAGCGAGTGCTTTTTCTTCCATCTTGTTTTTGCCATCCAGCTCGTTACGGACCAATTTTAAGAGGTCCATAAACTCTGCTTTTACAACGGCTTCAAGTGTCTTCTTATCTACCCAGTCATATTCTTTAGAGAAGATGTCTTTGCGCCTTTTAGCGTTGTTCTCTACGACTATATCATTGTTTGGGATACAGTTTTTGATCACATTGGCCCTCTTAGGTATGGCAGTATCTTCGAGGGTGAGCATTACCTTCACTTTTGGATACAGGTCGTAGCCGAGGGTGAAGTAGACATCAAAGGGGCCTTTTATAGCGATCCAGTGCAAGGCCTGGCGAGCAAAAAGGAATTCGTTGCTGGCTGCGTCTTTAAACTTCACATGCCTGAGCTGGCCTTTAAAATATTCAGTATCCATATATATTACTTAATTATGTTTTATGCGTAGAATAAACAAGAAAGGGGGTTCCAAAGGGGAAAATCCTAGTCCCAGTTATGTAAGCGGTAAGCAGGAGGTAAATGACCCGGGGATGATCTACGACTGAAAGCAATGATGGGTGTAAGGTAGTCTATTTAAATGGTATGGGGGTTAGTTGCAAAATATACACATAGTTTAAAGTAGCGGGCGCATGTCAAATGAGTCTGCTATTGGCTGATAAATTCTCCTTCAGCATCTGTTTTATCAATAAGCAGTCATGGCGGAAAGATTGCCTCGGAGCGACCTTTTATATTTGTGTACCGGCACCGCGCAACCAGGCTGAAGAGAGCTATTATTGAGCCGAGATTCTCCGGGGACACAAAGAATTTCGCTACTTTTAAGGAAAGTATTACCATGCAGCAATTTGAAATTTTTGTATTTATTATTTGCCTGGCTGCATTGTTCTCCTACATCAACCACAGATTTATAAAACTGCCGCCAACGGTAGGGATAATGGTGCTATCACTGGTAACCTCGGGACTGCTGCTAGTTACCGCCGAGCTGTTACCCAAACAATCGGAGGATCTGATCCATATTATTACGTCAATAGATTTTCATAGCCTTCTTATGAATGGAATGCTGAGTTTCCTGTTATTTGCAGGCTCCATGCATATTGATGCCAACAGTTTAAAAAAGCAGGCGTTGCCTATTCTCACCCTTGCTACTGTGGGTGTGGTTATATCAACCTTTTTAATCGGCGCGATGCTGCATTTTTTATTGATCTTATTTCATCTGAATATTGACTTCATATACTGCCTTCTCTTTGCAGCGCTTATTTCGCCAACTGATCCGATAGCGGTATTGGCTATATTGAAAAAGGCGGGAATTCAAAAATCTCTGGAAATTAAAATTGCGGGGGAATCACTGTTCAATGACGGTGTGGCGGTAGTTGTTTTTATAACGATACTTGAGGTGGCCCAAACAGGAATCGATAAGCTATCGGCAGTGGACATTTGCGTTTTGTTTTTGAGAGAGGCCGGGGGAGGATTATTATATGGCCTGCTGCTGGGGTATGTAGGTTTCCTTTCGCTCAAATCCATAGATAAGTACGAGGTTGAAGTGCTGATCACAATTGCTATCGTAATGGGAGGCTATCTGCTGGCTGATAAGCTGCATATATCAGGCCCCCTGGCGATGGTTGTAGCAGGTATAGTGATCGGTAACAAAGCGCGTGAATCGGGGATATCAGATATAACACAGGAGTACCTAAGTAAATTTTGGGAACTGATCGACGAAATACTTAATGCTCTTTTGTTCATGCTGTTAGGGTTTGAGATGCTCGTACTGAAAATTGACAAAACCATCCTGATCATCAGTATTGTGAGCGTAGGTGTGGTACTGATAGCCAGGTGGGTATCAGTAGCGATACCCGTTACCCTGCTACGGCGCAAAATTAATTTTGAGAAAAACGCAATAGCCATCCTTACGTGGGGTGGCCTGCGCGGAGGCCTGTCTGTAGCGCTGGCGTTATCGCTGCCGGTAGAGATGCATAAGGACCTGTTTGTAACGATCACGTATATGGTTGTTATATTCTCCATTATAGTGCAGGGGCTGACGATAGGTAAGTTTTATAAAAAGTTCTCGGAAAAATAGTCCTGCTATGAAACAATTATTCATGTCGATAAAGAACTTCCTGGCAGATCGCTTCAGCTTGCATGAAGACAGCGCACATGATACCGAGATAATAGATTCCATCAGCCGGAATGTTGAATTTAAGGGGAGCAATTTGTGGTCATTGATCTTTGCGATATTCATTGCTTCGATTGGCCTCAATGTAAATTCCACGGCGGTGATCATAGGGGCGATGCTTATATCCCCGTTGATGGGCCCGATAATGGGTGTGGGCCTTGGGATGGGAATAAATGATATTGAACTTATCAGGAGGGCCCTAAAAAATCTTCTGATAGCTGTGATCATCAGTGTGAGTGTGTCTGCCTTTTATTTTATGGTTACGCCACTGCATGAAGCCCAATCGGAATTGCTAGCACGGACAACACCATCAATATGGGATGTTCTTATTGCCATTTTTGGCGGCCTTGCCGGGATAATGAGCGGCACACGCAAAGAGAAAGGCAATGCGATCCCCGGTGTGGCGATAGCAACGGCATTGATGCCCCCTCTATGCACAGCAGGTTTTGGTATAGCCACCGGGAACTGGTATTACTTTTTGGGCGCGTTTTACCTGTTCTTTATCAATAGTGTATTTATCTGCATCAGCTCTTACCTGATCGTGAGGTACATGAAGCTGCCTAAAAAAGCCTTTGAAGATAAGAAAAGAGAACAGCGGGTAATGAGGTATATCTTGTCTGTGATCATCATTACCGCGTTGCCGAGCATATACCTGACGTATAAAATTGTAGACAAGAGCATCTTTGAAAGTAATGCCAACAGCTTTGTTAAGAATGAGTTTCATTTTAAGAATACCATTGCTCAAATTGCCTTATTGGGTTAGCTATATATATGGAACCGGTAGGGATCATGTAATGCTGAGGCAGAGCTGTTAATGAAGACGAAGAAAGGAGTTGCAACTTAATGCAACTCCTTTCTTTTATATGCTTATTAGATCATCAATATCTTTTTGCAGAGAATGTGCCCGCGGAAATTACGGTGCCATCTGTACAGGTAAAATTGAACGTACCGGTAATCGTTGTAGTAGATACCGAACTAATGGTTATTGAACCGCTTTGCGATACCAAAGTTGAAGATGCTGAAACTACATACTCAGCAAAAGAACCTGACGACACCGTGCCGATTGAAAAAACACCGGCAGAACCTCCCCAGTTGGCAATCGTGAGGTTGATCTCCGGAGGGCCGCCAGTTCCCCCAGTGACAGTTACTCCACCGATTCCCAAAGCTGTTCCGGCAACTGCGGCTGTACAAATTGTTCCATCCATAGATGCGGTACCGATGGTAGCTCTCATACTATACGATGGCGAAGATGAACTGCTTGTCCGGCATCCGGTAATCAAAAATATCCCCATCAGGGCGATAGTAACGATCAATTGGGCTTTTCTCATATTTTGATGTTTTTTAGTTAGTGACAAAACTAATAGAAATTCGCAGAAAAGAACCTGCAAGTCATTTTTTCATGAGAATTTTGAGACATAGAACATTTATCTGGATTTTGATGTGCGATTTCAAAGCCGGTGGTTGACGATAAACCGGTTCTAGCTGTGAGTCTGCACTTTAAAGAATACGTACAAAAATCATTAATGCGAGTAGTGTTTGTTAGGCTTTGTCTTACCAATTCAAAAAAGCGGACTGAACCAACGCAACTGCTTTATTTCCTCTTCTGGTGCCACTGGGAGTATGAACCAAGCCCCCTGGCTATGGACTGTTCTTTCCATGCCGGCATAAAAAAGAGTTGCGGGGTGCACTTTGCAACATCAAAACTTACTTGTTGTCTGCGTGCCTGCTCTATGAGCCTGTTGCCAAACTCACCATTTGATAATATCAGACCATGTTTGCCGAGCTGGGATATCTGCGCTATCATTACTTCGTTGGCCAGCGTGCCGCTGCCCGTCATTATATAGGTGTTCCTTGCATGCATCTTTTCGCATATGGCTGCGGTGGTGCTTTGATAAAGGTTTTGACATGCCTGCGAGCGATGTGAGAGCGGTTCAGAGGTGAGTGCCTGCGTTACGGCAGGTAATATAGCCACAGGTCCCGTGGTGAAGTTGATCATATCTTGAACGCTCCTTTCAGGTTGGCAAGGGAAAAGTACATGGGCTGATACGGTACCTCGGCGGTGCCGACAAGCGGACCGAAAGATATTGCGCCTATATTTTTATACAATTCTGCTTCTTTAGGTGTGCCTGATATTACACCGAGATCATAACCCCGGGCTATGAGGTCGGGTATCAGCACTTTCAGCATACCTATGCCTATACCGTGCTTGCGCCATTCTTTCTTTACGGCAAATAGCCTTACCTCTACCAGCTTTTCGTGAGCCGGCAGGTAGGAATCCAAAGCCTCCAGTTTTTTATCGAGCGAAAACGGCCTTACGGCATTATAGCATACCATGCCTATAATATCCTGTCCGCCTGTGGCTATGACATAAGTATTGCGCTCATGAAAACTATCTATAAGCCGATTGTCATGCTGTTGTTCATGTTGCGGGATCTCTTCTGCAAAAATGGAGTGGTTAAGCTTATGTATCTGGTCATAATCCTGCTGTGACGCAATTTTTATGACTACAGAGTTCGGGGTATTATCCATGGTATATGTATACAGTTTGATCAATCAAGGTAGTGACTTTAAGTGTAAAGGTTACCTTCTTATTCTTATTTAACATTTTTTGCAAAAGTTTTTTTCGCACGGAACGAAGGAATCGAGCAGTATCGACGTCTAAACAATTACAAACCGATTTTTATGAAGTTAAAGCATCTTATTGCGATCGTATTGTTTTCCGTGGCTGGTTATAACAGCTTTGCGCAATACAACAACCTGGTGATCCCTGATACGATATCGGGAACGACGTTCAACCTGAACCTGAAGGATACCTTTAAACAGTTCTTGCCGGGTAACCAGACCGTAACGGGCGGTATCAACAGCGACTTCTGGGGCCCTACCTTACTCTTCAATAAAGGCGATACTGTGCATATGAATGTGCATAGCTACATGAACGACAGCACTACCGTGCACTGGCATGGTATGCACCTGCCGGCGGTAATGGATGGCGGACCGCACCAGATCATACCCCCGGGTACGGTGTGGCAACCCTACTGGCTGGTGACCAACCAGGCAGCTACCTACTGGTATCACCCGCACCTGCACCAGATGGCAGAGCAGCAGATGACCACCGGTCTCGGTGGTTTTATCATAGTAAGGGACGCTGAAGAGGCTGCACTGGCACTGCCACGCACCTATGGTGTGGACGATATTCCCCTGGCGCTGACCAGCCGTAATTTTGATGCAACCAATGCCTTCCTTTGCTGCACCCGCGCCTATGGTGATACGGGCATGGTGAATGGTACCCTGCACCCGCAGGTGACACTGCCCAAGCAATATGTGAGGCTGAGGATACTGAATGCTGAGATGGAGAGGGGGTATAACCTCGGCTTTAGCGACAACAGGTCTTTCTATATCATAGCCAATGACGGTGGGTTACTGAATGCACCTGTATCTGCTACCCGCATCAAACTATTGGTGGGTGAGCGTGCCGAAATAATGGTGGATCTGGGTGGTGATGCTGTAGGCAGCAGCATAGACCTGGTGGCCTATAATGCGGGCCAGGAGTTTGGCTTTGGTGGCGGAGAGCCTTCGGCTACAGGCAACTTCGGCAGCCTGCTGAACAACCGTAATTTTAATGTGCTGCACATCAATGTGGGTGCAACCACGGCGGGTGCTATTACATCTGTACCTGCTACACTGGCCAGCAACACTTACCTCACAACTGCCGATGCAACTGTGAGCCGTACGGTGACCGTAACCGATGGCACGCCAGGCCCCGGCGGACTGCCTTTCCAGTTCGATCACACGCTGTATAACTTTGATACCATTAATAAAACAGTGGTATTAGGAACTACAGAAAAGTGGACTGTGATCAATAATAATGTTTTCGGCCATGCCTTCCATATTCATGATGTAGAGTTCAAAATTGTATCGCGCAGCTCACATCCTGTAGGTGCGTATGAGGGCGGCTGGAAAGACGTTTTTTATCTGCAGGTAAATGACACCGTGACTTTTGTTGCCAAGTTCAACGACTACGCAGATCCTATTCATCCGTTCATGTACCATTGCCACTTTGCACCGCATGAAGACGGAGGGATGATGCAGCAGTTTGTAGTAGTTGATGCAACCGGTGTAGGTAATACAGAAAAGCCATCTGGCGATTTTAATCTTTATCCTAATCCTGCGGGCAATAAGCTGAATATATCGCTTACTGACCCTGCGATGCAGGTATATTATATCACCATCACCAATTCGCAGGGGCGCACCATGTGTATGCTGCCGCGCCCGCAACTAGGCAATGGTATTGATATCAGTGCTTATGCACCCGGTGTTTATTTTCTGCAGCTGACGGATGAAAAGACCAAGCAATCGATGATCAAGAAATTTGTGAAAGAGTAATTGGATAAATATGAACAGATCGATATTTAGTACAGTATGTGCAGTTGTGCTTACTGCTGCGGCAGTGTTTGCATCTTCATTTACTGTGGCTGACAATAAGGTGGTCAGTGATTTTAAGTTGAAGAATGTGGATGGTAAGCTGGTTTCGCTGAAGGATTTTCCGGATGCGAAGGGTTTTATTATTGTATTCACCTGCAACCATTGTCCGTTTGCAAAACTTTACCCACCGCGGCTTAATGCGCTTAATGACCAATATAAGAAGCTGGGTGTGCCGGTGATAGCGATAAGCTCCAGCGATACGGTGCTTTATGATGAGGACAGCTATCCTAAAATGGTAGAGAAGGCGAGAGAGGAACATTTTAACTTCCCGTACCTGTACGACAACCAACAGACAGCCGTGCGCAATTTTGGTGCGCAGAAAACGCCGCACGCTTTTGTGGTGTGGAAAGAAAATGGGAAATGGGTGGTAAAGTACAATGGAGCGATAGATGATAATGGTGCCGACCCCAGTAAAGTAAGCCATCGCTATGTAGCTGATGCGGTGGATGCACTGCTTGCGGGCAAAGAGGTAGCCGCGCGAAAAACAAGGTCTATCGGGTGCCAGATAAACCTGAGGAAGTAAAAGAGCAAAAACCTACTGAATTAAAAATGCCGTCCTACAGAAATGTGGGACGGCATTTTTATTATTAAGTATAGTTGATCGGTAACGATATCAGGTATAGCTGCTGCGCCTAAAATGCTTTTTAATAAGCCTTTACGTGCTATCTGCTGATCGCGCATATCGGCACTAGGCCCGTGTTCTACAGAGGAATCTTTTCAATGCGATTCAATTGATGACGAGCATCAAAATTTCATACAAATGGTAAGACATCAAAAACTGAGTGAAGATTTAGGCATTGAATAAATGGGGATATTTATTAAGTTAAACGCCACCAAATTTGGTGGCGTTTTCACATTTATTGAATTTCAAATCCAGTTGCTGATATTTTTCTTGCTTATTCCCAATCTTGCATTGTTTTTCCGAAAAACTTTGCGTTTTTATTGCATAAAAAAAGGGTTTCAGAGATTGAATCTTCTGAAACCCTTGTCTGTATTGTGGTCCCACTCGGGTTTGAACCAAGGACCCCCTGATTATGAGTCAGGTGCTCTAACCAACTGAGCTATAGGACCGATGACGTTTTACCGTCAAAAGGAGTGCAAATGTATAGGATTTTTGCAAAAAAAGGAAAAACATTGTGAAGTATCCCTTAATCCGGTATTCTCCTGTAAGTATCTAATAAAAAAGAGCCATACTCACGTATAACCCTTTTATATTTTATTAAACAGCGATTGATCTAATCTTCTTTTATCGTTGTAGTGGTGGTGGTGGTCCTTGAAACTTCAGAATTAGATACTTTTTTGCTGTTGCTTGCTACTGCTGCTATGATGATTACGAGCAGCACGACGCCGGCAATTACCCATACTATGGGATTGGAATACCACATAGTATCGGGGGTGGTTGCGGTTGATGTGCTGGTATGGGTGGAGCTTGTTTGCGATGTCGTTCCATCCTGGGCTATACTATTGTAACCGGAGCACAGGCAAGCGAAGAGAACAAATAGTTTTAAGCTAATTCCCTGAATAGTGTTTTTCATGATCGTGTTTTTTTATGGTTCTTATACTTACTTTAAAAATTATGCCACTTGAGGCTGGTTGCCCCTGATCTTTAAATACAGTGCGTTTCATAATGAAACGCTATAGATACTATTAAAAAACATCCCCCTACCCCCCTTCGCCTATGCACAAACCCAAACCGCAAGGGGGAATTCCCATCGCGAGTACTTAACATTAATTCAGCAATGTAGTATTTTTGAATAGTGGGCTATTTATCAGCTCAATTAATTTTGAATAAAATAAAAAATCGCTGAATTTTTTGGCACATTTGCATAGCACATGATACAAGGGATAAAACACATCATTTTCGACCTGGGCGGGGTACTGCTCAATATAGATTACAAGCTTACGGAGCACGCCTTCATTGAGGCGGGTATCACTAACTTCCCGGAGTTGTATTCGCAGCTACAACAGACCGACCTTTTTGACAAGTTCGAGATGGGGCAAGTATCTCGGCAGGAGTTTGTAAGTGCTTTGCAGCATGTATCGAGCACACCGATCACCGAAGCGCAGGTATTGCATGCATGGAATGCCATGATACTGGATTACCCGCTGCGGCGGTTGCAGATACTGCAACAACTGCGGCTGTATTATGACCTGGTGCTGCTGAGCAATACCAACGAGATACATGAGGAGGCCTTCAATGCCTTGCTGCTGCGCAACCACGGGATGCCCAACCTGGGCGTATTCTTTGATAAGGTGTACTTATCGCACCGGGTGGGCCTGCGCAAGCCTATGGTATCTATCTTTGAACGGGTATTGCAGGAGAACGGCTTTAAGCCAGAAGAAACTTTATTTATAGATGACAGTCCGCAACATATAGCATCGGCCAAACTAATGGGAATACAAACCATATTCCTGAAAAAGGGAATGACGATAGAGGATGATGTGTTTAAAGCTAAGTAGCAGTGAAAATTTGTCAAAAAAGACGAGATTCTCTAACTTTACTGAAAACCAATTTATGACAACTGCCGGAATGAGAAAACAGTTAATGACGTATCTATCAGAAGCAGATGATAAGAAAATAAAAGGTCTTTATTCTTTATTAGAAGATAATTTAACCTCGCATGACCTTACTAAGGAACAACTTGAATTCCTGAATAAGGAGCGCCAATTACACGTTAGCGGAGAAAGCAAATCATATAGCTGGGAAGAAACAAAAGCATTTATCAGAAGTAAAAAAGCTTCTTAATGTTTCAGATTATCGTTAAGGCCGAGGTACGAAATATGCTCAATGAGATTTATCATTGGTATGAAGAACAAGTACCTGGATTGGGCGAGCGCTTTTTAGATGAAATGGATATAGGCTTAATCAAATTAAAAAAAGCACCTTACTCATATACCTTACTACGCGGGAATTACAGGCAACTGCTGTTAAAGAATTTCCCCTATAAAGTTGTTTTTGAAATAGCGGAAATGTCTGTAATAGTTTATGCCGTATTTCATGCAAAAAGAGATTCAGAGAAATTTTTTTTATAGCACATTATATTTACCTCACTTCTTCATAATCTATATAGTCACCTTTTTTAGGTGCAGCGGGTTTGCTGGTGGCTTGTGTGCGCTGCTGCTCCTGCTGGTGCATTTCGTTGAGCTGATCCTGCATCTGGCGCAGGCGGGCACCGGTAGCCGAAGTAACCTTAACTATAGGATAAATATAGCGGGAGAACAGGCGCGCAAGTATGCCGATGACGAATAACCAAGTAATGATCCTGAATAACATAAGGGCACAAAGTTAGGTAGTTTTGTGAGAGGTAACACAAAAGAGATAGGCTAATAACATAGTATTGGCGGTAAACAAGGCTAAAGCACCAGTAAAGAGCCCTTTAGATAATGTTAATAAAAATATAATTAATGAGAGTATAATAAAAGGCCTCAAAAATGGGAAATTTGTTGTACATTTGCATTGGAAATAGCAAAAGAGAGGGGACACTGGTTGTCCCCTCGTTGTTTATTATATGGCAGAAATAATAGAACAGGTAACAACATTACTGACCCCCTTGCTGGAGGATACTGATGTATTTATCGTGAGCATAAAAGTGAAACCTGTAAATAATATCAAGGTATATCTTGATGCAGACAGCGGTTTTTCCATACAGATGTGCTCTTCTATGAACCGTAAACTTTACGGGCAGATAGAGTTGGCGCAAATGTTCCCGGACGGAGATTTTTCGCTGGAAGTATCGAGCCCCGGTGTTGATGAGCCACTGCTGAACGCACGGCAGTACAAAAAAAATGTGGGCAGAAAAGTGACCGTGACGCTTACCGACAGCACCGAAAAAACCGGTATGTTGACGGAAGTAACCGAAGACCACCTGACGCTGGAAATAAAGCCGGCAAAGGCAAAAGAAGCATTGATCATTACCCAGATACCATTTGCAAACATTAAAAAAACAGTTGTACAAATCATTTTTTAATTAAACGCCCCTGTATAAGGGCAGCGAAAAATAGAGAATTATGGCAAGCATCAACCTCATTGACTCCTTCCAGGAGTTTAAAGACGCAGAGAACATCGACAGGCCCACCCTCATGAAGGTATTGGAAGACGTGTTCAAAACATTGCTGCGTAAGAAGTATGTAACTGATGAGAACTTTGACGTTATCGTAAACGACCAGACAGGTGACCTTGAGATCTTCCGCCGCAGGGAGATAGTGGAAGACGATATGCTGGAAGATGATAATATCCAGATACCTTACTCTGAGGCGATCAAAATAGAGCCGGATTATGGTGTGGGCGAGGAAGTGTATGAGGAGGTGAATGTGGAGCATTTCGGCCGCCGCGCGATACTTGCTGCCAAGCAAACGCTTGCTGCCCGTATAGGCGACCTGAAGAAAAACAACCTTCTGAAGAAATATGCCGACCGCGTTGGTGATATCATCAGCGGCGAGGTATACCAGATATGGAAAAAGGAAATATTGCTGCTGGATGATGAAGGCAATGAACTGATCATGCCGAAAAGCGAGCAAATACCTACCGACTTCTTCAAGAAAGGCGAGGCGGTACGCTCTGTGGTGAAGAAAGTAGAAATGCGCAACAACTCACCGGTGATCATCCTGAGCCGCACGCACCCATCATTCCTGGAGAAATTGCTGGAAATAGAAGTGCCGGAGATCATGGATGGCCTGATAGTTGTAAAGAAAATAGTACGTGAACCCGGAGAGCGTGCCAAGGTAGCTGTAGAAAGCTATGACGACCGCATAGACCCTGTAGGCGCCTGTGTGGGTATGAAGGGTAGCCGTATCCATGGTATAGTACGTGAACTGCGCAATGAGAATATAGACATTATCAATTATACCAATAACATCCAGCTGTTGCTGCAACGCTCGCTGACACCTGCCCGCATCAACAAGATGGAGCTGAACAACGAAGAGCATACTGCCAATGTGTTCCTTGACCCAGACCAGGTATCCCTGGCCATTGGTAAAAAGGGAGTGAACATCAAACTGGCACAGGAACTGACCGGTTACAGCATAGATGTGTACCGTGATGTGAAGGAAGAACAGGAATATGACATTGACCTGGATGAATTTGCAGATGAGATAGAACCATGGGTTATCGATGAATTCAAGCGTATCGGTTGCGATACAGCATTGAGCGTATTGAACCTGTCGGCAGAAGAGCTGGTGCGCCGCACGGATCTGGAAGAAGGAACAGTAAACGATGTACAGAAGATACTACAGGCAGAATTCAACAATGAATAACGATAAGTTGTTCTTAAAATGAGTGCAAATGAGGCTTGCAGCAGGCATATTCGGTTAAAATAACGTAGGTTTGTATAAGGCTTAAGCTGCCTTGAAATAATATCAGAAGGAATTAAAAAGAAGAATGACTACAACAACAACGACACCCCGGTTGCTCGCAGCGGCCAAAGAGTTTAACATCGGTAAGGAAACCCTTGTAGAGTTTCTTGGCGATAAAGGCTTTGAGATCAGCAGTAACCCCAGCACCAAGTTGACTGAGCAAATGTACAAAGCCTTACAGGTGGAGTTTGCCCAGGATAAAGCCGCTAAGCGCAAGAGCGATGAGATCGCTTTGCCTAAAGGTTCGTTGCTTGATGGCATCAGGAAGACCAAGGAAGACCTGGATATTACGTCCAAGGACAAGAAAGAAGAGCCACAGCCGGTAGTAGCTGCGCCGCCTGCAAAGCCAAAGGAAGAGAAGCCCAAAGAGGCTGAAAAACCTAAGGAAGAGACCAAAAAGGTAGTGGTAGCTCCGGTAACAGTAGTAGCCAAAATAGATCCTGCACCGGTAAAGAAAGCAGAAACACCCGTTGCTGCCCCTGAAGTAAAAGAGGAAGAAGCAAAGGCACCTGCAAAGAAGGCAAAGGCCGCAGAAAAGGAAGCAGCGCCTAAGAAAGAGCCGGAAGTACCCGAACACCTTGATGTAAAAGCCCCGAAAATAGAAGGGCCAAACATACTGGGCAAGATCAACCTGGAGGACATGAACCTGGCTTCGCGGCCAAAGAAAGGCGTAGCGAAGAAGAAAGATGCCGCAGAAGATAAAGAAACGGCAGCGCCAAAAGCAACCAAAACTACCGCAAAGAAGAAAGAGGCCACAAAGGCAGAAGAGCCACAAGCTCCCCCACCTCCTCCGGCAGCACCTGCTGAACCGGAAGATGATGGGAAGCCTGAACATATAGAAATGAAGGCCCCAAGGCTGGAAGGGCCAAAGATCATAGGCAGGATAGAACTGCCAGTATCGCAACCTTCGGGCAATAACAGGGGAGACAGGGACAGAGGCGGAAGTGCCGGCGAAAAACGCAAACGCAAACGCATACCTGTAGATAAAAAACCGGAAACTCATAAACCAGACCCTAATAACCGGGACAGGAGCCAATTACCGGGATCAGGACCGAGAACGGGTGGCGGCGAAAGAGCGCCGGGTCCATACAGGCAGAACGGCGGAGCCGGAAGGCCACCGGGACAAGGTGGCGGCTTCGGGCAAAGAAGCGGTGGCGGCCAAAGTAACTTCAGGCCGGGCCAGGGCGGAGACCGCCGCGGGGCACCACGCAATGCACCTATGAATGCCCAACAGCAGGAAGTAGATGCCAAAGCAATACAGGATAAAATACGTGAAACACAGGCTAAACTGACCGGCTCGACCCGCAGTAAAAACCTGAAAGCTAAATACCGCCGTAACAAGCGTGATGAAATGGCTGATAAGCGTACTGCCGCTGAAAACGCAGAACAATCGAATGTGATACAGGTGACAGAGTTTATCTCTGTTAGTGAACTGGCGAGCCTGCTGGATGTAAGCTTTGCTGATGTGATCAGCAAGTGTATGACCCTGGGCATCATGGTATCAATCAATCAGCGCCTTGATGCTGAAGTGATAGAGCTTGTGGCCAGTGAATTCGGGTATGATGTGGAATTCATCAACCTGGAGCAGGAACAGGATGAGGAAACTGAAGAAGCAGACAATGAAGAAGACCTGCAGCCACGTGCGCCGATCGTTACGATCATGGGCCACGTAGATCATGGTAAGACCTCATTGCTTGACTATGTACGCAGCGCCAATGTAGTAGCAGGTGAAGCAGGTGGCATCACCCAGCACATAGGCGCCTACAGGGTAACGACATCTACGGGCAAGCAGATCACCTTCCTGGATACACCGGGCCACGAAGCCTTTACGGCGATGCGTGCGCGTGGCGCCAAGGTAGCCGATGTGGCCGTAATAGTAGTAGCCGCGGATGATGCGATCATGCCGCAGACAAAAGAAGCCATATCGCACGCACAGGCTGCCACGTTGCCGATGATATTTGCTATCAACAAAATAGATAAAGAAGGAGCGAACCCTGAAAAGATAAAGGAACAGCTTGCAGGGATGAATATATTGGTGGAAGACTGGGGTGGTAGTTTCCAGAGCCAGGAGATTTCTGCCAAGAAGGGATTGAATATAGACCTGCTGCTGGAAAAAATAGGACTTGAAGCAGAACTGCTGGAACTGAAAGCCAACCCGGACAGGGATGCTACAGGAAGTGTGATCGAAGCATCGCTGGATAAGGGCCGTGGTTATCAAAGTACCATACTGGTACAGAACGGTACCCTGAAGCAAGGCGATATGATCGTATGCGGACAGCATTACGGTAAGATCAAGGCAATGTTCAACGAAAGAGGACAACGTGTTACCTCCGCAGGGCCATCGGCACCGGTGCAGGTACTGGGCCTGAATGGCGCACCACAGGCTGGTGAGAAATTCAGAGTATATGAAGATGAGAATGCTGCCAAGGAACTGGCCAACCACCGTGCACAGATCATGCGCGAACAAGGTATCAGGGCACGCAAGCACATCACGCTCGATGAGATCGGCCGCCGCCTTGCATTGGGTAACTTCAAGGAGCTTGTAGTGATCATCAAGGGTGATTTTGACGGATCGGTAGAAGCACTGAGCGATTCATTGCAGAAGCTATCGACACAGGAAGTAGCGGTGAATGTGGTGCATAAGGGTGTAGGCCAGATCACAGAAAGCGATGTATTGCTGGCTACTGCATCAGATGCGATCATCATAGGTTTCCAGGTAAGGCCGTCTATGCAGGCAGCCAAACTGGCGACACAGGAGAATATCGAAATACGCACTTACTCGATCATCTACGATGCTATCGAAGAGATAAAGAGCGCTATGGAAGGCCTGCTGGAACCAAAGGTAGAGAAGAGGACAGTAAGCAATATAGAGATACGCGAGATCTACAAGATCAATGGTGTGGGCACGATCGCAGGCTGTTATGTGCTTGATGGCAAGATGACCCGCCAAACCAAGCTGAACATCATACGCGATGGCATAGTGGTACATACCGGCGAACTAAGCTCACTGAAACGCTTCAAGGATGACGTGAAGGAAGTGAACGCAGGATACGAGTGCGGCCTGATGGTGAAGAACTACAACAACCTGATGGTAGGCGATATCATAGAAGGCTTCGAAGAAGTAGAAGTGAAACGCACACTCTAATAAAGGACAATAATTTCGTGAGAAGCCCGCAGCAATGCGGGCTTTTTTGTTTCAAGGAGCTACCTGCGCTAAATGCATTAATTTCGTAGTGGAAACAAGATGATCATTTGACTACAGTGAATAAACCGATCATTACATTATTAACGGACCTGGGTACGCGCGATGCTTCTGTGAGCATGGCCAAGGCTGTGCTGCTGCAACATGCGCCCGGTGCCCGCGTTACAGATGTGACACACAGGGTACCACAGCATGCATTGATACAGGCAGCATACTTGTTGTTGTCTGCTTATCCGCATTTCCCGAAGGGTACAATACATATAGTGCCTATAGACGTTTTCAACGGCGAAACACCAAGGATATTGCTGGCTAAAAAAGAGGGGTACTGGTTCATTGCACCGGATAATGGGCTACTGCCATTGGCATTCGGTGACCTATCAGAAGATGTGTGGATCTGTTTTGAAAATGAGCCGGCAAACACCTTCGGCGAATGGATGCACCATGCGGGGAAGATAGTGGCGCAAATAGCCACAGGAAGTACCCTGCCGTTTACTCCTCATAGTGTAGATACCACCCACCGCATCCTGCAACCCATAGTGACTGCTGAAGGCGTGGATTGTAATGTGTTGCACATAGACCCCTACCAGAATGTGGTACTGGACATAACGCAGCAACAGTTTGAAACAATAGTGGGGAACAGACCATTTACGATCAAGACCCCGCGAATGAAAGATATAACCGGTATCAGCAGAAACTACAGCGATGTGGCTGCCGGTGAGCCGTTATGCCGGTTCAACAGTGCCGGCTTCCTGGAGATAGCGCTGAACCATGGGTGTGTGGCCCCCGAGCTTGGTTTAGACCCGGGCAACCCGCGATACGAAGCGATCAAGATTTTCTTCTAATAAACTATCCGGGAGTATAGGCATAGATGCAAAAGCCAAAGCGGTGACCAAGTAGCCTGAACCGGCTGCTATCAAATTTTATGAACGGTATGTACTGATTATCGAGATTGATATCATCGTTCTTCTCAGTGGTCACGATGTATTTGATCAATCCATTGTTCATACCTGCTATGAAGGGCGAGTAATTAAAAGTATTGTGATCAGCTTTATACACCTGTATGGTCACATCCTTAGTGGGCATCATGGCGTGTTCAATGAAAATATTGTCTGTGAACCTGCGCTCGGTAAAAAAGATATAGTCGCCTTTGGCTATGTGCAGGCTATCATTAAAATATTGCCTTAGCCCGATCTCCCGGTTGTACTCCTGTGTGTCATTTTTAAAACTACGTTCTACAAATACTGCTGAGAAAAGCCCCATAGTCTTTGAACTGATGAGTATAATGAATGCGATCATCGTAAACAGACGAATAGAAACCGGGCGCTTCCTGAAAGTGAAGAATATTTTTTCGCTTGCAGGCAGTTGTAGAAGGTATGGGATACAGATGAGCACGAATAGGAGGAACTCGATGAAGTAGTTATTGCTGCTGCCGATCTTCAGGCCGGTGATCGATGCGAAGAGAAAAGAAAGAAGCGCACCGGCAGCCATAGCGCGAAAACCTTTGTCTGCGCTTTTCATTGCCAGCCACACTATGATGCCCCCTAATACATAACAGGGCACCATATCCAGGAAATACGGGCTGCCAAACATCTGGGCTATGAACGTAAGGTCTACACCATTTTTAAGTCCGAGATAGGCATTTTGATACAAGGCCATTAGTTCATGATGCGGGATGCACAAATGACAGATCGCTATGCTAAAGATAAATGTACCAGCAGCATACAATACAGCCGCCAGGAATTTACGATCGATAAACAAGAGGCAAAAACCGGTAATACCTATGATCATGATACCGGTTTGCTTGACCATGATACAGGCTGCTGAAAACAATGCCGCAATAAGAATATTGACGATACCCCTATTTTTGTTGTACCTCAAGTAGTAGTAAACTGTGGCCACAAAGAAAAGGAGGTACATGCTGTCGCCACGTGTGTAAAAGTGTGCCGTAGGGATAATGAGCACCGGCAATGCAGCTATTAATGCATCGCGTTTGTTGAAACCCCACAGCCCTATGATACGGGCAAACACCAACACAGTAAGCAGGTTGAATAACAACGCCAGCGCCCGACATAAAGCATATACCCCGTGCGCATCTTCCCCGCTGATACCGGCAATTTTGCCAATCGCAGCTGCAAAATAATAGAACAGGGGTGTGTATTGCATCACCGCATAAGTGCCTGAGACGGGATCCTGGTAGAGCTGCTGGCCCAATAAAACTCTTTGCACTCCATATACCACATTAGGCTCTATTCCGCCCAGGTTTGGGTCATGGTAGCCAATAACTATTGCCCGGCAACACAATACGATCAAAAACAGGATGATGGTGTATCTATGAGTTTTCGTCATTGTATACTTCATAGATAGCAGTTTTGGAATTGGAATTGCTGTTGTTGAGATGAATAAGCAGAATGCCGAGCACAAAGAAGCCGAAGCAAGTCATTGCCAGGTTCACTTGTATGGTGATCATGGTACTGAACCAGCCTTGTATAGAAGTATGGGACACGAACTTCTGGTAAACAACATTGCCCACTGTGATGATCAGCGCGATGATGATGAGGATAAAGCTTTTGAAGAACAACATTAGCAGATCTTCGCCATATTCAACAAAAGACCGAAACGCGTGGTAAAACAATTTCTTGAAGCCCATTTTTGACTGGCCGCCGATGCGCTGTTCCCTATCGGCTGTGATATACTTTAAAGTGCCTCTTTGCTTGGAAAGGAAGGCAGCAAAGTGAGAAAAGGTATTATATACGGCGCTCTCCAGCACGTTGCGCCTGATGAGGCAGAAGTTGCCAAAGTTCATGCGCTTACCGGTCACCATTCTGAAAACGGATTTGTACAGCGCATAGCAAACCTTGAACTGGAATGATTCCTTTCGCTTATTTCTCACCACATTTACAATGTCCGCATCGAGGTGCTGTAACAGCTCGGGAATTGCAGTTGGCGCATCTTCGCCATCTGAATCCATGATGATGAAGTGATCGCAGGGCAGTGTTTGCGCGTATATAAGGCCCTGGTATATGGCCGCCTGCTGGCCCACATTGAATTTGAGATCGAGTATCTTCAAAGAAAGATTGGCGGCTGTAAACCTGAATTTCCTGAGCAATGCCGATGTGTCGTCAGTAGACCGGTCGTTGACTACTACCACACAGAAAGCGAATGGCAATGATGCCAGTGATGCCTGCAGGCTTTCTAAAAACCTGATAGCAAAGACACTTTCATTATAGCATGGGGTAACGACAGTTACCGGGGTGAGGGGCATAGCGCTGTGGATAAGCTATAAATTTAGTCGTATTTCTGATAAAACAGAAATATCACACTGCCAACTCCGCTACTCAACTCGTTGATCGTTATTAAAAAACGAATGACAAACTATATTATCCGGCTCGGCTATGGCATGATTTTACTTGGTTGTACAAGGGGGTTGTTATACAGCCTCTCAAAATGATCGATAAAAATGAAAGCAGTTAGTACTACAACCATTTTGCCGGATTGGATGAGCGACATAGGAGACCAGGTGCTCTTTATGGGTACATTTGCCCGTAATATCTTCAAATCGGGTTTTGAATGGAATGAATTGATACGGCAATGTTATATAATAGGATACAAATCAATAGGGCTTGTAGGTATTACCGGTTTTATACTTGGTTTTGTAATGACCCTGCAATCGGTACCTACAATGAAAGAGTTCGGGGCAGTAAGCTTTGTACCCAGTATGGTAGCTATATCTGTGATCAGGGAGATAGGGCCGGTGATCATAGCCCTTACCTGCTCGGGCAAGATAGCATCGAGCATTGGCGCAGAGCTGGGCAGCATGAAGGTAACAGAGCAGATCGATGCCATGGAGGTATCCGGCGCCAACCCTATACAATACCTGGTAGTGACGCGTATCATCGCCTGTACGTTAATGGTGCCATTGCTTACATTGCTTGCGGATTTCCTGGCATTAGGCGGCGGATTTCTCGGATCTAATATTGGCGGCCATTTCAGCCTTATCCTTTACTTCAACAAAGCCTTTCACTCACTTGCCTTTACGGATCTGTTACCATCAGTGATCAAGACCATATTCTTTGGTTTTGCGATCGGCTTTGTGGGTTGCTACAAAGGGTACAATTCGGGCAGCGGCACAGAGAGTGTGGGCGTGGCGGCCAATTCGGCTGTGGTGAGCGCATCTCTATGGGTGATAGTACTGGATGCGATTGCCGCGCAACTGACAACAATACTGGCATATAACTAAATAAAAAGAAAGATAGTAATGGCTGACGAACGCCCTATACCAAACGATACAAACAAACGTGAAACTGCCGATACCAAAGGAGATCAGGAGCCTGTGATAAAAATAGAGCATCTCAAAAAATCTTTTGGCAGTAAGGAAGTTTTAAAGGATGCTTCGATGGTATTGCATGAAGGAGAAAACCTGGTAGTACTGGGCAGATCGGGGCAAGGAAAGTCAGTGGCTATAAAATGTATAGCAGGATTGTTGCAGCAGGATGAAGGCACCTGCAATGTATATGGGCAGGAGGTGAAGGACCTTTCGGAAACTGAACTGAGGGAACTGCGCAAAAAGATAGGTTTCCTGTTTCAAAGCGCAGCATTGTATGACTCTATGACCGTGGGTGAGAACCTGGCTTTCCCGTTAACAAGGGTACTGAAAATGACAGATGAAAGCGAGATACAAAAGCTGGTAGAGGAGATGCTGGATAATGTTGGCCTGAAAGAGGCTATTGATAAAATGCCTTCAGACTTATCGGGTGGTATGCGCAAGCGCATAGGGCTGGCACGCACCCTCATCATGAAACCACAGATCATGTTGTACGACGAGCCGACAACAGGCCTGGACCCCATCACTTCCAAAGAGATCAGCCAGTTGATACTGGACATGCAAAAGAAGTATAAAACATCTTCTATCATCATCACCCATGATATGCTGTGTGCCAAGATCACATCAGACCGCATGCTGGTGCTGAATGACGGAAGCTTTATAGCAGAAGGAACATACGATGAGCTGGAAAATTCGGACAACGAACTGGTAAGGTCATTTTTTAAATAACAGGTAGAAAAAATAAGACAATGAAAGCAACAGGCGCACAAAAAGCGAAAATAGGATTATTCACACTGTCGGCCATAGTGCTGCTGGTGATAGGCATATTCGTGATCGGCAGCAAGAAGAATATGTTTGGAGATACCTTCAATATATACGGCACGTTCAAAAATGTGGGTGGGTTGCAGATAGGCAACAACATACGGTTTGCCGGGATCAATGTAGGTACAATCGATGGCATAAAAATACTGAACGACACTACAGTCAGAGTGAATATGAGAATGGAGTCGAAAGTAAAGCCATTTTTAAAAGAAGATGCACTGGCTTCTATAGGCTCAGACGGGTTGATGGGTGATAAGCTGATCACCATTGCGGCCGGAGGCAATGGAACCACTGCGATAAAAGATGGCGAACAAATAGCGACTGTGAATCCTATAGACTTTGACAAAATAGTGGGGAGGATCAACAATGTGGTTACTAATGCCGAGTCGATAACGGGCGACCTGGCCAGTATTTCCAACCAGATAAGTGGTGGTAAAGGCAGCCTGGGAAAGCTGATCTATACCGATTCTCTTGAGCGCGGCTTGGTAAGCACTGTCAGCTCGGCCAAGGCTACTATGCAGTCGGCACAAAAGGGGGTAGAGGGTTTCAGCGACAATATGACAGCATTAAAGCATAACTTCCTGATCAGAGGGTATTATAAGCACAAGGCAAAAGACTCTGTAAAAGCAGAAAAAAGAGCGGAGAAAGAAGAAAGAAAACAAGAAAGAAAGAACAGAAAGAATGGCGTGGTAACTGACAGTTTAAACCACTAATACCTCTTCACCCAATATAAAAAAAGGACCGGCTCAAACGAACCGGTCCTTTTTTTGCTTTGGCGATTTATTATTTATTCATTGTAGCCAGGAACTCTTCATTGCTCTTGGTCCCCTTCATTTGCTGAAGGAGGAAGTGCATTGCTTCGTCGGTATTCATATCATTGATATGATTACGCAGCAGCCACATTTTGTTCTGTACGTCTTTTTCCATCAGCAGATCATCGCGACGGGTAGAAGACGAGGTGATATCAATAGCCGGGAAGATGCGCTTGTTGGCCAGCTTACGATCGAGCTGTAATTCCATGTTGCCTGTACCCTTGAATTCTTCAAAGATCACTTCATCCATTTTAGAGCCTGTATCAATCAGCGCTGTAGCGAGGATAGTGAGCGAACCACCATTTTCTATTTTACGTGCGGCACCAAAGAACTGCTTTGGTTTCTGCATGGCATTGGCTTCCACACCACCGCTCAATACTTTACCACTTGCCGGGGCCACAGTATTGTGCGCCCTTGCCAGGCGGGTAATAGAGTCGAGCAGTATCACCACATCATGGCCTACTTCTACCAGGCGTTTTGCTTTTTGCAAAGCTATTGTAGACACCTTTACGTGTTTATCAGCAGGCTCATCGAATGTTGATGCGATCACTTCTGCGCGCACACTGCGCTGCATATCCGTTACTTCCTCGGGGCGCTCATCCACCAGCACAATCATCAGGTAACATTCCGGGTGATTGGCGGCTATAGCATTGGCCACTTCTTTCAGCAACATCGTTTTACCGGTCTTTGGCTGTGCCACGATCAGGCCACGTTGTCCCTTGCCTATCGGCGTGAACAGATCCATGATACGGGTACTGTAGTTATTTCCGGTAGTAGTGAGGCTCAGCTTTTCGAAAGGGAAGAGCGGGGTGAGATAATCGAACGGTACACGGTCGCGGATCTCATCGGGCAATCTGCCGTTGATGGTTTCCACTTTCAGCAGTGCGAAATATTTTTCGCCTTCTTTTGGCGGGCGCACATTACCTTTTACGGTGTCGCCGGTCTTTAGGCCGAACAGTTTTATCTGTGAAGGGGAAACATAAATATCATCGGGGGAACTGAGGTAGTTATAATCGCTGCTGCGCAGGAAGCCATAACCATCAGGCATCATTTCCAGCACACCTTCGCTGGCCACTATGCCTTCAAACTCAAGGTTGAAAGTGCTTTGTTGTTGCTCGCGGCGGGGACGTGGAAATTGCTGTTGTGTGTTTTGTTGTGGCCTGGCGGTATCTGTTTCTGCAGACTGCTGCGGCGGCTGTATATCAGGAGGTGCATCGGCGGATGGCATTGTGATGCCTGTGCTTTCTTTGCTTTCCTGTGATTGATTGTTTGAAGGCTGTGCTTGTGTATTTGAAGATGAAGACTCCTTCGTCTCTGCAGTTGCGGCAGGGGCGGGGGCTTGCTCATTTCTTCTTTCAGGCCTTGGCGTTGGCACGTGGGGCCTTGGAGCAGGGGCCTGTGGTTTTGAAGCGGATACTTCGGCCGCAGGTGCCGGCGTTTGAGGCCTTGGTGCCGGCGCGGTATGGCGGTCATTGGCTGGCGCCGGCGCGTCTTTGAATTTGCGGGGGCGTGGCTTTTTACCACCTTCGTCCTGCGCTTCGGCATTTTCCGTTGTTGCTACAGATGCAGCAGGTACTACTGCGGGCGCAGCAGCCACAGGTGCTGCAGCAGGCGCTTCTTCTTTTGGCTTGCGGCCACGTTTCTTTTTAGGCTCTTCGTCTACAGATTTGCTGTCGAGGGCCTGCTTGTCCAGTATCTTATATACCAGGGCCTGCTTATCCAGGGATGCTGCGTTTTGTAATTTTAAATGTTCAGCTACATCTAATAGCTCAGGTATGAGCATATCATTTAACTGAGAAATGTCGTAAGGCATGCTTGTAATTTTGTGAATGAATATTTTAATGAACGAATGATGAATAGTGACTGGTCTAAGATCTTATTTGATATTCCGGAATACTAATTTTTGGGAATGCTCAGATAAACTGAATGAAAGGCTGGAACAAATACTGTTTCCTTAATGCAAGTTTACGACTGTTTTTGTTAATAAAGAAATAATCCTTTATTTTTTATAGGAATCGCTAAAAGACCGTGCCATGTGCTCTATTGTGCTATTTATGGGAGTATAAACAAAGCCGGGTAATGCTTGTGTGAGCTTACTATTGTCATATAAAGACACCAATGCCGCATTATTTGCCGTTTCCTTAGTGACAAGGGGTGGCTTGCCGGACAATTTGCTTTTCAGAACCATCAGCCGCGCTACTATAGCTGTAAGTAATGGCGGGGCATACCAGTGTGGCGGCCTTTTGCCCAGCGCTTTTGCCATTATTGTAAACACCTCGAGGAAAGCAAAATTCCCCGCACTGAGAATGAACCGTTCTTCCTCTATGCCTGATGCCATTAGCATCGTCATTGCCTGCACCACATCCGCAGCATCCACCCATGAGGTTACCCCTTTTGAGTAAAACGGAAATTCCCTGTAGACTATTTTCATCAACGCCGCGGAGAGGT
The DNA here is from genome assembly GCA_903877645.1 of uncultured Bacteroidota bacterium. Taxonomy (GTDB): domain Bacteria; phylum Bacteroidota; class Bacteroidia; order Chitinophagales; family Chitinophagaceae; genus Nemorincola. The sequence continues at coordinate 113,235 of CAIRES010000072.1, read as the reverse complement.
CGTGACCGGTTCCCGCCCCGAGTATGATACCAGGGTTAACGATCACCGCGTTAAGCCCCTCACCCATACCCCGCCATACTTCCATCTCGGCGAGGTATTTACTAAAGGCGTATGCCGAATTATATTTACTCTCGTTCCATTCTTCTTCTTCCGTGATCAGTTTATTTTCATCACCTGACCTCCCTAAAGCTGCAATGGAACTTACATACAGCATTTTCCGGACACCCTGCAGTACGGCTTGGTTGACAAGATTGGCTGTGCTTTCAACATTCACATGCAGCATTTCTTCTCTTCTGTCCGGATCGAACGATACAATAGCCGCACAATGATAAACATCGTCGATACCGCTCATTGCTTCCTCCACATCATAAATATCAAGCAGGTCGCAAAGCATCCACGTTATCCCCGGCAAAGCAAGAAGCGCTGCGGAGGGTGCGTGGTTTTTGTACAAAGCGCGCACTACTGCACCCTGCTCAGATAAACTGCGCACCAAATGCTGCCCCAGGAAACCACTTGCGCCTGTAACTAATACCATCAGGGAAAAAATAAAAATTTAAGCCGGCCTGAACTGTCGTAAGAACCGGACATCATTCTGTGAATAAAGCCGCAGGTCATTGACCTGGTATTTTACTTGGGTAATACGCTCTACGCCCATCCCGAAAGCAAAACCGGTATACACTTCAGGATCTATATTGAAGTTGCGCAGCATATCGGGATGCACCATACCGCAACCGAGTATCTCTACCCAGCCGCTATGCTTACATAAGTTACAACCCTTACCGCCACACACCGTGCAGGATATATCCATCTCAGCGCTTGGCTCGGTAAAAGGAAAATAAGAAGGGCGGAAACGAACCTTGGTATTTTCGCCAAACATTTCTGTAACGAAGTAGTAAAGTGTTTGTTTCAGATCGGCAAATGATACATTCTTGTCTACATACAACCCTTCGCACTGGTGAAAGAAACAATGCGCACGGGCAGAGATGGTCTCATTGCGGTACACCCTGCCGGGGCAAATGACGCGAACAGGCAAAGATTGTGTTTCGAGTATACGTGCCTGTACTGATGAGGTATGCGTACGCAATACCCAATCTGGGTTTTGCGCTACATAAAAGGTATCCTGCATATCCCTTGCCGGGTGGTGTGCAGGCATATTGAGCGACGTGAAGTTGTGCCAGTCGTCTTCTATTTCCGGCCCGGTGGCCACACTGAACCCAATTTTTTCAAAAATAGAAACAATCTCGTCCTCCACCATCCTCAGCGGGTGGCGGGTTCCTGCCGGTATAGGTGTACCCGGCAGGGAAATATCAATAACCGGGCCATTGTTTTGCTCCTGCTTAAGGTTTGCATAGGAATTATATTTTTCTTCGGCAAGTGATTTGAAGCTGTTGAGCATTTGCCCGGCTTCTTTGCGCTCATCAGGGGCAACATTTTTCATTTCACCGGAAAGCTGCTTTACAATTCCCTTGGTTCCCAGGAAGCGGATACGATAGTTTTCGAGGTCGGCAGCATCGGAAGGCTGAAAATTATTAATTTCCTGCTCATATATTTTTATCAACTCATGTAAAGATGCCATAGGACTACAAATATATTATGTTACTGCAAAAGTAAGCATTCCATTTTGGGTGAAATTGCCCGAAACACCCATTTATAACTTACGGTTATAAATATATAATGTATTTTTCCAACTATTTACCAATATTATACGTCTTTTTAACAAAGATTTTTTAATTTTATTACCCCTACATATATTTTCGAGATTTATAAATAAGCTTATGAAACTATTTACCCGGAGCATTCTGCTGATTTTCCTTTGTTTCAGTGCATTTTTTGCAAAGGCATCTGCAAGCGCACACTTCACTGCCGACGTTACATCGGGCTGTGCACCTTTGCTGGTGCACTTCACCAATACCACTACCGGGGCGAGCAGCGGGGCTACTTATTATTGGGACCTTGGTAACGGCACTACATCGGCACTTACGGATGTATCGGGATCCTACCTTACTGCGGGTACTTTCACCTGCACCCTTACAGTAACTGATGGCGGCGTAACCACTACTTATAGTATGACGATTACGGTTTACCCTGCTCCTACCGTAAACTTTGTAGCCAGTGATACTGCTGTGTGCCCGGGTTCTACAGTGTCATTCACCAGCACTACTGTGGCCGGAGTGCCGGGAACCCTTACCTATGCGTGGGCATTTGGCGATGGCAATACCAGCACATCTGCCAGCCCTTCTGATGTATATGCATCACCCGGCTATTACAATGTAACACTATCTGCCACTAACAGTGAAGGGTGCGTGGCCTCCCTGACAAAGACAGCATATATACATGTTTTCGTACCGCCGGTAGCTGATTTCAGCGCAGCAACTACACACTTTTGCACAGCTCCGGGCCATGCCGTATTTCTTGATGCTTCGAGCGGAACGGCCCCTTTTACTTACCACTGGAGTTTTGGCGACGGTGGTACAAGTACAAGCAGCAGCCCTACACACGATTATACCTCAACAGGATCTTATACAGTAAAGCTCACGGTCACAGATGGTCACGGATGTGTAGACAGCATTACCATGCCTGATTACATATATGTAGGCTCAATGACCGCAGCATTCACCGGGCCAACAGTTGCCTGTGTGACCACAGGGGTTATATTTACGAATACCAGCACCTCCCACACCTCCAGCACATGGATATTCGGGGATGGGAATACGGGCTATGGCGACCCCGGCACAAACGTTTATGGCACCGCAGGTACTTATAACGTAAAACTCATTATTTCTGATGGATTTTGTGAAGATTCAGTGAGCCATACTATTGTTATTGAACCCGGCCCGGTAACCAGCTTTACGATAACGCCTGCCCAACCCTGCCCTCCGCCAACACCGATGACGTTTACAGGCACAGCGCCAACCGGCACCTCTGTAAGTTGGATATATGGAGATGGCACCACAGGGAGTGGTGTATCCTCTTCTCATGTATACATGCACAGGGGAGTGTATACGGTTAAGATGGTTTCTACCAACACATCAACGGGATGTGTGGATACAGTAGCGCATACCTTCACGATCTATGATATGGACCCTGTTGTTCTTGCTACGCCTATAAGCGGTTGCAAGCCACTAACCGTGAATTTCACAGCATCACTCACTACACATGAGCCGGATACAACTATGACCTATCCCTATCCTTACCCTATAGCCTCTTATACCTGGAACTTTGGCGATGGCGGCACAGGCACGGGGGCTACCCCGGTACATACGTATACTGCTGTGGGCGATTATTATGCTAAAGTAACCTTTACCACCAGTAACGGATGCACTATCACCGATTCTGTGTTTATTGCTGTGGGCGCCCCCCCTGTTGTTACCTTTTCTGCTACACCTACCCACGCTTGCTATCACCAGAATATAGTGGTATTCAATGTCACCATCATAACCGGACCTGTAGACCATTATTTCTGGGAGTTCGGAGATGGTACCGGAGAAACTGATGCGGTTCCTGTGGCCTCGCATCACTATGTGTTGCCTGGTATTTTCACCGTATCACTTACCCCGTATTATAACGGGTGTGCCGGTCCGCAGGTTGTCATGACGAATTATATCACAATAGATTCTCCGATGGCTATTATTTCCGACAATGTTCTTTGCTCGCCTGCCGGCAGAGTTATATTCGGAGACAGTTCCTTAGGCGACGATACCCATTTATGGATGTTTGGCGATGGGGCGACCACAACGATTGATAATCCAATACACGACTACGGATCGGCCAGTACGTACTCAGTAACGCTGACGACCTATAATGTCCGAAGCGGATGCCGGGACACCGCCTCAACTCTACTTGATCTCTCACGGCCGATACCGAATTTCAGCACTCCGGATACCGCTGTGTGCCGTGACAGTTTCATGGTCTTTACACCTACGCTACTCTTTGACTCCACCGTGCAATATCATTGGACCGACTATCACCACGGCATTACCAGCGATAGCCTAAACAGGATATTCATTGACACATTCCACGTACCGGGTATTTATGACCTACGGCTAGTGATCCGCGATCAGAATGGCTGCTACGATACAGTGCTGAAAACAGGCTACATTCATATTGCCAAGCCGGTGGCATCTTTTACGGCTTCGCCGCCATTCGGCTGCTGGCCACTTACGGTAACTTATAGCGACCATACTACCGATATTGCAGGCACTTTCTTTACCACCTATGCCTGGGACTTTGGCGATGGCGGTACAACTATCGTCAGTACATCGCCGGTGACGCATACCTATACCTCGGCAGGCGCGTTCACAGCTACCGAAATAGTCACAGACAATATTGGCTGCAAGGATACCGTAGCATTGCCACTCGTTACTGTGTACCGGCCTACTGCAAGTTTTTCGGCCAGTAATGTATTCCCTTGTACTAATGATCCAGTGCTTTTCAGCAATTCTTCATCTACTATTGTCAGCTCTTATTGGTTCTTCGGCGATGGTGATACATCTACTATGTACTCGCCAACGCATACCTATACCCATTCGGGTGTTTACACGGTGAAGCTGGTGGTAACCGATGCACATGGATGTACGGATACGGCAACTTACCCGGCATACATTGATGTATCTAAGCCAACGGCAGCATTTTCTATGGACGACTCCGTTTCTATATGTCCGCCGTTGACCGTGCATTTTACGAATCACAGCACAGGGGCTATAGATTATAGCTGGTATTTAGGCGACGGTAGTACCTCATACTCTGCCGATCCAAGCGACCTTTACATTTTCACCGGGTTTGATACGGTAATGCTGATCGCAGTTAATGCATATGGCTGTACTGATACTGCTATCGGGCACGTCAATATATTCGGTTATGCGGGGGCATTCAGCTATACTCCCGATACCGGTTGTGCACCATTGACCGTACACTTCAGCGCATCACTGGCCAATGTCCCAAATATTATATGGGACTTTGCCGATGGTATCACCAGCACAGCATCTACGAGTGATACAATAACGCACATCTATACAATTCCGGGAGCATACCTGCCTAAACTGATACTTAGCGATAACTCGGGTTGTGAAAACTCCAGCAAGGGAATCGATACAATAAAAGTTGATGGAGTCATTCCTGGCTTTACTACGATCCCTAACCCTGTATGCCAGGGCGGCACGTTCAATTTCTCAGACACCTCTAAGAGCTACTGGTCTACCATCACTACCTGGAGCTGGACATTTGACGGAAACACAAGTGCGATCAATGCGCCATCATTTACCATCAATACACCCGGAACCTATCCTGCTTCGCTCACCGTTGTGGATGGCTGGGGATGTACCGCTAATGTATCGGAGGATGTGATCGTATACCCTCCACCTGTGATCACCACCATACCCGATACAACGGTATGTATAGGAGATGCAGCCACATTAATAGGTTATGGAGGCGTATCCTATGCATGGGCCCCCCCTGGTACTCTTAGCTGTACCCCATGCAACCCAAGTATGGCATCGCCTACTGTAGTGACTACTTATACCGTAACAGGTACTGACGCACATGGCTGCATCAACACCAGCACTGTCACTGTTTCGCTGAGAACGAAGACGACCAGTATAGCCCGCGGAGATACCGAAATATGCCAGGGTGTTATTGTGCCATTGTATGATACAGGCGGCACAAAGTACACCTGGATACCGGGTTCAGGATTGAGTAGCCCTACGGTTGCAGATCCGTATGCCGAGCCTGCTGCAACAACGACATACACTGTCATTGCACAATTGGGTAGCTGCATCCCTGATACAAATTATGTAACGGTAATTGTTCACCCACTTCCAAAGGTAGATGCAGGACCCGACCAGACATTATTAGCCGGTACTCCGGCACAGCTTTCAGCCAGTGGCAGCCTGATCTACAGATACTGGTGGGATAATGCCAACACACTTAGTTGTGACAGTTGTGCCAACCCGATTGCTACAATGTCGATGACCACTACCTATGTAGTAACGGTAGCTACCGACTTTGGGTGTACCGATGATGACTCTGTAAGGATCAAACTATACTGTGACGTGAGCGAGGTGTTCATACCGAACTCGTTCACACCAAACGGCGATGGCGAGAATGATGTTTTCTACCCGAGAGGTAAGGGCGTAAGCAAAATAAAATCATTCCGCATCTATAACCGCTGGGGTGAAAAATTGTTTGAACGTAATGACATCGACATCAATGATGCTTCAAACGCATGGGACGGATCGTTCCAGGGAGGCACACCCCGACCGGACGTGTATGTGTATATTATAGACGCCATTTGTGAAACCGGCGAACCTATAAATTTGAAAGGTGATGTAACTATAATCAGGTAAGGAAAGGTGAACATGAAAACTACAGATCTTAAATCAAACACAGGAAATAAAGTAGTGCAGCAAAGCTTGCTTTATTTCCTGTTCATTATTCTCGCTTTATCTCCGGCAAGCGTATCGGCACAGGCGGATATACACTTTTCACAGTTTTACGAAACTTCTATTCTTCGTAACCCTGCCCTAACAGGTGTTTTCAGTGATGATTTTAAACTGGGATTATACTACCGCAACCAGTGGAGCAGTATTACCAACCCATATTCTACTGCACTCTTCAGTGCAGAAACACATGTGCAGATAAGTTCTGTTTCGGAAGATTTTGTCAGTTTCGGATTGCTCGGCTATTCCGACAAAGCCGGAAGCATAGACCAAAAGATAACAACATTTTATCCGGCTATCAATTACAACAAGTGTATCAATGCAGATCATAATACCTTTTTGTCTGTAGGCTTTACAGGAGGTTATATGCAATATAGTTTTGACCCCAGTAAAACCACCTTCAACAATCAGTACCTGAATAATGTATTTGACCCCGCAAATCCTACAATGGAAAATCTGCCGAATGCGAAAATGAGCCTTTGGGATCTTGGGACCGGAGTAAATTATAACACCAGCACCGGTGAGGATAATACTGCAACTTATGTGGTCGGTTTCTCTGCATACCATTTCACACAGCCCAAATTTTCTTATTACCAGAAAGCAGGGATCACAGAAAATATGCGCCTTAATGCAAATGGCGCAGCCAGCTTTAATATTACAGACTTCATTGCCATGCAATTGCAGGGAAATTATGCCATCCAGGGGACCTACAAAGAAGCAGTGCTGGGCATGATGACCACCTGGACACAGCAAGGCACCATAAGCATGCCCCGTTTTGCAATGGGTGTGGGTCTGTTTTACAGGGTGGGCGATGCGCTTATCCCTGTGGTAAAAGTGAGTTACGAGAAATTTGCCTTAGGTATCAGCTATGATGTAAACTTGTCTTCATTAAAAGAGGCAAGCAACCTGCAAGGAGGTTATGAATTGACATTATTCTATACCGGTAATTATTCAGATAAGGGGGTAACCAGAAAAACTGTTTGTCCTAAGTTCTGATCAGCGCTGATAAGCAATGCCAAACTGTTTCCAGGTTTTAGTGTTTTCATAAAGATGTTGCATCGGGTCTTCGCTCTGGCTGCGAGAACGGCCGCCGCCGCCGCCACCACCGCCTCGCATACCACCACCCCTGCCACCGGCACCGGCAGACATATTGTTATTCATTCCGCTATTATTTTCCGCAGGTTTTGACCCGGGGTTTTTGAACGCTTTTACCGCAAAACAAACACTAATGGGCTTACCTGCTTCTTTTTCTGATATAGAATCGATACCATAGATGGCCTTAAAAGGAATAACAGCCTCCCATACCAGCTCTTTATACTCATCTATCTTTGCCCGTATCTTTATACCACAGGGTGTTGTTTGTGATATAAGATACCCACCGTTGCACTTATTAAAACCTTCAGTGGAGAACTGTGTAGCCTCACGTAGATTTTTATCAATTTTCCCTTCAAATTGCCTGTCTATATGCTTGGAGTGATAAGCACTCTTTGTGCCATTGTCATCCTTCATCAGATCCAGCGGATCATTGTCGTTCTCCAGCGGATAGTTGATGTGGAGTTGCGGGTCTTTTGCTCCTTCCGTATCTATGGATACAGTCATGCCGCGCTTCAGTATTTTCATTTGCACCAGCTCATCACCTGTTTCCATGGTGACATAGAGGTTGTATTTATCATTAGAGGTAGCGTATGCCACTAATGAATTGGCATCATAATTAGGATACGGCGATGGCCAGTCTTTGCTGTCTCCGTCTATTACAATTGGTTGTGCCTGCCAGGTGCCGGGTAGCGAAGCTTGTTTTTTGTTTTTATGCAACATGCTGCATGAAGTAAAAAGTACTGCGATGGCAATAGAACCGATCAATTTATGTTGCATAAAAACGAATAAGAGGCAAAGTAAAGGTGTATGTGGCGAATATGCGCATTTGGGTTGTTAATATTCTAATGGCTCCATATTGGTGTGGCGAAGCCTTAATATTCTAATTTCTGTTTTCAAAATCCTGTAAGCTATACGATAGCGATGTATTTCAAAAGCCCGGTAGCTATCGTCATTTTCCAGTTTGTATTTATCAATAGTGTATTTTTCAGGATGATTAGCTATAGCCATACAAGCCGAAAAAATATCTTTCTTTACTTTTAATGAATTTTTTAGTGAATCTTTTTTGATGTAGTTATATGCCTGTTGAAGTTGAGATAGTGCCAAATCATCCAAACGAACATTCAGTCCTTTTGCTACCATGATTCAGCTTGTTTTATTGCATCTTCAAGAGAGGTGAAATGCCCGGTATCCATGCGTGCTTCTGCTTCATCTATTTCCTTATTGTACTGCTCAATACTTATGCGTTGAGCAATGGCTGTAGTTTTAAACTTTAATATTGATTTCATGAAAGTAAGCATCGACTGCTTTTCTTCCTTTTCCAATAAAGGCCAGTATTCATTCAACTGGCTATCCAAGGCCTTGGTTGTCATAACTTCCGTTTTTACATTATAAAGTTAAGTATTTCATCTCATTCCGTGATGGCTTACGCCTCCCCCATTTCCCCAAGTATCGGTGCCACAAAATCTGCCAGCTCCTTCATATAACCGGCTGAAAAATCGAACTTGATACCTGCCGTTGCATATAGCTCTTTAAGTGTCTTTGTATAACCAAGACTGAGGGCACTCATATAATTATTGAGCGCCTGCTCTTTGTTGCCCCTATATTGACGCCACATAGCGATGGCGCCCAATTGGGCTATACCGTATTCTATATAATAGAATGGAACTTCAAACAAGTGCAGCTGCTTTTGCCAGAAGTTGGTACGGTATTCATCAAATCCGCTCCAGTCGGTAATGCCGTTAGAGAATTCATTGAGAATAGCCAGCCATGCCTCTTCGCGCTGCGTGATGCTGTGGCCGGGATTAGTGTATAGCCAATGTTGGTATTTATCTATCGTGGCTATCCATGGCAGTACGCTGATCACACGTTCCATTTCTTCTAGCTGGGCACGCTTTAGCTCATTCCCGTCTTTAAAGAATACATCCCAATGCTCCATTGAGAAAAGCTCCATACTCATGCTGGCCAGTTCTGCTATTTCCATCGGGTATTCTTTGAATGCCGACAACTTAAGCGGATGAGACAAAAACGAATGAACCGCATGGCCGCCCTCATGCATCATAGTGATGACATCGCCCATGGTACCGGCGGCGTTCATAAAGATGAATGGCACACCGGTCTCTGCCAGCGGGCAGTTATAGCCGCCGGGAGCTTTGCCTTTCCGGCTTTCGAGGTCCAGGCGGTGCATCTGCTGCATGGTTTGCAGGCAGCCGCTGAAATAGGGACTCAGCATATTGAATACTTCTTCTGCCTTGGCAACAAGTTCCTGCCCGTCTTTGAATGGATGCAATGGCTCTGTACCTGCGGGTTCGGCATCACCATCCCAGGGGCGCATAGTATCCAGTCCCAGCCTTTTCTGCCGGTGCCTGGTCAGCATCGCCTGCAGCGGCATGATGTGTTCCCTCACTGCCTCATGAAAAGCAAAGCAATCCTGAACGGTATAATCAAAGCGGCCCAACTCTCGGAATTTGTAGTCGCGGTAATTATCATAGCCTGCATTCACAGCTATCTTATGCCGTATGGCCAGTAACTGATCAAAGAGTTCATTGAGCTTATCTTTATCCTGTATGCGGCGCGCAGCTACTTTTGTAAATACCGTTTCGCGTATGGCACGGTCGGGGCTGTGCAGGAATTTCGCTGCCTGTTGTAATGTATATTCCTTACCATCTACCTCTACCGCCATAGCGCCGGATATCACACCGTACTGCTGTGCGAGCAGGTTCATATCCGCTTGCAAGGGTACGTTCTCCTCCCTGTATAGTTTTGCAGCATTGTCCACATTGCGCAGGTAAGGGAAATATATACTGTTGTCCAGCTCTTTAGTGAATGGACATACCAGTAATTTTTTGTTGAGCTCAAAACCATAGGGCTTCATCTTCGGCTCTATCTCCATGCAGAAATAAGTGAAGGCTTCTTCGTATTCTTTGTTAGTAGTATCACACGTCATTTTTATCTGGCGCCAGCATGCATCCTCACTGATCACTGCTTCGAGCTCGCTTACATCCTGCAACCAATGTTCCAGTTCTGCTTTGCTGTTGAGTTCTCTCGCTATCAGTTCTTCAAAGTAAGGGAGCAGCGCTTCCCAATCGGTGATTTTAAAATCTATTGGCAGTAATTGTCTTTCTTTTTGGATCAAAGGCTCGAATGTTCTCATGATTTTCTCGATTTTCAGGGTGCAAAATACATTTACTGGATATATAGCGGCCCAATTGCTTTTATTTTAACACAAAATATATGTTGGCACACATTTCATATAAGTTGCATGAATTAGTCATATTAAACATTGTTTAAAAATGCATGTTCCTAAAAGTGCCTCTTACAGATCAGATTTGTCTATTTAGTGACTGATTCTCACTGATTTTCAGTCACTTTCATAGATAGGATATTAATTAGAACTATATCTATAAAAGTGATTGCCCTACAGGAGAAATCCATTTTTTTCCTACCGTTGGTAATGCTACATTTGTATCAAGTTGTGAATTTAATGGGTTAGTAAGTAAGAGCTGCAGGATTCTTCCCGCGGCTCTTTTCCTTTTTATAAAGGTCCCATTTTCTCCTTTATTGTTTGCAGCAATCATCATCAATAGCTGTTGCGAAAATACTAAATGCCTGTTGATGATAAAATACTTCAATTGACTTTCTTCATCATCATACTCTTTCCCTTTACAACACTCGTTGTATCTTTATCAATATTATGGCCAAAATAAAAAGTGCATTCTTTTGTCAGCAGTGCGGATATGAAACTCCGAAGTGGACCGGCAAGTGTCCTTCGTGCGGCGCATGGAATTCTTTTGTAGAAGAAGTAGTGCAGCGAGATGATAAAACAAAGCCTGATGCCGTAAGTTGGGACGACGATAATAATAAAGAGAACCGCAAGGCCCACAAGCTGGATGAAGTGGTGCAGACCAATGAAGCCCGCATGGTAGCACCAGATGCAGAGCTGAACCGTGTGCTGGGTGGCGGGCTTGTTCCCGGCTCAGTGATACTGGTAGCCGGCGACCCGGGCATAGGCAAGTCGACACTATTCCTGCAACTGGCATTGCACTGGCGCAGTATCACTACCCTATATGTATCGGGTGAGGAAAGCGCACAACAGATAAAGCTACGTGCCGATCGTATTGGCGTAAAAAATAATAATCTATACCTACTTACAGCCACAGATACCGCAGCCCTCTTCCAGGAAGTGAAGAAGGTAAGGCCTCAGTTACTCATCATAGATTCTATACAAACACTTGAATCACCTTATGTAGAATCTGCCGCGGGGAGCGTATCGCAGGTGCGGGAGTGCGCAGCCGAGCTACAGCGTTTTGCCAAGTCTACGAATATACCGGTGTTCATCATAGGCCATATCACCAAAGACGGTTCCATAGCCGGGCCTAAAGTGCTGGAGCACATGGTGGATACCGTATTGCAATTTGAAGGCGACAGGCACTATGCCTACCGCATACTACGCACATTAAAGAACCGGTTTGGTTCTACATCGGAGTTGGGCATCTACGAAATGGTGGCGAAAGGCATGAGGCCGGTGAGTAATCCGTCGGAGATATTGCTATCCCAGCACAATGAGCCACTAAGTGGCGTGGCTATTGCTGCCACTATGGAGGCATCGCGCCCGCTGATGATAGAAGTACAGGCACTGGTGACGCAGGCCGTGTATGGCACCCCGCAGCGCACCGTAAGCGGCCTGGACCTGCGCCGCCTGCAATTACTGCTGGCCGTGCTGGAAAAAAGAGGCGGCTTCCATTTCGGATCTAAAGATGTGTTTGTGAATATAGCGGGCGGACTAAAGATAGAAGACCCCTCTATAGAACTGGCATTGGTATGCGCCTTACTCTCCTCTTACGAAGACAAAGCGCTGCCCTCCAATATATGCCTGGTGGGAGAGATAGGCCTGAGCGGAGAGATACGCGCCGTGAACCGCATAGACCAGCGTATAGCTGAAGCGGACAAGCTGGGTATGGACGTTATCTTCATACCCAAAGCCAACGCCAAGGGCCTGCACAAAACCAATTATAAAATAGAGATCAAGACCGTGAATAAGGTGGAGGATGTTTATAAGATGCTGTTTTAAAGGGGTTAGAATGGAAACAAAAAAACTCGTAAATTTGTATAAAGAATAAAACGATGACTGCTAATATTATTGATGCTGAAATAAGAAAGTATGTTTCGCTGATGGGCAGTGAAGACAAAAAATCATTGTTGAACATGATCAAGAATATCCTGCATTTAGATACCGTCAACAAGGATAAAAACCCAAAACAAAAATCTCCCTTAGTTGATTACACAAAGTATCGTTTCCCTGTATCGCAGATAAAATTTAATCGTGATGAAATAAATGAGCGTTAGCCGAACATTTATAGATAGTAATATCCTTCTTTATCTCTATACAGAAGATGAAAAGAGAAAGGAATTCGTTATGTCATTAATGACATCTGATTATACCATTAGCACACAGGTTGTCAATGAGAACGTCAATGTAAGTCTGAAAAAACTGAAACTCGTAAAAAAGAAGCTTATAATCATGGGAGAACCCTCCTTGAAACATTTACTATTGTCCATATTTATCAATCAACTATAGTAAGTGCGTTCAGCATTTCAGTAAAGTATGGATTTAGCTATTGGGATAGTTTAATTTTGGCTGCTGCACTTGAAAACGATTGTGAGGTATTATTCACGGAGGATATGCAAGACGGCCAGCTAATAGAAGGAAGGCTAAAGTTGAAAAATCCCTTTCTATATCTATAGATTTAAGCACGAAATGTCAAAGCCTGCACAAAACCAACTACAAAATAGAGATCAAAACGGTGAATAAGGTGGGGGATGTGTATAAGATGCTATTTTAAGGAAAGATCATGGTATCATTACCAAAAACATAATTAAAGTTCAACGAGTATGCGCTCTTTGGGTCTTTTATCAGTATCTTATTTCCGTGCAATTCATTACATATCCGCCTAACCTTTCGGCCAAGAGATTCGTACTTTTTGGGGTCAATATTTTTCCCAAATTGAACCCTATATATTTCAGGAGTAATTTCGGAAGGCTTGAGTGATTCCTGATTATATTTTGTGAACCTGTAAAGAAGATTCAAGGTTTGTTTTGCCACTTCGTCAAAATCTGTATAATCACCCCCAACTAACTCAATAATTTCATTGGTAAAATCTACCTTCATTAATTCCCGATCGAGTATGTAAACAGGGGACTCGTCGCTGCTAAGTTCATGCTCGTATATTACACCTGTTTCTTTAAGTTGGTCAATTACTTCAAAATGATTATTGCTTTCATTTAACAAAATAGTAAAGAACCTTTTTTTATTAATCACTTCGGATTTATAGAAATAAGCAAGCATTTGCTTATGTTCTATAGTTAAAGTGCTTTTAAGTTTTTTAATCAGGTATTTCTGATAGCTTCTTATCCAATTTTCAATGCCATCATCTACAAGTTTTCCGGAAGGGATTTTCAATGAAACAATGTTATCCTTTACTTCATAATAAGGTAAATCTATAAGGTTATCTATTGCTGCATTTATTAAAGATGCCATTCCACGGCCCTGGCTTTCAATTTTATCGAAAACCTTTAAAACACCCGCAAGTTTCGGATTTTTACTTTCAGGAATTCCCTGTATTAATCTCCGAATTGGAATTTCATGCTTTACCTCTGATTTGATGATCTTTTCTTTAAAGGTTCCAGGGTTTTTTATTTCGATATATTTATCGGGTTCTACGGTAACTGTTATAAAGTTATTGATGGTATAATCCCTGTGAGCTAAAGCATTGTTGATAACTTCTCTGATCATTGCTTCCGGGAATTCGGGTTCACTTGATCCGCCACCTTTAATTGTCCTGTGAATTTTAATGTGCCCCCATATATATTTGAAGGTATCTTCCATGAGGCTAATAACATCGTTCCTGAATATTTTTTTATCCTTGCTGATATCAGAAGCAGTGTCATAATAACAATCAACTTCACATCGGTTTTCCAAAAAATGAAATGGGTCGTCTCCGCAAACTAACATTCCTAATGTTGTAACACGGTCTTCATTTAAAAAATGTTGCTTCAATAAAAATTCTCTTGCTTTAGATATGCTTGCTTTTAATGTAGTATTTCTTATTTCAAGGTTTAAGAGGTTTACATACTTGTTGATCTTATCAAGGCTCAGATCACTAATAATAGCATTAGGAATGATACTTATTTCTTTGGCATATTGTAATTCCTGCTTGTATTCTTTTTGCGAATTTATTTTTGCTGGTGAAATTTCTTTATCTCCGGTTAGTTGTCTCTGATAATATTTATTGTTGTACTTCACATATTTAATATCTTTAGTTAATTCCTTAACAACAATAACTGCTACTTCCCCACTTCTGAACGGAACGTAATCAAATAGTATATGCTCAGTCAAATCATCTAAAATATTATCATTGTCATCTTTAAAAGTTTCGTGTTGTAAACTTATAAGTGTTGACTCTTTTGTTCTGTCAAAACCAGTAAAAGAGTATTTCCCGTTTCTTTCTCTAACACCACAGATCACTACTCCTCCTTCACTGTTTAAAAACGCACAAATAGTTTGTTTTAACGAAGTCCACTCGCTCCCTGAGGACAAGTCTTTAAGTTCGACTTTTGCCTTCTCGACATCTTCAAATCTATCATTGTCTATACAATGACTTATTATATTCAGTATGTTAGAAATAAATTCGGAATTCATTTAGTGCTATTCAATTATCATCCAAATTTAACCCAATTTATGGATTGGAAAGATTTCTTCCGGAAAACTGCCTAAATATCCTTCGGCACCCTCCTCATTTCCTTCTTCAGCGATTCTTTTTTCTTGCTGTCGAGGCGCTTTTCTTTGGCGGCTTTAGAGGGCTTTGTTGGCTTGCGTTTCTTGGGTTGCAGAAGGCTTTTAGTTACCAGGTCTTCGAGCTTCTTTTGGGCGATGAGCTTGTTCTCTAATTGCGAGCGGGTAGCGCTGCTTTTGGTGGTAAGGTAGCCTTCTTTGTTTATTTTGGTTTCGAGCTTTTCCTGTATGAGTGCTTTTTCTTCTTCTGTAAAATGGGCAGAGGAGGCCACATGCCACAGCGCCTCGGCCATGGTTTCTACCTTGTTCACGTTTTGGCCGCCCTTGCCGCCGCTGCGTGCTGTTTTAAATGATATTTCGGAGGAGAGATCCACGGTGCAAAGGTAGAAATAAAAACCCCAACCCCTAAGGGGGCTAATCATTATTACTTGTATAAATTTGCGGTGCACTATGTCCGTATTCCAAACAACCATCATCACTTCTATCAAAGAAGAAACTGCGGGAGTGAAAACTTTCACTGTCACTTATGCCGATGATAGCGCTATACCTTATGAGGCGGGGCAGTTCATTACATTTGCTTTTACGCACCATGGACGGGAGGAGCGGCGCTCATTTTCTATATCGTCAAGTCCGGCAGATAGTAAGTTGCTTTATTTTACAGTGAAGCGCGTAGACAATGGCGCTTATTCCCGCCTGCTGGTAGACCGTGCAAAGGTAGGAGATCATTTGCAGACGACAGGAGCGGCAGGATTGTTTACACTTCCGACCGATATGAATGCTTATAAGCAAGTCATGTTCTTTGCTGCGGGTATCGGTATTACTCCAATATTTTCCCTGGTCAAAACGATACTCCATACAGAGCCGGGCAAGATCGTAACACTTATCTACAGCAACAGGAGTAAAGAAGATGTGGTGTTCTATCACGAACTGAATGCACTCGCTGCAGTGTTTTCGGATCGTTTTAAAGTAGTGTTTCTATACAGTACTGCTTTCGACCTGAAACGGGCAAGACTGAGCAAAGAGTTAATACCGATTCTGTTGGGCGAGTATGTAGCTGTTCCTAAAGAACAAACGCTGTTTTATATCTGCGGGCCATTCGCTTATATGCGCATGGCAATATTGGCGTTGGAGGAACAGGGCATACATACAGACCACATCAGGAAAGAGAACTTTAATACAAACGACCGGCAGGTAAAGAAAGCGGAGCCACCGGATAAAGCGTCCCATACCGTAACACTCATCCATAGCGGGCAGCAATATCAATTCGCCGTTCAATATCCTGAAACAATATTGCAGGCAGCTAAGAAGCAGGGCATTTCGCTGCCCTATAGCTGTGAGGTAGGGAGGTGCGGTAGTTGCGCCGCACGATGCACAAGCGGGCAGGTGTGGCTATCATACAACGAGGTATTGATGGATATGGACCTGAAGCATGGTGCCATACTTACTTGTACAGGCTATCCCGTGGGCGGAGATGTGGTTATTGAGGCTTAATTCTGGTCATTATTCCTATTCCCCATGTCCACTACCTTCCATTGATCGCCTACGCTGTACAGCAGCAGGTACTGATCGGCGGGCTTGCGGAGGGTAAGCTCGTACCAGTGGCCGGGATCTTTGAGGTCCAGTTTGTAATCGCTGGTCCAGTAACTGTTGGCACCACGGGTCTCAAACCACCACCAGGTGGCATATTGGTTCAGGGTCACTTTTATGGTGCTGTCATTGATCACATTTACATGCGCACCATCGGTGGGGGTGAGCATGTTGTAGGCAAGTGCATCATATACCGTATTGGTGAGTGGCTTAGAAGGTATCATCAGGTCGTGCATGAGCTTGTACTCACTGTTCTTCTCTGCGCCTATCATGGCCACACCGTGCATGGATTGAGGCAGGTTGAGCAGTATCATGGTTTTGTTGCGGGCATCCGGTATGTTATGCAGCAAGCCATATACCACATGAGCAGACTTGCCCCAGTAGCGGCTCACCTTAATAGCAAAACGCAGGTTAATCAAGCCGAATAACAGGACAACGGCCATGCCAACGTACCGTATCGCAATAAACGATGCCAGTATCGCAAACAGCATATAAAAGAACGCCCCCGCAAAATAGGTGTAGCGGTCATACAGCACTAGCATATCAGCAGCAAACCATAGCGGCACCAACAGCATAAGTGCAATGAACATCCACACAAACAGCAGTGATACCACCTTGGCTTTACCACTCATGGTCCTGAACCGTTTTATGATCAATACAAAAATGGCGATGGCATAACCATAGAAGAGCACCATGCAGGGTATGGATTCGCAAGTATCATATATCCTCTGCCTTGCATCGTCAGAAAAGAACCTGCCTACAAAAAGGAGATGGAAAACATACTTGATGGGCTTGCTAAAGCTTTGCCATGACACCATGCCCACCGCAGACGAGCCTATGCGTGATACCCAATCGCCTGAGTAAATGCGATAGCCTACAAAGCGCAGCAACAGGAGCAGCAGCATTGGCAAGAAAAACCGGGTAATGATACTGCTGCATCTTTTCTTATCCGCATCAGTGCCATAACGGTAAAAGAGACCAATAGTAAGCACCAGCAGTGGCGTGATGTAGAAGATCTCGAGCGAAAAGAGTGAAAGGAAGTAAATCACTACAGCCCCCACTGCGTACTTGCTGCGGCCTGTATATATATATTGCTGCGCACACAGCAGTATGGCCAGTATCAGTAACAGGCCTTGCAGGAAGTGGAATGAAGGCTCCCACACCACCACCTCAGAGATATAGGGCGACACACAAAACAGCGCTACGCCCCATGCCGCTATCACATCGCTTTTGCTCACACCCACATCTGCCAACAGGCGCCTGCAGAGCGTATACAGCATGGTGGCATTTACGGCATGCAAAGTAATGAACAGGATATGCCACAACCATTCATTTACCCCCAGTAGCTTATAGAAAACCCAGGTATTGAATTGGGTGAACTGGTACATACTCCGTGCCTGAAAATGCGTGCGATTAATGAACTCGCTGAAACTATGATGGCGCACCTGATCGAGCCAGCCGGTGAAATCTGCCACAAACCCTGCTTTTGCGGCAGGAAAGTAAAGAATGAACAACAGTGACCATAACAGGCCGAAAAGCACCCCTGTGGGTATTGTACCTGTTTTTATGGATCTAGTTGATGTAGGCAATGAGTGCTGGATATAAAACAAACAAATATAGCCCAAATAAGCCATGCGGTTACATCCAATTCAATGCCCCTATAGCGTTCAACACATTAAAAAATTGCAATAAATGATGTCTGTCGCTTTACATTGTAAAACACGGGCAGAAGGGCAGCCAAGTTATTCACATCTGTGCATTACTTATTCTCTCCGGGCGGTTGATGTGTACTAATTTCGGTAGCGAAAAGTAAAAGAAGAAAGCATGGATATTGAACAACTGATGCCGCATGTGGAAGCCCTCGTATTTGCCAGCGAGCGCCCATTGACGCAGATAGAAATGACGGAAGTATTGGGACAGGCGCTTGAAACAGTGATAGAATCAGAACGTATAGCTACCTGCCTTGATGCCATCCGCGAAAAATACGAAGCTGAATACTACCCTTTCCAACTGAAGGAAATAGGTGGCGGCTACCAATTCCTTACAAAAAAGCAATATCATAAGACCGTATTACAGCTCAATGGTGATAAGCATATCAAAAAGCTTTCTACCGCTGCAATGGAGACCTTATCTATTATAGCCTACAAGCAGCCTATCACCAAGAGTGAAATAGAATATATACGTGGTGTAAGCGCAGATTACAGCATCCAGAAGCTGCTGGAAAAGGAACTCATCGTGATCAGCGGGCGCAATGAAAACATGGTAGGGAAGCCTTTGATCTATAACACATCAAAGAATTTCATGGACTACCTGGGCATCAACTCACCTGCCCAATTGCCACAATTGAAGGACATTACCGATATGCAGATAGTAATGCCTACCAGCGCACTGGAAGCAGTGCCTGAAGATGCACAAAACATTGTATTGGTAGATGTGCAGGGCCAGTTGAAACAGGCATCATAACCTCTTTAAAGAATGTAATTTAAAATAGCGTAAGCATATTTTAAATTCACAACCCGCCGCTTCCTTCTGAAGCGGCTTTTTTTTGCCTGTAGTATTATTTCAGACTTCATATACATCAATACCTTTTTATTACATTTGTAGCAAATACTGTCTATGCCTCTTCGTCTATTTAGTTTATTGATCCTGGCCATGTTGCTTACAGTCAAGCCAACAGCCTATGCACAGAAAAAGGCAGATAAACGCGAAGCAGCACAGTTACGGGCAGATATTACTTACCTGGCATCGGACGAGCTGGAGGGGCGCCGCACGGGTACTAAGGGTGAGGCCATAGCTGCCGACTATATAGTAAAACAATATAAGGATGCCGGCATCCAGCCCTACAAGGGGGAATATTATTACCCATTCCATTTCACTTACGGCAAAGAGATATCCGGCGCTACGCAGATAAGAGTGGGCAATACTACACTACGGATGCATGATGATGCTTTCCCGCTGCCCTTCAGTGCCAATAAGCGCGTGAGCAGCGATGTATTGCCTGATGTGACTGAACAAGGCAGCATAGCCCTGGTGGCCTTATACGCGGATGCAGCCACTGCCGATGACCCACACTTTGATGCCGAAAAAGTGATGAATGAAAAGGCCAAAGAAATGGCCAGGCAAGGAGCCACAGGCGTAGTATTTTACGATAGTTACAACTCTAAATGGGAGCCTTCGTTCAACAAGCACTCTGAGTACGAACCATTGGAGATACCAGTAGTGTATATGACTTATGCAGGCTACAGGAAATCCATCCTTGGCAATGATAAGGCAATACCTGTTGACCTGAATGTAACGATCAGCAGATCGGAGCGCACAGCCAGCAACCTGGCAGCCTATATAGACAATGGCGCAAAATATACAGTGATCATAGGCGCGCATTATGACCACCTGGGCTATGGTGAGGATGGCAACAGTCTTTTTGCGAATGCGGTAAAGGAGCACCAGATACACCATGGCGCTGATGATAATGCCAGCGGCACTGCAGCCGTACTACAGATAGCCAAATGGATAAAAGCAAAGAAGCTGAAGCACTACAATTACCTGCTCCTCAACTTCTCAGGCGAAGAACTGGGGCTGTATGGCTCTAAAGCATTTGTAAAGGACCAGGCCATAGACAGCGCACACATAGCCTATATGATGAACCTGGACATGGTGGGCAGGCTCAATGACAGCACTCATGCCCTCACGCTGGGTGGCGTAGGTACATCACC
This sequence comes from uncultured Bacteroidota bacterium, assembly GCA_903877645.1. Classification (GTDB taxonomy): domain Bacteria; phylum Bacteroidota; class Bacteroidia; order Chitinophagales; family Chitinophagaceae; genus Nemorincola. The sequence continues at coordinate 92,617 of CAIRES010000072.1, read as the reverse complement.
GGTATGGGAAAAGGTAGTGAGCATGGGCGGAGGAGATTTCAAGCTGGTTATAGACAGCTCAGGTATAGGCCCGTCAGACCATACCAGCTTTTATAATGCCGGTATCCCTGTATTGTTCTTCTTCACCGGCACCCATAAAGACTACCATAAACCATCAGACAGGCCGGAACTGATCAACTATCCGGGAGAAGTAGCGGTGATCAAATATGCTACAAAAGTGCTGACCATGATGGATAAAGAGCCAGCAAAACCTTCCTACCTCGTGACGAAGCAGAAAACCATGGGCAAATCATCCTTCAAAGTAACCCTAGGCATTATGCCCGATTATACTTTTGAGACCGGAGGTGTGCGCGTGGATGGGGTGAGCGACAACCGCCCGGCCATAAAAGCAGGCATCAAGCAGGGCGACATCATCACGCAACTGGGCGATAACAAGATCAATGGGATGCAGAGCTATATGGATGCGCTGGGTAAATTTAACCCAGGTGATAAGACCAAGGTGACGGTGACAAGGGATGGTAAGGTGATGGTGTTGCCTATTGAGCTCAATAAGTAAATTCCAAATCCCAATCTTCAAATTCCAAATCCACCTTCGCCGTATCCTTCGTTAAAGCTATGGCGGAAAGAAGGTTAATAAAACTTCCATTAAGGTGAAATTATGAATCGATCGTTGTGCTATTGCTAATAACAACATTGAGCTGCCGTTCCCGGACACACACTTATTATCTCGTGGACGGGAAAAAATATAATAAACACGGGCTGATAAAAGTAGTGCCCCGAGAAGTGTACCTGGATCTTACCCGGTCGGATGATTCGAGTAGATTGTCCAAATAAACCTTTTACGGGTAGAGGAAGGTTAATTTTTCTTCCATTTACTGCTCGTATTATCTGCCCTGTGCGAGGGCGTTGGTGGGACACCAACACCGGCGGAATTCTCCTTTGTTAAGGCTTCGGCGGACAATTAAAGGTTAATAAAACTTCCATTTTCCTTCCGGAAAGGGTTAAAAACGATAAACCATCCGGTGAGGGATGGTTTATCGTTTTGTGTGTGGAAGTAGAATTATTTCTTCTTTTCCATTTTCTTGTCTTCCATTTTGCTATCCATTTTCTTGTCGGCAGCAGGTGCAGCAGCAGGAGCCATCTTAGATGTATCCGCCTTTGCAGGAGCAGCGGTCATAGTGTCAGCAGGAGCCGGTGCCGGAGCAGGAGCTGGTGCAGCAGCAGGAGTTGCAGCAGAATCAGTTTTTGGCGCATCGCCATTACCGTTACCGCAAGAAGCTACGAAAAGGCCCATTGAAAGAGCGAGTACGCTGAGTTTTACAAATTTCATAAATTTTGTTTTTAATGGTTATGCATATTTATACCCTAAATAAAAAAAGGTAACCCACTCTATTATAGTTTTTTTTATAGCTCTGTTTATTCCATGCCAAGTATAGGAATGTATAGTGGATCAATTTTCCATGAAAAAAGATCAAATAAAACATGTCAATTAATATTGATACGTAGCAACCGAGCATAAAAAAACCACCCCGAAGGATGGTTTTCTTATATGATATTACTAAAAAATTATTTAGTCTTAGTCTTTTCAGTTGTTTTAGTAGTAGTCTTAGTTTCCATTTTGCTTTCAGCAGCCGGAGCAGGAGCAGCAGCCTTAGCTGTATCAGCCTTAGCAGGAGCAGCAGTCATTGTATCAGCAGGAGCTGGTGTTGGAGCTGGTGCAGGAGTCATTGCTGTAGCAGTAGCTGAAGTAGAATCAGTGCTGGTTGTTGTGCCGCTGCCGTTACCGCAAGATGCTACAAAAAGGCCCATAGACAGAGCAAGTACGCTTAATTTTACAAATTTCATGTTGTTTGTTTTTTTGATTGTTATAGGGGTTAATACCCGATTTGGAAAAAGGTAACCCATCATTTAAAAAATATTTTTTTCTGCGTCGTTAACATTTGAATAGCAATTGGGAAGTAGCTATTTATGAAACATAGCCAGGCTTATATAATTAGGTATGGTTAGCGCTTCTTTATTTCAATTGCTGTTTTCCTTTCAATAATTATTTACTTTTGAACAGGGTTACTTTTTCCATGATCCGGTATTAACTATTGCAAAGCCAATTGAACAACGAGCAGCAACTATTAGCAGCACTGGCGGCAGGCGAGCGAACGGCTACCGAGCGAATATATCAGCAACATTATCATATTATTAATGGCTGGTTAATAAACAACGGTGGCTCATCGGCAGATGCTGCAGACCTTTTCCAGGAGGCTATAGTGGTGCTTTATGGCAAAGCACAAGAGGAGGACTTCCGGCTTACGTGTAGCATTGGTACTTACCTTTTTGCAGTGAGCAAGCATCTGTGGTACAAAAAACTACAACAGCAAAACAGGGGGCCGGCCATACTGCAAAGCAATATAGGCGGAGATGAGGACGAGATAGAAATAGCATACGAAGATGACATCAATGTGCATACGGAGCGTGAGGCACATTACGAACAATTAGACAGCGCGCTCGACCAAATAGGCGAACCCTGCCGCTCTTTGCTGAAGGCTTACTACCACCACGACAAGAGTATGCAGGAAATAGCGGCAGACTTCGGGTACACTAACCCGGACAATGCAAAAACACAGAAGTATAAGTGCCTCGCCCGGCTGCGTAAATTGTTTTACACGATGCAGGCGAAGTAAAGTGGACAGTGAGTTGGAAAGTATTCATTTAAAGACCTTATAAGAAAATGTCAGTTAATCATAATAATATCTGGGAAGTTGCCGAAGCCTACCTATCCGGCAGTTTACCACAGGATCAGATCATAGAGATAAAAGACTGCCTGGCAGCGGATACCGTTTTTGCCAATGAGTTTTACGAGATCACTAATCTTATCCGTTCGGTAGAAGGTAGCGGCAAACAAAAACGCTTCCGCGGTATGCTGCGTGATATACATGCACAGCAACAAACTGCTGCCGCGCCTAAAAAAGCCAAGCTTATTATCTTCACCCCACAATTCTGGAAGACCGCATCAGTAGCTGCCGGTGTGGCCATACTTACCTCTACCATTACTATCTGGAGCATCAACGCCTCTATCAAAAGACACGAATCACAATATAATACCATCAGCCGCGAGGTTGGCGCCATAAAGAAAGTACAGGCACAGCAGCAGGCGGAACAAGCCAACCTAAAGGAAATGGTGAATAAGGCTTCAAAACATACCCCCCCACCATCTGATGTAAAATATTCAGGTACAGGTTTTGCCCTGACCAATGATGGCTATTTTGTAACAGCCGACCACGTGATACACCATGATGGCAAGGGTGACTTTGACTCGGTATATATACAAACACATGACGGGCAGTATTATAAAGCCAACCTGATCTTTGCCGATAATACAAAGGACATCGCTATACTGAAGGTGGAGAAAAAGAGCTTCCGTTTTGGTAAAGGCGAGCTGCCTTATACCTTTACGGCTGCAAAGGCCGGTTTAGGATCGAGGATATTTACACTCGGCTACCCGAAGGATGAAGAGGTATACGATGAAGGGTACATCAGCTCGCGCAACGGCTTTAACGGCAATAATATGCAGTACACCCTGGAACTGCCTGTAGGGCATGGCCAGAGCGGATCGCCGATGCTGGATGAAAAGGGTAATGTGCTGGGTATACTTGCCGCAGTAGGCAGCCAGGATGAAGCCAATACTTATGCCATAGGCACCAAGGCATTGATGGAATTACTGAATGACCAGCTTCCCGACCAAAAGACCATCCGCCTGCCAAAGGCCAACAAACTGAGCCGACTGAGCCGTGCGGAACAGATTGAGAAAATGGAGAATTATACGTTTTCTGTGAAGGTGTATAAGAAGTAGCCGTTTTTCGAGTTAATTGGTTAATAGTCTAATCAGTTAAAAAGTCACTTGTCTGCTTCCGCCTGTCTTAGTTTATCCTGCTCGAAACCACCCCGACCCTAAAAGGAGCCGTTACGTATGGCTCATGTGTTGTAGTAATGTCATATCCTGATCAGTATTAACTAATTAACCAGTTCACTGATTAACCTATTTAGCTACCTTTGCCCGCCTAAAGTGTTGCAGTGAGTATATTAAGAAGCTTAAATAAAAGGAAAGATAACCCCACAGGTGAAATGGGCTTTCTCGATCATATCGAGGACCTGAGGTGGCATATATTCCGTTCGGGCTTTGCGGTAGTGATCTGTGCTGTTTTTGCTTTCATCAAAATAGAGTGGATATTTCAGAATATCATCCTCGGCCCGAGCCATGATAGTTTCATTTCTTACAAATGGTTTTGTGCATTGGGCAGGTTGCTGCATTATGATGGCTTTTGCCTGAGCAGCATCAAAATGAAATTCCAGAATACGGCAGTGGCCGGGCAGTTCACAATGAGCCTGTCGGTATCGCTGATGCTGGGACTGATACTGGCTTTCCCGTATGTGCTGTGGGAGCTGTGGCGATTCATAAAGCCGGCGCTGAAAGCTACTGAAATAAAGGCCGCAAACGGTGTTGTTTTCTGGTGTTCTTTATTGTTCTTTACCGGCGTACTTTTTGCTTACTACATAGTAGCACCTTATACCATCAACTTCTTTGGCAACTACCAACTGAGCCCCGATTTTCAGAACATCATTACTATAGATAGCTACTATGATACGATGTGCAATATGATACTGGCTATGGGCATTGTGTTCGAGCTGCCTATGCTTATTTATTTCCTGTCGCGGATAGGCATCATTACCCCTCAGTTGCTGCGCACACAACGCAGGTATGCGATACTGATCCTCTTCATACTGTCTGAGATCATTACGCCTCCTGATATGTTTAGTTGCCTGCTTGTTTTTATACCTTTGTATCTGCTGTTCGAAATATCAGTGGTGATCAGCGGACGTACTGCGACCAACAGGAACAAAAGAAAAGCATTAAAAGACCTCGAATAATATGAGCAACACTTTCAACAAAAGCCTTCCACTGGCGATAGGCGCAGACCATGCCGGATTTGAATACAAGGAGCAGATCAAAAAAACGCTCGCGGCCGCAGGATGGCAGATAGAAGACAAGGGCACCTATAGCCTGGATAGCGTGGACTATCCTGACTTCGCACACCCGGTAGCAAGTATGGTAGAAGATGGCAAAGCGGCGGCAGGCATACTGGTATGTGGCAGCGCTAATGGCGTGGCTATGGCCGCCAATAAGCACAAGGGTATACGCGCGGCGATATGCTGGGAAACAGAGCTGGCAACACTTGCACGCTCACACAACAATGCGAATGTGATCTGCATCCCTGCGCGTTTTGTATCGCCCGAGCTGGCACAGCAAATGGCGGATACTTTCCTGGCTACTGCCTTTGAAGGCGGCAGGCATGAGCGCAGGGTGGAAAAGATATAAACTCCTGAGAATAATTTATAGAAAGGCACAGCTTCGAGTTGCGCCTTTTTGCATTTCAGTTGTATTCGCAGACGAGACGCTTGCATTGTGCGGGGGAAGCGGGAAGATTATTCAAGCGGAGAAAATCATTCTCAAAACAGCGGCGTAAAGCTTAATTATTTACATTTGGCTGCGTTTGAGATCATGAAAATACACCTGTGTGCATAGGCGGTTTGGCATGGTTTTAATTTAAGAATCGGAATAGCAATTTATAACCAGGCTAAAACCATGGATCAATGGCTGAACAAGAGAGGGATGTTATTGTAGCTGAAGACGATTACGATGATCTGCATTTTTTTGAGCTGGCGATAAAAGAAACAGAAACACCTGTTTTGATCAGGCACGCTCATAATGGTGAAGTTCTTTTCGTCTTATTAAAAGAACGAATCCCGGAAATGCTTTTTCTTGACATCCACATGCCCTGCAAAGACGGTATGTCGTGCATCAGGGAAATAAGACAATCAAAAGAATATGATCATCTGCCTGTCATCATGTACACTTCGGAGAGCTTCGGAAAAACGATAGAAGACTGTTACAGAACGGGAGCGAATTTCTACCTGATGAAACCTGATACCTTTGAACAATTAAAGGTCAATCTCAAAAAAATCTTTTCGCTTGACTGGAAAACAAGCATGCACTACCCGGCAATGAGTCATTTTGTTTTGAGATAGTCAAAACGGCTAGAGCGGAATATCTATCCTGATCTGCTTGGAAAACATCCGGCCTTTGTCGTCCTTGCCGTCTATTTTCCACATAACTGAGCGGAGGGTGACGTAGAGGGGCTTCTGATTGGTTTCGCGCACATTACGTACACTGTTCTCCCACTCCTGTATCTTTTTGCGGCTCATATGGTGGCGCTTTGCGGCCTTGCCCACTGCATTGCGGATGCTGTTGCGGTCGCCATCAGGCTCATCAAGTGAGCGGGGGTCGAGGCCGGAGATGCGGTATGTGTTATTTGATCCTTTCATGGCTACCCAGTTAGTAGTAGTAGCCAGCGATTCTACAGGGAGTGTGCCGAGTTCATTCTTAACAAGTACAATGGTTTGATAGCGCTGGGATACTTTGGTAATGTTACCGGTAACTTTAACCGTATTGCCATTCAATTCGCCACCTGCCATGGTATATACTGCGCCATTGGCCCGGTGGAGATCGGCCCTCCCGGCTAATTTGGCATTTACGTTGGTGATGAGTACAGAAGTTTCGATGAAGTCGGCACGAAGGCCATTGCCGGCAAGTGTTACAGGTTGCTTCGCAACAACTACCGCAGCCTTTTTAGGAGTATCCGCTACTTTAGCATCTGTGGCAGCAACTATCGGCGTATCTTTCTTTTCTGACGATGAAGTAATCACCGGTTTAAGGTCGGTGACCATGTCCTGTAGTTGTGCAGCATCCGTTTCAGTAACGATGGTAGATGAATCACCAAGAACGATAGGGCCGTGATTTTTAGACGGCGAGTCTTTGCAGGAAACCAAGCAGACCACCGCGAAAATCCAAACAACATGTGTAAATCTTGAACCCATACAAACCAGTTTTCTGTTACGAAAGTAGCTAATAACTCAACAATTTTTGCACACGGCTGTCCAGCCTGCTGTGCGCCATGAAATTCTGCTCCAGTTCGATAGCAAACGGAACGGGCGTATCGAGGCTGCCACAGCGCATGACCGGGGCATCGAGCAGATCGAAACAATGCTCTGCTATCCAAGCAGCCACCTCGCCACCTATGCCGCCTGTGAGCGTATCCTCGTGCAGCACCAGCGCCTTGCCTGTACGCCGCACCGATGCCTTGATGGCATCATAGTCGAGCGGCAGTAGCGAGCGGAGATCAAGTATATCGAATGAAGTATCTTTGTGTTGGTTGGCATAGTCTGTAGCCCAGTGTACCCCCATACCATAAGTAATGATAGATACATCACTGCCTTCGCGTACCTGCCTGGCCTTTCCAATTTCTATAGTATAGTAATCATCGGGTACATTGCCGCTGATGCTTCGGTACAATGCCTTATGTTCAAAGAACATGACGGGGTTGGGGTCTTCGATAGCTGCTATCAGGAGCCCCTTGGCATCTTCGGGAGTGGATGGGTAAACCACTTTGAGGCCGGGGGTGTGAGCAAACCATGCTTCATTACTCTGGGAGTGGAACGGCCCTGCGCCCACCCCCCCGCCCGTAGGCATACGGATAACCACATCGGCATTCTGGCCCCAGCGGTAATGTATCTTGGCGAGGTTGTTGATGATCTGGTTGAACCCTACTGTTACAAAATCGGCAAACTGCATTTCCATCATAGATTTAAAGCCTTTGATGGACAGGCCAAGGGCTGTACCTACAATGGCGCTTTCGCACAGGGGGGTATTGCGTACCCGCTCTTTGCCAAAATCTTTTACAAAACCTTCGGTAACCTTGAAAGCGCCTCCATATTCGGCAATATCTTGCCCCATGAGTACAAGGTTGGGGTGGCGCTCCATGCTTTGGTGCAGGGCATCGCTGATGGCCTGTATGAATTTCTTTTCGGTAGTGGCGGCGGAGGGCTTGACGGTGGGCATCTTGTATGGTGCATACACATCTTCCAGTTCTTCTGCGGTATCAGGATGAATGGGTTGAGTTTCAAAACCGCGGGCAATACCTTCTTCAATTTCTGCTTGTATCTGCCCACGGAGGGTATTTATCTGTTCCTCGTTAAGGATGTACTCGTATTTAAGGAAGTTCTCGAAGTTGGTGAGGGGATCCAGTTTCGCCCATTGTTCAAACAGCTCCTTAGGAACGTATTTTACGCCACTGGCTTCTTCGTGGCCACGCATACGGAAGGTCATACATTCTACCAATATTGGCTTTTGTTCGGTGATGCAATACTCCTTGGCTGCTTTGATGTACTTATATACTTCGAGTATGTTATTGCCATCTATGGTAATGCCCTTCATGCCATAGCCGATGGCCTTATCTGCCAGTTGCGCGCACACAAACTGCTCGCTGCTGGGGGTGCTGAGGCCATAACCATTGTTCTCAATGAGAAAGATGACGGGGAGCCCCCATACGGCAGCCACATTGAGCGCCTCGTGGAAGTCTCCTTCGCTGGTGCCGCCGTCGCCACTGAAGGCAAGAGCCACTTTTTGTTCTTTTCTGAGCTTATGTGCCAGGGCAATGCCGTCGCCTATGGCCAGTTGGGGGCCAAGGTGGGAAATCATTCCACAAATATGATATTCGTTTGCCCCAAAATGGAAAGAACGCTCGCGTCCCTTACTGAACCCTTCTTTACGGCCCTGCCATTGCATGAACAGTTTATCGAAAGGCATTTTGCGGGCGGTGAAGACACCCAGATTCCGGTGCAGTGGCATGACATACTCATCAGCATCGAGAGCGAGTGTAGCACCAACTGCAATTGCTTCCTGGCCAATGCCGCTGAACCACTTACTGATGCGGCCCTGACGAAGCAGCACCAGCATTTTTTCTTCTATCATGCGTGGGCGCAACAGCTCAGTGTACAGATTTACCAGTTCCTCATCTGAAAGGCCTTCGCGGTCGAATTGCATATTGGGGATTTGTGTGTAAAAGTAAGCAACACACGCAAATATCGACTAAAGGCATCAGCAGGGCCAATAAAAAAGTCCCTTGCGGGACGGAGTAACAGTTTTAAACCGCAATGGCACAAAACTGTTACTTACTACATTTGATAGTTTAGACTTGATATAGGAGGTCACTTACGCTGATAACTTATAGGCCGGCATAGAAAGCTCCTGCAAGGTATTTTGTATGTGTTTTTTTACCACCCTGTTGTGCGATATAGCAAATGTCGCGCTTAAAAGGGTTTTAAGGTCGGCCTGTAAAGGGCTTTCGAGTATCCTGAGTGCTTTGCTTTTGCTGAAATATGTTACTGTCCTGTTTTTCATAGTGTCTGTATTTGATTGTGGTAATACAAAACCTGTGCCAAAGAATTTGAAGCTTTGCTAAACTTTCTTAAAATTTCGCCAAAAGCTACAGGTTCGTAATTTATATACGCATGAAAGGGTCTCCCGGTTTTCCGTTTCATCCGAAATAATTATTTATGTTTGTTTTATATATTCACTGGAGGCCATATCGTCAACCCCGGAATGTAGTATCCACAGCCTTCCCGACGCATAAATAATTGTACAATACTTTGGGCTTTTAGCTTTTTTTAGTATTTTTCGGTGTTATTTATACTTTATATCATTATGAGGGAAGGATTTCTTTACCTATACAGGTCGTGTTTTTCGGGTAATTTAAAGAGGCAATCCTCTTTAAGATTCATGCTTATTCCGTGCATTTTATTTTTGTCGGCTACCGCAATTGGCAGGCCGGCAACTGATCATGCACCGGTATTCATTGGTGGCCATGTTCAGTCGTTATTAGCTTGTGAAAACTCGGGCGAAGTATCGATTGACGTGATACTTACTATTTCAGACAGTGACGTGGCGCAAACAGAAACATGGACGGTAAATACTGCACCTGCACATGGTACACTGGCAGGCTTCACTACCATGACCGTTTCTACCGGCGCTACCGTAACCCCTGCGCTGGTAAGGTATACACCGGCTACAGGCTTTACAGGTAATGACACCTTCAGCATTAAAATATCGGACGGCACATTCGAAGACAGCACAATGATCGTGGTAACGGTGAACCCTACATACACACTTACCAGTTCACTTACACCACCTGATGTTTGTAACAATACGCTATTCAGCTATACTCCAACAAGCACGGGTACAGGCGTAACCTACAACTGGAGCCGCTCATTTGTACCGGGCATCACCAATGCGGCAGCAAGCGGTACCGGTGACCCAATGGAAACATTGCTGAATTCAACTTATTACAGCGTGCCGGTGGTGTATCATTATTCGGTATCTGCAGGTGGTTGCAGTACAGGCGCTGATGTGACCGTAGTGGTGAACCCGACACCGATCTTGTCTTCTGCATCAACAGATACCGTATGCTCAGGCAGCGCTTTCGTTTATGCTGCCACAAGCGCTACTACTGGTACTGCCATCAGTTGGACCCGTGCTGCAGTAGCCGGCATCAGCCCAGCAACAAATGCAGGCAGCGGTTCGATCGTTGAAGCACTTACAGATAGCACATCATCTATTGTGAATGTTGTATACACTTTTTTATTGACTGCCAATGGCTGCAGCGCCACACGCGATGTGACCATCAGCGTAGTGCCGCAAACAGGAGTAACAACCATCAGCACCAGCTCACCGGTATCGGTATGCCAGGGAACAATGTACCAGAATTTTGGCGCATCGAGCCTGCTGCCTGCCGCCAGCTCTTATACATGGGGCGCTATCAATGCCGATATATGGACAGTTGGTAGCACCGGACAGTATGCACTTGTTAATTTCCCTAATTCAGGAAACGCCTGGATAACACTTAACGCGCGCATCTCGTCACATTGCTCAGTGAATGATACATTTGCTGTTACGGTAGGTTCTTCCTCCTTCACCGCTGCTGATGTGATCTATTATGGGTCTCAATTCGTTTATAACGACAATACTGCCGATACGTACCAGTGGGGATATGATAATGTGAACACACTTGACTCAACGATGATACCCGGAGCCCATTTCCAGAGCTATCCTAATTCATTGCCCGACTTTGCTGATAATGCTTATTGGGTGATCGTGACAAAGGGTGGCTGCTCGCAAAAGATCTATTATAACAAGCCAACCACATCTGTAGCCGGTACTTCAAAATCAGATACGCATCTGCAGGTATATCCTAATCCTGCGGATAATGTACTGAATGTTGGTATTGCACATGCAAACAACGCAACCACCATAAGCGTGGCAGATATGCTGGGCAGAACGTTACAGACAGTTCCTGTGACAGGCAACACCACAAAAATGGACATATCAGCATTGCCCGCAGGTATATATGCAGTAAGCTGTTTTGAAAATGGATCAAAGATCGCAACAACCCGTTTTGTAAAGAACTAAAAGGGCTGATTAAACATATTATTGATGAAGAAGATCATACTATTACTACTTACCGCTGCCTTCTGCCTGCCGTTGCATGCGCAGAATATCAATGCAGATGGCGACAATGTGCGCAGGAATAATAATTCGGGCAGCATGCAGGGGTGCTGTGGCGGCTCTGCCATGTCGCACTGGTGCATAGATGTGAACCTGACCGGTGGCATGCTGATGCAGGATTACAGCGCAGTAAGTCCTGCTGCAGGATATACTAACTCCCTGAATACCCAAACCAGCAGCCTGAAATTCAATAGTGGTGCATCTATGGGCGCTGACGCGGAGATCGGTTATTTCTTTGGTAAAAAACGTCACTTCGGTATTGGTACCGGTGTTATGTATATGTACCAGATGGGCGACCTGACGATGGACCATTTTCATGTAGAATACCAATCATCTGATAACATGGGTGGTACCTTCAGGCAATTGCTGACCTCTGATGGCAAAGTAAAGGAATCTTTAAAGATCAATAATTTCAACATCCCTTTACTGTTCAAATACAAAACTCAATTCACGAACAAAATCGGGTTTACGGTAGATGCGGGTGTATTGTTCAACCTGGTAGAAACAAATAACTACACAGCAAAGAGTGCATTTGATTACGAGGCGATCTATAAATACGATGAAACGCCGGAAGGAATCATACCTGTGTATGACAATAATGCAACACCGGGCGCATCAGACCTGCTGATCACTAAGAGCAAGTATGCTTCTTCGGGCTATAATAATATCCCTGCCTATTTTAATGAGCTGCAGAGCCATGGCTACAATGTGGGCCTGGGTGTGAACCCGTACAAAACCACAGGCAATGTATCGTATACTGCGGGTACTATAGGCTTGCTGGTACGACCTGCGATCAGCATTGCATTCTGCCACCGCACCTCGCTGAACCTGGGTGTATATTACCTGTACCAGGATTTCAATAATACGGCTGCATCTAATTACCGTATTACCGATAAGGTAGGGCAATACAGTTCTATGCTGAATACAGTAACGAGCAGCATGAATAACTCTTATGGCCTGAGTGTAGGTGTACGGTATTGCCTGGGCAAAAGAAGTTGCCCCCAGGCGCCGCCTGCTGCAGGAGAGGCACCTGTTATAGCACCTGTAGAAGAAGAGGCCCCTGTGGCATCACCTACTACTGTAGAAGATCAGCCGGAGCCGGAAGAAAAGCTGGACGTATCTACGCCGATATTGTTTGACTTCAATAAAACAAGCATCCACCCTTCTTCTTACCCTATACTGGAAGAAGCAATAAAGGAATTACAGGAAGATCCGAATTCAACTGTAACTGTACACGGCTATACTGATAGCAAGGGCGGGGCTACTTATAATAAGATACTCTCTAAAAGACGCGCAAACTCTGTAAAGAGCTACCTGCGTAAAAAAGGTGTGAATGCTAAATCTGTGAAAACAGTAGGCCATGGCACAAAAGACCCTGCCGCTACCAACAAGACACCGGAAGGCCGGGCTAAGAACCGCAGGGCGGTTATGAAGATGAACGAAGGGAAATAACATTCTATTTTAAGAAAATATTAACCCGTTAAAAGGAGTCATGATGGCTCCTTTTAACGTGTAGTATAATCACACATTGGATGCCAATGAACTTATACCGGATTCGACCAATATTTTTTATACTTACAACAACAACTCTACAGGAACTGCCACCGGAACATTAGCGTCGGAAACTATAAGCAGCCCATTCACATGGACATTGCAGAACTGCATACACGGCTGAAACAAGTATTTGGCAGTAATACTACATACTTCCATGTAGATGTGCTGACCACTACCAGTACAGTATGACACTGAGAGACACAAGGTGGGTCTGTAAGCTGGGAAGTATATACCAAACAGTGACCTTAAAGAGATTCTAATAGAGAATGCCCCGGAGTCCCGGGGCATTCTCTATTAGATACGTTGTTTAGTTTACCAGAGATGCACCCTTGCGCTATCCGGTATGTACATTTTATCTCCTGGCTTAATGCCGAATGCTTCGTAAAAGTCAGGAACATTCGGGAACGGGCCATTGACCCTGTACTTGGCAGGTGAGTGTACGTCTGTAAGCAATTGTGTGGCAACACGTTCCGGACGTTCTTCGAGCAGCCAGCCAAGGGCGTAGCCGAGGAAGAACCGCTGTAATGGAGTTTTGCCATTTATTTTCTCTCCTTTTTTATAGGTCTCCGTTTGTTTGAAGGCATCGAGGCCAATGAGTATACCACCAAGATCGGCGAGGTTCTCGCCGAGGGTGGCTTTGCCGTTGATGTGCAGGGTATCAATAGGTATCATTTTATTGAACTGCTGCACCAGCACATCAGCTCGGTGCATAAACTGTGCTGTATCAGAGGATCCCCACCAGCTACACAGGTTGCCTTTCTCATCAAACTTGCGGCCCTCATCATCAAACCCGTGTGTGATCTCGTGGCCTACCGTAGAGGCGGCTGTGTAGCCATAAACGAGTGCATCGTCAAGGTCTGCATCCTTGTAGCCGGGTACTGTCATCATAGCAGCGGGAAGCACTATCTCGTTGTTGGATTCGTTGTAATAAGCGTTGTAGGTTTGCGGGGTCATTGTCCATTCGTCGCGGTCAACGGGCTTGCCGAGTTTGCTCATTTCGTAATTATTCCACCATTGGTTGGCACGTATGATGTTGAGGGCGTAAGGACCACGGTCAATTTTGAGCGAGGAGAAATCTTTCCATTTATCGGGATAACCCACTTTTTTGCGGATGGCCATCAATTTATGAATCGCCTTCTGCTTGGTACTGTCCGACATCCAGTCGAGCTTCCCGATCCTTGCTTTGTAGGCGTTACGTACATTCTCTACTATCTGCTCATACCGGGCTTTAGCCGTGGCATTAAAGTATTCTTTTACAAACAACTGTCCCAGTTCTTCTCCTATAGCGCCTTCTTCGGCATCGAGGGCCCTGCGCCAGCGCGGGTGCTGCTCTTCGGCCCCACGGATGGCTTTTGAATAGAAATTAAAATTGGCATCAGCAAATGGCTTGCTGAGGTCATTGGCAAAAGAAGCGATGAGGTGGAAAGTCATATAGTCCTTCAGCGTCTGCATATCGGTAGCTGCAATTGCCTTATCAAGCGCCGCATAAAACTCAGGCTGGCCTACGATCACGCTGTCCACATGCTTCACGCCCATTTCATCCAGGTATTGCGGCCAGTTGATACCCGGCGACATGCTGCGTAATTTGGTGATCGCAAATTTGTGGTAATTGGTATAAGGATCGCGGAGGTCTTCGAGCTTACGAGATGACCTTGCAAGCGTTGTTTCAAAAGCAATGACCGAGGATGCTTTCTTTGCCGCAACAACACTATCGATACCCATGAGCTTGAATATAGTAGCTATGTATGCAGGATACTGCGCCCTGATCTTTGCAGTACGGGCATCTGTATTAAAATAATAATCTCTGTCCGGCAGGCCAAGGCCACCCTGGTTCATTAAATAGGCTTCAACATCGCTGTGCTTGGGATCTTGTGCCACACCTTCATCGAAGAAAACATTAGCTCCAAAGGTGTGCATGTGGGCAGCCTGTGCCAGCACATCTTCTTTTGTCTTCATGCCGTCTATCCTGGTCAATTCATCGTGGAGCGGGGTGATGCCGTTCTTTTCGATATTTACGGTATCCATAGCACTATACCAGAAGTCGCCTATCTGCTGGCCGGAACCGGTTTTGTCCCCTTTCTGCTCTGCATCTTCATTGATCTTGCGCAGCTTGGCGTATAGTTCTTTCTGTACCAACTCGCCAATACCCCAGGATGTTTCATCGGCAGGTATCTGGTTGTTCTTCATCCACAGGCCATTGGCATAGGCGAAGAAATCGTCATTGGGGCGCACGGTGGTATCCATGTCGCTGCAAATGATGTCAGCTTTAGCTGTTTCCTTTGGGGTTGGCTGGTTGCATGCTGCCACTGATAAAGTTGCGGCTGCCAGCAGAATGAACTTATTATTCATGTAATACAGATTAGGGTATAAAATTAGGTTGTTTTTCCTTCATTCATATACCCTCATCAGGGGGATTGGTCAATGATTGTGGATCATTGTGATCTTGAGGTGGTGGCCGGTACTTAACAAATTGGCAGTAGTATCAGTACATATAGCGGTGTATTGTGCCCCATCAAGCAACTGATAGTCATCGTAAACTGCAGTATAGGCCGTATTTGCTACATTTTGCATGATCAATTTGGCCGTGCCTGCATGCACCTGGATGAAGTCATAGATATTGACGGGCGCATAGCCTGAATTCAGGTACACACCAAAAGGAAAGGAACCAATATAGCCCAGCATGGTGTCTACCTTGTCGTTATTCACATAACAATCCAGGTGAAGATCTCCGGGACAGAAATTAAGGAAGCGGATTGATGCATAGCCTGGAGCCGGTAAATTGAAAAAATCCTGTACGACGATCAGTTTTGGTTTTGATGGTGTGCCGCAGATAAAGGCAGAATAAAAATCGTTGTAAACAAAGTTTTCTATTGAGTCAACCAATTTGTTACTGCCCACCCAATATGATAAGTGCGCGTTTGCTGCAACAGGAATAGTGTTATAAGCCGTATAACCGCATATGCCAAGGCCCCGCGCGGAAGCAATAGCAGAGTCGCCTATGTGGCCATCAAGCAAAAATGGCAAATTCCCATTAGTCATTACATTCACAAACATGACATTGGCATTATTGGTATTTACCGCGGGATTATCATTCTTCCGGCAACCCGTTGTAGATAATATACAGAGGAATAAAGCAAAAAGGGCAAAAACATTTTTCATAAAAAGCAGTTTGGGGTATGGGCTATTTGTTCGGGTCATTCAGAAAGAGGGTAAGGTGACGGGGATAGTCAAGGCTATCTACACCCCTACCGGTAAGTGCTACTGTATAGATACTATCGGCAAGGTACGTGTGCGGTAAGAGGCTGTCAGTAGTACCTGCCTTAGCGGGGTCGTACGTTTTAATAACGTATTTGCCGGCAATCACAGTATGATATGGCGTACAGGTTGCAGTATTAACATGTACTTCCAGCAGATTGCTGCCTACGATCACCGTTTCGGAAAGCGTATCAGCAGACAGGTTGACGAACCTGATCTTGGCCATACCTTGTGCAGGTGCGGAGAGGTCATCGTCAGTTACAAAAAAAGAAGGGTTGGTAATAATGCCCCCTGCAAAAACAGAATAATAGTTATTGGCGTAAAATGTGGTGGATGCAGTTTGCAATGGCCGGGCATTGCCAAAGCTGTTGATATACACCATCATTCTTTCTGCGCCTGCGGCGAGGGACAGGTAGCCTGTGGCAGTGTCATAATCAAGGCCACGAACACCAGACAGCGTTTTGAGGCTATCGGCTACGTATACATCTCCTGTTGCTACGCAGCCATTCAAAAACTGCACATGCGCGATATTTGCAGGGGTACTGTCTTTCGTTTTATTACAACCAAGCGCCAGGATACTTATTAAGCAAAGCACGACGGCATATTGTCTTTTCATAAAGGCCTGTTAGGTGGGTATAAATTAAAAGAAATTGCGTATCCGTAAATTGTTACAGGATACGCAATAAATTTAGCAATTTTCATGCCAGTTACAATAATAGCTATGATCAGTTATTAGTAAGTACAGTAAGCGTAAGAGCTGATGTGCCTATGCCGGCAAGCGTACCGGTGAGCATGACGGTGTATATCTTACCCGCAGAAAGTGTAACACTTGCGGTACTGACCACAGTACTTATGTTAGACGGATCTCCGGCCTTGATCACAAAATTACCTGCTCCAACGGAAGCAAATGCACTTGCCTGCAAAGATGTAACCGAAGTGGCGATGCTTGTAGTGCCGACCGACACGTTTTCTGATAATGCATCAGAAGACAAGTTGATGAACCTGATATTCGCATTACCGGAAGTTGGCGCAGAAAGATCATCGGTAGTAACGAGTGTTGAAGAACCGGTAATGAGCCCGGCTACAAAAACTGAATAATGCGCATTAGCTGTAAAAGACGTGGACAAAGTATTTAAGGGAGTAGAGCTACCGAGGCTACTTACATAGAATGACAGGCTTTGGCTGCCGGCAGTAATGTATTGATAGCCGGAAGTGCCGAAGAATGCAACATTAGATGCACCGGCAATTTTTGTAGTGCCATCCATCACATATATACTCCCGGTCCCTGCACACCCATTGACAAACATAACGTTGGCGGAATTGGCAGGTGCGGAACTTGTACTTTTCTTGCACCCTGTAACAGCAAGAACGGCAATCGCTAATATTGAAAAAATCTTTTTCATCATATTTTATTTTTCGTGACCACAGACATTGGATCAGTTATACATGATTACAATAACCGTGCCTGTTATTTATTATTCAGCATTTTTTACTGAGAAATAGAATGTAGCACCCTTACCTTCCTCACTTTCGGCCCATATATCGCCGCCATTCTTCACGGCAAATTCTTTGCAAAGCATCAGTCCGATGCCATTGCCCTTTTCGCTTGAAGTACCTTCATTGCTATTCACCAGCGTGAATAGCTTCTGCATGGTGCTTTTGCTGATGCCGACCCCATCATCTTTTACAGCAAAAATGGTGTGGCCCGGCTGGCTGGCCGCATCGGCGCTTATGGTTACATGGCCATTCTTATTCGTGTACTTGAGGGCATTAGCGAGCAGATTCCTGATAATGAAATCGAAATGGGCATAATCAGCGTACACAAAAATATTGTCTGGCGTATTGTCTGTGATCGTTATATTTTTTTCGGCAGCCTTTATTTTCTTCAGGTCTATGTTTTCCTTGATGTAGCCTTTAGGTTTTATTTTGGTCTGGTGCAGGCGGATACCGTTGACGAGTAACTGACCCCAATAGAGCAGCTTATCAAATGTTTCGAGCGATGCCTTGGTATGTTCCCGAAGAGTATCGAGCAGGTACTTCTTTTCTTCATCAGTGGTCAGTTCATCTTCATAAATATCTATGATAGCCGGTATCCTGGCTATTGGCCCCCGGAGGTCGTGTCCTATAACAGAGAAGAGTTTATCTTTGGTAGAATTGAGTTCTTTCAGTTCCTGCTCACTGATGACCAGTTGCTTGTTCAATAGTCGTGTTTTCCGGTAGAAGTACAACAGGATCAGGAGAAAAATAATAATGATCGCCGCTATCCCAATGATCACATTGCGCTGGTATTCATTGTGCCTGCTGAGTGTTTCAAGCTGCCGGATGCGCTGGTTGGTTTCGAACTGGTAAGCCTCGCTGATGCTGGTTATCTCCTTCGTTTTATTGAGACTGAACAAGTCGTACGTTAGTTTTTGTTGCTGCTCCACCTCTGCGAGAGCGGCAGCATA
Organism: uncultured Bacteroidota bacterium; assembly: GCA_903877645.1. GTDB lineage: Bacteria > Bacteroidota > Bacteroidia > Chitinophagales > Chitinophagaceae > Nemorincola. The sequence goes on along the minus strand of CAIRES010000072.1, from coordinate 73,912 downwards.
ATTGCCTTGCTTCTTATGCACATCGGCCATTATCCCGAGCACATTTACCAGGAAAGCCCTGTTGCCTGTGCTGTCACAAATGACCTTCGCCTGATCGAGAAAACCCATTGCCACTTTCGGATCCTTTTCAGATGACAGCTTTGCCAGCTCCAGTAAAATATTGGCTTGCATTTCAGGCATATGGGCTTTGGTGGCAATATTCAATCCCTCCTTAAAATACATTGTCGCCTTTTCCGCGTCATTTTTGTCTTCATAAAAGTTGCCGAGATACAGATAGCACTCACTATGAGAAGCGATAAAGCCGGGTTTGTCACTTAACTCCAGGTCGTGTTGGAATGTTTCCAAACCTGCCAGGGTATCCCCCTTCATTATTTTCAATACCCCTATTGTGTTATAAAGAGAAATGGACTGATCTATGAGCGGTGTATGCCGACTGGCCTCGGCGCCGCGATCGAGATATTTGGTAGCATTGACCAGGTCCTCATGCTCAATATACATGCTACCGAGATTAGAACAACTGATCATTATGCCATGGTAGTCTTTGAGGCTGTCCTGTATCTTCAGCGCAGCCATCATGTACCTGGTTGCCGGCTCAAAATTGCCTTTAGTACCATTTATCGCGCCAAGATTACTGGTCATATCAGCTACGCCGAGGGCATCGTTGTATTTCCTAAATATGTCCAGGGCATATTGGGCTCTTTTTTCGGCAATTTCCATCCTGCCCTGGTTTACATCAATGATCGCCAGTTGTGCGACAATGCGTGCCTCTCCAACGGGGAAGTTCTTCCGGGTAGCATATTGTATACCTTGCTGTGCGTAATAGGCTGATGAGTCAGGTTTATCAACACTATAATGCCTGATGAGGGACTTGTATAAGTTTATGGCCTGGCTGTCACTTTGGGCATGCTGTAATTTTTGTAACGTTTCGCCTGCGTTAGTTTGGGCAAATAATACAAGAGGCAATAAGACTATGCAGCACAATAAATATAAAAATCTCATACGGCTTGGGTAGTATTGCCTAAAAATACAAGATTGTGCTAAATAATCTATGACGGAAACATGGAAAAACATAATAATTAATATTGCTTAATTGCTTTTACTGTTGTCAAAAAATTTCAAATCCTGCGGAAAATCGAATAGTTTCGCCAAATAAAAATGATTGCAAATATGGAAGCTATTCGCCATAACTGGACAAGAGAAGAGATAACGGAAATATATGAGCGCCCATTGTTGCCACTGATGCTTGATGCAGCGAATGTGCAACGTGAGTATCATGTTTTCGGCGAGGTACAGATCAGTAGCTTATTGTCTATAAAAACAGGTGGCTGCTCAGAGGATTGTTCCTATTGCCCGCAGGCAGCCCGCTACCATACCGGTGTAAAAGTACATGCGCTGATGCAGGTGGACGAAGTGCTGGAAGCAGCACAGAACGCCAAGGCAGGAGGCGCGTCCCGTTTTTGCATGGGTGCGGCATGGCGCGAGGTAAGGGACAACCGTGATTTTGACCGTGTGATAGATATGGTGAAAGCCGTGAACGGCCTGGACATGGAAGTATGCTGCACCCTGGGTATGGTAAATGCACACCAGGCAGAACGCCTGGCAGAAGCCGGCCTGTATGCTTACAATCACAATGTAGATACATCAGAAGAGCATTATAGCGAGGTGATCACTACCCGCACCTACGATGACCGGTTGAACACTCTCTCTAATGTGCGCAAGGCGGGCATTACGGTATGTAGTGGCGGCATCATAGGCCTCGGCGAAACAGATGCAGACCGTGTGGGTATGCTGCTGACCCTGGCCAACCTGCCACAGCACCCCGAATCAGTGCCGATCAATGTACTGGTGCCTGTAGCCGGCACACCACTTGCCGATAACAGCCGTGTGCCGTTTGACGAACTGGTGCGCATGATAGCTACTGCACGCATAGTAATGCCCGGATCGGCTGTAAGGCTATCCGCAGGCAGGTTAGAGCTTTCTGTAGCCGAGCAGGGCATGTGCTTTATGGCTGGCGCTAACTCCATTTTTGCGGGAGATAAGTTGCTGACCACGCCCAACCCGGAATTCAATTCGGATAAGGAAATGTTCCGCATACTTGGGCTGACACCAAAAGCTGCATTTGCCGATGGGCTGCCGAAGCACAAACAGGCTGCCGCACAGATCGCATGAACCGTGTTGAGCAACACCTGAGCCATAAACTGGAGGAAAGAACACAGGCCGGAAACCTGCGGGCATTGCCTGTGGGCAGACAAGCTATTGACTTTTTTTCTAACGACTACCTGGGTCTTGCGACAACCGGCTTACTACAAAGCCTGGTACCTAATATTCATACCGGACAAAGCACGGGATCGACAGGATCACGTTTGTTATCGGGCAATAACGTACAGACCGAAGAATTAGAAACGCTCATCGCATCCTTTCATAAAGCTGAAGCGGCTTTGCTATTCAACTCAGGATATGATGCTAATGTGGGTTTGCTCTCCTGTATTCCATCAAGACATACCACGATACTTTATGATGAGCTGTGCCACGCCAGCATCATAGATGGCGTAAGGCTGAGCCAGTGTACCCGCAAGTACAAATTCGGACACAATGATGTGCACGAACTGGAGGAGCAATTAAAGAAATACAGGGAGCAAGGGCCTCTGCTGGTAGTAGTGGAATCTGTGTATTCGATGGACGGCGATATGGCGCCGCTTACCGAATTAGTGGCCTTATGCGAAACGCACGATGCGCAACTAATCGTAGATGAGGCACATGCTACCGGGGTATTCGGCAATCATGGTGAGGGACTCGTTTGTCTATTAAACTTGCAGGACAGGGTTTTCGCACGGGTACATACATTTGGTAAGGCATTGGGATGCCATGGTGCAGTAGTGGTGGGCAGCACATTGCTGCAACAATACCTTATCAATTTTGCACGATCATTTATATATACCACTGCGTTGCCGGGGCATAGTGTGGCAGCTATAAAAGCCGCATATGACCACCTGGCGGGCAATGGGTTTTCGAATAAGGCGCTGCATGACCTGATCGATCATTTCAGGATGCGGATACAGGAATCGGGGAATGTAAACTGGAGAAATAGCCGGAGTGCGATACAGGCTTTAGTGATCGGTGACAATGGACGATGTAAGGAAATGGCAACACGGCTGCAACAAGCTGGATTGCAAGTAAACCCGATATTACAACCTACAGTACCAGTAGGCATGGAGCGGCTGAGGGTTTGCCTGCATACGTTTAATACGACCGAAGAGGTGGATATGTTGTTTGAGTGCATACGAAACCCTTGATTGAAGCCGAAGGGTATTCTTACAATCCTTACTTTTGATCCAATGAATTATTCAATAGCCATACTGGGCATACATACAGGCATCGGTAAAACGGTGGCATCGGCTGTGATAGCGGAAGCGATAGGGGCTGATTACTGGAAGCCCGTGCAGGCCGGTATCGAAGAAAGGGATGCAGTAGTAGTAAAACAACTATTGATGAACGGCGAAGAAAGGGTACACCCGGAAGCTTTGTTACTGACGCAACCTATGTCGCCACATGCTGCTGCAGCGATAGATGGGGTGGTGATAGACTACACCAAATTTAAATGGCCGAAGACAGATAAGGTATTACTGGTGGAAACGGCAGGGGGGATATTATCGCCTATGTCAGGCAACACTACCATGGCTGATTTTGTAGCACATTACAGCCTCCCTTCTATATTAGTGGTGCAAAATTATTTAGGCAGTATCAATCATACGCTGCTGAGTATAGAGGTGCTGAAAAGCAGGGGTATCGACCTGTTGGGTATTGTGATCTGCGGCGCAGCATATAAGTCGTCTGAAAGCTTTATTGAGCAGTATGCGGGTGTGCAGGTGATAGCACGAATACCGCACATAGATAAGCTGGATAAAACCAGTGTACAGCAATGTGCGAATGATATCAGGGAAAATTTACAAAGGGCTTTGAACATACCAACCGAATAAATGGCTACGATAAAAGAACGCGACAGGCAGGTAATATGGCATCCTTACACACCAATGAAGGCATGGCCTGAGGCTATAGCCATCACTAAGGGTGAAGGCGCTTATTTGTATGACGAAGATGGCAAAAAATACGTTGACGCTATATCATCGTGGTGGGTGAATCTGCACGGCCATGCACACCCCTACATCGCACAAAAGGTGAGTGAGCAACTGGCGGTGCTGGAGCATTGTATTTTTGCAGGTTTTACACATGAGCCTGCAGTGCTGCTCGCAGAACGGCTGCTGGACATACTGCCCGGCGATATGCGTAAGATATTCTATTCAGACAATGGGTCTACTGCCGTAGAGGTGGCGTTGAAAATGGCGCTGCAATACTGGAAAAATAAAGGGGTGAAGAAAACACGGATAGTAGCGCTGGAGAACGCCTATCATGGCGATACATTCGGCGCCATGTCGGTGAGTGGCAGGAGTGTGTTTACGGAGGCGTTTACTGATCTTTTGTTTGATGTAACATTCATCCCGTTTCCTGCAAAAGATCAAGTATCGGAGAGCATCGGCATATTGAAGGAGGCATTACAAAAGGGTGATGTGGCAGCGCTCATCGTGGAGCCGCTGGTGCAAGGATCGGCAGGCATGTGTATGTACAGCCGGGAGGTACTGGATCAGTATTTCAGGGTGGCTAAGAAACACAATACGCTTGTGATCGCCGATGAGGTGATGACCGGGTTTGGCAGAACGGGTAAGCTCTTTGCGTGCGACCATATCACTACTGCGCCCGATATAGTATGCCTGTCCAAGGGGCTTACCGGCGGTAGTATGCCCCTGGGTGTTACGGCTACCACCCAGGCTATATTCGATGCGTTTTACGAAGATGACCGCATGAAAATGCTCTATCACGGCCACTCCTTCACCGGCAACCCGGCGATATGCGCTGCGGCGCTGGCGAGCCTCGATCTTCTATTGGCCGATGGCTGTACTGAACAGAGAAAACATATAGCCGAACGACATGCAGCTTTTGCACAGACATTGGCGGGCCATCAGCTCATCGCAGATGTACGGCAGACCGGGACGATCATTGCCATTGAATTGAAAACAGACAATCCATCGTACCACCACAATATGCGCGATGTACTGTACCGGTTCTTCCTGGAGGAAGGAATCATTATGCGGCCATTGGGGAATATCATCTACCTGATACCACCCTATTGCATTACTGATGAGGACCTGACGTACATATATGAGCGCATCCATAAGTTGCTCGGACAGCTAAACAACTAACCCTATCCCAAAAAAAAAGTTACATTTGCAACCGATGAAACAGGAAGAAAAATTAAGCAGGATAGCTGAGAAAGTAGTAGTGAACGATGACCTGCATGCCAAGTGGCTGAACAGCCTCTCTATGATGGAGAATACAGGGGCACGTAAAATATCGAAGTACGAACACCCGGTAAATACTACGCTTATAGTGTTGAAACATGCAGCCGAAGAAGCCCGTCATGCTTACTACCTGAAGAAGCAAATAGGCAAGCTGACCAAAGATGGTTGCCCCGACTACTCGTACCCATACCTGCTGGCCCCAATAGAAAGCCACCACTACCTGAACATGCTGGATGTAGAAGCATGCAGGTACCTAAAAAATAAACTGCACCTGGAAGGCCGTGCTTTAAAACATGGCGCTTACCTGCTGGTCACTTATTCCATCGAAGTACGTGCCGATATGCTTTATGGCATTTACCAGGAAGCGCTGACGAGGCACAAATCGAAAGTGAATGTAAAATCTATCATTGCAGAAGAAGAAGGCCACCTTGCCGAGATGGAGCGTATGCTGGTGCAGTTTCACCCCGAATGGGAAAAGCTGGCCGCCGATGTATGTGCTATAGAAGTGCGGTTGTTCAACCAATGGGTCGATGCAATAGAAAAGATATAGCCACTACCCTTCTATGCGGTTGATGCCTGCTTTGGCTTGCTGATCTATTGAGTTTTGCATTTCGTGGGCAGGCATACCGAGGCATTCTTTATAGAGTGCCACAGCTTTCACTTTCATGCCGCTGTACTCGTATATGATGCCCATGCGCAGCGCCGCCCTTGCGGCATACTGGCCATGCAGTTCTTTCCCAGCGAGGATAGCAGTTTGAAAATGCTCAAGTGCACTTTTATTGTCCCCTTTCGCTTCATAGATATTGCCGAGGCGGAACAAATACTCGGTTTTATCGGCAGGGTTGGTGAGCTCCTTTCTGTCTATGCTATTGAGTAGCTGCAATGCCTTATCATTATAACCACCATCGGCCAGCAGCCTTGCCTGTAACAGTTTCTGTAACGGCCAGGCTTTATCTTCCGCAAATTTTGCCGCCTGCTTGTCTGCATCTATCCGTTCTGTTCCGTTTTTGCTGATCTGCTGCCGGCAATAAGCGGCCTCCTGTATATTGCCGGCTATGTACCAGGCATAAGCCATCTTCTGCCAGTCGTCTTTTATATGCACATCACTTTTCGTGGTTTTCAGGTATTTAGTAAAATAGCCATTGCAGGCCATATCGCCTTTTGCGAGCAATGCCACACCCCAAAGGTGATCAAAGAAAGGATACCTGCGGCAGTAAGCGTCTGTTGTTGCTTCCTTCAGGGTAGCAATGGCTGCGTCTGCCTTTTTATAGTCGAGGGCTATCGTTATTTTAGTAAAGGCGTTGAGCAGGTTATTAGTGGTAGTAAATTGGCTGCCATTCATGAAGGCCCAGGCTTCGTCCTGCTGTGCAGCAAGATAATAGCGGGTAAACAGGTTATACAATTGCGTTTCGGCATACATGGGCTGCCCGGCAGAATGTGCTTTGAGAAACAAGTCCAATTGTGCCACTCCTTTCTTTATATCGCCTTTCATACCAAATATGGATGCCAGCCATTTGTAGTTGCCGGGCAAGGCACCCACTACTGCTTCCTCCAGGCCCGAATACACGTTGTTATAATCAAACCCCGGAAACAGCCTTTTGTTTTCTTTGAGCAGGGCAAACGATTTGTGAAAGTTGACCGCCGCTTTATATTGCTCCCCGAAACGGGTAGCTATTATGGCCCAATGAAAGTAAATACCCGCCTTGCAAAAACGGTACCAGGGCGATGCCTTATTCCCCTTATCTATAAGGTCGATGCGGGAAGCCAGGTGTGCAGCCCTTTCATCATACTCATGCCGGTCGCAATTGATGAGCAGCAGCGTACAATCTTCATAGTCGGCTACATATACCGCCATCAGGTTGTAAGGGTTTGCCCTGATCTCGGATATAATGTAGTTCCGGCCCTCATCTTCATGCAGCGCCATATAGCACTGGTAGGCCTTAGCACAGTTCGGGGAATAATCATAGGTATATACCGCTGCCCGGCTATTTGAATAGCAGGTAGCAAGCAATAAAATCCATATCAAAAGCGTTTTTACCATTTCGGGGTATTCCACATCAAAAGTATGTAGTTGGCTGTTAAAATCCTTCGGGAATGGTTTTTATCATTTGCTGTAATTAGTGGTATATCTTATCTTTGAACAATATTAATAACAACAGGCAAATTATGAGAGCAACCAGGCAAGCAGTATTAACCGCCATTATTACCATCAGCGCTCTTTGCGGGATCATGTATACCTCCTGCCAAAAAGATGTATGCAAAAACACCACCTGCATCAACAATGGCTCGTGTAATGGGGGAAGTTGTACCTGTAAGCCCGGTATTGGCGGGAATAACTGCGAGATACTGTACAGGGAAATATATGCCAATAAATATAAGGGCAACGCGCTATATACCTACACTGTGTTGGATACTAATAACACCAACCATTCGGATACTGCCAATACGCTGAACTTTCAGGCAGGTACAGACACCGCAAACTACAACCTGATGTCGCTGACCTGGCATGGCAGCGGAGGAGATGTAAATATGTCTGTAACACTGGCCAATAACAGCGCAAGCGGCTCTTCTTTTACGATAGCCGCAACAACATCAGGAACTATCACCTATACCGGTTCGGGTACCATCAGCACTTCATCAGCATCGCTGAACCTTGTGGAAACCCAGACTGGCGCAACGCCGGTTACGGTCACGATGACCAACTTTGTGAAACAATAACCTGTGTGATCTAGAGTTGTTGGCACGATTTTGTAGAATTCTTAGCGCCACTACGTTACGTATTTGGTGAAATGCCATTAAAAGTTATTTTTGCTCAAATTTTTAAACAAACAAATGCTTATGAAATCAATTAAACACATTGCATTAACTGCAATTCTTGCTGTGAGCGCATTCGGCGCCGTATTGTACACTTCCTGCAACAAAGATGCATGTAAAGGAGTAACCTGCCAGCATGGTGGCACTTGTAGCGGCGGTACTTGTACCTGCCCTACCGGCACAACTGTTGCTGACAATTGTACCACCATCTACGAAACTTCATATGCAAATACGTATGTAGGCACAGGTACAGACAATTTAGGTGATACATATACTAATTTCAGGATGTTATTCTCAATTCCAAGCAGTTCTACAGACTATACTACAATGAATCTTACTATTCAGGATGCTACAGGCGGAACTGCAGGTGTTCCTGTTTTGACTGTTACACTTAGTCAATTCACAGCTTCCGGTGCTATATTCACGGTAAATTCTACAACAAGCGCAGGATTAACTTACACAGGTACAGGTACTATTTCCGGCACAACAGCTTCTATTGTTTTACAAGAAGCGGGATCAACAACTACAACATATACGTTCAGCAACTTTACTAAACAATAGTATCGTTGTCTACTAATTAAAAAAGAAAAACCGCATGAAAACATGCGGTTTTTCTTTTTTAATTATACTTTATTAGTGGCCCTGATTTTGATCAGCATGTGCTTTCATACCACCACCTGCTGGTTTAACCCCAGTTGGATTAGGACTAGTCTGGCTTTGGTCTGAATGAGCCTTCATACCAGATTGTGGCGAAGGGGCCGGTGCAGGAGCTGCCGGAGGAGTTGAATTATTAGTCGCTTTTTCAGCACGTTTTTCTTCGTGCTTGGCCTCATGCTCCTTAGCTATAGCTTCTGCCTTTTCTTTTTCTATAGCTTTCAGCGTTGAGTCGTTCTTTGCAGCATTGTCTGCATCATGCTGCGCCATCTTAGCATTAACGCTGGAGTCTATCTGAGCCTGGGTTTGGCCTGCATTGGTATTGTTGCTGCCGCAAGATGCAAGGATCACTGCACAACCAGCCAGGAAAAGGAATTGTTTTTTCATTGTAAATACATTTTAGTTTGGGTGCAAAAATATTGCTATTATCTTATAACTAATAGAATTGTGCATAAAATTTTGCCGTATGTAGAATTTTTTCTGATTTTTTTAAGAATACTCTTAATATTACAGCACATTTACTTTTTGTACATTCACATCCCCGTCATATCATGGAAGAATTAGAAGACCCAACCGAAAGGCTGAAAGAAACCCTGGAGGCCGCCGAGGAGAAAAAAGAGCGCTGGACACTCTATGTGGCTCTTTCCACCGCTATCATAGCTGTGCTGGCGGCAATAGCAGGTATGTATGGCAACCACCATGCTAATGAGGCCATGCTGGAGCGGGTCAAATCATCGGACCAATGGGCCTTTTACCAGTCTAAGAGTATAAAGTCGGAGATAGCGGCTTCTACGGCCACTATGCTTGCAGCCATCGGCAAGCCCTTGCCGGAAGAAAATGCCGGAAAGATGGAGCAATATAAAGCCGACAAGGAAAAGATCAAAAAAGAGGCCGAAGACCTTGAAAACAGCTCAGAAGAGCACATGCGTGTACACGTAGTATTATCGCGAGCTGTGACCATCTTCCAGATAGCAATAGCCATATCAGCGATAGCCATACTCACCCGCAGAAAACTGATGTGGTACCTTAGTATGCTGCTGGCCATGGGCGCCTGCTACTTCTTTGTACTGGGGTTCCTCACCCACTAATCTATTGTGGCTATGCACTTCAGCTCAATGGCGATGGCCGTTGGTAGGGCATCTATGCCCACAGTGGTGCGGCATGGCTGATTATCCTTGAAGTATTCTGCGTATACCTTGTTATAGGTCTGGAAGTCACGCTTCATGTCTACCAGGAAAACAGTGACGTCTACCAGTTTATCCCAACTGCTGCCACTGGCTTCGAGTATGGTGCGCACATTATCGAAGACGCTTTTGCACTGCTCTTCAAAATTGAACCCGATGAAGTTGCCGTGCTTATCGGTGGTGAGGCCGGGTATCTCATCGGTGCCTGCCTTGCGCGGGCCTACGCCGGAGAGGAATAAAAGATTGCCAACACGGCGTGCGTGCGGGTACAGGCCAACCGGCTTGGGTGCTTTATCAGTAGAGAATTGCTGTGACATAACTGAATACTATTCAAAAGTGAAAATAACAAAACCTCATTTTTCATTTTGGCTAAAGCCAACCTTATTATTATTGCACCCAGACCTAAAGGCCGGGGCTATTTGACCTCTCCCCAGCCCTCTCCAAAGGAGAGGGAGGTGTTGCGTAAATAGGCAACTCGAAGTAAATGCCGGGGCTACAAGTGTTTCGTGTTGCTGTCTTAACTCAATTGTTTTAGTCCAATGTAATTTATCCAGCAAAATAAAACATCCCCCTAACCCCCTTCGCTCACACACAAGGCCATGCACAAGGGGGAATTTCCTTCGCGGGCACTTCCTAGTTATTTCATATAAGCGTAAGCACCTAACTGCACTAATATGCCTACTACATAGCCTAACCATATATCTCCACGCTCGTGTGCGCCCAGCCACACACGCGCCCTGCCTATGAGTGCAGCTACTGCAATGGCTACGGCCAGGGGTATTGCCATATTGGGTACACCTATCATCATCAGCACGAGCATAATACCAACCAGGCCACCCGCAATGGAAGTATGCATACTGATCTTGGTAAAGATATTGAGCATAAAAATAACAATGATGCCCCAGAAATTACCGAGGAGCAACACCTTTAGTGCCAGTGGCGGGCCAGGTATCGTATTGAACACATGCGTGACCCAGAAGTAGAAGATCATCGTAGCCATAAGGGGTATGATGCGGTCTTTGGTAGTGGGCATTTTGAAACTACTAATGAAGCCCAGGGCTTTCATCAGAAATATGCTGAACAGCGGAAACAGGACAGCAGTAACTGTAATACTGATGAACCACAGCCCTACCTGTTTTGGAGCTATGGCTGCATAAGCCGCAGGCTGCAGGCGGTAGATGACGTAGGCCATCACTATGGGAAAAAATACCGGGTGGCAAATGACCGATATGATATTGGCCAGCATACGCAAGCCCTTCGACTTAGTGGGCCGGACGCCTTTGTAATTTTTCGGCCACGGTATTTCTTGTTCTTCGCTCACTTGCTGATTCGGATCTTGCATTTATAATATTATTCGAGAACGGGTGATAGCCACCTGCTCATATCTTCGAGGTTCATGCCTTTGCGCTGGGTATAGTCTTTCAACTGATCGTCGAGTATGCGGTTGATGCCAAAGTAGTGGCTTTCGGGATGACTGAAGTACCAGCCGCATACAGATGCGCCGGGATACATGGCCAGCGACTCGGTAAGCTCTATGCCTGTATTTGCTGTTACGTTCAGCAGATCAAATAGCTTGTATTTCTCCGTATGGTCGGGACATGCAGGATAGCCGGGGGCAGGGCGTATACCCTGGTACTCTTCCTTCACCAGTTCTTCTGCACTCAACTGCTCGTCTTTTATGTAGCCCCAATATTGCGTCCTTACTTTCTTGTGTAGCACCTCTGCAAATGCCTCGGCCAGCCTGTCGGCCAGGGCCTGAAGCATGATCTTGTTGTAGTCGTCGTGGTCATCAGCAAATTTCTGCAAGTGCGGCTCTATGCCATGTATGCTCACTGCAAATGCACCGATATGGTCGCCCTCATTTGGTGAGATAAAATCACTCAGGGAGAAGTTGGCCTGGCCCGGCGCCTTCTTTATTTGCTGGCGCAGGGATTCAAGTTGTGTACGATTTCCCTTCTCATCTTTCACTACTATAGTATCGGGGGCTGTCTTTTGCGCCTCCCATATACCTATCACCCCTTTGGCTGTGAGCCACTTTTCATTGATCACTTTGTCCAGCAGGGCATTCGCATCGTTGTATAGCTTTGTGGCTTCCGCACCCACGCGCTCATCTTTAAGTATCTCCGGGAATTTACCTTTCATTTCCCAAGCTATGAAGAACGGCCCCCAGTCTATATACTGCCGTATTTCGTTGAGGTCATGATCAGCAAATACTTTTGTACCCAGCAGTTCAGGCTGTGGTGGCATGTATTTTGCCCAATCTATCTTAGCAGCATTGGCCTGTGCCTCTTTGAATGTGATGTATTGCTTGGCTGATTTCTTGTTGGTGAAATCGTCCCTCAGTTTGTCGTACTCTGCCCTTATGGTTTGCAGGAAGGGTTCTTTCTGTTCTTTGTTCAGCAGGTTGCCTGCTACCGTTACGCTGCGGCTGGCATCAAGCACATACACCACTCCATCATCATACTGCGGGGCTATCTTCACGGCAGTGTGCATACGGCTGGTGGTGGCGCCGCCTATGAGCAGCGGCTGCTTCATACCCCTGCGCTTCATTTCTTTGGCCACATGTACCATCTCATCCAGCGATGGGGTGATGAGGCCACTGAGGCCTATCAGGTCCACATTCTCCCTTTGCGCTGTGTCCAGTATTTTATCGGCATGCACCATTACGCCCAGGTCTATCACTTCATAGCCATTGCAGCCCAGCACCACGCCTACTATGTTCTTGCCTATATCATGTACATCGCCCTTTACAGTAGCCATGAGTATTTTTGCAGCACCGGCAGTTTCGTCGTTGTAAGTACCGGCAGCTATGTGTGCCAGCCTGCGGGCTTCTTTTTCAGCTTCTATGAAGGGGAATAAATAGGCAACGCTCTTTTTCATTACCCGTGCACTCTTTACTACCTGCGGCAAAAACATCTTACCACTGCCAAAGAGATCGCCGACTACATTCATGCCGGCCATCAGCGGGCCTTCTATCACATCAAGCGGCTTGGGGTATTTTGCACGGGCCTCTTCTGTATCTGCATCTATAAAATCAGTAATGCCATTGACAAGGGCATGCTTCAATCTTTCTTCAACTTCAGTGCCGCGCCATGCATCATCTACTTTTACTTCTTTGCCTTTAGCTTTTACGGTATCTGCAAATACCACGAGGCGCTCTGTAGCATCGGGGTTGCGATTCAGCACTACATCTTCACACAGCTCACGCAACTTTGGTTCAATCTCATCGTACACTACAAGCGCACCGGCATTAACAATACCCATATCCATACCGGCTGCAATGGCATAATACAGGAACACACTGTGCATGGCCTCGCGCACCACATCATTGCCCCTGAAGGAGAATGATACGTTGCTTACACCGCCGCTCACTTTGGTCAGTGGCATGCGCTGTTTGATGATGCGGGTAGCCTCAATAAAGTCCACACCGTAATTATTATGCTCTTCGATGCCGGTGGCTATCGCAAAGATGTTCGGGTCAAAGATTATATCCTGCGGATCGAAGCCTACCTGCTGTGTCAGAATATCGTAAGCGCGCTGGCAGATGTCTACCCTGCGTTGCAGGCTATCGGCCTGGCCATTCTCATCAAATGCCATTACGATCACCGATGCGCCATAGCTGCGGCATATCTCGGCCTGCTCTATAAATTTCTCCTCTCCTTCCTTCATGGATATGGAGTTGACGATACACTTGCCCTGTATGCACTTTAGCCCCGCCTCTATGATGGCGAACTTAGAGGAATCGAGCATGATGGGTATTTTGGCAATATCCGGCTCGGCCTGCAGCAGGTTCACAAAGGTGTGCATGGCCAATACCCCATCGAGCAGGGCGTCGTCCATATTGATGTCGAGTATCTGCGCGCCGTTCTCCACCTGGTGACGGGCAACAGAAAGTGCCTCTTCATATTTATTTTCCCTGATGAGGCGTGCGAATTTTTTGGAACCGGTAACATTGGTACGCTCGCCTACATTCACAAAATTCGTCTCCGGCCGCACTACCAATGGCTCCAATCCGCTGAGCCTCAGAAAAGGTTTTATTTCAGACATTATTCGTATTTAGAAACTGTGCAAAGGTAGGCTATTAGGTTAATTGGTTAAAGGGATAATTAGTTAAAGGAGGCTGTTTTTTATATGATAAAAGCGCCTTTATGGCGCTTTTATCTATTCTCTTTTGAAGTATGTTATTAACGGAAGGTATTACCGGGGTTCGGATCATCTTCGAACCTTGGACACATGATCGGATCACGTGGGTTCTTGCGGTGATTGTACTTGCCCCTTACATATAAGGTGATCTCAGAAGCGCCCGTGCCTGTACCGGCCTGTGAGCCGAGCTGAGAGTTATTGATGTCATAAGAGAAGCCTATAGCGGTATTCTTATAGTCTATCTTAAATGTAGGGATAATGGCATCCTGATAACGGGCCTGGAGGCCGAATGTGAATGCAAAGATGCTGGGCAGGCCAACCGGCAGAGCGCGCCATGTAAAGAGGCCGCCAAAAATGAACTCCTGGTATGGCTGCTGCACACTGTAATTGCCTTGTACCGTGAAGCTGAAGTTATCGCTGAGGGGTAAGTGAATACCTGCGTTGAACTCCCACTTCATAGGCAGCTTGGTGAGCACATCGCCACCCGAGAAAATCTCGGTAGGGGTGTTGATGTGGTATACTGCCGCACCTACATAATAATTGAACCGGCTATTGAGATCAAGCGAGCTGTTGAGGCTCACCCCTGCACCCACATCATAGTTGTGCAAGCCCTTGAAGGTTGAAACTTCACCTGAAGGGTTATTGGCGCTATAACTGCTGTTGAGGTACTGGCTGCTGAATGTCATGAGGCTCATATCCACAGAGCGGGCAATGTAGCCACCTGTAAGGCCCACAGAAAGATAAGTATTGTGCTGGTCTTCAAGCGCCTTGTTGTAGGCTATCGCAGGATATACCTGTTCGCTGGTGAAATTGATAGTACCTGCCTTGTCATAAGTCATAGCGAAGCCAAAGCTGATGTAGTCACCCACGTCGCGGCTCACCAGTATTCTTGTCTCGCCGGAGACCATAGTGGTATTAAAAGGCGTAGATACAGACCCCCACTGGCTGCGGTAGTCTATGCCTACTTTATAATCGCCACTGAAGATGCCCGTAAGCCCTGGGTTATGAAAAATCTCGTTTTCATAAAACTGGGAAAAGTGAATGTCCTGGCCATAGCTGCTGATACCGAACAAAAGACCCGCAGATAATATGGTTAAATATCTTTTCATCATTCCTTATTTATCACATTAACAATTACTACTTCACAATAGAAACGTCCCCTTTATATTTGAAAGTGGTGGTTCCTAATTCACATACCGCATCTACTGTATACACAAACACATCAGGCTCCAGTACCAGTCCTTTAAATGTACCATCCCATCCGTAGCCGGCATTATTAGGCGGAATATTGTGCGCCTCAAATACTACCTGGCCCCAACGGTTGAATACATAGAAATTCTTGATGAGGCTAATGCCTTTGGCGCTCACATAGAAGCGGTCATTTATACCATCGCCATTCGGAGTAAATGTATTCGGTACGAATACTTCGCTCTGATCGCAGGTGAGGCCTATATTGACAGAATCAGTAGACACGCAATTATAAATAGACGTAACGGTCACTTCGTAAGTGGTATTCACCAATGGCGTAGCCACAGGATTATAGCAGGTATCGCAAGTGAGGAACTGATCAGGCGTCCATACATAGCTCAGCACGGGCGTATTGGTAACAGTGGCCGTGAGCTGCACAGGCGTACCTGCGACCACAGGTTGCGACAGCGCATTGGTAGTGATGACTATCGCAGGATATGGCTGCACAAATACCGTGACCTCAAGGTCTTTGGTAAAGCAGGCATTCTCGCGGATAGATACCGTATACGTAGTTGTGGCACCGGGTGTAGCAATAGGGTTATCTATGTTCGGGTTGTTCAGCCCGGTAGATGGTGTCCAGGTATAGGTAGGCACATCAAGGTTGCTGATGAGGCTATGGCTATACGCTTCCAACTGGGCGCTGGTACCCACGCATATATTGGTGTCGTTGCTTATGGTATTATAGTTGGTATCGAGCACCGAAACCTTTACATGGTTAGAGTCGTAACAACCATATATACTGATGGCAGTAACACGGTACACGAGGTTGACCGTATCTGTTGCGATAGGATCAAAGCAGGTATCGCAAGAGATCAGGATATTGGGCGCCCATGCAAAAGTAGTAGTGCTGTTATCCGTATTTGAAGTGGTAGCTGTTAATTGTATCGGTGTACCACGACAAATAATAGCAGGTATCGGTGTTACAGAAATAACCGGTATCGGGTTGACGGTGACTGTGAATATTACAGAGTCGCGGCAGCCAATATCGTCAATAGCCGTTGCCACATAAGTTGTAGTGCTATCAGGAGTAGCAACAACTGTATCAGCAGGCACTGTTGTTAATCCCGAAGTAGGATGCCAGTTAAACAAAGTAAGTACCCGACCGGATGCCATAAGCGTATCATGCTCGCCGGCACAGATGCTGTCTTTACCAACAACCTTGATATGATTGAGCGCACTGTCTATAAACACAGTAACAATAGTAGTGTCAGAGCACCCGTATATGCTGGTGCCGACGACCGAATAGGTGGTAGTGACCAGCGGGTTGGCGTATACTGTATTGCCAACTGTAGCACTCAAACCTGCAGAAGGATACCATACATAAGTTCCGCCGGGGCCAGCACCTGTCACCACAAGCGTATCAGTAGCCCCTTTACAAATGAGTGCGGGATGATTCACCGTATCCGCAGGTATAGGGCGTACATAGATCGTCTTTATAGCGAAGCACGTTGTAGGCAATGTATACGAAACTACGTCGGTACCTACAGCAACAGAAGTAACCAGGCCGGTCGCCGAATCTATTGTGGCAACGGTGGTTGAGTCAATACTCCAGACGCCCAGGTGTGTAGAATCGGACATGAGGATAGTGAACCCAAAACATACATCGGTATCGCCGAGTATAGGCAGCGGATTAGGATTGACCGTAATAGTGGTATTGGTGGTACACCCTGTACCATTAATAGTATAGGTGACCGTATCCACACCCGGACTCACGCCAGTGACGAGGCCCGTACCCGGAACTACGGAAGCGGTGCCATTGATGACACTCCACGTACCTACAGATGAGGTGTCGTACAGAGTGGTGGTATCAGCAACACAGACTGTTGAATTGCCGAATATCGGCGTAGGTAACGGATTGACGGTGATGGGGAAATATCCCTGGCAACCATAAGGCAGCGTATAATATACAGTATCCACACCCGGCACAAGGCTGGTAAAGACAACAGAGTCCCCTGTTGATGAGATAGCTATGGTGCCGGTAGTAGTATTACTAAGTGACCATGTGCCACCGGCTACGGAGTCACTAAAATTCAGGTTGCCGCCAA
This sequence comes from uncultured Bacteroidota bacterium, assembly GCA_903877645.1. Lineage (GTDB taxonomy): Bacteria > Bacteroidota > Bacteroidia > Chitinophagales > Chitinophagaceae > Nemorincola. The sequence goes on along the minus strand of CAIRES010000072.1, from coordinate 56,470 downwards.
GGCATACCTGGCTGGCCCCACCACCGGTAGAGATGATGCTGCTGAAGGAATCAACCTTGACCACAAACCGCACAGCGCAACCGTCAGGTGTAGGTAAAGGAAGCGTATAAGAAACAGTATCAAAACCCGGAAGTGTCACATAGATAGAAGTGGAACTATCGGATTCACTGGTCAGATAGGTGCCGGCATTGGTAGTACTATATATACCGCCTACGAAAGTATCCAGCAATGTAAAAGTAGTGTACTGGCACACTTCAGTCAGGCCAATGATCGGACCGGGAAGCGGATCGACATATACCTGGTAAAATGCCTGGCAGCCTGTACCCGCAATAGTATAGGTAATAGTAACCATGCCCGAATCGACACCGGTAACGATACATGAAGAGCCTAAAGAGGAAACAGTGGCCCTGGTGATATCGCTGCTACTCCATGAACCTCCTGCTACCGGATCAGACAATGATATGGTAGAGCCTACGCAGACTGAATCACGACCGGTGATGGGGGCGATCGGATTTACTGTTACTGCTTCCTTGGCTACGCAGCCGGAAGGCAGTGTATAATATATGGTATCAACACCCGGGAATAAACCACCAATAACATAAGTACTGCTTGGGCTTAACGGGTCTAAAATCGTTAAACTTCCGGACGGGAAGAAACTCGTCCAAGCCCCACCCGGAATGAAATCAGACAGTGTTATTGTATCACCTTCACAAACCGCAGGGTTGACAGGTGTTATAGGTGCAAGTGCATTGACATTTATCGTAAAGTAGGTAAAGCATCCCCCGGGCCCTGTAAAGGTAATATTAGCTGTACCTGTAGCCACACCTGTAACCACACCTGTAGAGGAAACTGTAGCCCTGGCCGTATCGCCACTGCTCCATACCCCAACAGAGGCATCGGTAAGTGTGACCATCTGGCCTACGCAAACAGAAGGCGGACCATAGATAGAATCAGGAATAGGGTATACAGTAACATCGTACCATACGGCGCAATTACCTACCCTGTAGGTATCAACAACGATGCCCGGACCGATGCCTGTGAATACACCAACAGTATCTATAGTGCCGATTGCAGCATCACTGCTGCTCCAGGTACCTCCTGTAGTGAGATCAAATAACGTAACTGTGCTGCCTACACATACACTGTCGGTCCCGGTGATCGGCTCAGGGACGGCATCCACTGTGATGGTTTCGCTCACACGGCAGCCAGTACCGTAAATGGTATAATAAATAGAATCAACACCCGGCGAAGAACCAACCGGATTGGACACCACGCCTGTGGGATCTATGTAAGCAATAGAAGTAGAGTCGATGCTTGTCCAGAAGCCACCTGTAGTGGTTTCAAATGCAGTAAGTGTATCACCAAAGCAAAATTCGGTGCGGCCGGTAATGGGCGCAGGCAATGGGTTCACTGTAATGAGGTATGTGGCAATACAAGCCCCCGGGAAAATAGTGTAAGTCATGATAACAGTGCCCGTAGCCAAACCGGTCACTTCGCCTGACGAAGACCCTATAGTAGCAATCGATGTGTTGCCACTGGTCCATGTGCCACCGGGTGTACCATCTGATAATAAAATAGAATCGCCGATACACACTTGAGTGGGACCGGAAATGCTGCCCGGAAGCGGATCGACTGTAACATTGGCATAAACCGCACAACCGGTAGGCAATGTGTAAGTGATCGGCGCTACACCTGCTGCCACAGCAGTAAGGATACCGGTAGAAGGATCAATGATGGCAAAGCCTGTAGCTCCACTGGTCCATGTGCCGCCTGCAGGGCCTGACAGCAAAGTATCGAGGCTGAGGGCGCAAAGCTGCAAGCCATCTATGAGGTCGGTAATAGGCGATGGCAACGGGCTGACGAACGCAGAGTCGTATGCTTTACAACCGGTAGGCACGAGTGTATAGGTGATATCCACCCAACCTGCAGAGATACCTGTAAGTACGCCACTGCCGCTACCTATAGTACCAACAGCTACAGGCGATGTGCTCCATGCGCCGGGGCCATCAATATCCGTAAATAAAATGGTAGACCCTACACAAACGCTATCGGGGCCTGAGATAGGGGAAGGAAGTGGATTGACAGAAATAGATTGTGTGACAAAACAACCGGTAGGCAACGTATAGGTGATGGTGGCCAGGCCGGGAGCAAAAGTAGTGATGAGGCCATTGCCTGTGCCGGGGTAATTAAACACAGTGATCAATGAGCTGTTATAAGTACCTGTAGTTACGGCATCATGTATAGTGAGTGTATCGCCCCACGCACAAAGGTTGTGCAGGCCTGTGATGGCAGGCGGCGTAGCATTGACGGCAATAGAATAAGTAGCCACACAACCGGATACTGTGTAATCAATAGTGACCGCAGTAGTGGCGCTTACACCAGTAACAACACCTGTGGAGCCAATAACAGTAGCATAAGTAGCGTTGGTGCTTGACCAGTTACCACCCGGCGTAATGTCGCTTAACGTAATAGTAGCGCCTGTGCAAACCGCGGTAGGCCCGGTGATAACAGCGGGTATGATGGCGAGATTACCAAAGTTGGTGCCGGTAGTACCCACAGCGCCTGTGGTACCGAGTGTAATACCTGCAATACCTGTAGCCCCGCTGGCATAAATATAACCGGCAGCGGCAGTAGTTGTTAATGGCTGAACCTTTAAACCGGAGATGGTAATGACATCATGATTTGTGGTTGTGGCTGTAGCAAAATTGATGGTAAGAACGCCTGCTGCGATAGTAGGAACACCGGCAACTGCTACATCCCCGCCAACAGCAGTAACAGTAGGTATTGTGGAGCAAAATTGCCATCCTGCCGGAGGGCTGAGTTTTAACTGATCGGCACCCAATGCAAAGTCGCTGTTCGTAGATTCTGTAATGACGATATTACCCAAGGTGGTGCAGCCCGGGGCTGTACCACCTGTAAGAGCGGTACTACTACAAATAGTTGTGCCTCCGGTGGCAGGAGTGATAGCCACCTGTGCAAAAGCCGAATTACCAACACCACATAAAAGAAGGGTCAATAAGCATATTTTCATAGCTGTCGCTGGGCTGTTACCCCCGTATAGAAAAGCAGTTATGAATTGCGAATAAAGTTTTTTCATGAGCCAAGCCTTAATTTAAAGTCAATTTCACTAAAAAAGAATGGTAAACATACTAAAAAATGCATTACCAACCGAAAGGTACGTTAATTTTTCCGTAAAAAAGAATGGCGAAAATGATATTGTAAAACAATAAACTTTGAATTAATAAAATATTTCAATTGGGGGAAACTGAAATTTTAATAGATAGGAATAACGAAGGTAAAAAATCAGCGCATTTGAATTGTCATTTTAAATTATTTGACAAGCCTGAAAAATCGAAAATATGCGAATATTAATCCTGCATTTGCATCGGTGTTCGGTGGCACTACATTTGTATTCATAAATATCAAATTCATACCACGCATGTCTGTTTACCTGCAACTATTATGGTTATTTGTGCTTCCTATTTCCATAGCGTGTATCTCATGGACAGTGACACACGAGGAGGTGTTTCGGGAGCCAAGGGAATACTGCATCAGGCGAAGTAAGGAATGTCGCAGTTTAGTGCAACGGAAATTCTTCTACCTTTTTACCTGTGAGTATTGCTTTAGTCATTATGTGACGATTGCCATGCTCTGCTTCACCGGTTACAAACTGTTACTCGGCGACTGGCGGGGCTACATAATAGCCGGTTTCTCGCTGGTGTGGATAGCCAATGTATACATGAGCCTGTTCGGATTGATCAAGCAGGACATCAATAAGGAGAAAATGGAGATCAAGGTGATGGAGGGTGAGCGGGAGTGAGGGCCATTAAATTGTTTTCTATTAGAAAACATCTATCTTTGCCTTGTGTATAATATTATTACCAGATCTACACTTTTGCATTATTGTAAAAAACACCCTGCGGCAGAAATAGCATTGCAGGGATGGTATCATGAGTTCAATAAATGTTCTTTTAGGAATTTCAATGAATTGAAGCGTACATACGGAAATTCAAGTATTGTAGGTGATGACAGGGTGGTATTTAATATTATGGGCAATAAGTATAGATTGGTTGTTCGGGTGGTATTTGAATTTAAGGCGGTGCAAATAAGATGGTTTGGCACGCACAAGGAATATGATAAAATTGATGTAACAACAATACAATACAAAAAGTAGTTGTCATGAAGCTGAAAGTCATCAAAACAAAAAAGGAATATGAGCTGTATCTCGAATGGGTGGATATACTCTTTGACAAAAAAATAGCTGCAAATACTCCTGAAGGCGAGGATCTGCAGGTGGCTTTGCTATTGATAAAACAATACGAAGATATTCATTATCACATTCCTTTTCCCGATCCTATAGATGCTATCAGAGCCAAAATGGAAGAGAAAGGATTAAAAAACAAAGATCTTGTAGGCAAGATTGGCTCCAAAGGTTATGTATCGGCGCTGCTCAATAAAAGAAAACCCCTAAACCTGGAACTTGCCAGAATTTTTCATCGTGAGTTAGGCATACCTGCAGAGGTATTGTTAAGTTGAGCAAGAAAGTAAAATGTGGCGGATAAAATAAATTTAGATCACTAAATTTAATTCTATAATCACCGACATGCAATATATAAAAATACTTACCTTTCTTTTTACGAGTTTGCTGTTCTCGCAACTTGCAAAAGCCCAAAAACAGGATTTCCTACAACTCGGCGACTCGGCATTAAGCATGGAAAATTATGCAGAAGCTATTTCATTTTATGATAAAGACTTAGAAATGAATGGTGGGAAAGATTCCACGTATTTTCTCAGAGGTTTTGCAAAAGCGCGATTGAAGCTCTATAGCGCGGCACTATTAGATTACAATGAGGCACTGAGATTATCTCCGCAATTCGATATGGTATATTACAATAGAGCTTTTGTAAAAATACAGATAAAGCAATATATTGATGCGATAGTAGATTGTGATAATGCGATCAGGATAAACAACCACGATCAATATGCTTATAACAACAGAGGTAGTGCGAGAAAGTCTTTACACATGGATAAAGCTGCGCTACTTGATTTTGATACCGCTGTTTCAATATCTCCAACATTTGAAAAAGCATATCTTAACAGAGCAGATGCTGAATACAATTTGAAAGAATACAGTAACGTAATAGAAGATTGTAATAAAGCAATGAAACTTGATCCGGAAAACAGCGAAGCATTTGTTTACAGAGGCTTAGCAGAGGTTGGCTTTAAACGATATGAGGATGCAATGCGAGATTATAATACTGCCATAAAGCTAAATCCCAGTGATGCTGAAGCATATAATTGCAGAGCTATGGAAGAGGATATACTAGGTCTACATGAGGATGCCATTCTTGACTACAATGAAACAATTCTTATTGAACCCGAATTGGCCTCTGCATACTATAACAGGGGTATATCAAGGATGGCGTTAAAAAAATACGAGGAAGCGTTTGAGGACTTTAATAAGGCCATCGCTATTGACCCACAAAACGCCACAGCCTTTTTTAACAGAGGGACTGAAAACATGAATTTAAAAAAGTACAAGGAGTCAATCCTCGACTATAATGAAGCGATAAGACTTGATCCAGCAATGAGCCAGGCATATAACAACAGAGGTTTTTCAGAACTTAATTTAGGCTTTTTCAAAGCAACAATCGCAGATGAAGACATTGCACTAAAACTCGACTCCGCCATTGCATATGCATACAATAACAGAGGTGGTGCGGAAATGAATTTAAAGCAGTATAAAAAGGCGCTAACAGATATCAATAAATCTTTACAACTGGATGGCAATAACCCATATGCATACAATAACAGGGGATATGTTTACTATCAACTTGGCAAATATGAACTGGCAATAGCCGATTATGATAAAGCTCTCGAGTTAGGCGGAGTCGATTACATACCTGACCACGATTATCGAGCAGAGGCTGCCAAACGAATAGAGTAAAACAAAAAATCACCCTTGCGGGTGATTTAAAGCAACTTTCCTCCTTCGCTGAAGCTATGGCGGATAAAAGTGGAGAATACCGGGGTCGAACCGGTTACCTCTTGCATGCCATGCAAGCGCTCTACCAGTTGAGCTAATTCCCCTTTTACCTCTTTCCCGAATGCTTTCGGGACAGCAAGCACTCAATAAACTGAGCTAATTCCCCTGGTGCGGGTGCAAATATAAACAGGAAATCCGTAACTTTATTGATAAAATAAATAGGATATGAAAGAGAGCATTTGGGAGCAGGTACTGATCTATCTTTATATCAAAAAGCGCAATCCCGGAACACCCAAAAATATAGACTTGTCTTTAATGAACGGTATGAACCGCATTTCCCTCTTTATCTTCCTGATTGCAGTTATTGTAATGATCGTGCGGTTGATCAGGGGATAAATTATTTTCGATACCCTAACTCAATGATCTCCGCCGCGGCCAGTCCGGAGGCATTTTTATTGCCCAGCTTTTGCCAAAGGGTTTCGTAATCTTGCTTCAGCTCTATTTTGTAGTCTTCGTCGGTGAGCAGGCGGGTGAGTGCGGCTTTCAGTTTTTCTTCGGTTAGGTCTTGCTGTATCAGTTCTGTGACCACCGGCTTGTCCATGATGATATTGACGAGGGAAATGTATTTCACATTCACCAGCTTGGTGGCCAGCCAGTAGGATACCGGGTTGCCTTTGTAGCACACCACCTCCGGCAGTCCGAAGAGGGCTGTTTCAAGGGTAGCGGTGCCGCTGGTGATGAGGCCGGCTTTAGCTTGTTTCAGCAGGTTGTAGGTATCATTTTTTACGAGTTGCACATCGGCATCACCTATCATGTCTTTATACAGGCTGTCCGGCTGGGCCGATGCCTGGGCGATCACAAACGTAAATTGCGGGAAGTGCTTTACCATTGTGAGCATGATAGGAAGCTTCACTTTTATCTCCTGTGTGCGGCTGCCGGGCAGTAATGCGATGATAGGCCTATCGGATAGCTGCCTTACAGGTACTTCTTCTTTTTCATGCCGCACTACTTCTATAAGCGGGTGGCCTACATAAGTGACTTCATAGTCCCACTTTTTATAAAAGTCCACTTCAAAGGGCAGCATCACGAGCATCTTGTCCACGTCGCGCCTTATCTTCTTTACGCGGTTCTCCTTCCAGGCCCATACCTGCGGCGAGCTGTAATAAGCCACCTTTATACCTTGCTTATGTGCCCATTCGGCAATGCGCATATTGAAGCCGGGATAGTCTATCAGCACCAGCACATCGGGCTTGTAGCTGAGTATATCCCTTTTGCAAAGGTCTATATTGCCTTTTATCTCGCCCAGGTGCTTTATTACCTCCACAAAACCCATGAAGGCCATATCGCGGTAGTGCTTTACCAGCGCACCGCCGGCAGCCTGCATACGATCGCCACCCCAGCAGCGCACATCAGCCGCAGCATCCTGCCGCAGCAGCTCTTTGATGAGATTACTGCCATGAAGATCGCCACTGGCCTCGCCCGCTATGAGATAGTACCGCATATTATTACCAGACAAACATGATCAACACAATCATTACCGCATACAGCATGGTGGCAATAAAAATGCCACGCAAAGCATAATCGAGCCGTTTATTGATGCAATAAACAAATGGGACGAGGTTGATGAGGATACTCAAAGTGAACACCTTTGATGCCATTCCCTTCAGCCTGGTGAGTGAGCTTACAAAAAGAAAGAAGCCCTGGTGGTCGCCCTTCCAAAGGTACACCAGAAAAATACCGATCAAAGGCAACAGCAGGCCAAGGATAAAGCCAACAACGGGCTTATTAAAACGCATATTACTTATTTAAGGGTGCAATATACAAAGCTGCGGGATGGTGTTAAAATAAATTAGCTGAAATGATGGCGCACGTCCGGGAACGTTAAGTTAATTTTATCATTTTCCCCCGGCAAGGCTAATAGTAGTTAAAACCCTGAAACACTTATCTTTGCGACAACTTTGAAAACAACAGCACATGAATTTTGGTCTTAAGAATATTCCACGCCGCACACAGAAACCACGTACCAACGGACTGACCATGGTTATGGACAAGGGCATGGGGCTGGTGGGCGCAAAAGATTTTCTTTCTGTCGCATCTCCGTATGTTGATATAGTGAAACTTGGGTTTGGCACCAGTATTGTGACCAATAACTTGAAGCAGAAAATAGAGATCTACCAGAATGAGGGTATCCCTGTTTACCTCGGCGGCACTTTGTTTGAAGCTTTTTTAGTGCGGGACCAGTTTGATGATTACGTGGCTATGGTGAAGGACCTTGGACTAAAGCATGTAGAAGTATCAGACGGCTCCATTACCATTCCTCATGCCGAAAAGCTGGGTTATATTGAAAAACTGGCAAAACATGTGATCGTATTATCTGAAGTTGGTTCTAAAGACGCAGCACACATCATGCCTCCCTATAAATGGATAGAACTGATGCGCGCAGAGCTGGAAGCAGGATCAACTTACGTAATAGCAGAAGCACGCGAAGCAGGCAATGTGGGCATATACCGCGGCAGTGGCGAGGTGCGCGAAGGACTGGTACAGGAGATACTCACACAGATACCTTCTGAAAAGATCATCTGGGAGGCGCCGCAAAAATCGCAGCAGGTATATTTCCTGGAGCTGCTGGGCGCGAATGTGAACCTGGGCAACCTGGCACCCGCAGAAGTAATTCCGCTGGAATCTACAAGGCTGGGACTGCGTGGCGACACCTTCGATATGTTCCTGAATAAAGAAGACCTGCAAAGAGCCAATCATTAATTATATTTGAGGTCTGCATCACTCTGTCAGGTTGATCATTGTAAAATTGCGCCTTAGTTAATGCCATATATATACGGACTTATAGGTTTCCCGCTCAGCCACTCATTTTCACCTGCGTATTTCAGGAAGAAACTTGCGGAGCAGCATACCGACGCTGTATATGAGACTTTCCCGCTGGCCAGTATAGACCTGTTCCTAAAGCTACTGGCAGAGCAACCGCAGATATGCGGGCTGAATGTGACCATACCTTACAAAGAATCGATCATTCCTTTCCTGCACGAAATAGACAGCGTGGCGCATAATGTAGGTGCAGTAAACTGCATTAACCTGAAAGACGGCATCCGCAAAGGATATAATACAGATGTGATCGGGTTTGAGCAAAGCCTTATACCCTTGCTGGAATCGCAACACATGCAGGCATTGATCCTGGGAACAGGCGGCTCATCAAAAGCAGTAGCGTATGTGCTCAAACAACTGGGTATACCATTTCAGAAAGTATCCCGGGAAGCTGATGGAACAAGCCTTACTTATGATGCTCTTAGTGTTGATATGATCGCAAGGCACACACTGATCATCAATACTACCCCCCTCGGCATGTACCCCGGCATTGATTCGGCGCCGCCAATACCCTATGAGGCCATTACTACACAGCATTTGCTGTATGACCTTATCTACAACCCTGAAGAAACAAAATTTTTAGCTGAAGGAAAAAAATACGGCGCAGCGATCAAGAACGGATTTGAAATGCTGCAACTACAAGCCGAGGCAGCATGGGATATCTGGACCAGCGGTACAGTACCTGAATAATTACTCAATAACAATCAGGCAACAGCCTTTATAATTTTGCAGTAGCACTGCTTTTAGCGCTTACTTCGTCGTAAAAGACCTTGGATATTTTACTCACCACATCAGTCAACTGTTCTGCGCTTTTGCCCCTGGTCATTATTGTGATCAGGTAAGGCTTGCCTTTTACATATACTATACCTGATTCATGTAGCTCATGTACATTGCTGGTATTACTTCCCCATTCGCCGAATTTATGAGCCACTTTAGTTGTGGCAGGGAGCTGTTTTACCATGCCTTCTTTAAAGCTGCATTGCGTCAATAATTCCATTGCATATTCAGAGGAGGCATTAGAAAGATAAGAGGCATTATACAACACCAGAATAAAACGCGAATAACGCTTAGCCGAAATGAGAAAGTTAGGGTCCCTCAGATCCGGCTCGGGAATATTAAGATCAGAGAATGTCTTTTTAAAATCTTCCTTGTCTACATTCTGATTCAGCAAATTCGTGGCATTATTATCAGAATAAACGATCATGTACTGTAGCAATTCCTTTATGGTGTAAGTATGCCCTGCCTGTATGGTCAAAGAGTTGTAATGCTGTGTGGGCACAGCTTCCTGATTGTCAAACCGTATTTTTTTATCAAGTAATTGTGGGTTTTTCTCAGCTTCATGCAGGAAGGTAATGAGCAATGGTACTTTTATAAGTGAAGCAGGATGAAAATTCTCGTTGGGATTGATGTATGTCCAGGCTCCGTCATTCAGATCCATGAAATAAACAGAAGCATTTGTGACCACACCGGCAACCTTATTATCTTCTATGATATTATTAACTGTTGCTTTAAGGGATGAATATTCCATTGATTCATCTACAGGCTTTGCCCATAGAATAGGCTTGATCAATTCGAAGCCCTTTTGCGTAGCAATTTTACATTCATTTTTTATTGCACTATCTGCGGATGCGGCCGGATTGTCTTTAGTTGCGGCGCCGGCCGAACCTATACCAATAACACCACGGTCATGCAACATATACAAGGTGGCTCCGCCCAATAATAAAACTGCTAATAAAAGATAATAGATCGGGATCTTTCTGGTCAACATACAAGGTTATTTAGGTAAATAGTGGTTGTCCTGTAGTTCTAAAATTTATAGGTTACCCTAAATCAAAAATAACAATTTGTTTTTGATAATGAAATACTCTTAATGTATATTTATAAACAAATGTATAACTTCGCAGATGTCAATAAATAAATTGTTAATAGCCGTTAATTATTAAAATAATATATTATGCAGTGCGCTAAAATGACATTTGCAGGCAAAAGAGGGTAAACAACCAGGGAATATGAACTCTATACAGCTTATATTTAAATATTGTTGATCAGCAATTGTGGGAAAATACCAAGCAGTATAACGATGATACAGGTGATGATGAGCATTAATTTATCACCGGGGGTAACCGGGTTATTCAGCTCTGGGTTGCCCGGCTTGAAGTACATAGCAATGATGACCCGGAAGTAATAATACACGCTTATAGCAGCCATAAGCAGCGCAAAGATGACCAGCCACATGAGCTGCCCCTGCTGCACAACAGCCAGCAACACATAATACTTGGCCATAAAGCCACCGGTAAGCGGGATACCTGCCAGTGAGAACAGGAAAATAGTAGTGACAAAAGCCAGCAAAGGCTCTTTCTGCGCCAGGCCGTTAAAGCCATCGTAGGTATAGTCTTTGAGCTTCACCAGTACAGAGAAAATGCCGATCGTGGCCACGCTATATGCCACAGCATAGATAATAATGCCCTGCCATGCCCACATATTCACTGCCAGTACGGCAAAAAGCATAAAGCCTGCCTGTGCTATGGATGAATAAGCCAGCATACGCTTCACGCTTTGCTGGAAGACAGCAGTTACATTACCTACAAGCAGGGTTGCAGCGGTTATTACCGCTAATACGATGGTCCAGTGGCTGCTAAGGCTATTGAAGGACACCTGGAACAGGCGAAGAAAAGCAAAGAAGGCTACTGCCTTGACTACAGTAGCCATGAAAGCAGTAAAGGGTGTCGGCGAGCCATCATATACATCGGGCGTCCACATGTGCATAGGCGCTGCCGATACCTTGAATGATAGTGCGATCATAATGAACAATATACCGGCAAGGGCAAGTGGATCAAGCGAATCGCTGTGCAGCACACTCACCATTTCCATGATATTAAATGTGCGTGCAGCGCCATATAATAAAGTGATACCCATCAATAATATACCTGTAGAGAATGCACCCATCAGGAAATACTTGAGTGATGCTTCGCTGCTTTTCAGGTTGCGCTTATCGCTGCCAGCCAGTATGTATTGTGGTATAGAAAGTATCTCGATGCCTATGAAGAGCATGAGCATATTATTGTAAGAAGACAGGATATAAGCGCCGCAAAGGATAAAGAATATAAGCGCAAAATACTCGGCCACATGCGCCCCTACCTTTTGTATCTCCTTGCCCATCAACAGCGCATAAAGGAAAGTAACGGCAGTCATCAGGGTATTGAACCATAGCGAATAATGCTCCATACGCAGCATATTGCTGAATAAAAGCTGTGGTGCATTGGCCGGAGTGGTAACGAGGTCCCAGATGCTTACGCCTGTGAGTATGGCAAATAAAAGCACCGCCAGTGTAGCCAGCGTCTTTTTGTTGCTTACCCATATACCGGTAAACATCATGATAATACCAAAAATCGTTGTAGCAATAATTGCCTTCATAATATATTAAATATCAAAAAACACTTCTTAAATTCCAAATAACAAATCCACTTTTCAAAAATCAAATTCCAATCACATTCCAACCACATTTTTCACATTCCAATCACATTCCAATCACATTCCCCAAATTACCTTACTATCATTGATGCTATACCTGCCGTAAGATCCAAAAGCGGTTTTGGATACACACCCAGGAAAAGGATCAATATAATAATGATCCCTACACCAAGATATTCGTTCATACTCAGGTCTTTTTTGATCGCCATAGCAGTTACCTGTCCATACGCAGCTTTCTGAATCATATTGAGCGTATAAACTGCGCCCAATATAATGCCTAGGCCCGCCACTGCCATAATCAAAATACCGCTTCCGTTGAACAAGCCATTGTACAACATAAATTCACCAATGAAACCATTAGTAAGAGGTAACGCAATATTAGCCAGTGATATGATCACTAATGCTATGGCCATTTGAGGCGCAGCAGTAGCCATGCCGCCCAGTTTGGTCATATCACGGGTTCCCCAACGGTTTTCGATCATGCTCACCATCAGCCACATACCGGTGATGTTGATACCATGATTGAACATCTGCACCATGACACCATGCATCCCAACATTGGAATGGCCGAACGCAACGGCACACATAAGACCCATATGCGCAATAGACGAATAGGCCACCAGCCTTTTCAGGTCGGTTTGCACAATAGCTATACAAGATGCATAAACGATACCAATTACTGAAAGTATCACTACAGTATCAGACCAATAAGCAACACCCGCAGGTAAGACCGGCAGCAGCCAACGCAATATTGCAAATAGCCCCATCTTCACCATCAGCGCACTGAGTATGATGGTAACAGGGGTTGGAGATTGCTCATAAATATCGGGCTGCCAGGTATGAAACGGGAATATGGGCATTTTAATGGCAAATGCTATAAATATCAAGCAGAACAACCAGACCTGCTTATCGGGAGATAAGGAAGAACCTGCCCTTACAATGTCATTCCACGAATAGCTGCTCATCCCCTGTGTTTGCATAGACAGGTATATGAGGCCTGCCAGCATCATGAGGCTGCCCACGAAGGTGTAGATGAAGAACTTAAAAGTAACAGGAATACGTTTTTCACCACCCCATTTAGAGCAAAGGAAGTAAACAGGTATAAGAGCAAGTTCCCAAAACATATAGAACACCAACGCATCGTAAGCAAGAAAAACGCCCATAAGGCCTGCCTGCGACAGCAGCAGGAAACCATAAAACGCTCCCGGCTTTTCTACATCCTTGTTCACATTTACGATCATCACCACCAGCACCACAATGCCAGTGAGCAGGCAAAGCATACTGCTCATACCATCTCCCATCAGGCTGAACTGGCTGCCGAGTACATGGATCCAATCATGTGAATATGCGATAGGCGCTGTATAATTAGCACCGCTGACATAAGCCGACACTGCCAGGGTAAGCATAGAACTGATGAGCGCAAGCGCTTTAGCCCCCTCTCCCTTTACAGCAAAGGAAAGGATGCCGGATAACAATGGTATGAGAATAAGCAGTATTAAAATCATAACTCTAAAGCAATATTAATTCGTGTTGCAGGATATACCCCCAACACTACTTTTTATTTTATCCAGAAAAAACTTAATGAAAACAGTACAACAATGCCCAGCACCATAATAAATATGTAAAAGCCTACCTGGCCGCTTTGCAATAATCTAAGCCGGTCACTACCCCATCTTACAGTTTTGCCAACGCCGTTCACGACTCCATCAATACCTCTTCTTTCGGTATATTTATCCAGTAAGTTAGATAATCCATTGATAGGCTTTACAATGATCGCATCATACAACTCATCAACATACCATTTGTTCTCCAGCAATTTGGCAATGCCGGTACTTGGTACAAAGTTGGGCTTGCGGTTTGCAGTATAGGCCATTATTATCGCAATAACAGATACTGATACTGACACTGCCATCAAGGTCCATTCTAAGCTGGTAGAAAGATGATGCTCCCCAAAATTAGTAACCACCGGAGCCAGGAACGAGGCTATAGCATTATGCTCACTCATTACTTCGGGCAGGCCCACATAGCCACCTACAATAGAGAGTATAGCCAGTACCACCAATGGTATGGTCATTGCCGCAGGGCTTTCGTGCAGATGATGGTGCTGGTGCTCTGTACCGCGAAAGCTGCCGCCAAATGTGAGAAAGTACAACCGGAACATATAGAATGCTGTCATCATAGCCGCTGCCGCACCAAGATAGTATAATACAGGGTTGCTGCTGAAGGCATCGGCCAGTATCGCATCTTTGGAGAAGAAACCGGAGAAGCCCGGTATGCCCGATATGGCCAGGCAACCAATAAGGAAGGTGATCTGCGTAATGCGCATATGCTTGCCCAGGCCACCCATCTTCCGGATGTCCTGCTCGCCACCCATGGCGTGTATCACACTGCCTGAACCAAGGAATAAAAGTGCTTTGAAGAACGCATGCGTCATTACATGGAATACCGCGGTAGTGTAAGCACCGGTACCTAATGCCAGGAACATAAAGCCTAACTGGCTCACCGTAGAGTAGGCCAATACCTTCTTAATATCATACTGTCTGCAAGCAATAGTGGCCGCAAGTACAGCAGTAGCGAGGCCAATTATAGCCACCACATGCAATATCATGGGTGCCAGGCTATATAATGCACCACTACGAGCTATCATATAGATGCCTGCCGTAACCATTGTTGCCGCATGTATGAGGGCGGATACCGGGGTAGGGCCTGCCATCGCATCGGGCAGCCAGGTGTACAAGGGTATTTGAGCGCTCTTGCCGGTAGCCCCGATAAAGAGGCATAAGGCGATCCAGTTGTAGGTAGATGCCGGAACAATTGTACCTCCGTTATGCAACTGGCCGAAGAACTCCTGGTAAGAGAGTGTACCAAAACTAAACAGGATGAGCAGCATACCCACCAGGAAGCCCAGGTCGCCAATGCGGTTCATCACAAATGCTTTTTTTGCAGCATCTGTGTTCTCTTTGTCTTTGAACCAGAAACCGATGAGCAGGTAAGAGCACAGGCCCACACCTTCCCAGCCTATGAACATAATGAGGTAATTGGCGCCAAGCACCAGCAACAACATGGAAAAAACAAAAAGGTTGAGGTAGGCAAAATACTTGACCATACCCTCATCATCGTGCATATACGAGGTAGAGTACACATGAATGAGGAAGCCGATGCCGGTGATAATGAGCAGGAAGAGCGAAGAAAGCGCATCCACCTGGAAGGCAAAAGGCACATTCAGCTTGCCTGATTGTATGAAATCAAACAGGGTAACAATAACAGGGCCATGAAAATCAGGGCTCTTCACCTCGAAGAAAATGCCCAGGGCCACACAAAAAGATGCCAGTATAGCCACGCTGCCAATGATGCCCCCAAGGGCCTTTGGCATTCTTTTCCAAAACAACCCATTGATCAGGAAACCGATCAACGGAAATAAAGGCACTAAGTAAACGAGTTGAGAAAAATTTCCCATTAAAATATGTTTAGTGTTTCAGTCTGTTTAAAATATTAATATCCACGGAATGTACTTTGCGGTACATCATCACTATTATAGCAAGGCCCACAGCTACCTCTGCCGCTGCCACCACCATAATAAAAAATACAAATAACTGAGCATCAGCATCACCATATATTTTGGAGAAAGCAACGAGCAGCAGGTTCACGGCATTGAGCATCAGCTCTATGCACATAAATATGATGATGGCATTGCGGCGCATCAATGCCCCCATTATCCCGATAGAGAATAACAGGAGGCTGAGAAACAAATAATGTGTTGAGTTAACCGGCATATATTATGGCCCGTGTGGGCTTATTTTCTTTGTTAATAATGTTTTATAACTCTTCGTCCCTGGGGGCTATCGGCTTTGCATCTTCTTTCTTACCGATCACTATCGCACCTATCATCGCGCTCAGGAACAGCACACTGCTGATCTCGAACGGCAATACATACTTTGTGAACAGCACCTTACCGAGATTAGTGATGAGGCCTATATCGCTCGCGGCCTTATCAATTGTGACGGGCCTTGCCGACTTTATACCCGCCAGCACCACAAGAAACAATACACCGCCGGAAATGACACCCGCCAGTTGCACCAATTGCCCTTTTTGCGGTTCTACATCAGCGTTCAGATTCATCAGCATGATGACGAACAGGAAAAGTACCATGATAGCTCCCGCATATACAATGACATTGACAATGGCCAGGAACTGGGCATTCATTAAAATATAGTGGCCTGAAATAGCAAAGAAGGTAAGTATCAGGAACATCACACTATTCACCGGGTTGCGGCTAAGTATGACACCGAGGGCACAGCTTACCGCGATGGCCGACAATACCCAAAATAATATATCGTAGATGTCCATTTATTTACTTTCCTGTTTTTTCGGGTTAGGGATCAGCAGATCTTCTTTTTTATAGATAAAGCTTTCACGGTTATAGTTGGCCGGCATTATTGTCTCTGTAAGATATACAGCATCCTTGGGGCAGGCTTCTTCGCAATAACCACAGAAGATACAGCGCAGCATATTGATCTCATATTTGGCAGCATACTTCTCTTCGCGATACAGGTGTTCCTCTCCTGGCTTGCGTTCAGCAGCCTCCATAGTGATGGCCTCTGCCGGACAAGCCAGCGCACACAGGCCGCAGGCCGTGCAGCGCTCTGCGCCTTCTTCATCCCTGTTGAGGATGTGCAAGCCACGGAAAACCGGGCTGAACGGGCGCTTCTCTTCAGGATAGCTGGTAGTAGCAGGCTTCTTGAATATATGGCTCAGGGTGATACTCAACCCCTTGGCAATAGAGGGCAAGTAGATGCGCTCCCCGAATGTCATGGGGCTACGGTCTATCTGCAACGCTCTGTTAGTTAGTTTTTCCATTATTCTCTTTTTCCAGTATCGCTATAATGTGTTCTATTCTTTCTTTCAATTTTGGTATATCCTGGTATAGAGTTTCCCAAACCCTCCTCCAGTTTACTCCACCGTAGGCATGAGCGTAATAATTACGTGCGGCCTTCAGCAATTGCCATTCAACTTCACTAAATCTCTTTTTATGGTCATCGGTTACTTTGTCTGAGTATTCTCCGATAACCAAAAGTTTCATCAGGCAAGCATCTTTCAATATTGCATTCCTTAAAAACTCATCTTCACTTACTCCTTCTACATATTCTTCAAGAATAGTAATTTGTTCTGAAATATAATTAAGCAGTTGAATGTCTGATTTCATTACGCTGAAAAAATCTGTAGTTTATCGGACTGTATAAAACTTTTAAACCCGTTATAAACCATTTCTTCTTCTACTAATTCCACATTCTTCCCAAATCTCTCTTCCAGTCCGGTCTTAAATCTCAATATATCAAATAAAGACAATCTTTTTTTACTATCATCGTACTCAACCATCAAGTCTATATCACTTTCTTCACTTGCACTACCCCTGGCATATGACCCAAACAAATACACACTCTTCACCGGCTTATCCTTAAAATAAGCAGTAACAGTATCCTTTATTTGTTGCACGGTCAGCATTATTACTTTTACTTTTTAGTAAACCACAATATCACTATCCCTGTCACCAACATATTCACCAGTGCCAACGGTATCAATGACCTCCACCCCAGTTTCATGAGCTGATCGTACCGGAATCGGGGCAACGTCCAGCGAATGAACATGAAAAATAATATCATTCCCACAACTTTACCCAACAGGATCATGATACAAATGATGCTAAACAACAACGGATTCACGTGTCCCGCCACCCAATCCATGTACGGGAAGTTATAACCACCGAAGAATAAGGTAACAATGATCGCAGAACTTACGAACATATTAATATACTCGGCAAACAGGTAAAAACCCAGTTTCATAGAAGAATACTCCTGGTGGTATCCCATGTTCAGCTCGCTTTCACACTCCGGCAGGTCAAACGGTGCGCGGTTCAGTTCGGCAAAAGCACAGGTGAGGAAAATAACGAATGCAACAGGCTGCTTGAAGAAATTCCAGGAAAAATAGCCATCGTTCCAAAAGCCATGTTGCTGCGATACGATCTCGCGAAGGCTAAGGGAACCGGTCATCATGAGTAATGCGATCAGGCTGATACCCATCGCCAACTCATATGATATGGCCTGTGATGCGGCACGGATACTACTGAGCAAAGAGAATTTATTATTGGAAGCCCAACCACCAAGCATTACACCATATACACCAAGACTTACTACACCGAAAACAAACAGGATACCGATGTTAATATCGGCCACCTGGAACGACACAACATGGCCACTGGCAGTAGTATAATCAGGCCCCCATGGTACTACAGCGCTGGTCATACAAGCAGTGAGCATAGCCAGGCAAGGGCCAAGTATAAATATAAACCGTGTAGAACGATCGGGGATGATCTCTTCTTTAAAGAACAGTTTTAAGCCGTCAGCCAATGGTTGAAGCAAGCCAAACGGGCCTGCACGGTTAGGGCCAATACGGTCTTGCATCACTGCGGCAACTTTACGTTCGCCCCAGGTGGCATACATAGCAACGCCCAACGACCCCATCAGTATCACTGAAATGAGGATCAGTTTTTCAATTATCAGCGCTGTGTCAATTTGCAGTAACAGCATAGTGGCGCAAAAGTAGTTTTAGTTAGTTAAAAAATATCGTTTAAATCAAGGTTTATTACCCGAATTCTTGCTTTTACATCTCAGTTTATTAATACCATATAATTAGCATATTACGCATAAAGCAACCTCCCTTTAGGTTCTGGTATTTGCCATCCGTTCTCTTTTGCAATTACTAACCATTCTTCTGCCACCGTATTTACCTCCTTTAAAGCTTCGTCCTGCGAATCACCATGGGCAACACATCCTTTTAACTCCGGTATTTCAGCAACAAATACCTTATCTATATGGCTCCAAAAAATAATTACTTCATATTTATTCATCGCTCACCAATTTATTATTCACCAAAAAATCACGCACTTGCTTTACCTGATAAGTTTTTGCTTTCCCATCATTTGTTTTCTGTAGATTGATAATACCTTCAATCCCATTCTTTGAAAATATCCTATGGCTCCCGCCTGTCTGCCTTTCACTAAATTCAAGCCAAATCAAAATTCTCACGAGATCATCAATATCAAAATTTGCATCTGCATTTCCAGATAATAACTTTAGAATGAGTTTTTCTTTTTTGCTCATCTATTTGCTCACTTTAAAATCATCCGAATGAGCCGGTCCCTCTATTTTAGAAAGATCGATCTCAGGCCTGTTCACATCACTAATACTATGAATGTCAAGCAAATGCTTCGGCTCTTTACCGATCACTGTATTGATGAGTATAGGTGTTTTCTTTGTACCTACATAGTGCCCTTGCGATATTACACTGCTGCGCTGTATCAAAGAAGGGCCTTCTATCACCCAATCTTTTGTTTCTTTTTTATCAAAACGGCACTCGTTACAGATGAATTCCTCTACCTCGCCAAACTGGTCTTTGCGTGCAGTAACACGGAAAACCTCCTCGCCTCGCATCCACAGGCGTACCTTGCCATTGCATTTTTCGTGCTTACAATCGCGGTGTGCATCCACCGGCTTGGTGAACCACACACGGTTTTTGAACCGGAATGTCTTATCGGTAAGCGCACCCACAGGGCACACATCTATTACATTGCCTATAAAATCATGGTCGAGCGCCTTATTCAGCATAGTGCTTATCTGCGCATGATCGCCTCTTTCCAGTATGCCATGTTCGCGCTTATCAGTAAGTTGGTCGGCCGTATATACACAACGGAAACACATAATGCAACGCGTCATGTGCAATGATATGTATGGACCTATATCCTCTTTCTCAAATGTGCGGCGCTTAAATTCGTAACGGGTAGCTTCCGAGCCATGCTCGTAGCTCAGGTTTTGCAGGTCGCACTCCCCGGCCTGATCACATACCGGGCAATCGAGCGGGTGATTCAGCAATAAAAACTCTACAACACCCTTACGGGCATCTACCACTTTTTCTGATGTAATATTCTTTACCTCCATACCATCCATCACCGTAGTACGGCAACTGGCCATCAGCTTGGGCATTGGGCGCGGGTCTTTTTCTGAGCCTTTGCTCACCTCTACCAGACAGGTACGGCATTTGCCACCGCTATCCTTCAGTTTGCTGTAGTAGCACATAGCAGGCGGCGTCACCTCACCACCTATCATGCGCGCGGCATTAAGGATAGTAGTCCCCGCCGGCACCTCTATGCTGATATTATCGATCGTTACTTTAAAATTTGGTGCCTGTTCTGACATATATCCTCATTCAAAAATCAAAAAAATTATGCGCTTGCAGGTATATGTATCGGGTCGGCATAATGTGCCAGTCCGAAATTCCTGCGCTGCGATTCATCGGGGTTAAGTATGTGCCATTCAAACTCATCGCGGAAGTGGCGTATGGCTGCAGCCACCGGCCACGCAGCAGCATCACCCAGCGGGCATATGGTGTTGCCTTCTATGCGGCGCTGTATATCCCAAAGCAGGTCTATATCGCTCATCTTGCCTTTTCCGTATTCTATGTTCTTCAGTATCTTGTACATCCAGCCGGTACCTTCGCGGCACGGGCTGCACTGGCCGCAGCTTTCATGGTTGTAAAAGCGGGCAAGCGTCATGGTATGGCGCACCACACACTGGTCTTCGTCCAGCACGATGAATCCACCTGAGCCCATCATGGACCCGGATGCAAAACCACCATCACTCAGGCTTTCGTAGTTCATCATACGTGTTTCGCCTTTCGCTGTTTTCAGCAGCAGGTTTGCCGGTATGATCGGTACTGATGACCCACCGGGTATGCAGGCCTTCAGGCGCTTGCCCTTGGGTATGCCACCACAATATTCATCACTGTATATGAACTCCTCAACGGAGATCGTCATATCTATTTCGTAAACACCGGGTTTATTCACGTTGCCGCAAACAGAGAGCAGCTTGGTACCGGTAGATTTGCCCATACCTATCTTGGCATATTCATCGCCACCCATATTGATGATCGGCACTACTGCCGCTATGGTCTCCACATTGTTCACCACGGTAGGGCGCATCCACACACCCTGTATGGCAGGGAATGGCGGCTTCATGCGCGGGTTGCCACGCTTGCCTTCAAGTGATTCTATCAATGCGGTTTCTTCGCCGCATATGTATGCGCCTGCACCGCGATGTACATATATCTCGCAATCAAACCCTGTACCCTGTATATTCTTACCCAGCCAGCCATTGTTTTTTGCCTCAGTTATCGCTTGCTCCAGTATATCAGGTATCCAGGCATACTCGCCACGTATGTAAACGTAAGTAGTATTGCTGCCCAGCGCAAAGCTGCTGATGAGCAACCCTTCTATGAACAGGTGCGGATGGAACTCCATCAGGTAGCGATCCTTAAATGTACCCGGCTCCGACTCATCTGCATTGCACACCAGGTGGCGCGGCACGCCTTCCGGCTTGGCCAGGAAGCTCCACTTCATACCTGTAGGGAAACCCGCACCACCACGGCCGCGCAAGCCGCTTTTCTTCACCTCTTCCACAATATCGGCAGGGGCCATTTTAAAAGCCTTTTCTGCCGCACGGTAGCCACCATGCTTGCGGTAGGTATCGTAGTACCGGATACCTTCTATGTGATCGTTGTCTAATAATACTTTTACACCCATCTTTATATCGAAAGTCAAAAGTCGAAAGCCTTGCGGCAATTCTTATTCTGAGTTTATAATTATTTCAATTCAGTCAGCTTTTTACTAACTTTTATCAATGATCAATATAAAATCCTCCATCGGATCGAAGAAGAAATCTGTCCAGCCTGTTTTGTGGCTGTTCATTTCATCTGCGTTCGGCAAGTTGGTGTGTTTTATAATCACCTTCGTTCCCGCTTCATCCTCTTTCAGTAAATAATGAACTTCGCTTGGTTGTGTTCCTTCCGGCCAGTTAGCTGCTTTCCAGGTATAGGCCAGCTCATTACCTCCTGTCTTTGTTACCTCTCCACTTACCCAACCATCAAACATCCCAAACCTGCCACCCACTTTATTTTCCAGTATCGCCTCTTCTCCGCTCCATTTTCGTATCAGCTCCGGGTCTGTAAGTAGTTCCATCACCCGTTTTGGTTTTGCCGATAAAGTGAATTCAAGCGCGAGGTCAAATGCCATAGTTTAGTTTTTTTCCTGCGCCCTCAGTTCGTCTATGAGCTTATCTACTTTTTCTTTTGTCAAATGCTCCCTGAAAAACTTGCCCAACTGCATCATAGGTGCATACCCACATGCGCCCAGGCACTCTGCCGGCTTCAGGGTAAACATACCATCCGGTGTTGTTTCTCCTTCGCTGATGCCCAGCTTCTCTTTTATATAGTCGATGATCTCGTCGCTGCCGTTGAGCATACAAGGCCCCGTGCGGCATACCTCCAGCAGGTGCTTGCCTACTGGCTTCATATTGAACATGCTGTAAAAAGTAGCCACTTCATATACCTCGATAGGAAGTATATGAAGTATCTCTGCCACATAATCCATTACAGGCGCATCCAGCCAGCCGCCAAACTCATCCTGCGCTATGTGCAGTATAGGTATGAGCGCACTCTTCTGCTTGCCCTCCGGGTAGCGGGCTATGATCTCATTGACCTTATTCAACTGTTGTTCCGAAAACTTGATAGTCATTTAACTTACTGATTAATTTTAAGCATCCAACTCTCCTGCAATAACATTCAAACTACTTAACGTAACAATGGCATCACTGAGCAATCCACCTTCTACCATCTCAGGGTATGCCTGGTAATAGATGAAGCATGGCCTGCGGAAATGCAGGCGGTAGGGTGTGCGCCCACCATCGCTGATGAGGTAGTAACCTACTTCGCCATTGCCTCCTTCTACCGAGTGATATACTTCTCCGGCAGGAGCGTCTATCTCGCCCATGATCATTTTAAAATGCCAGATAAGCGCTTCCATTTTTGTATACACATCTTCCTTTGCAGGGATATGGAAACGATCTGCGTCCTTGGCATAGAATTCTTCTTTCTGCTCAGGAAATTCCTTTTCAATTTTCGCTATCTTCTCTATTGCCTGGTTAATGATGCTTACACTCTCCCATATCTCGCCATTGCGCACCATGAAGCGGTCGTATACATCGCCTACGGTACCCACAGGTATCTTGAAGTCAAAATCCTCGTAAGAAGAATAAGGCTGCGATACACGTACGTCATAGTCCACGCCCGTAGCACGTAGGTTAGGGCCGGTAAAACCGTAATTCAATGCACGCTCTGCACTTATAGGCCCGGCACCTATGCAGCGGTCCATGAATACACGGTTGCGGTTGAGCAATGATTCAAACTCCTCCATCACCTTCGGAAAAGCCTTCATAAAATCGTAAAGCTTTGCCCATGCGGCATCAGTGAAGTTGCGCTCAAACCCTCCTACCCTGCCTATATTGGTAGTGAGCCGGGATCCACATACCTCTTCAAATATTTCGTATATTTTTTCCCTTTGCTGAAACACATAAGTGAACGGAGTAAGTGCACCGGTATCCACTGCTATCACCGAATTACATACCAGGTGGTCGGCAATACGCGAAAGCTCCATCAGGATAACACGCATATATTCCACACGCTTGGGGAGCTTTAATTTTAATAGCTTCTCTATGGTCATGTGCCACCCCATATTGTTGATGGGCGACGAGCAATAGTTAAGCCTGTCTGTCAGTGGGGTGATCTGGTAGTAGGGCCTGCGCTCTGCTATCTTCTCAAAAGCCCGATGAATGTAACCAATGGTGGGTACTGTTTCCAGCACACGCTCCCCATCTATCTCCATAATGTTTTGAAACACACCGTGTGTTGCCGGATGCGTTGGGCCAAGATTGAGCGTAGTGGTCTGCTTCTGAAGTGACTCTTCAGAGAGCTTTATATGATGCTGCTGATGTGGTTGTAGTTCCATAAACCTAAAAACCCTAAATCCCTAAAGGGACTTCTCTTTGAATTAGTGCGTTTACCTGTTTTATTCCCTTTCCCCTTTAGGGTCCAGGGCTTCTATCTGCCAAACATTTCATTATCCTTATCCCTTCTTGTTGGGTCTTCCATCTCATATTCTTTGCGCATCGGGAAGTAGTCCATCTCATCCACATTCAGTATACGGATGAGGTTAGGATGCCCTATAAAATTAACGCCAAAGAAGTCATACGTCTCCCGCTCCATCCAGTTGGCTGCAGAGAAAAGCTGCGATGCAGTATACACATCCGGCTTTGCAGAAGGTACATATACCTTCAGGCGCAGGCGCACATTATCTACCAGGTTGTGCAGGTGGTATACCACGCACAGCTCCTCGTCTTTGCGATCAGGAAAATGTATAGCCGTAAGGTCTGTAAGAAAACGAAAACGGAGCTGCTCGTCATCAAACAGAAACTGCATTACCTTCAGGTTAGACTGCGCTTCAGCCCTGAATGTGAGCATACCATATGGCTCTTCCCATTCGGTGATCTGCTCGCCAAACTTGTCCGTTAACCTTTGCTTTATAATTTCGTTTGTCATAAAACTCCAAACCCCTGAAGGGGCTTTCTATTGTTGTCTGCTAAGAATATTGGCTTTTTTATTTAATCACCACCTCCACTTTAGGGTCGGGGTTATTGTATCCCGTAGCTTTCCAGCAAGCCTTTGTACTGTTCATGGTTCCTTCGGCGCAGGCTCTCGTTATGCACCAGGTCCTGTAGCTTCAGGATGCCGTCCAGTATGCCTTCCGGCCTTGGTGGGCAACCCGGTACATACACGTCCACAGGTATTACCTGGTCTATACCCTGTAGCACAGGGTAAGAATCAAATATGCCGCCCGATGAAGCACATGCACCTATTGCTATTACCCAGCGAGGCTCTGCCATCTGCAGGTAAACCTGCCGAAGGATAGGGCCCATTTTTTTAGCTATGGTACCGGCCACCAGCAGCATATCGCACTGGCGGGGCGTAAAGCCCATGCGCTCTGCGCCATAGCGGCCAAGATCATAGTTGGACCCCATAGTAGCCATGAACTCGATGCCACAGCATGATGTAGCAAAAGGCAATGGCCACAATGAATTGGCACGGGCAAGCCCTACTACTTTATCAAACGACGTAGCATGAAAACCTGCACCGGAGTACCCTTCGGGTATCTCCACCATCTTTATCTTCGTATTATACTGAACCGGACGAGGCATAAAAAATTAAAAATTAAAACTAAAAAATTAAAAAAAGTCTATCACCCATACAACTACACCATTTCATTCAACTTCTTCATCTTTATCAAACTTGCTGCGATGATTTTTGATATTTCATCAGCCTCATTAATTAACACACCTATTTTGTCTCTATCACAAACCATACTATCTCTTACCAGGCAAAGCCAATACTTTGTTTCATTGGCTGATTTCAATGCGATGTGGTAATAGTTGACGACATCTCTTTTTGAACTTCCCCCGCTTCCTTCTACTACATTGGCCCCTATTGATGTTCCGCATCTTAATAGCTGATCGAATAAAGAAATAGATCTTTTCATATTCGGTTGCTTTTATAAAATTAACCTGCACTAATGAAAAATGATAGCATCTCTTTTTAATATCATAAGGCTTTGCCTCCACCATATTTAAACCACCATTTTTTATTTTTACTTTTTCAATGTCCCCACGAGCATTTTTACTTTTTAATTTTTAATTTTTAATTTTTCTAGTCTTCCCAATCTAACGCACCTTTCTTCACAATGTAAATGAACCCACAGAGGAAGAAACCAACAAACATCACTACTTCCATAAACCCATCCTGGCCAAGGAACCTGAAGTTGACTGCGTACGGATAGAAGAATATCACTTCCACATCAAACAGCACAAAGAGAATAGCCACCAGGAAGTACTTGATACCCATTGGCTGCCGGGCATTGCCCACCGAGGGGATACCACTTTCAAAATTGACCAGCTTGTCGTTTGTTTTTCTTCGGGGGCCGAGGAGGTGGGTAACCGCCATCATAATGACCACAAAACCTATGGCCACAACTAATTGTAAGGCTATAGGGAAATAATTAAATGGCGTGTTTGGCTCAGCCGCCAGCATTAAAAAATTCATATATTGGTTTCCTTACTTAAAGCGTGATACGCATTATGCAAAGTTAGGGTTATACGGTGAAAATGCAAGGAGTTTATCAGCTAAGTTTAACAGCTAATCAAAAATATCGATATATTTGTTTCCTGAAAAATACCCTCCTATATGAAGAAAATACTCCTATTGTCGCTCTTGTTATCATCTTTTAGCGCATTTGCGCAATTACCCACTAGCGGATTAGTAGCGTGGTATCCATTTTGCGGAAATACTAATGATTATAGTGGCAATGGTTATAATATGGCAAATAGCCATGCTGTATTGGCCACAGACAGGTTCGGGGCAGCAAACAGCGCTTATAACTTTAATGGCAGTAACAGCGTTATCTACTACAGTGCTTTTTTTCCGGTTGGCAGCGATCTTACCTATTCCTGCTGGATATATCCTTATACAACACAAAACCCATCTATACTATATAATGGCAATACAAACACAGATGGTATTGGCTTAATAATGAGTAATGGTACCGGGGGTGGAACGGGCAACGATGTAGACCTCCTTTTGGGAGGAGTAAGTCAAGACTTTGCAGTGGCTGTAACCCTAAATCAATGGCATCATCTCGTATTGCGAAAGACCGGAAGCACTTTTGAATTGATCATTGATACTGTTTCATCAGGCACATTTACCGGAGCTTTTAATTCGCCAACCGGTGAATTCTCTCTGGGTCTTGATTATACCAATGGTACCAACGCATTTTATGGAAAAATTGACGATGCCGCCATATATAACAGGGCTATTTCCGACGCGGAGGTAAAGCAACTCTATCACTTTGATCCTGATATTAGTTTTTCATTGGGCAACGATACATCTTTTTGCACCGGTTCTATAACTTTAAGCTCATTACCGGTATATGTTGCAGGTGCTTATTTATGGAGTACCGGTTCTACAGATACGAGTATTACTGTATCAGCTACGGGGTCTTACTCACTCACTATTAGTAAGCCTTACAGCTGTTCTTTCAGCGATACAATAAATGTAAACTCAAACACGATCCCTGTCGACCTTGGCCCCGATACAGCAATCTGCCTGCATGGCTCCATCACCCTGTCATCTCCAATAACCCCGGCGCGTGTATCTTATTTCTGGAGTACTCATGCCACCTCATCTTCTATTGTCATATCTACGCCCGGTACATACTGGGTGCAGGTATCTGATGAAACCTGCGCCGGCTCTGATACCATAAACATTTCACTGCTACCTGCGCCGTTGGTGTACCTCGGCAACGATACCACTATATGTGCGGGCGCTGTTCTGCCACTCCAATCTCTTTATAATTATTCAGGAGTGATCTATGAATGGAGCACAGGTCAAAACACGCCATCCATAAATGTTGCAAATTCCGGCACATATTGGCTTGATGTATCTCAATATGGCTGTACAAGCGCAGATAGCATTACAGTGAGTTTTGACCCGTTACCAACAATAGCACTTGGCAACGATACTTCAATATGCGCAGGCGATGTATATACGCTGGTGGCCGGCGAACCAAAAGGCGCCATATACCTTTGGAACAACGGTAGTTCAGATTCTGCAATCACGGTTACCGATAGCGGCACTTATATACTTACCGTAACGATCAATGGCTGTAGCAGCACCGACACCATATCTATCGGGCAGATCACTAAACCTGCTGTCAATTTTGGCAACGATACCACCCTATGCAAAGGAGACTCGATAACGCTTGCCTCGAATGCGGCACCCGCCATCTGGAGTACAGGTAGCGCTGCGCAAAGCATAACTGTAACGGAAGCCGGTATATATTGGGTAGCCGAGACCAATCAATGCGGTACAACCACCGACACTATAAAAATTGATGTGGATGCCTGCAATATATGGTTCCCCTCTGCCTTTACGCCCGATGGTGATGGCCACAACGACATTATACGTGTGGTAGGGTCATTACAGTTTTACCGCGATTTTTCTTTAAGGATATTCAACCGCTGGGGAGAACGGATCTTTTACACAACCGACATATATCAGGGATGGGACGGAAAATTAAAAGGCATACCACAAGACGTAGGAACCTATTTCTACATGATCAACTATACCCTTGAAGGCAAAAAGCATTTCATGAAGGGGGATATTGAATTGATCAGGTGATAGGGATATTTTATTAATCTTTGAAATACATGTCGTGATCAGATTGTAATAAACTGCCGGGTAAACTGATCGTATTATACATCTTTGCCAACTTGAAAGTAGTTGCAACTGAATATTTCCAGTTTGCTATTTTCTTCTTCGTCAGAAAGTGTAGATTTTTCCTTGTGTATGAATTCATGTTGAATTTATCGGCGAGGTACTGTAGTGTTTTTTTATAATAAAAGGCCACATGCTGGCCATGTTCAGGAGATATATACCACCAGTTTGCAATCTCCTGCGCATCATGCCAGTACCTTCAAATTTGTGCCAGGTAGGATAGGAAGTATCTGAAAGCAAACTTACCGGAGCAGCAACTACTGTTGATATGGGAACGCTCGCACCGGAATTATATATTGTCAAAATAGTTGTTGACAAAAGTACCTTTTAGTAAGAAAGTTATTAAAAATTAAGTGCTCTCTATTGGTCTTTAAGGTATAGTTTATAGTCCGACTCCAATAAACTGTCTGGCAACCTAATGGTGTTATAGATTTTGGCAATTTTAAAAGTAGTAGCTAATACGTATTTCCAGTTTGCTATTTTTTTCTTTGTAAGGAAATGCAGGTTTTTTCGCGTGTATAAATTCAATCCAAATTTATTAGCCAGATACTGAAGTGTCTTTTTGTTGTAAAACGCAACATGTTGCCCGTGCTCCGGAGCTATATACCACCAGTTGTTTATTTCCTCCGTATTGTTGCCTTTTGTTAGCTCAGTAGAAAATAATATACTGTCAGAGCAGTTGAGTATTTTTTCGATTTCTTTTATCGGATCAGGTAAGTGCTCAAATACCTCAAATGCAGTTACAATTTCAAATTTTTGTTCATTAACGGGTAGTTCGTTAGCAATAAATTTCCGCGTGTACATATTATCACAATAGTCATCTGACCAATAGAAATTATACCCATTATCTCTCATCATTCTCACAAACATACCATAACCAGCACCATAATCGAGGTACTTTTTATTAGCATCAAAACCACTTAATCTAAATAGCATCGTTACTTCTTCTGTAAATACAAGATTTCTGGATATTAACCCAATATCGCTGGAATTGATTGCACTATTGTAGGCCTCATCAAGCCAAAACGGATCATCTGTCTGTATAAAATAACAGGTGCCACACTGGTGGTATTGCACATCATATTTGTGCAAAACCTTTTTTGTGAATATGATATTTGCAGGATTGTTACAAATTTTACAATTCATTTTGATATTTTGATTATCCCAAAAGTACGATAACAATCTTTCCCATGCGGAATATGAAGTGACAAATATTGTTTTAAGTGAATAAAAATATTAATTTTACTAGTTAAAAGAACTGACATGAAACTTATTCTCCATTTTGTGATTTTATTGCTTTTGCCGGAACTTACGTTTTCCCAAATTATCCCCTCTTATGTCCCATCATCTGGATTGGTAGCATGGTATCCTTTCTCTGGAAATGCAATTGATAGTAGTGGGAATGGAAATAATGGAACAATATATGGTTGCTCTCTAACGACAGATAGGTATGGACATGCCAATTCTGCTTATTTTTTTGATGGGACGAGTAACTACATCAGTATTCCTTCTAGTACTTCTTTAGATTTAATAAGTGATCTTTCTGTTTCGGCATGGGTGAAATCTTCGAACTTTAATCCACCTAGCGGAGTTAGCAATATTGTTTGGCGAGGAGACGCAGTATCTGCTCATGATCCATATTCATTGTATTTATTCTCAAATGAGGCGAAATTTAGACGAGATGTAGATGCCGGGACAACAATAAATGAAGTAGGTTTTACGACATCAATAATTGACACTGCTTTTTTTCACTTACTTGTTGGTACTTATGATTCTCATTCCGGTTATTTATCTATTTATTTTGATGGAACCCTTACTTCGCAAGATTATCTACCCACAGTTGTTAGTTACCCTACTTCTTCATTTTGGAATATCATTGGATCAGTAGATATTGCGACGTCTAACTTTTTTAATGGCACAATTGATGATATAGGCATTTGGAATCGATCATTGTCTCCATGCGAAGTAAGCAAATTATATTATTCTAGTACAACCTTAATTACAAGACAACCCAAAAATGACACAGTTCATGCCGGCGAAGATGCGACCTTTTCGATCAATGATACTGGTGGACTAGCCACTTATCAATGGCAAGTAAATTCCGGTTCTGGATTTGTTAACTTAAGTAACTCAATTCCATACTCCGGCGTGAATACAAGAACACTAACAGTTGCTTCAGTATCTTCTTCAATAGCAGCAAATACATATCGTTGTTTGCGCTATGGTGCTTTATGTACTGACTCATCAATATCCGGTAAAATTATTTTTGGGACGACCGAAACTGGCGCAATAAATAATATAATAAGTAACATAAACGTATACCCTAATCCTAATAACGGCGATTTTACAATAAGTGGTTCTCTTTCTCTATTACCTACTCAATCTATTTCGTTTGAAGTAATTAACATGATTGGTCAGGTTGTATATTCAGACAAAATAGTTTTAAGCAATGGCACCTTTAAACATAATTTATCTCTAAATAAACCGAAAGGCGTGTACTTATTGAGAATATATTCGGACAGATTTAACTGGACACATCGGCTTATAATTGATTAACTATTTTAGTAATTAAGTTTATTTTTTATCTCCAACTATTATTGAATTGAATATATTTTTTGACCATCAAGCATTTTCACTACAGGATTACGGAGGCATTACACGCATATTCACCGAACTAGTGAAAGGGTTAGAACAAAAAGGACATACAGGCCATTTATCGTTACTGTACTCAAATAATGCCTATTTAAAAGAAAATGCGATCATTCCGAATAAGCTATTCAACAAGTTTGGTCATATAAAAAGGCGGCGAATCCTTTATGCTATAAATGAACTGTATAATATTTATGATATTCGAAAATCGTCTTTTGATATCTATCATCCTACCTACTATGGTTATGACCTTATAAAATATGCAAAAAACAAACCGATTGTCGTAACTTTCCATGACCTTACCAATGAAAAGCTTGCAGGTACATTTGAGGAGTTGCGCCTTGACAAAAAGCTGCTAGATCAAAAGAAAACAATAATAGAAAAGGCCACTTGTATCATCGCAGTTTCTGAAAATACTAAAAAAGATATTATTGAGTATTACCAGGTAGATCCTTCAAAAATAAAAGTAGTCTATTTAGGTAATTCTTTTAATGCTGACTCCGGTAATGAGCAGGCCAAAAATTCAAAAGCATATATATTATATGTCGGGAACAGAGGATTGTACAAGAATTTTATCCCATTTCTAAAGAGCATATCCTCCTTACTGATTGAGAATGATATACAGCTTGTTTGTGCAGGGGGTAAAGCTTTTACGGAAGAAGAGAGAAAGATCATTGATCAATTCCATGTGAAAGAATATCTTAAACAAATACCTGTAAACGATACCAATCTTGCGGTTCTTTATAAAAATGCTTTAGCTTTTGTTTTTCCATCGCTGTACGAAGGCTTTGGAATACCTATTTTGGAGGCGTTCGCATGCAATTGTCCTTGTATTCTCAGCAATACAAGTTCACTACCTGAAGTTGCACGCGATGCAGCAATATATATGGACCCCTATGATCCGAAGTCAATGCATGATGCGGTCATGTCAATAGTCGCTAATACGTCTATTAGAAATGAACTCACAATAAAAGGTTCCGTCAGGTTGAAATCCTTTTCATGGGAAAAGCATGTAAGTGAAATGATAGAAATTTACAGCGAACTTTCAAAATAACCCCCAATGCCCACTCTCTCCATCATCACCATCTGCTTCAATAACCTTGATGATCTCATCAAGACCTGTGCCTCTGTAGATATGCAGGAGCTAAAGCCCTATGAACATCTTATCATTGATGGATCTACCAAGCCGGATATAAAGGAGTATCTCGAAAGCCATCCACAACCCTCTTACAGGCGGTGGATATGCGAGCGGGATAAGGGCATTGCTGATGCCTTTAACAAAGGCATCAGCAATGCAACAGGCGATATTACTTACCTGCTCAACTCAGGCGATGAGATATATGATAATACCGTTCTTAAAAAAGTAATGACTGTTTTCGGGCAGGATTCCTCACTGATGTGGCTGAATGGTAAGCTGAACCTCTTTCGCGCCGATACATGGGCGCTGGCGGGCAAGCGATTCGAAAAAGACAAGCTATACCGCGGTATGCACGGCGTGTTTCATCCTACTATGTATGTGAAGAAAGAGGTCTATTCCCGATGTGGCTACTTCGATATCACCGTGAAATACGCCATGGACTATGATTTCATTTGCCGCATAGCCGATGAGAAAAACACCTTTATAAATTATCCGTTGGCTACCTTCGATCCTACAGGGGTCAGTTCCACCAACTATGTAGCCTCCACCCGGGAGATGTTTCAATGCTACAGGAAATACTATGGCAATTCCCTTAAGCAGCAATTGTGGTACTTAAGGCTGCTATTCCTCAATTCCCTGCTGAATAGCAGCATCGGTAAAATGCTCTACCGCATTAAAGTAAAGGCCGGCTTTCAAAAAGTATAAGGCTGTATAAGAATTAATACCGCAGCTATTAATAACGGAAATGGCCACGATGGCGGTTTGGCCGCGGCCCATAGCGATGCCCACCCCAAAACCGACCGCGATATGTGGAGTGATGTGGCGCACCCCAATGATGATGTGTCCTCCCGGTAATATGCCATACACTATATGGCGTGCCCTGCACTGTATGCATGCGGCAACTGCCCGTAGCAAAAAGAAGCACTAAAAGCGCTATCGATAAGAGGAACTTATGTTTCATATCCGCCTCTAAGTTAAAAAAAATAATTATTTACACAATTATAAAAAACGAAACAGCCTAAAATAAATTAAAAAAGGCCGGTCATTGATACGACCAGCCTTTCTGCTTCTTTTATAAAAATGATGTTACTCTTCTGTTTTTTTATTCTTAGCTACTTTTTTGGCTGGCTTCTCTTCACCTTCAGCAGCTTCTTCTGTTTCTGCCTTTTTCTTTTTGGCTACAGCTTTCTTAGGTTTTTCAGCGCCTTCTTCAGCAGCAGGCTCTTCTACCTTCTTAGCCGCTTTTTTAGCAGGCTTTGCTTCTGCCACAGGCTCAGTTGCCGCACCTTCTTCAGCAGGCGCTTCCTCCGTTTCCGGCGCTTCAGGATGCAATAGGTCATTAACTTTGAGCAGCTCGTACCACCTGAGCATTTTCTTCATGTCGCTCACATATACACGCTCTTCATCAAACTCAGGGAATATGCCTTTGAAGTAACTTTTTATCGCATTGTTATCTGCCGTTTTAGCATCTGCCAATGGTTTAGAAGCTTCCTGATCCTTCATTTTCATAAACACCTCGTGCAGGCGCACATTAGCGCCGGTAGTATATACTTCTATACTTTCGAGTGGGGTTACGTTATGCTGGCGGGCAGAGATGAACTTCGTTGATTTATCTGCCACGTTGCGCACGATGGCGCCATCACTTTTGGTAGTTAATAATT
This sequence comes from uncultured Bacteroidota bacterium, assembly GCA_903877645.1. Lineage (GTDB taxonomy): Bacteria > Bacteroidota > Bacteroidia > Chitinophagales > Chitinophagaceae > Nemorincola. The sequence continues at coordinate 22,425 of CAIRES010000072.1, read as the reverse complement.
GGTAAAGGCCCGGAAGCCCGGTAACTGCTACTATTTCTCTGTATTCCATAATCCGTATTAAAGGGCAGCAAAAATATAATTTTTAAGGTAATTAACCGCAATTTTTAAAATAAATGACTTTTACAGGGATATATGCCCGAAAAGGTCACCTGATGAGCGTTACATCGCCTTTAAGCTCCACTGTATGGTTGCCTTTATTACCGCATACGATCTTTGCATAATAATAATAAGTGCCCAGGTCTGCATTTATACCATTGAATTTGCCGTTCCAGCCATTGTCCAGGTCGTCTGTATTGGTCTCGGTAAAGACTTGCTGCCCGAAACGGTTATATACTGAGAACACAACAATGTGCATATCACCCTTTGCCCTCATTCTGAAGATATCATCCACACCATCATCATTCGGCGTGAAGGCATTAGGGATAAATGGTGTGCAGCAGTTATCATATACCACGGTAGCTTTTACTGAGGCGGTACAATTATTGGCATCTGTAACCGTTACCACGTAAGCGCCATTTGCCAACGCAAAGATGCCCGGCGTTGTTTGTACAGGTGTGGTACTCCACAAGTATGTATAGGGAGGTGTGCCGCCGCTGGTATTAGTCACCACAGACCCTATATCTTCCGTACCCTTACATTCATTGGGGGTGATGGTGGTTGCTATACCTATTGAATCAGGCTGTGCTACAATAGTAGCAGTATCCACATTACAGTTTCGGCTGTCTTTGATATCCATAATATGTATGCCTCCATTAATGTTATTGAATATACCCGATGTGTTGTGTGCCACGCCGGAGTCTATGATATACATCAATGGCTGCACACCACCGGTAGCCCCAATAGTGATGGCCCCGTCAGTGCCACCGAAGCATAATGGAGTAATGATGCCCAACGTATCAATAATGATCTGAGGCAGGCCTATCAGGGCTATTGTGGTATCTGTCGTGCAATTGTGGGCATCTTTCACATAAAAAGTATAAGTGCCTGCCGCCAGTGCCGCAAATGAGCTGTTTGCGTTGAATGTGGTATTATCAGTAGAATAAGTATATGGTGTTGTGCCGCCCGCTACATGCAGCTTTATGGAACCGTCTTTATAGCCGGGGCAGGTAGCATTTACTGTATCCACATTCGCAATGACAAGCTGGTCGGGTTGGGTGAGTATTACATTGGTGTCTATCTCACAACCAAATGCATCATGCATCCTGACCAGTTCCACCCCTGCAGCAAGGCCGGTAAACAGGTTCCCCGCTTGCCATGGCAGGGAGTTTACTTCGTAAGCATAAGGAGGTGTAGCGCCTGTACCTGCAACAGTGATCGTGCCATCTGTACCGTTAAAACAGGATATATTGGCAAAGCCCACACTGCTGAAGAAGATAGCGGTAGGCTGTATAATTGCAAATGTTGTATCGTGCAGGCAACCATTGGCATCTTTTACCCATACCGAGTCGGTACCTGCTGCCAGGGTGCCATAGGTAGTAGCAGCAGTATAAGCGCTGTTGTCAAAAGAATAGGTGAATGATGGCGTACCCCCTGCAACAGTAACTGCAATGCTGCCATCTGTAAAGCCGTGGCAGGAAGGAGGTGTAATAGATATACCCGGTACTATCTTGGCCGGCTGCGCAATAGTAACCGTTGTATCATCAATACATCCGTTTGCATCTTTGATGTGAATAACATCAGTACCTGCAGGTAGCGTTGTGAAAATACCTGATGTACCATAAGTTCCCGTTCCAAGCGCATAAGAATAAGGGCTGGCCCCTCCTGTACCGGTAGCCGCAATAGCGCCGCTGGCCTGCTGATAACACGCCGCGGGGGTAATGGTGAGCAATGCAGAAACAACTAAAGAATCCGTAACGGTGATTACCGTATCATGCACACAGCCGTTGAAGTCCTTTACATGAAAGGTATAGATGCCCGCAGCAAGAGGCGAGAATATGCCTGTGGTGCCATAAGCCCCTGTACCTACTGCATAAGTATAGGTAGGTGTGCCACCGGTAGCCAGCAAAGTAACTTTACCATTGGCCAGCGTATGGCAAACAGAAGGACGCACTATGGCCGAAGGATATACTACCGATGGTTGCAATAAATTAACCGTAGTATCCTTGATGCAGCCATTGGCATCCCGTACATGGACAATATAAACACCTGCAACCAGGCTGCTGAAAACATTTGTAGTAAAATAAGAACCCGAACTCAAAGCGTAATTATAAACACCTGTGCCGCCCCTGGCATACACAGCCAATGAACCATTGGTACTCCCATTGCACGTAGGCTCGCGCATCACCACTGAATCAATGACGATAGCTGTGGGTTGCGTCACGTTCACCGTAGTAGTATAGATACATCCATTGTTATCTTTCACAGCAAGGATCTCAGTACCTGCGGCAAGCCCGGTAAAGCTGGGAGAAATACCATAAGCCCCGCCACCGATGCTATACGTATAAGCAGGTGTGCCACCGCTGGCTACTACTATTACCGACCCAGTAGCAGCGCCATTGCACAATACATTGGTCACGCTAGGCGATATGCTCACCACAGTAGGTTGCGTAATGGTGACCGATGTATCAAAAAAGCAGGTCTCGGCATCATGCACATGAAATGTATATGTGCCCACTGGCACTGTGAATACGCCTGATGAGCCGAACGCCCCGGTACTTTCCGCATAGGTATAGGGCGACCCAAATCCACCTGCACCGGATACCGTGATAGTAGCTAATCCGCCATTACAGAGTATACCGGCAATTGCAATGGTAGCATCCAGTGTTTCCGAGTCCACAATACTGATAGTGGTATCTACAATACAACCATTGCCATTTTTAATATGAAAAGTGTAGCTACCTGTGCCAAGGTGCGTGAAAGTATCAGTAGAAGAAAATACGCCGCTCCCTATCGCATAAGTATAAGGAGCTACGCTATTGTATGCGGTAATGATCACATAACCATTGGTGATTGTATCGCAAAATGGTTTGTGTATCTCGAAATGCGACAGTATGGGTGTTGCATCTGCTATAGTGATCGTAGTATCTTTCACACAGCTGTTGGCGTCTTTTACGTGCAATGTATAAGTACCCGCTGCAAGGCCGGAGAATAAGCCGGATGTAGAATAAGTACCTGTTCCTATTGCATAAGTATAAGAAGGCAACCCTCCTGTAGCTGATATAGTAGCAGTGGCGGTAGCGCCACCCGGGCATAGCGGCGGGGTAGTAATTACCGCAGGTACGGGCAATACCGGCGAAGCAATAGTAATAGCAGTGTCTACAAAACAGCCATCAGGATTGGTGGTGCGTATAGTGTATGTCCCCGGTGAAAGGCTGTCTGTAAGCACACCTGTCACTCCTGTTACTGTAAGCACTGTTGTTCCGCTTTCTATAGCCTTGATCACCCACGGAGCAGCAGAGCCGCCGGGGGTAACATGAAACACCGCCTTAGCCACACACGTAGCCGCAGACACTGGCGCATAAGCCTCCGTAGGCATAGGAAATACAGTAATGGTATAGGCGATTGTCTGCTTTCCTGATAGGGGACAGCCGTCATCCTGGTAAGTGACATAAAAAATATAAGTACCCGGAGCTACTCCGGTAGTTGTCCAGTTAAATGTACAGGTCGGTGCCAGTGTGCCATTGCCCACAATCGTAGCCGTAGCGCCTGTAGGCAATCCGGCCACCGTCATCGTGATATTATTATGATCCGGATCGGTAGGATTGATGTTAAAGGAATAGGGCCCTGCGGCGCTGCATATACTTAAAGAAGTAGGTGAGGTAACTGTACCCGCTGTAGCGCCACTGATGCCCCCGGAAGGCGGTATATCTGAACATGGCGTGATCACTACAACTGTCATTTCGCGCTGCGTTGTTCCCCGCAGCACACCCCCGCTGTATTCTTCCACATTATATACCACCAGTGATTTCTGAAGAACATTTGGTGTAAACGCAAGCTGCCCGGTAGTATTACTGAACGAGAACGTACCGGCAGAAGTGGCCAATGGCGCAGTAGCAGTATACGGAGATATATAAGTGACATTGCTTCCCGTATTGGCATCTACACCCGGCACCAGGTTAAATACAAGGCTATCTCCATTGGGGTCTACAGCTCCCGGATTAAAATTTGCCGGAATATCGAGACAGAAGAACGGCGTAGGGATCGTAGTATATACTGCGCTGGAATTATTGAATGTAGTATTGTTCAGCGTGTCCACTAACTGTATCGTAGACCCCAGTCCGGGTATCACAATATTCGTGATACTGTTACTCCTGCCCGCCGAGCTGCTACCCATAGCCCCCTGAAACAAAAATCGCCATACCGACGATGTGCCGGTTAAGGTCACATTGGCGCTGTACACAAATTTCTTAACACCCGGTATAGGATTCGAGAGGTTGGTACAAGTAGTGTTGCCCACATCCGCCGGGCAAACCGGTGTTACTTCTACACCCGCGGATGGTGCCTGTATGGCCAGCGAAACTGAGTTGATGAATGTATTGCCATCATATACCTTAACGACCGGAACTGACGTTGATAAGCTGGGAAATGCAGCCCCGGAACAATCTCCGTATACTACCAGCTTGATGGTATAAGTATTCCCCGAAACGTAAGTGTAATAAAGATCGATACCAAAAATATGCGACGCGTACGACTGCACAGCCGAGCAACAAATGATGACCAGTAAAAAGATGGCTTTCAAATAACAGCCTGGCCTCTTGAGCATATTCTAATTAATATTCTTATTAGACGTTTGCGATATTATTATCCTTCTGTTATCTCCTTTTCACAAGTCTTTTCCACATAACACGCGAAGTATAAGGAAAATCGAAAGATAAACTTACGTTAAAAGAATGTTATAGCCAAAATATAGTAGCATAAACACCGGATGTTGTGGCGTATACCCACTATAAATACCTTTTTATTAATTTTCCATTAAAATAATAACGATGTTAAAAAGTTCTCATCTTCTTTAGTTGGGGTGGATAATGTTTATTATATATTTGCCGCATGATCCTTTCCGACTCACGCATACTTGAAGAAATAGAAAAAGGCACTATAGTTATTGAGCCTTACGACCGCTCTAATCTGGGTTCCAATTCTTATGATGTGCACCTGGGTAAATACCTTGCTGTATATAACGATACTATGCTCGATGCCCGTAAGCACAACCAGATCTCCCACTTCGAGATACCTGAAGAAGGCTATGTGCTGCAACCCGGCACGCTATACCTGGGTGTTACAGAAGAATATACCGAAACACACGCCCATGTGCCTTTCCTCGAAGGTAAATCTTCTACAGGCAGGCTGGGCATAGATATCCACGCTACTGCCGGCAAAGGTGATGTAGGCTTTTGCAATGCCTGGACACTGGAAATATCTTGCGTGCAGCCTGTACGTGTATATGCAAATATGCCCATAGGCCAGCTCATTTACTTCCCTGCTGAGGGTGAGGTGATCAATAAATACAACAGCAAGGACAGCGCGAAATATAACGGGCGCACAAACAAGCCTGTGGAAAGCATGATGTGGAAAAACAAGTTTTAAAGACTACTGATTGATCAGGTTTTTGAGATCGTACCTGCCTTCGTAGTTTACCGGCACATTCACGAAAACACCGTGTCGGCCTGCTTTCACGCTGCCTACCAGTTGCAGGTTCGCTTCACTATTGAAGAGCAGTTGCAGCGCATTCGGCAATGCTTTAGCAAGGTCTATATTCAATACCAGCGGCAGCACAAACGTATCCTGCCGGGCTATCTCCATATTTTCAATAGCGTCCATCTTACCGATGGTTGCTCCGTTCAACAGCACATTTAGTTCCGCATTCTTTACTTTGAGGGTATAATGATTGGGGTTGTACATCCGCACACGAACGGATACCTTAGATTGATTGACCGACACCTGGTCAATGCCTTGGTATACCAGCTCTTTGGGTTGCCTGCAAGAGGTCGTCAGTAACACCAACAGGAAAAAAATGGCTACTCTCATAGCAGTTTAGTTTTTCCTGGCCAGTGCTTTCTCAGCAGCAGTAATGATGTTATCCTTGGTGAGGCCGTACTTCTCCATCAGTTGCATTGGTGTGCCGCTTTCGCCAAAAGTGTCCATCACAGCCACATATTCATGGGGTACCGGGCAGTAGCGTGCAGCCACGTTGGCTACACTGTCGCCCAGGCCACCATTGATCTGGTGTTCTTCGGCAGTAACCACGCACGCCGTTTTGCTAAGCGATTTTATGATAGCTCCCTCGTCGAGCGGCTTGATGGTGTGCATATTAATGAGATCAACAGAAATGCCTTTTTCAGCAAGTGCCTTTGCCGCTTCTACAGCCAGCCATACCATGTGGCCGCACGCTATGATGCTTACGTCCGTACCTTCTGCCAATACCTGTGCCTTACCTACCTCAAATTTCTGGTCTGCGGCAGTAAAGTTGGGCCATTTGGGACGGCCGAAACGCAGATAGACAGGGCCCTCATACTCGGCAATAGCAATAGTTGCCGCCTTTGTCTGGTTAAAATCGCAAGGCACTATCACCGACATACCCGGCAGCATTTTCATCATGCCTATGTCTTCCAGCACCTGGTGCGTTGCGCCATCCTCACCCAGCGTAAGGCCGGCATGGGAGGCACAAATTTTTACATTCTTGCCACTGTAGGCCACACTTTGGCGCACCTGGTCATACACACGCGAGGTGGAGAAGTTGGCAAATGTGGTAGTAAAGGGTATTTTACCACCGATAGTAAGGCCGGCAGCTACGCCGATCATATTGGCCTCGGCTATGCCACACTGTATAAAACGATCAGGGAACTCCTTCATAAAGTCATTCAGCTTCAGGGAGCCTGCAAGGTCGGCGGTGAGCGCTACCACATTAGGGTTGCGGCGGCCTGCTTCCAGTATCCCTTCCCCGAAACCACTACGGGTGTCTTTCTCGTTGAGTATTTTTATATCGTTCAGCATAAATGTAAAAAGTAAATTGATCGCCTAAAGTGGCGCAAAAATAAGAAAAGCGAGAAAGGAAAAAGAAAATATTATGAAAAGACTCTTTTACTCATTAGCAGGGCTTCTTTTGTGAGAATTGTGAACAACATACACAGTTATATTATTCGCTACAACATCATAAATGACAACATAAGGGAAACCTTTTAATTTCACATCTCTCAGCACTTTCCTTTTATCAGTAAAACTATAATGCTCAGGATTTTGTGAAATTTGGTCATACCTCATTTGTAATGCAGTCATAAACCGCTCTCCTAATCCTTCCGATTTATCTTCGTAATACAAAAACGCCTCGAGTGTATCTGAAAGCGCCTCTTCTTTTACAACGAGATTATAAGCCATTTTGCTTTTTCTGTTGCCTGACTATTTTCATTGCTTCTGCGGCCGTATATGACTTAGATGTACCATTGAGGTGATTTTCTCTTCGTTGGTAAAACATATTCAAGGTAGCTTCATCATATTTATTACTATCGGCAGGAGAAATATTGTCTTCCACTAAAACGTATATTGCAGAAAGATGTTGCTCATCAGCCTCGTTGATATATTCATGCAACCTTTCTCTTAATAGTTCAAGTTCCATTACCATTATTTTAAAACAAATTTAAACAATTAAGGATAAATAATGATGAAAACGACCTGTTTTTACAAGCACTTTATCATTTGGTCAGCACATATCCCCAATCCTTCAGCCAGGCAACTACCTTCTCTCTATAATCGCCCTGAATAATGATAAAGCCATCTTTTGCACTACCGCCGGCACCGCACTTGGTCTTCAGTTGTTTGCCAAGCGCCTCCAGGTCGTCATTGGTGCCGCTGAAGCCATCTACCAGCGTCACTACCTTGCCAGCCCGCTGCTTGGTATCCAGCTTCACACGCAACTTTTGCTTCTCTTTTGGCAGCGTTTCCCTACTCTCCTCCTCCGGAAAATCATTGAAAAACTCCTTGTTGGTAGAGTAGGCAAGACCATCAGGGCGGGTAGTGTTCTTCTTGGACATATCTGTGTTTTGAGCTGTTCAACACCAAAAGTAAAAAGGTTGCTGCAATTATCACCATATCGCTTTTTATCTTTTAACTTTATACAGATGAAAAAGATAGCAGGTGGCCTGTGTTTATTGATTGTATTGGCTATCAGTTGCAAGAATGGTACACAGGTACCATCCAAAGCAGTAAGCGTAAAAGACACTGCCAACCAGCACATCAAATACCCAGATACCCCCGACTTTGCCGCCCACCTGGCGCCATTGCTCGCATTCTTTGAGCGCAATAAAGCGCAGACCACTTTCGATACAGATATTTCTTACGAAGACCAGGGATTCGGAGGGCCTGATAATTACTACAACTTTATTCATGCCGGCCACATTTTTTGCGACACACAAACCCACGCAGTGGTTTTTTATGATATTGCCGATAAAGACTACCACCCCTTTGCCCGGATGATCGTCTATAAAAAGACCAGACACGATACATGGATTAAAGTGCTGGAAGATTCTACGATAGTGAGCGATTTCGCTTTCAGATACAGAGACTGGAACGGCGATGGTATCAAAGATCTCTCCTATGTAGAAAATGGCTGGAATCATGGGGGCCATGGACCCATTACCTGGTGGCTGTGGCTAATAGATAAAAATGGAATACCCCATCGGGTAAAAGGCTTCGATGATCTTAATGATCCCAGGAGGGATAGCTACACCCACCACATATTCACCAATATAGAAGGCCATACGTATAAAGAGATGGCAGAATACAAATTCTCCGGCAACCGCATCATCAAAACATCCGATGATATGGTCATTGACTACGACCACGATGACACACTAACCTACTACCGCAAGGGTAAGGTTGTGAAACAAGTGAAACTAAAGCCAGGCCAGCAGGTATATACCCCCAAGCGGGAGGATAACGATTTGTGGTAATCAACTGATGCACTTCTCTATCAATAATCATGTATTTTAGCACCCAAATTCCAATTCAATGAATAAAGTAGTTGCCGGCGCCGAAGAGGCAATAAAGGATATACCATCGGGTGCCACACTTATGCTGGGTGGTTTCGGGCTGTGCGGTATACCGGAGAATTGTATCTCGGCTATCGTAAAGAAGGGTATCAATAACCTCACCTGCATCTCTAATAATGCCGGTGTGGATGACTTCGGCATAGGACTCATGCTGCAGGGCAGGCAGGTGAAGAAAATGATCGCTTCCTACGTAGGTGAGAATGCAGAGTTTGAGCGCCAGCTACTCAGCGGCGAGCTGGAGGTTGACCTCATACCTCAAGGCACACTCGCCACTCGTTGTATGGCTGCAGGATATGGTATGCCGGCCGTTTTTCTGCTGGCCGGCATAGGCACCGAGGTGGCAGAAGGCAAGGAAGTACGCAACTTCAATGGTAAAGACTACCTATTGGAAGAAGCCTTCGATGCCGACTTCGCGATAGTAAAGGCATGGAAAGGCGATACGATGGGCAATCTCATCTTTAAAGGCACAGCGCGCAACTTCAGTCCTATGATGGCCATGGCAGGGAAGATCACCATTGCCGAAGTGGAACACCTGGTACCTGCCGGTGAGCTGGACCCTAACTACATACATGTGCCCGGCATCTATGTACATCGGATATTTGAAGGCAAGAATTACGAAAAACGAATCGAGAACAGAACGGTAAGGAAGAAGATATGATGATATAGAAATTATTCGATCACATTCCTCACATTTTCCACAATAGCACATTAATAAGATGGCACTTACTAAAGAACAAATAGCAAGACGCATAGCACAAGAGCTGCAGGATGGCTTTTACGTGAATCTCGGCATAGGCATACCCACGCTGGTAGCCAACTACATCCCTGAAGGTGTGAACGTGGTACTGCAAAGCGAGAACGGCCTGCTGGGCATGGGGCCCTTCCCGTTTGAAGGCGAAGAAGATGCTGATCTCATCAATGCCGGCAAACAAACCGTGACCACAGTACCCGGCTCTGCCTTTTTCGACAGCGCCATGAGCTTCGGTATGATACGTGCAGGCAAGGTAGACCTCACCGTACTCGGCGCTATGGAAGTAGCCGACAATGGCGATATTGCCAACTGGAAGATACCCAAGAAGCTGGTAAAAGGCATGGGTGGCGCTATGGACCTCGTGGCCGCTGCTAAGAATATCATAGTAGCCATGCAGCACACCAACCCCAAGGGCGAAAGCAAGCTGCTGCCCCAATGCACATTGCCCCTCACCGGCATAGGCTGCATCAAAAAAGTAGTTACCGATCTCGGTGTATTCGACATTACCCCTGATGGCTTCAAATGCCTGGAATATGCACCCGGCGTCACTATCGAAGAGATCAAGGCAAAAACTGCCGGCCGATTGGTGATCGCTGATGATGTAAAAGAAATGGCAGTGTAATGCCGGAACTCATTATCTACCACAATGGCCGCTGCAGCAAAAGCCGTGGTGCACTGGAGCTTTTGCTGGAGCACAATATACCCCACGAGGTACGCTGGTACCTCGCTGATCCTTTAAACAAAAAGGAATTGCGTACGCTGCTCAAAAAGCTGGGCATGAAGGCATCGGCGCTGGTACGCAAAACCGAGCCGCTGTATAAAGAACAATTTGCCGGAAAAGACATACCCGAAAAAGACTGGCTCACTATTCTTACCGAAAACCCGATACTTATTGAACGGCCTATTGTAGAGCTCGGCGATAAAGCCATCATCGCCCGCCCTGCCGAAAGGCTATATGAGCTTACCGGTACGCCCAAAGCATAGGCCGCCAGCACATTGGCACCCACTTATAGGCCTATAAGCACATCCTATCCCCGATACAGCTAAAATGCCTAACTTTATTGGTTGTTAACCACTCATGAAGTATTTTCTCATTCTCTTTTTACTCATAGCCACGCTACAGTCCTACGGCCATAAACACAGGGACCGTGGCCTGCCAAGGACCGAGGTGGGACTTATGACCAATGTGCTGGGCTGCCTGAGTAATAAAGATTCACTCGATTACTTCTATCTCTTTCCGCCTTTCGATACCCTATGGTCTTATGTGCTGCACAACCCTGATCATTCGCCGCAGGCACAAAAGGAACTGGATAACCTGAAGGAGCATCCCCAGGGCCTGCTCGAATTTGACCCATATTACAACCATACCATCATTACCAATTTTGAGCATGTACTCCAAAAGGGAGAGGACTCCGGCATCCACTGGAACAGCATCGTACTACAGCGCTATGAGCTGATGAAAGAAGAACCTACCCGCAATCTCATAGGCTATGACCATGTAGCCCCAGAGCGCTTTAAGGGTTATGTATTCGTGCGCGACCTGCTGGGGCGCAGCACCTTCTGCATCACCCTCACCGAGATACAAAAGATACACGGATACTTCTTTGGCGGCCAGGTGCTCAACATACTGGAGGCCTCCACTATAGACCAGTATATGATGAAGGAAACGGAAGAAAAGAAATACTTCGACTGGCTCTCCAAAAACAAAGACACTACCCTCGATGACAGCACTAAGAAAGCATTAGCCGACAGCGTGATCAAAAAAGACATACTTAATGCGACCGTACCCGATGATGATTCCCTGAAATCGCGCAGGGAGGTGGTAGAAAGGAAGTATTACGAAGGAAAGTTTGATGATGAGATACCTGTTAAACTCTTTGTGCGCTACCAGAAAGACCTCCGCTCCGGCAAGGTATCTTCCTATGACGGGCTGTACAAATTCGGCGACCAGCAAAACTATGTGAAACTCAACATTACCCGCAGCAGCGATGGCAAGTGGATAATGGAAGACGACCCCCCGGTGGGTACTATGGAGCTGGAACTGATCAACAAAATGTATACCGGATCGTGGATGAATAATGAAAGCCAGAGTGGATATGACGTAGAAATGAAACAGGTGGATATACCTGAAAAAAGGGTAATGGAGCTTGATGACATAATCGAGAAGGGATTGGTGGGCAGCACCAACCAGAAATCGACCGAACAGGAACGGCAAAAGAAGACTGACGAGGAAGAGAAGGGTAAGGATGAAGGGTATTAATAAACGAAAATCAGAACATACAAAAGGATAACAGATAAGCTATGGAGCAACCTAAAATAAACAGCCTCGGTGAGCTGAAAAAAGCAGGATACAAAACCAAACAGATAAAAGACGAAGTACGGCAAAACCTCATCACCCTGATCGGGGAGAAAAAGAGTCCCTTCAATACTATACTTGGTTATGAGGACACGGTGATACCTGACGTAGAACGGGCATTGCTGTCGCGGCACAATATCCTCTTCCTGGGGCTGCGCGGGCAGGCCAAGACCCGCATGGCACGCGAGATGGTGAACCTGCTTGATGAGTGGATACCCGTGATCGCCGGCAGCGAGATCAATGATGATCCCTTCGCGCCTATCTCACACTATGCCCGCAAACTGGTGGAAGAAATGGGCGACGATACCCCCATCGCCTGGCTGCACAGGAGCGGCCGCTATGGCGAGAAACTGGCCACACCCGATGTATCCGTTGCCGACCTTATAGGCGATATTGACCCTATAAAGGCTGCCAACATGCGCCTCAGCTTTGCCGATGAGCAGGCCCTGCATTACGGCATCATACCCCGCTCGCACAGGGGCATATTTGTGATCAATGAGCTGCCCGACCTGCAGGCCCGTATACAGGTGTCCCTGTTCAACATACTGCAGGAAGGCGATATACAGATACGCGGCTTCAAGCTGCGCCTGCCGCTGGATATACTGTTCGTCTTTACCGCCAACCCGGAGGACTATACCAACCGTGGCAGCATTGTCACCCCGCTCAAAGACCGTATAGAAAGCCAGATCATCACCCACTACCCAAAGACGGTAGAGCTCTCTAAAGCAATCACCCAGCAAGAGGCAGATATACTGCCTGAGCAAGTGCAAAAGGTAGAAGTGCCAGATATGTGCAGCCTGCTCATAGAGCAGATAGCCATGGAGGCCCGCAAAAGCGAGCTGGTGGATAAGAAGAGCGGCGTATCAGCCCGCCTCACTATATCAGCTTATGAGAACCTCGTAAGCACTGCTGAGCTCAGGGCATTGCTGAGCAACCAGGCGCGCACCATTGTGCGTATCTCCGACTTTATCGGCGTTATCCCGTCCATCACCGGCAAGATAGAGCTGGTGTATGAAGGCGAGCAGGAAGGACCCCTCAATGTGGCCCACCGCCTGCTGGGCCTGGCCATTCGCGCCATCTTCACCGACTACTTCCCCGATCCGCAATCCTTTAAGAAAGGCAGGGAGCTGCAGAAGGCCAAAACCAAGGTGAGCCCGTACCTTTCTGTCATTGATTGGTTTGGTAAAGGCAATGATGTGGTGACCATGCAAAGCGACACTGATGCCACCTACCTGGCCAATCTTTATAAAGTGGACGGCCTTTATGCCATCGTGAAGCAATACTACCCTACCGCCACTGAGGCAGAGGCGGGCTTACTTATGGAGTTTTTATTGCATGGACTGGCCGAATTCTCCCTCATCAGCAAGAACGGGGTAGAAAAAGGCGGGTATGCATTTGCTGATATGCTGGGCAGCATGATGAACCTGAACCTGGGCAGCGAGGAAGAGGATGATGAATAATTCATGGATTATTCAAGGCCACCACATAGACATAGGCCACATAGACTATGTGTTCTGACCTGCCTGAGTTTTCAGTCCACATAGGCGTCACTTCCCCATTTATGTGATCTATGTGCCTATGTGGTAGAAAATATCGCGCAGAGCAGCCGGGGATTGAAGTTTATCGGATAAATTACTTAGATTTGATTCTGATTTTTAAAAAATTGCTATTTATATGAAGGCATTGTTACTCACTGCTGCTGCTTTACTGGCATTTACCGGCGGTTTGTTTGCCCAGAACCTGCCACCAGATTACAACTGGGAAGTAGGTGTCAATGGTGGCTATAGCTTTGTTACAAGGCCGGTGGGCCCTGCTGCTGCCTATACAGGCAATGGCACCAAAACATCGGGCGATCTTTCTGTTCGCCTCAACTATTTTGTTAGTCCGCACTGGATGTTCAGCCTCGATATTGGCGATCGTCAGTGGGTGTCTTACGGCACCTGGCAGCTCAACGATATTTATGGCCAGTCGCTGCATGCCGAGCCCATCACTTTTGTGATCGCCGACCACGCCATCAACTCATCCGTTGGTATCAACTACGTCATCCCGTTCTATACCCGCTACAATACCTTCAACAGGTCTAACCTCAACTTTGGTGTGCAGGTAGGTATGATCAATACCGTGAACGACGGATCCATGCATTACAGCAACTACAATTCGGCTCCCGATTCCAGCTACAGGTATGTATCCAAGTACGACTACCAGTCCGGTACCGGTATCACCTTTGGTTTACAGATGGGCTATACTTATTACATACTGCCACGACTCGGTATCAACATAGACCTCGCAGCGCGTTATGCCCACGTCAAAACCATCGACATGCGCTACGCCTCTGAGAACAGCATCTTCACCAGCCTCTACTTCCCCGAGACCATCGGTATCCGCTGGAGGTTTTAATACCATCACCATCCAAATCATTCCGAAGGCTTTCTGTTAAAGGAAAGCCTTCTTTTTTTCTCCACTTTTTTTGTCATCCCGACCTAAGGAGGGATCTACACTCGCGCATGTACAAGGCACTGCACCCGCACGTCTCACTATTACCATTCCCTTAACCCAACTACGGTACGGTATTTGTACTACCTAAGTGTATTTCCTTATAGTGTGTGTGTTGGGAAATTTAATGGATAGGAAATACCACAAAATTAAATTTCCAAAAGGGCGCCTTTCCAGGTGCCCTTTTTCTTTGCCCGCCGTAGCTTTAGCGAAGGAGGGTCTTTGCCCGCCGTAGTCCCAATCACTATCGGGACAAAGGATTGTCTTTGTCCGCCATAGCTATACAGGAAGGTTTTACCCGCCATAGTTGAAAACGAAGGAGGGAGGGTCCAAGCTTCTTACTAGTATAAGCTTGATTGGCCGACTGTCCCGCAACCTTCATGCGGGAATAGCACCGTTCAAGGTTTTGCTGCTATCGGGCACATCATTATTCCTTTATCAGGCTTTGCCTGCAAAGGTTATTGCCTGCTTTATCTTGCACCATTATCCAATACATACCTGGCGTAAGCCCCGCTATATATATTGTTTCGGTTTCATTAAGCCATGGCATACTTTCGCTATGCACTGTTTGGCCTGTAGCATTAACTATCTTGATGATCGTGTAAGCCCCACGAGCAGCATCAGGCCTTGATATATTTACAGTACTTGTAGCAGGGTTGGGATAAATTTTTATGTCTTCCGCAGCAGTAGGGGTATTTTTTACACTATTTACATTACCCCGTTCGTAATATAATTCGTAATAATAATGATTAATGTAATCAGGTGTTGTGCTATATGTTCCTGATGTCAATGTTGTATCAATATTGAAAGTATACTGCAACGCAAGTACTGGCTCATCATATGAGTCATAGGTATAGCTATATTTCGCACCACTTATGAAAGTTGAATCCGCATAGTAATACTCCATCTGGTATAATGTGTCAGGCAGGTTTATGCTATTGATATGTTTGGTACGAATAATAAAAGAAGCTGGAGACCCATCAATACAATTTAAGGATTTTTCATAGGTCGAATAATCCAGTCCTGTAGTATATCCAAATGAATCTGACCCCTGTGGTGCCCAAGCGCCGGTAAGATATTGGCTGATGCTATCCCAGGTTAACTGATTCAGAGAATTATAGTGCATAAAATATTGCTCCTGCTCTTGCCATGTTCCCGAACTATCATAATAATATTGAGCATTAATGATATTGCCGGAATCATCTAACGCATATTGCCATGCTTCTAAAGGAGCCCACACTCCTGCTCCCATATACGAAGAAGTACTGTCTTTAATTTCGAGGTTGAGGGTATTGTAATAAAATGTACGCAATTCACTGGTGTCCCATACGCCATAATCCCAGCTTAATACTAACGACTGCGTCATGTTGCCATAAGTATTATAGGTATTGATAAAACGGTTATCTGGATAAGTAGTAGTGGAATCCATCAAATACAGATCAGCAGATTCAATAACATTTTCGCTCCCATCGTATAAGGCATATTGAGTACCTCTGTACTGAAAAGAATCGAATATAAAACTGGAGTACCAATAAAAAGCAGTGTCAAATAAAATGGAAGGTGCATTGTTATGGTCATCTGTGCCGATATCCCCGCCAAATCCCATAATATAACTTCCATCCAGGTAATAAATAGGGTCATAGATCATGTGATTATAGTTAAATATTGATGATCTTGAGCCACTATACTTAAAGGATGAAGAGTCATCAATACCTATGATGTTTAAAAAGGAATCAGTAACGTCGTAGCTGCTGGATGCGATCAATCGCTCTGCTGCCTCGGTTGTTGTCCTTGCTAAAGCTGCTTTACGGCCAACTGCATGTGTTGATTGTCTTTTAGCTATCATATCCGAAAGATATTGCCAATGCTTTTGTTGTTTATACGAATGTTGTGATGGCCGTTTCGCGTTATGTGGTGCATTATTTTTTGCACTTGCTACAGTAAAGCAGCATACACAAAAAAACAAGATGCTCAGATAATTAGTAAATTGTCTCATGGTTCGTAATTTATGTACGTTAATTGATCACAGATATTTTTTTACTGATAAGGTTCCCCCCTATTTTTATTGCTACATAATATAAGCCGGGTGTTAATCTGTCTGTATTTAATGCCACTATGTGTTTCCCGGGTTGGGCATAGCTATCATAAGAGTCTATTAAAAAACTCAGATCTTGCCCAACAGTATTGGTCAATACAATATTTACTGGTGCAGGATTTGATATTGTGTACGACAAATTAGTTTTGCCTTGCGTTGGGTTAGGATATACATCAACAACTAATTCATTTGAGTAGAGACTATTAAGTTCAAATTCGGCAGAATCCGCAGAAATATGTAATAACGATTGTAACTGAGGTGACTCCTTTATTAGATTATAAAATTCAATTATATCATATTTATAAAGATTTTTATAATAATCTAAATTATTGATAACATTTGTTACGTCATTTGAATTAGTAGTATCCGCAAAAGGAAGTGCTTCGGTTTTATAGTTTTCGCCACTTGGTATATAAACGATTGGCCTCCATCCTGTATCATTTGTTTTCTCTGCGAAATGGGTTCTTCCGGGCGTAGTCGGATTTAATTCTGCAAAATTATACGGGCCGCTCCCGATATCTCCACCACTACAACTATAATCCTGTATTTTTGCTAGAAAAAAACTGCCATTCTGTGCAAAAAAACCTGGCTTTAAGTCTATTGTTTGTGCAAACTAATATCAAGCCACCCTGCAGGGCTGCTTGTGCCGTTTATTATATCAACGAGTGAAACATATTCCAAAAAATTTAATTTTAACTGATTGGTATATGAACCTATCCCAGCAGATGGGTAATTAACATTGAAGTTTTCGCAATAATAGGAATTCATTATACCACCTAAATAAGAATGTCCGGCACCACCTCTCTCTAAAGAATATAAATTAAAGAGCCACATATAATCTAGTCCATTCAAATCGCAATCTGAGCCTTGGTCTGCCGAATGTTCATAACATTCTGTACCAATTACGCTATGGCAATAATGGCCTTGTCGATGCCCAGCATCACTTACCCAACTGTTTCCACTCCAATTCCAGTCAGTAAATGAATGCCCATAATCATTCATGTAATCTTCATGCCCAGCCAACGTCCATACAGGATTTGAGTTTTCGTAGCACCATGTCCCACATTTTGGAGCATTAGTTAATTCAGTCTCAATCGTACCATTTTCAGACCAACTCCGGTCTCCGAAATTTAATTGAAAAATTAAAGGCGTATGCGGCGCGTTAAGCGAAAATTGTCCTGCATGCCTTTTAACGGCATACCAAGAGTTATTTCTTTTCGTAGCCGTGCTTGAGCCTCTCCAAATTAAATAGTTCACCCATGTTGGAAAAAGAGGGCTAAAAAATGCAAGTTCAGGACCAAAACATGTATATCCATCTGTATAAACAATATTTTGCGAAGCATAATTGCAGCACAGAATGCTTTCTTGCATCCATGCTGCATATGCAAAATATGAAAGCACGTTATTTGTTTCTGATTGTAATGTATTTGTTTCTGAATACCAACTGGATGAACTAGGCATAAAACCGTGCAATCCATACATGGCAGGTAATGCGGATGGGTAAAAAAAGCCACTACGGCTACAATCGTCTTTTGCACATTCACAACAAGGATCCGTTGGCTTTGGTATACTATAAAATAAAAACGGAGATCCCTCGTGATGCTCTAAATATTTCATCGAATGATACAAGGCGTTTTCAGCTCTGATCCTCAACGGTCCTGCCACAGCATCAGAAGGATCCAAATATTTTATTGCTTGTTGTTCGCCAATATAAAGCTGGTTCAATTGATCTTGCGATTCACAATTCGGTAAACCGATTGATGTTGGCATGATTGTATGCCCAAATGGATCTGTCCCATGCCAAGAGCCATTAAATGCACCGCCTACACACGCAATTACACTTTTCATCCCAACCCCACCTGCATCTATTAAGGCGGGTCTGTTAAAATGTGCAATATGTTTTTGATTCAAAGCATATCCGGGTAAAATAAAATCCCAAAAAGGCACATCGTCTCTTACAAAAAAACCGTTCGTAATATCGCCTGTTATTAATGCTGCTTCTATTGGTAAGCTATAATCATAAGTTGTTTGCATATCAGAATAGTATTCTGTTCCATGTTTTCTTAGCCTGTCGAATGCATTTTGTGCATATTGCAATTCCCATAATGTTCGGCTAGTGCTTAGGCCATTATCTTTTAGTTGTTTATATTCTGTAGACAAAACACCAATATAAGTCCCTAAATCATTTGTCTGATCATCAGCGAAATCTAAGGTATTATTTCGTGATGCATCATAGTCGTCACCTTTTGTTCTTCTATATGCTATCATGGTTTCACCAATCTTAGGGCCAACATAAGTAAAATCTTCAACTAACCTATATCTGTAAAACCAGTATTTTTCCAAATTCGCGTACCAATCTGGAATACCACTTGAGGTGGCGTAGGTCGAACCACCTGTAGGAATATAATACGAATTAATTTGAGCAATTAATTCATTGCTAAATATTATAAAGCAAGATAATAATATTATGTTTTTCATACTGCATTATTTAATAATAATATATTTCTCAACTTCTAATATCGAATGCAAAGAGTCAATAGGATGATTCAAGCATATTTTGATTAACCCAACTTTAGGACATATATAATAACGATCAAAATAATGATAAGGGGGTTTCCCAAGATATGATTGATCAATAGTATTATGATGTGTAACCTCTGCTACACTATCATATTCAACGCCATTAATAAAATATTTATCATATACATTAATCATTTCTCCACTATCAACAGAAGTCATACAACCAGAACAAGTACTTAATACAGGTTCGTATGGATAATTTACCAGCGGTATTTCATCAATAGGAAAAGAAAATATTTTTGTTGGAGGATATGTAATACAAAACATATCATCTTGATATATAAAAATACAAGTTCCTGTATCAACCCTATAAGGTAAAATGTGATACTGTGATATTTGAATTTGTGTATTTTCTATTCCACTCCCATTTAAATAACTTATCTCTGACATATTTTTTCTTACAAAAAAACTATCTATATTTCCTGTTAATGAATCTCTGTATATCCAATATGTTCCAGGCTGGTAATTAAAAGAACTCTTTATATCTGCATTTACAGAAATAACATTTGATTTATTTTTGTTGCAACTAAAATAAACAATCGTTGCTGTAATAAATAGTATAGTTTTAATCTTCTTCATTTGGAAGTCTGTTTATTTAATTTCTTCTCTAATTCATCAATCCTCGCATTTTGCTGTATTACGTATAGGGTAAGTTCTTCTATTTTTTTCAACAATGTTGCATCCATGCTAGCAACGTCTATTCCTTCATTCTTTACCTCTTCGGCAGAGGGCACACCCGGTAGGTGGCTGTTCTTTTTTACGTAATCAGCTACTCTGCTCAGGGGCATAAGTTTATAATCTTTAGCAAATACATAATCAGTCCAATCCCCTGTTGTACTTAATGCTACTCGCACCTGTTCTGTAAGTATCCCATTCTCTACATATAGATCGTAAGTGTTAGTTGTCACATAATTCTGTGCATTGATGATTCCTTCGCCTATTATCACTTTGCCTCCATTGGTCACAGCCATATGCGGGTGAAAAGCAGAGCCTGCATAACTATAAAATATGTGCGCATAGTTATTCGCAGATAAGCCATCTGCATAGGAGATATACCTTAGCATACCTCTCCTGTCCGCATCCCACCCTGTTCCTGATATCGTTGAATTAGGATTGTACAGTTCTATCGTTCCGCCATTATCAGATGCTGTATTACTGCATAAACTCAGCCACGAGGGGGTGTGGTCTGTATTACCATTGATATTTACATCGCCATTGGTTGGCGAATACATGCCTATTCGGCTTTGTACCGTCAGCACGTCACCGGTTACTATACTCGTTGGGTTCAGGTCATGGCCTACGGTCATCTCGCCATGGTTAGTGATAGATACATTAGTATGCAATGCGCTGCCGTCATAATTATAAAAATAAGCCAGTGGGCCGTCCGTTAATGGTGATACGAAATGTAATTGGCCTGGCGATGCAGAATTGGTCTTTCCAAATAGTTCTACCGCAGAGCCATCACTATGCGAGGTCGCAGAATTCATTGTTAATAAACCTGTAGCTGTATTGCCATGGATAGTTCTCAGGTCTACATCGTTTTCAGACCAAAAGCCAAGTGATTGCTTTACCGTAAATACATCAGCCCCTGCAATATTCGTAAGGCTCACATCATGCCCGAAAATTCCTTGCCCTGCATGCTTCACCAGGAAAAGGTTGTGTAGAGAAGTAGTTGACGGTTGCCAGTTTTGGAGCGCATAAGCTAATTGAGAAACATTACCTGAAGCTTCTCCGTAAGCCTTTACAAAAAATGCACCGGGGTTATATGCAAACGGCAAGTTCCATGCGTTTGCTGTAAGGCATGCGCCATCTGAGCCGTCTGTTTGCGAGCCTGACGTGATGTTTATGCCACCCACTACCGATCTCGCATAGATATTTCTGTAGGTGGCATCAGCATTGTCCATCGAGTTCAGGTACAGGTTGCCATCTACCGTCAGCCTGTCCGCAGTAGTGGGTGTGCCGTAATTCCCTATCCGGGTGTTGGTATTATTATTAATTTGTAGCGCGTGTATAGAAGGTAAACCCACAAGAAAATCATAAGATAGGCCTGCAGAAGAAGGCCCGTAAGCAGTGCATTGCATTAAGCCCGGCGTGGCAGTGCTTCCCGGTGCCCCAAGGTGTATCTGTGTCCCTAATGAACCACCTGCATTTCCCGTAAAAATATCTATACCGTAGTTATCGGATTTGCCTTCAATTTGCCTCATGGCCACATCGCCGCCCAGCAGGTCCATACTTAATTTACCAGTTACACGGGCATCCCCGTTTTGGTCCACGCTAAAAACGCTGCGCATCATTCCCGCTGCCGAAGTCAGCGATCCGGTCCAGTTCAGATGTTCAAAAGCCCGCGCGCCCGCGCCGGTACTACCCATAGATATTGTCTGAACTGATCCCCCGGGGAAAGAAGTAGTTCCTGGCGCATTCAATCTTATTGCCGAACCTGTGAATTCGTTATTTCCTGAAAACATGCCAACTCCACTCGCTGCCGAAAGCCCGATGATCCGTCTGATATTGTCCGCAGCCGTGTCAAGCAACACGATCGCCGCCCCTCCCGACAATGTATTGACAACAAACGGATAATCTAAAGTAGTGGTCGTACCCGACATTATCGACGACGGGCAGGTAGTAGTGTTGACATTAACAGACATATGACTGTTCACAACTACATTTGTATAGCTGGTACTGCCTACTACTCCTGTTGTCTGTAGCGAAGGCTCACTATTGATCCACCATTGAGCCGATGCACTGTTGGTTAATAATACAAACGCAGATATTAACAGAAGATGTGTGTGCTTCTTTCCCATAAAATGCATTTTTATTTTGTGTGTATAACAAATTTATAAAACGTTTTTTGCATTACCAAAAATTTAACAATATAATTTTGGTGGTTAACAAACTTCACCAGTAAAATAGCATTCAAGCTTCTATCTGACAAACAAGTAAAAATGGCAATATCTATTTTATAAATCCGCCCATAGCTAAAAGGTGTTGGAGCGTATTGCTTTCTTTCAGACCTTTGTGCCGTTAAAGACCTAATTGTGGTATAAACTTTGTGACCTTTGTGACCTTTGTGACCTTTGTGACCTTTGTGACCTTTGTGACCTTTGTGACCTTTGTGACCTTTGTGACCTTTGTGACCTTTGTGACCTTTGTGACCTTTGTGACCTTTGTG
>CAIRES010000071.1 GCA_903877645.1 uncultured Bacteroidota bacterium | reverse complement strand
TGATAATGACACAAATGAAGCAGATTAAATAAACTATATTTGTAACAGTGAAACAACTAAATAACGCACTCATTTTTGGGATTAACTATGGTGGGTCAGTTTGGCGAGGAAAAGAGGGGTCACTTTACGCGGAATATCCACTAATATCACTAAATTTATAATTGGCTAAATTGATTTTTTCACGCCTAAAGGGAAACATATGAAATATGTATTTATTTGATTTTCCCGCATATAATTGATAGTGATTGGAGCTTATAAGCACCAAAACCAATTTATATTCAAAAATCAGAGCGCTTTTTTAATTAATTTCGTAAGATAAAGAAACGACACCTAATAGCAAAAAACAGTATTCGCCAACACAACAAGAGATGAACTGACCGGCAGGATTATACAACTCGCACTTCGTGAGATTACTTATACCCCCAGTTGCTGGTAGTGTTATAAAATACAAAACTAAACAGTTGGGCGTAGGCTCCGACCTACGTCCTTGCCGGGTACCAGTCTCTGACTGGCGAATGTATACAGGCAGTTCGCAGTTTCCCGTTGTACCCTGACGTTCCACAGCCGGGCCACAGAACTACAAATACAGCCAGTTTTTAAATCGTCAAATCTGCGTAGGCAAACACTTTCCAAAATCCCATGCAACTCATAACATATACCACCATACTCATCAACCCATTACATCCAAAAAAAGATCCATGACAGCACCGCCCGTGTCTATGACAGCGCGGAAAGCGCGCCATCATAGAAATTCGATTTCCAACAATCAATTTTCCTCCCGACCTTTAGGCCATAAAAAGGCTAAAACCAATGTGGGCTTTGCGTCGTTAGCGGTTCCTTCGCGTCTTTGCGTTAAAAAACAGACTACACGTGCGCACAACGTTAGTACAACAGTGTGCAAGAATCTAGCAAAAATCTCAACCTAAAAAACACTTAACTATTTGATAATCAACACAAAAACTTAATAACAACCAACAAAAATAAAATTCAAACAAAAATTGCACACTTGCCTACAGTACTTGCTCAACACCAGGTAGCTGATTATATCCCAGGCACAAACACAAGTTGCTCAACTTTGGAATTTGGAATTTGCAACATGGAATTTAAAACCAATGGGACATTCAGAAAAATAAATACGTCCAAAACCCCTTCGACGGCCATAGCTTTAGCGACGGCGGTTTGCCAATACTCACTTATAGATATAACCACAATCGGAGTTATCCACATAAAAAGTTTTTCAACGGCATGGGACATTACCCAATAAAAGGCTATAGCCTGGGAGCACCCTCAGTATCATGGTTCGACGAGGCTCGCCAAGACTACCATTAAATAAATACAACTGCCGACTAGCAGACAATATATCCCGTTCCTTTGTGCGCTTTGTGGTCAAATAACAATAATAATCAGGATTACCCAATGGGAGCATAAATATTTTCCGCGAAACCCAATACCCGGCTACTATTTTACGTCTATATATTGTCAGGGTTTTGTTAAATCTGTCATTTTATCCGAATACAGGTTGTAATCATTAAAAACTACGTACTTTCATAACTCAAATCATTGAATATCATGGCACACACCAAAAACATACCTGTAGCTGTCCTGTGCGCGGGGCTTCTGGGCATTTCTATGTCTACTTTTGCACAAACGAAAAAGAAGTCATACGATAAGTCCGTATTTGGCAGCTACCAGAGCAGCCCGCAAAACACCGCCGCCGCTGAGAAAAGCATTCAAAGCGTACATACGCAGTTCCCGGGCTGGGCGGTAGCTACCGATAAGCTAAGTGGCGCATTTGTTGATATATATGGTATACCTGTGAGTATAGATGGCAGTACCAATGCCGAAAAAGCCATCAACTGCATCAGCGACAAGCTGGCTCAACTGGGCCTGCGCCCTGCCGACTGGAAGCAGGTAAGCGACCTGAAAGCCCCTAAGGCTGATTATGTGAACTATGTGCAGGAGATAAACGGCCACCCGGTGGTGTTCTCCCGTATCAGCTTCAGGTTCACCAAGGAAGGTAGTCTGGAAAGGATACAGATCAAAAACTACGGCATACCAAAAGCGGGCATGTCGCCCACAGTTTCTATGGCTGATGCAAAGGCTGCGGCTATTAAAGACCTTGACGGTGTGAACATCACAGCTAATGATGTAGCGGCTAACTGGTCGTGGTTCCCGGTGCCATCGGCTACAGGCTATGAGCTGCACCCGGCATGGAGCTTTACCGTAAAAGGAAGAGTACCCGGCAGTGTGCCGCTGATACTCAATGGCTATATAGATGCCCTCAACGGCAATATGCTGTACCGCAGCAACCAGGTGAAAGAAACAGGCTTTGACGTGACCGTAAAGGGTGTGGTATACAAAGACGGCACTTTACACCCCGCCACCTCACAGCCCCTTACCGATCTTTACGTGGTATATGGCGCTGATACTGTGTATACCGATACTGCGGGCCTAGGTTCAGCAGCATCGCTGGTGCTACCCCTCACAGCATCCATGCCGCTGGCTGGCAGGTGGTCTACCGTATGGGATTCTGCAACTGCTACTATGCCGCTGTTCACGGATGCGGTGTCTGTAGCAGGTACTACCTATACCTACCCTACTACAGCCCCCAGCAGCGACCGCCATGTGAACGCTTACTACCATGTGAACAGGGTACACAATTTCATGAAAGGCTACTTTGGCACCACGTTTACCGGCATGGATTCCTCACTGCCTACCAATGTGGATATGGGCAGCGGCACCTGCAATGCATTTTACAGCGGCCGCGACATTAACTTCTATACGGCAGATGCTTATTGCCATTCCTTTGCCGAACTGGGCGACGTGATCTACCATGAATACGGACACGGTATATCCGACCATTTTTACAGGATGGTGACCGGCGGCAGTATCATGAACGGATCGCTGAATGAGGCCAGCTCCGACATATGGGCGCTGAGCATCACGCACAGCCCTATACTGGCACAGAACGCCTATGTGGGCTATGGTGGCTTCATCCGCCGCTACGACATGATGCCGCAGGTATACCCGCTGGATTGGGCGGCGCCAGGCTATGCTGATGTGCACAAGAATGGCCAGATCATTGCCGGTACCTGGTGGGACCTTGGTATAGCTCTGGGCAGCGAAGACAGTATGACCAAATACTTTACAGATGTATACTATGACGCACCCGATGGACCCGATGGTACCGAAGGCGCCGTCTTCCAGTCTATGCTCATAGACGTTCTGCTGGCCGATGACAACAACCACAACCTGTTTGACGGCACACCTCATTACAACCAGATCATCTCAGCGTTCGCACGCCATGGCCTGTACCTGGAAGGCGACGTAACAGTAACTCATACCGAATTAGGCATACAGCCGCCGGCAGCAGCTATACCGGTATCTGCATACCTGAACATGACCAACTCCTCCCATTTCAAGGACCTGACCATGTATTACCGCATCAACAGTACCGGCACCTGGAACCCGACACCAATGGTACATACAGGCCCACGCTACATTGGCGCTATACCTGCACAAACTGCCGGCACTACAGTAGAGTATTATTTTATCGTACACGACACCCTGAATGTGGAAAATGCATACTTCCCCACAGCTTGCAACCACACTATGACTGCCAATCAAACCAATATACCTTACCAGTTTGCAGTGGGTGTACAGTCGATAGACAGCAATAATTTTGAAGGCTCTGTAACCGGGTGGCATATCGGATCCAACGGTGGCGACGATGCTACAGACGGCCTTTGGCAGCAAGCGATCCCTTCACCAAATCCCGTATTCCCTACCTGGCCTTCAGGCGATCATACAAATGGCCTCGGACAGTGCCTGGTGACAGGCAGCGGCATAGGCGGCTCCGGCTTTTACGGCCTGAGCGTAACCAATGGCACTACAACCGTACTGACACCTGTATTCGACGTCAGCAGCTACACTACTCCTGTAGTATCTTATTACCGTTGGTTCTCTAACGAGCAAGGTTTTGAGAACTTCAAAAAAGACCCATGGGTCGTAAAGATCAGAGATGCTGCAAACTCATCATGGCAAACTGTAGAAGACACCTACCAGGGCGAGGACAACTGGCGCCACAGGATATTCCCCGTGAGCGCTTTCCTGCCCGCCACCACTACACAGATACAGTTGCAGTTCTTTGCGTCAGACTCCATCATCACCAGTTGGGACAATAACGCGCAGGGCATGGATGTAGGCGGCGTTGATGATTTTATCCTTTATGATAAACAACGTTTTTCAGGAGTGCCTATGCTGGCTTCACAAAGGCCACAGATATTCCCTAACCCTGCCGATGACAAGATACAGATTGTAATGACTGCAGGCAACACCGCCAAAATAGCCCTGTATGATATGGCCGGCCGCATAGCTTCAGAAAACGTGACAGATGCAGGCAACGGCAACTACTCTATTGACACCAGGGCGCTGGCGGCAGGCTCTTACAGCCTCACCATCCAGACAGATGCCTACATCATCTCGCAGAAAGTAGTGGTGGTTCATCCTTAATACTTTCGAGGACATATCAAGCAACAGGCCCGAACAAAAGTTCGGGCCTGTTGTATCAAATGTAAAAGAGGTAAGGATTATTCAGCCATCATTTGTTCAATGACCTTGGCTATGCTTTCAGCATTGGGCTTGGAGAAGTAGTCGCCATCGGTAGAGTATGCAGGACGGTGTGCATTGGCGGTGATGGTACGCGGGGCCACATCGAGCCACCTGAACCCTCCCTGTATCTCCATCACCTGCTGGAACATATAGGCAGAAGCGCCACCTGGCACATCCTCATCCACAAACACGATGCGGTTGGTCTTCTTCAACGACTCAACGATCAGGTGGTTGATGTCGAAAGGAAGCAGTGTGCGCACATCAATGATCTCGCAACTGATGCCTTGCGGAGCCAGGTAGTTGGTCACAGCTTCGTCTATCACCCGTAGCGTGGAGCCATAAGAAACGATGGTCACATCAGTTCCTTCCTTCACCACTTCGGGTATACCGAATGGCACCGTAAAATCGCCGAGGTTGTAGGGCAGTTTCTCCTTCAGCCTGTAGCCATTGAGGCACTCGATCACCAGTCCGGGCTCATCGCTGCGCAGGAGTGTGTTGTACATACCGGCAGCCTGTGTCATATTGCGGGGCACACATACATACATGCCACGGATGGAGTTGAGGATCATGCCTATGGGCGAGCCGCTGTGCCACAAGCCTTCCAGCCGGTGACCGCGGGTGCGCACAATGAGGGGGCACTTCTGCCCGCCACGGGTGCGGTATTGCAGGGTAGCCACATCGTCGCTCAGGGGTTGTATGGCATACAGCAGGTAGTCGAGGTACTGTATCTCGGCAATAGGGCGCAGGCCACGCATGGCCATACCTATACCCTGCCCTATGATGGTGGCCTCGCGGATACCGGTATCGGTAATGCGCAGCGCCCCATACTTATCCTGCAGGCCGGCGAAGCCCTGGTTCACATCGCCTATCTTGCCTACGTCTTCACCAAAGGCAAAGATCGCGGGGTTGTTGGCAAAGATGTAATCGAAGTATTTGTTGAGTACCTCAAAGCCGTTGAGCACAGGAGCGTCTTCAGCATACTCCACAGGCACCTCTGCTATTTTCATAGCATTGAAACGCGACTCGGAATGCAGGTGCGATGAGTATTTCTCTTTGTTATCGTTCTGTATGTAATCGTAGTAGTTGCGCAGGGTTTTAGTAGCGTCGCCGTTGGCCGGGCAAAGGGACAATACCTTACCCACCACCTGCATCACATCTTTGCGGATGGGCTCCCTGATGGCGTTGAGCTCCTGTACTATCTGTGCGATGCGCTCGGCATGTTCGCCGGCCTCGTATACCACCTGGCTGCAAAGATTTGAGGCTTGTTGTATCTGCTCCTTAACAGGCGCCAGGAAATCTTCCCAGGCCTGTTGTCTCGCAGCACGGGCCTCGGCTTTGGATTCGTCTTCTATAGCTGTGATCTCTTCGTCAGAGGCGATCTTATTCTCGAGGATGAATTGCTTCATCTTAGTGATGCAATCCCAGTCTTTCTCCCACTCCAGGCGCTCCTTGCTTTTATATCGCTCATGCGAGCCGGATGTGGAGTGGCCCTGCGGCTGCGTCATTTCCTGCACATGGAAAATGGCAGGTATCTGTGTTTCGCGCACACGGGCAATGCCCTGTTGCACAGTTTGTACCAGGTTGGCATAATCCCAGCCTTTTACCGTATAGATATTGATGCCGCCTTTTTTATCGTCCCACTGCATACCTGCAAGGGCATCGGATATGGAGTTCTTGGTGGTCTGGTATTTGCGGGGTACGGATATGCCATAACCATCGTCCCAAACGAAGATAGCCAGCGGCACCTGTAGTACGCCTGCCGCATTCACGGTTTCCCAGAACAGGCCCTCTGAAGTAGCGGCATCGCCAATGGTACAAAACACCACCTCGTTGCCTTTGTTGGTGAACTTCTCAAAACCGGTTTGGAGTTCGTCTACATTGCGGTACATCTTGGAGGCATAAGCCAGGCCAAGCGCACGCACCATTTGCCCTGCTGTCGGCGATATATCACTGCTTGATTGTGGTTCTTTGGTGAGGTCTTTCCAATCGCCGCTTTCATCGAGCCAGCGGGTGCCATAGTGGCCATTCATCATCCTGCCGGCAGATGCAGGTTCATTCTCCACGCTCATATCGGCATATAACTGGGCAAAGAACTTGCGGATGTCGCTCATTCCGGTGGCAAACATCAGGGTTTGGTCGCGGTAGTAGCCTGAACGTATATCACCGGGTTTGAAGCACTTAGCGACAGCTATCTGGGCCAGTTCCTTGCCGTCGCCAAAAATGCCAAATTTGGCCTTACCTGTCAGCACCTCGCGGCGGCCTATAAGACTGGCCTCACGGCTGGCCACGGCTATGCGGTAGTCGTCCAGCACCCCTTGTTTGAACTCCTCAAATGACAACCTTACAGACTTAGATGATGCAGCAGTTACAGGCATAGGAAATAGCGATTAGATCAATGACTGACAAAGATAGGACTATGCGGTAAAAATAGGAAATGAAGGGAGCGCATTTACAGAAATACCATAAATATTAATGTAACAATAAGATGGGGTCACACAGTATATTCATTGAGCAGTTCAATGAACAAGGACCTGCTGACCATTTTAGCCCCAAGGCTCTCTAAATGAGCAGTGTGCAACTGGCAATCTACTAGTTGTATACTCTGAGCTGCAAGGTGAGTTACCCATTGTATAAAGGCGAATTTGCTGGCATTGGGGGCGAAACTGAACATGCTCTCGCCAAAGAATACCTTGCCGAGAAGTACACCATACAGGCCGCCCACCAATACCCCGTTTTGCCATGCTTCGGCGCTGTGGGCATAACCCAGCTGGTGTAGTGCAGTATACGCATCAATAATATCATCGCCTATCCATGTGCCATCCTGTCCTTTACGGTAAATGTGGCTGCAATTTGTGATTACGTCTTCGAACGCCGTATCGAACCTGAATTCAAATTCATTCCGTTTAATCACTTGCTTCATGCTTTTGCTCACCTTCAACTCGTCGGGAAACAGGACAAAACGTGGGTCAGGCGACCACCACATGGGTATCTCATCTTCATTGTACCAGGGAAAGATACCGCTATGATATGCGAGCAACAACCGCTCCGGGCAAAGGTTTCCACCTACGGCCAGCAGCCCGTCGCTGAGCGCTTCCTCCACTGGTGGGAACCAAATTCTGTCATCAAGTAAGTGTACAGGCACGATGCGGTAAAAATAGACGCTTAATCGGTAAAAGAACAAGCTCGACTGATTTCAGCATTTAATAATCATAAACCCTCCATCAAAATATGTTTTATTTTAATAAATGAAAGTCATTTTATAACTATCTATATTTCAAATAATTACCTGAACTTGTTAATAATATGTGATTTTGTCAATAATAGACTATAAATTCGTAATTCATTTAGATCACTATGAAGGTATTACTAGAAGTAGAAGTAGATGAAATGACCGCGATAGCATATGAATCATTAAGTACAGACACCAAAGAAGATTTCAAACTGGATGTGACTCAAATGATGCAAAACCGTGCCGGCTCAGGCAGAGGAGCCAGGATCAAGCAATTGCTGGACGAAATAAAAAAGGATGCCGGGGCAGGTACAGAACTTAACCCGGAGATACTATATGAATTGCTCCGCGGAGAGTACGAATAGCGCAAAAACACAATTCGTTTATTTAGACAGCAAAAGAACTACCACAACCGCAGGAACTGCTTGCATTAGGGTTTTTAAAGACAAAACCACGGGCATTAAGCCCGTCTGAATAGTCAACTTCCATACCGAAAAGATAGATGCCATGTGCGTTTTTCATGATCACAGGTATGCCATCGATATTATGTATCTCATCATCGGCTTCCTGCTTATCAAAGCCTAAAACATAGCTAAGACCTGAACAGCCACCGCCTTTAACACCAATGCGCAAATACTGGCCTTGCTCAAAAGACGGTTCGCTCATCAGCCTTTTTACTTCATTTATGGCATTAAGGGTAAGCTTTATCGGGGCACTGGTCATTGTTTCCATACAAGATATTTCTACAAATTTACGACTACTCTGCAGGCTCTCCAAATATGACCTTGTAAAGTATTGATAATATCAATAATGCTATAGTTGTAATACCTACCGCATTTTGTTGCAGAACATTTTTTACATTTGCCTCCTGCAAAAATAAAACCATTATGGCTGAAACTACAGAACAGGTTATTGAAGATACATCGGTACAGATGAAGAAGTCTATAGGACACCTTGAGGTGGAACTGACCAAGATAAGGGCGGGCAAGGCAACACCCCAAATAGTGGATGGCATATTTGTTGAATACTATGGCAACCCTACCCCGCTGGCACAAGTAGCCAATGTACTGGTGCCAGATGCACGCACCATAACAATACAACCATGGGAAAAGAACATGCTTGGGCCGATAGAAAAAGCTATCATCGCTTCTAATATTGGATTGAATCCACAGAATGATGGTATATATATACGCCTGTTTCTGCCGCCGCTTACCGAAGAGCGCCGTAAAGAGTTTGTAAAAAGAGCATTAGGTGAAGGCGAACAAGCCAAAGTAGCCATACGCAGCACCCGTCGCGATAATATAGAGCTGATAAAAAAAATGCAGAAAGACGGCCTGAGTGAGGATATAGCAAAGGACGCTGAAACACGCATACAAGCCACTACCGATAGATACATAGCACTGATAGACCAGCATTGCAAAGACAAAGAGAAAGACATAATGACTGTTTAATTTTAATGGCTCAATACTCAATGCATCTACTCAATTGCTTAATGACTCAACTGAGCAGATGATAAAGTAAATTTTAGTACTACGCATTTATACAATGGACGAACTGCATCAACAAATACTACTGCTGTTTTCCATACCTATCTATGCCATTATTATTCCACTGGAGATAGTGTTGAGTAATTTCAGGCACCTGCATTTTTACAGCTGGAAGGAGACAGTGATGAACGTGTACCTGAACCTGCTGAATGCAGGGATAGACCTGGCACTTCGGTTCATCATCGGGCTTTCTGTGCTTACGTTTTTTGCACAGTATCACCTGCATATTAACTGGGACCCAATCGCATATTGGATCGTGCTGCTTTTTGCAGAAGATTTTTTGTTTTGGGTAGAGCATTTGGTGGACCATAGCAGCAGGGTGTTTTGGGCTGTACATGTGACGCATCATTCATCGCCAGAGTATAACCTGTCGACGGGGTTCCGTTCGTCCGTGTTCATGCCAGTATATAAGTACATGTATTTTATACCGCTGGTGCTGCTCAACTTCCGCCCGGCTGATGTGATCTTTATGTATTCCATCACGCAGATATACGGCATCCTTGTGCATACGCAGGCTGTGAAGAAACTGCCAAGATGGATCGAATATTTCTTTGTAACCCCCTCACACCATCGCGTGCACCATGCCAGCAACATCCCTTATCTCGACAAGAATATGGGTATGACCTTCATTATCTGGGACCGAATGTTTGGGACGTTTACAGAGGAGATGGATGACGAGGTGCCACATTATGGGATCACCAAGCCAATAGCAAAACCTTTTCACCCGGTGCATATTGTAACGCATGAATGGATAGAAATAGGCAAAGACCTGAAGAAAAGCAAGTCACTTAAAGACAAGCTGAACTACCTTTTTCGCACACCCGGATGGAGCCATGATGGTAGCACCAAGACATCCAAAGAGTTGCAGAAGGACTGGAAACGCCGCGGATAGCTTATCTTTAATAACCAACTAAATCACAGCCAATGCTGCGCTTCGTCCCTTTTATACTTGTGATAACCACGCTCTACTCTTGCGGCGGCCATGAGTGTAAAAATACCAACCCGATCTTTGATAATTATAAGCCGACCGACCAGGAATACAAAGCGGAACTGGTGAAACAAATACAACTTTCAGATCCGGCGAAAGTGCACTATTGGATAGACAGATATAAAGAGATCAACAAGAAACCCTTTATGAGTGTAAATGTACAAGGCGACGGGCTTTGTGCGACCATGATGATAGACCTGAAGAACCCAAACAAGCTGAAACACTTTAAGAACGTAAGGGGCCTGTCTTATTCGGGTGCAGAAATAAAGGGTTTGCAGTATTATACCGACAGTAGTACCGGTGTTTATAATTTTATTTTTGAGGAGGGAAAGATCAGTGATTAACAGGGTTATAACCCTCCCATTTTCAAAACCTTCTTATACTCGGCCTCTTTTACTGCACCTACCGAAAGACGTGACAGGCGCACCAGATCCATATCGGCAAGGGATGGTTCGGCTTTGATATCGTCTAATGTTACCGGTTTAGGTATCGCCTTTACCGGCTTTAATTCCACCACCACCCAGTTCGGGTCTTCGGTTGTTGGATCCTGGTAGGCTTCTTTGGCCACTTCGGCAATGCCCACTATAGCCAGTCCTTCGTTACTGTGATAAAAAAACACCTGGTCGCCCTTTTTCATGGCCTTAAGGTTGTTGCGGGCGGCATAATTGCGCACGCCATCCCAAAAGGTTTTCTTATCCTTTACAAATTGGTCCCAACTGTATTTAAAGGGTTCTGATTTTACAAGCCAGTAATTCATGATTGTTATTCTTTTTTAGTCTTAATTCATGTGATCGAACATATCTGCAATATCTATTGAAAGGCCATCCAGTATTGCTGTGCGGATAATATCTCCTTCCACCATGAGTCTCGATGCATGGTACACTCCATCCTTCAGAGTATAAACGAGAAACGTTTTATCCTGTGGTGAAATCACCCAATATTCTGTAACCCCAGCGCGCTCGTAGACATCATACTTATTCTTCAGCTCTACCACATTATTGCTGGGCGATAATATTTCCACTACAATATCCGGAGCGCCGATACAGCCTTTGGCATCTAATTTAGACTCATCGCAAACAACACATATATCGGGCTGCACAACAGTTACAATATCTTTATCGTCTTTGCTTTTTCCTGGTAATCTTACATCGAACGGAGCAGAATAAACCTTGCACTTTTTGCCGCTTAAATAATTATAAAGTGCCGTAGACAAATATACAGATACAGCCTGGTGCATACGGCTGAGAGCAGGACTCATCTTGAATAATTTGCCCATGATGATTTCTACACGTTCTTTAAAATTCCATTTTAAATAATCGGCGTAGGTATAACTGCTGTTTATATCCAAAGAGGCTAATTCCATATCGGTACTTTTAGCAAATTTAATTATTCTGCGTTAAATTACTTATCCCGCATCAGCAGGTAATTAGCAAGCTCCTGCAAAGGTATTTTTTTCTTAGCGGGTATGGCCACATCTTCCAGGCATTCAAAGGCCAGGACTGAATAACGAGCAGCTGCCTCGCGACAAGCAACATCAGCTCCAGTGGCGCTGAATAATGCTAGCATAGCGCCCACCTTGTTTTCAGCATCATGTTTTAGCAGGACTTCTATTTCATTTCGCTGCTTTTCTGTAGCATTTTCCAACGCTTTCAGCAACAGGTAGGTCTTTTTATTGGATTTGATGTCTCCCCCATTTTGCTTACCCAGCTTACCTGCATCGCCATAGGCATCGAGATAGTCATCCTGCAGCTGAAATGCGATACCCATGTTCTTCCCAAAGGCATATAGTTTATTAGCATTATCGCCCAGCGCACCACCAGCGAGCGCACCCATCTTGAGGCTGCAAGCGAGCAGTACCGATGTTTTGAGCGTGATCATGTGAATATACTCATCAATACTGACATCATTGCGCTGTTCAAAATCCATATCCAGTTGCTGGCCTTCGCATACTTCGATGGCAGTTTTATTGAACACGGATAATATTTGCGGCAGTGATTTCCTGATCCCGGCAATGTGCTCGTAGGCATAGATGCTCATCACATCACCACAAAGGATGCCTGCGGTGAGGCCATAACGGGTATGTATGGTGGCATTGCCACGCCTGAGGGGGGCATTGTCCATAATATCATCGTGAATGAGCGTATAATTATGAAACAGCTCAATGGCGAATGCCGCATGCCAGGCATCTTCGCTGATCTCCTCAAACAGCTCATTGGCCATGAGACTGAGGACAGGGCGAACCCGCTTGCCCCCGAGGGCCAGCAAATACCTGCACGGATCGTATAAACCGGAAGGTGAAGCAGGAAAAGGCAAAGAAGCAGCAAACCGCTCTTCGAATGCAGTAACGAGGTCTGTGAACGATCTCATCTATTTCTTTTTACGTTTAGTATTGTTTGGTTTGTTTGATCTATCCGATCTATCTGACTTGCCCGGCTTTCCCGTTTTGCCACTGTAAGAACGATCATCGCGCGATGATCTGCCTTCACTTCGTTTACTTGCACCGGGAGCTCTGCGCCTGCCGGCAAACTGCGGCACTTCTATTATATCATAATCGATCTGCCGTTTAGAAAGATTAGCTGCTGACACACGGACCTTCACTTTATCGCCCATAGCAAAACGCACACCGGTGCTACGCCCTATCAACGCATATTCGCTTTCTATAAATTCGAAATCATCAAACTCATTCAGACTGTTGGCCGATACCATGCCTTCACACTTATGTTCTACAGTTTCTGCCCAGAAGCCATAAGTAGATACCCCGCTAATGACTGCTTCAAAGTCGTGGCCCACATATTCCTGCATGAATTCTACCTGCTTGTATTTATTGGCGGCCCGCTCTGTTTCCATGGCCCTGCGCTCCTGGTCGGAACAATGGCGGCACTGGGCTTCAAGATGTTTTATAGGATGTATGTCATTTAGCAAGCACTCCTGCAAAATGCGATGTACCAACACATCAGGATACCTGCGTATAGGTGATGTAAAATGACAATAGTGCTCAAAGCCAAGGCCATAGTGCCCAATATTATCGGTAGTATAAACCGCCTTGGACATGGTGCGGATACCCAGTTGCTCCAGCACATGCTGTTCCGGCTTGCCTTGCACAGTCTTCAGCATTTTATTGAAAGACTTGGCAATGCTCTCAGGACTGCTAAGATCGAACTTAACACCAAAGCGACCAGCGAACAGTGAAAACACCTTGAGCTTATCTTCATCCGGCACATCATGCACACGGTATGGGAAAGGCACCTTCTCGCCTTTGTGCCTGATGCCACCTACATATTCAGCAATCGTCTTATTGGCCAGCAACATGAACTCTTCGATGAGCTGGTGCGCTTCTTTGCTTTCTTTTATCACGATGCCAATGGGCTTGCCTGTTTCATCGAGCTTAAAGCGCACTTCCTGGGATGAAAAATTGATGGCACCATCTTTAAAACGTTTTGCGCGCAGGTTTTGGGCAATGCCGTTGATGGTGTGTATCTCTTTGGCATGATCTCCTGCTGCGCCTTCTATGATCTCCTGTACATCTTCGTAGGCAAAGCGGCGGTCGGAATGGATGACAGTCTTACCGATCCAATGCTCTTTTACAACTCCCTCACTATTGATCTTAAAGACAACAGAAAAAGTGTATTTATCTTCATGCGGCCTCAACGAACATAGTTCATTGGATAAGCGCTCAGGCAACATGGGTGATACGCGATCAGGGAGATAAACGCTGGTAGCCCGGCGATAAGCCTCCACATCAAGCGCAGAACCCGGCTCTATGTAGTGGCTTACATCGGCGATGTGGACCCCTATTTCGTACCAGCCGCCTTTTAACTCCTTATAAGAAAGGGCATCATCAAAGTCTTTGGCATCTACCGGGTCTATGGTCATGGTGAGGGTATCGCGCATATCCTTACGTTTCTTCACCTCATGCTTATCTATTACATCAGGGTATCGGGCTGCATCTTCCAGAACGTCATCCGGGAATGTGAGCGGGAAACCATTTTCTACCAGCAGCCCCTGCATGGCTATTTCATTCACCGATTCATTGGTGAGCACATTTACGATCTCTCCTACAGGGTTTTTGGTCTTGGCTGTCCATTCTACTATTTTGGCCATCACATGGTCGCCATCTTTGGCGCCATTGAGCAGATGTAATGGAATGAATATATCCACGGGCATCTTATCGCTCTCCGGTATCACAAACGCAAAATGAGGATGCACCTCTACTTTACCACTAAATTCAGACTGTTTGCGGCGCACTACCTCTATGATCGTCCCTTTTTGGCGCTTATTATTATCGGCAAAGCCCTTTACTTCCACTTTTACTTCATCCCCGTTAAGGGCGGTGTGTGTATTCTCCCGCTCCACCATTATATCGGTTTCCCGGCCCGGAACGATGACAAACCCCATCCCATTTCGGATGAGCTCCAGTTTGCCGGTATATACCTGCTTACCGGAATCGGGGCTTGCATTTTTTCTTTTTGTACTCTTTGACATAAGCCAAAGATAAGCCCTATGAAATTAGCAAGGGGTATACCGCAGAAAGGAAAGAGAAAGATAACAGATGTTTATATAAGCACATTGTGAAGGTTTTAACAAACAAGTTTGGTAAGTCCGTTTACAACCCGTACTTTTGCACCCACATCGCGAGGTAGAGCAGCGGTAGCTCGTCGGGCTCATAACCCGAAGGTCATAGGTTCGATCCCTGTCCTCGCTACCAAAGAGGGAACGGCAGCAAAATTTTGCTCGTTCCCTCTTTCATTTTCCGCTATAACCCTTGCCAGGCTTGACAAGTATTGAAAGACCGAATTTATTTTGGGGGTTCGACACTCATCTTTTCCTCGATTATAGTAGACTCCATCTGGGAATACAAGAAATTGTAGCTTTTGCTTTTCAACGTAATGGCTGGAACACCATACTGTAGCGAGTTTCGAAGAAAGATCAATTGCTGCATCTATATGAAAATCCAGGTTCGACACTTTTTTCCCGGCTTTTTGAAGTTGGCTTTCAATTTCCTTTTTTTCAACTGAGTATTTCTCGACGTATTTGTCAAATATACCTTTGCCAATTTGCTCTTCCACGTATCGTTCTTCCAATCTTTCAAGCTTCTTATTGATTTCTGATAACGCGCTTTCAACCTGAGCGATATTTCCGGTGCTTTCATCTTGCATTTGATTAAAAGTCGCGATCATCTGAAGTTTCATCAAATACATTAAATCCTCATTTAGATCAAAAGAATATTGGGATAACAAACTTTCAAAAGCTTCGTGAAGTTCATCAGCTCGTTTGTTACAGTTGCACCCGATCGTGTTACATTTGTAATAATTTTTCTGATTTTTTTTCGCTTTATACGCCCTTAAATATTTACCACAACTGTCACATTTCAAAAACCTCTTCAAAGGCACCTCATCGTTTTCTGCATTTATTCTATAGCCTTGTTTTTTGCAGGACGTTATTTCGTTAACATCCAGAAATATTTCCTTTGAAACAAGCTTTTCATGATTACCGTCAACAATTGCCCCATCCAGAGCGGTGTGGACTAATAAGCCGCAATAGAAAGGATTTTTAAAGAAAGCTGACATCCTCTGATTTGACATTACGATACCTTGAGCTCCTAATCTCTTGATAACTTCTTCATTTGTCACCTTTTCCTGAGCCTTCCAATAAAATGCTTTTTTTAGTATTTTACCTTTTGCATTAACTACTATTTGCCTTCTTCCATTTGTCTTTACTACATCGTATCCTATCGGCGGAGATGTACACCATTCTCCTCGTAATAACATCTCTTTGACACCTGCCATGCATTTTTCGCGGCGCAACTGATTATCGTATTCGCTAAAAATAAACTGAATATTTTGTTGTAAACTTCCACTCGCAGTTGTGGTGTCAGTTGGCTGACTAACTGCAAAAACGGAAATACCAGCCTTCTTCAATTGGTCAGCTAAGTAAATTGCATTTGCTCCGGAACGACTAAACCGATCGACGCTATACACGATAATATGCGAGACCTTCTCTTTGCTCTTTTTTACAAAAGATAGCATATTTGTAAACTCTTTTCGTTCGTCATTTTTGGCACTCTCGTATGTCCCACCAAAATAACCGAGGATACTATAGCCTATTTTGCTAGCATAAAACTCACAGGCTTTTTTTTGTGTATCCAAACTAAGATTATTATCTGCCTGTTCCTTTGTTGACACACGCGTGTAGATAACACAATTACATCCGTTTAATTTCACTTTCGTCTTACCTTTAGCGAAGGCTTCTAGCAATATGTTGTTCCCCATATAAGTACATTTACAACAATTAGAATTTTTTAATCTCTTTTGAGTCTCGCGCCCAGACAAAAAACGATAGCAGTATATTCCTTTAATGCGCCAATTAATTGAATTGCTTGCTCGTCACTGTATTGCTCAAAAGAATTCAATCTTTTCACTTCATCAATTCCAATATCGTTCGTTCTCGCAAGATCACAGTCGATATAACATCCATTTTGTGATACTGACTGTTTTTTTGTTTGTTTCTTAAGTTTCGCTAATCCATTTTTTTTGAATTTTGAACCACCTTCCATTATGTTTTCGGAATTGTGGAGAAATCGGAGGTTTTCCGTGTAACACCTGAATAAACAAAAGGCCTGATTTTTCAGTGCCTATAACTTATATTTTGATCTTTGTTGTTTCCTCGAACAATACCAGATTGCCATCCTGAGTGGAAATTCTATAGTCTTTAAATTCGCCTTTTTTTAGAATCTTCTCTATTTTGCTTTGTGTCAGTGCGATATTTTTTTCTTCTACAACCTCTACGAGAAACATTGCCTTTCCGTTAGTTTTATTTAATCTGATCCTCACCTCTTTAATCCCATCTCGTCTTATCAATGAAAGAATTTTTACTTCTCTTTCATTCAGTTGAAATAAAGCCTGGATATCCGATTGTTTTACTTTCTCATTTTCTTCAAACTCGCTCAAAACAATGGCCAGAGGCAATGCGTAAAAAGGACGGGAGACAAACTGCTTGTATTCAGCCCAATATTCTTGATTCTTTTCGTTCGTATATTCTGAAAAGCAAAAATCGCCATCTTTATCTAGAAAGACCGTGACATTTATTTGGTTGAATATCGCGCCGAGAACCAAAAGTGAGAAATTATTGTATCGATCTCTGAAGAACTGTTTTACTTGTTGGGGCATTGTATTAACAAACGCTGCATAGTCTTCAATATCTTGGATCTTTAGAGGCAATATAGATCGGTTTGTAAATGATAAAGATTCTTGTAAAATTGCATAGTATTCATCCTCGTTAACTTCCAATATTTTATCTGCAAATTTTTTTATTGTTGTAATTGGCACATTTAGTTTTCTTAATTCGGCGACCATGCGTATCCATGCATAAGTAAAATAACTTACTCTTACCCAAACGTTTCCAATACTTGCTATTTGTGGTATCAGTCCCTGTTTCTTCCAGTTTAATAACTCCTGTCGGCTAATTCCAATTTGTGCAACAGAGAATCGGGGCTCATGGAAACGATCCATAATCGCGTTGAAATCATCCGGATTATTTTCAATAAGATGATTCAAGTAGCTAAATGAAACGTCATTTAATGATTCAAATGTTTTGTCCATATAACAAATATAGTTAGTTTTGCATAAAAAAGCAAATATTTATGGAGACTTTTTATTCTGTTGATCCTTTATCCGATCGATACCGGATTTGTCCGAACTGTAAAATTGCACATATGGTTCACAATAGGGGTCGTGACTTTTGTACTGATAAATGTGCAGATGACTATTATAACACCCACAGAAGATTAACGAGGCAAGCAACGAACGTGCCACCGCTTGCAAATACATCTTTAATTACAAGAGATCAGATGTTAGCAAAAAATCTGAATGTTTTAAACCATTTATCTATTGACGAAACATTTGGGACAAAATATCTAATAACAGACATAGTTAACAGCGGATTTGATTTTTCATTCCACACCAGCAGAAATGTTCTACACAATACGGATTTTGACAATCAATGCTTTTACATTTCCATCTTTGAGTATAAAATATTATTACTAACCACGGCAGAGATACTAATTGCCAAAAACAAATAGCAAATGAACTACCAGGAAATTCAAAATCTGTTCGGTCAGCCACTAGCAGAAATCGTCAAGCCAAAGACAATTGGACGAATAAAACGAGAACACGTGATGATCGGCATTATTGTTGGCGTAGTATTCACAACAATTTATTTTATTAATAAGGAGGAGATCGAAGAATGGGTTGATAAACGCATCAACAACCCAGTTCCTGTAGGAAACGCTATAAAACATTAGCTAAAGAAGATCAGATCCAATCTTATCTCAAACAATATCTTTCATCGACTATCTTGATGAAGTCGGAGCGAAGTCAACAAAGACCATAGGATATTTAAAAGTCTACAAGAAATCTTGGGTATTTACTTTTTCTCCAATAATTCCTGTAAATCTATTGAGAAAGTGTCGCATATTTTGCAAACAATACGGCCGTTTACGGGAGTAAATGGCCGTATTTTCGTGATTGATAAAAACGCTAAGTTATGTCGAGCAAACAAAGGGAGTTGACGGAGGGAGTGGTAAAGGAATACCAAGTGAGTGTAAGCAGGGCCTGCAAGATGATGAGATTGCCTAAATCTCAATATTATTATCAAAGCAAAAAGGATGACAAG
>CAIRES010000070.1 GCA_903877645.1 uncultured Bacteroidota bacterium | reverse complement strand
TCCTTGCATAGATGTCGAATGCATAAGCCAAATGAAGTTTGCGGTCATCTTTATCACTGTTATAATCTTCTATGTAGGTAAGCTGGCCTTTCGGCAGGTAAGAGGTATCCTTATTATGATACATCGCTTTTATCCTTGCCTCTTCAGCCGGAAATTCCCACATATACTTATCTGCACCTACCGACGCTATTGCTTTCACAAACGCATCATGCTCAGAAATACTCGCTACAGATGGTGTACTTCCATCGATACGGTAATAATTGCCGGTCATAAAACTCACTCGGCCACTCTTGCAGCTCAAAGAATAACTCGCATATTCCAGCTTGATGCCTTTATAATACTCGTAGTAGCGCTTGGCCGTAACCCCGGTCTTATTAGTGGTGCTGTATTGCTGCCTCATGCTCACATCCCCCGCTACACCCAGGTACTTGGCAAACAACTCCTGTGCCTGGTCATCGCCCCAGTTGGTCGTAGCTGTAAACAAAATGGATATTGGTGTATTATCCACTTTATTCCTTTCTATCGAAAGGATCGTGTTGTCCTGGCCCTGCTGCGCAAAAACGCCTGAAGAGCTCATCACAGATAATAATAATACAGCAAACAGGCTCAACGCCTTGGGTAGAAAATAGCGCATAGTCAAATAATTATAGTGAAGACTTATGATTTAACGCAAATTACATAATTTCCATTATAATAAATGTCATGTAAACACATTTGTTTTTATAAAGTGAATGGACCGGTTAATTTCTCAAATTTTCTTTGATAACCGAAGGTTTTCAGCGATACTATCGTCTATAAATAATAAAAACATACTTTATGCTAAAAAGAACCGTCTTTTCTATTGCCCTGTTATCCGCATGTGCAGGTGCCCATGCACAGGTAGGGCCGGATATTACATCTTGGATTCGCAATACCACCTCGGCCACCGGCTATAGTGGCATCGAATCAAATGTGCAACTCGTACAGTACAATACCACTGACGTATACATCAGCGCATCCTGCATACCCGGCTACGACATAGGCCCGTGGCCCGGCGACCCCAACATCCCCACAAATCAGAACTTCGTTTACAAGATCACCCGTACTCCCGTTCCCAACACAGGTACGCTTACCGCGGTAGGACTGGGTCATGTCGGTGTCTTTAAAAATGGGGTATCCATCTTCAACACACAGGATGCCATGAGTTATAACAATCTCAACATCTGGCACCAGAATGCTTATGTCTTTGAAGGAAGCAGTTTCGACAATTGCCTCGGCCATCCTGCGCCCGGCGGCGAATACCATCACCACGTAAGCCCAAAATGCTTATACGATATCACCGACAGCACACACCACTCCCCTATCATTGATTACGCCTTCGACGGTTATCCTGTATATGGCGCTTATGGCTATGCCGACACCAATGGCACCGGCGGCATCAAACGCATGACATCAGGTTTCCAGTTAAGAAGCATCACCCAACGCCACACTTTACCCGATGGCACGGCCCTCACTTCAGGCAACTACGGCCCCGATGTCAGCGGCACTTACCCACTCGGCAGCTACCAGGAAGATTATGTATTCACCGCGGGCTCCGGCGATCTCGATGTACATAACGGCCGCTGGTGCCATACCCCCGAATATCCTGCCGGCACTTATGCCTACTTCGTAACTATCGACAATACACTGGCCCCTGTTTATCCGTACACCATCGGCCTCACTTATTATGGCATTGTACAATCAGGCAACACAGGCCCCGGTGGTGGCCACAACACCCCTACCGGCGGCACTACTATTTATACCACTGCGGTCGCCCAGGTCAGTCAGCAGTCGTTTGCAGTGCAGGTATATCCAAACCCTACAGCATACTATGTCAACATCTTTATTCAGCCCACCGAAACCAACAATTTTACTGCAACTCTTATAGATGAAGCAGGCAAAACAGTGTTAACGCAGAATAACATACAACCTACTATCCTCTATTCATTGAATGTCTCCACATTCCCTGCCGGGGTATATACATTGTGCATAAAAAACAAAGACATCACACATACTGAAAAAGTAGTGATCGCAAAATAATTTGGTGTTGAGTGTGGTTTAAATGGCTGCCTTCGGGTGGCCATTTTTTTTGGCGCAAATATAGCTTCTGTCTACGCGCTACCGGTCCGCACCTTCCCCCGCAATGCATTACCAATGTCTTTGAAC
The DNA here is from genome assembly GCA_903877645.1 of uncultured Bacteroidota bacterium. Classification (GTDB taxonomy): domain Bacteria; phylum Bacteroidota; class Bacteroidia; order Chitinophagales; family Chitinophagaceae; genus Nemorincola. Next base: position 1,549 of record CAIRES010000070.1, on the reverse strand, counting down.
GAGTGCATATTGAGCGGGAACTCAAACAGCACATGCAGGTAGCTAAGAAAATAAAGTGCCATGATGCCGGTGCGGTAATCAGATAAGTAAAGTACCACCGACAATATCCAGATGCCCAGGATAACTAAGAGCGATCTGCGCTTCACCAAATGCCACTTGATCACAGATGTTTTGCTGAACCAGTTGAGGTAATGATAGGCATACGCAAAGCCGATGAACCTCGCCAGCATAATGCCTGCCGAAGAGCCATACACCACATCGCGGCTCGCCTTGCGGTGAAGGAAGCCATCAAATATCTGCTGGTTGAACCCCAGGAAGGAGTCATCATATACTTTAGTGGCATACGCCGATGGGCCAGTTATAGTATGCGGAAAAAAGAGGAACAGGCTGGCCGCGCAGGCAATAAAGACCACCAGTGATAAAATACCCGATGTACTTTTACTCTTCAGCGCGCCAAGCAATATAAATGCACCCGTAAACAAAAATACGTGCACAAGCGTTGGCAGGAATACCACCAGTGCAAAAAAAGCGATACGCTCTTTATGGAACGCCCAACCTACCGCAATAATGAGCGCAAACCCTACCAATCGCTTCCATGATTCTTTGGCAAGTATCATAAGTGCTGAACCTGCGAAGGCCACGAATGCAAAAAAGGGCATAGCCTTGCCCAGAGAAGAAATAAAGTTCACCATCTCTTCAGTATGTATAGGTTTGCCATCTGTATCCTTCGGGCCAAACATATCATAGAAATGGGGAAACATATTGGGTATAGAGATAAGCACCGCAAGAACACCTAATAGTATAAAGTCCTTTTTGCCCGGCGAGAAATAATTGCGCTTATGCAGCCACGATATCTCGGTAAGATAATGGAGTGGGCCCAATATGGCATACGAGAACAGGAACAACTCAAAAGGCATGATAAATGCCACGATACAAGAGAGTATCATCAGCCCTATATTCAGGTAATTGATCTGGTTCGTATTCATCAGGCGTCGTTAATTGTCCAAAATACGATTTTTTTTATTAGCCCTCTTTTACCTCCCAATACCGGGGTAATTGCGCCATATTTCTCCTTTCATACCTGTTTAAAGGTCATTTTTTGCAATTCCCTTCCGCATTTTAGAAAAATATTCCACCTTATGGAATTTTGGCACAATCATGATTTTACCAAACAATTGATTATCAATGTTTTATGAGTTTGGCACGCCACTGGTTATATACCTATCAAACAACGAAACAAATAAACTAACAAATAACTCAAACCAAACTAAAAACAAACAAAATGAAAAACATCATCTCTAAAGTACTCGTAGCAGCAGCAATCATCGTAGGCGCATCAGCTACTTCTTCTTTCGCACAGGCTACAGCAACAGCTTCTGCAACTGCAAACATCATTACCCCGATAACAATCGCCCTCGTTACCAATATGAACTTCGGTAACATCGCAGTATCTCCTACATCAGGTGGTACAGTCGTTCTCGCTCCGGCAAGCACTCGTACTTTCACAGGTGGTGTTACACTTCCTGCTACTACAGGTACTGTTGCTGCC
>CAIRES010000069.1 GCA_903877645.1 uncultured Bacteroidota bacterium | reverse complement strand
TGATAATGACACAAATGAAGCAGATTAAATAAACTATATTTGTAACAGTGAAACAACTAAATAACGCACTCATTTTTGGGATTAACTATGGTGGGTCAGTTTGGCGAGGAAAAGAGGGGTCACTTTACGCGGAATATCCATGTAAACGGCTTTGCTGATGCGTAGCCCTTACCCTACATTTGCGCCATGGAATATTTTAAGAAGCTGCTGGAACTGCTGAAGACGGAGCGTGAAGTAGATAAACAGGCTTACCTGGAACTGAGCCAGTCCACTTCCATCATACAACGCAGGGCCAACGGGCTGGCGTGGTACCCTATAGCCATCAGGGGCACGGAGCTTAATAAGGCAGAATATATAACCGTGGAGGTAGAACGTACTACCAATACGGATATATCGCACCAGTTGCGGTTTGGTGTATCTGCCGCGCTGTTCTCCAATCATGATCCTAAGAAAGACTTTATAGAGGGCACTATTACATTTGCCAGCGGCAACCGCCTTAAAATATCGCTACGCACAGATGAACTGCCCGATTGGGCCAGCGATGGAAAGCTGGGTATAGACCTGCTGTTTGATGACAACAGCTATGACGAGATGCAGGCTGCGCTGAAGCAGGCTATGACGCTGAGCGAAAAGAAGGAAGAGGGCCGCCTCATCAATATACTCACCGGTGCCAATGCGCCCACTTTTGATACTGATGTACCTCTTTATGAAAACCCTAAACTCAACAGTACCCAGCAAGCTGCAGTAAATAAAATAGTGCAGGCCAATGAACTGGCTATAGTACATGGCCCACCCGGCACCGGCAAAACCACCACACTGGTACAGGCTATCAAAACACTTATCAAGCAGGGCGAGAAGCGCATACTTGTTACCGCACCCAGCAATACTGCTGTGGACCTGCTGAGTGAAAAGCTGTCGGAAGAAGGACTGAATGTATTGCGTGTGGGCAATCCTGCAAGGGTATCGGAGCGACTGATGGCACTGACGCTGGATAGTAAGGTGGCGGCACACAGCTCGATAAAAGAGATAAAGCGGCTGAAGAAACAGGCAGGCGAGTTTAAAGACATGGCGCATAAATACAAGCGCAGTTTTGGCAAGGCAGAGCGGGAACAACGTAAGGCACTCTTCGACGAAGCCTACAAGATCATGAAGGATGTGGGCCGCATGGAGCAATACATCATAGACGATATAACCAATAAAGCACAGGTGGTAACGGCCACACTGGTAGGTGCTAACCACTATACTGTGCGCGGCCTGCAATATAATACTGTAGTAATAGACGAGGCCGGGCAAGCAATAGAGCCCGCCTGCTGGATACCGATACTGAAGGGCAAGAAACTGATACTGGCGGGTGATCACTGCCAGCTATCACCCACTATAAAATCAGACACAGCGGCGAAGGGGGGACTGAGTACTACGTTGCTGGAAAAATGTATCCGCCTGCATCCGCAGGCAGTAGTATTGCTGGAAGAGCAGTACCGTATGCACGAGACTATTATGGGCTATTCCGCCAAAGTGTTTTATGAGGATAAGCTAAAGGCGCACGAGTCTGTTGCGGGTCACTTGCTTCATACCACAGATACGCCATTGGTATTTATAGACACTGCCGGTTGTGGCTTTGAAGAGAAGAATGAAGGCACCAGCATCTCCAACCCAGAGGAGGCTGTATTTCTGTTCAAGCACCTCACAAGACTTGTAGCTGAGTTGAGTACACATTATACGATTGAAAAATTTCCTACAATAGCGGTTATATCGCCCTACAAAGAGCAGTTGTATGTGCTCAAGGAGCAATTGCTGCACAATCCGGCACTACAGCCATATACACACAAAATAGCAGTGAATACCATTGACAGCTTCCAGGGACAGGAGCGCGATATTGTATACATCAGCATGACGAGAAGCAACGATGCCGGTGTCATTGGCTTTCTATCTGATACGCGGCGTATGAATGTGGCTATGACAAGGGCACGCAAAAAACTGATCGTAATAGGCGATAGCGCTACACTATCCCGCTTCCCGTTTTATGCTGATTTCATCGCCTATGCCGAGCAACATGATGCTTATAAGAGCGCGTGGGATGAGAACTGGGAGTAGCTTCGATCGATGATGAAGGCACAATATTTAATGGATCTGGGATATGAAACTAAAGCGGCTCAATAATTTTTATGCGGGTACCAGCAATATAGTGTTGCCTGTGCCTAACAAGTCATTCTTTCCGCCGAAATACAAAGACAAAAGCCGGCTGAATTATTATGCATCTCTGTTTAAGAGTGTGGAAATAAACAGCTCGTTCTATAAAGTGCCTTTGCCGCGCACCGTAGAGAAATGGACGGTCGAAGTGCCGCCAAAATTTCGTTTTTCATTCAAGCTATCGAAGGCAATCACCCACGCTAAAGAACTAGACTATGATCCGGCAGCCATTCCTGCATTCCTAGGGGCAATAGCTCCGGCAACCGGGAGAAAAGGTTGCCTGTTGGTACAATTCCCGGCCAGCATTAAAATATCACGTTTTCAAAAAGTGAAAAGGTTGCTGGATGTGCTGCAAGAAGCCAACAGCAAGTATGAATGGCCTGTAGCTATCGAATTTCGTGACAAGAGCTGGTACACAGATGATGTGTACGAAATGCTGGAGCAATACCGGGCAGCGGTTGTAGTGCATGATATGCCGGCCTCTGCTACTCCACTCATAGATATGGATTGCGCCTTTATTTATATGCGCTTTCATGGCCAGAAGGGCGACTATCGTGGCAGTTATGACCAGGATGTCCTGGAAGAGCAAGCGCAAAACATCAAAACCTGGGTGAAGGGGGGTAAAACAGTTTATGCCTATTTCAACAATACGATGGGCGAAGCCGTACACAACCTGGCTACTTTAAACGGATTATAACCATAGCTCTCATTTTTGTATTAATTTGCCGCTCAATAAGGTATGGAGACCCGCGAAATAAGATCAGTAAACGTGACCCGTTATGTAACCCCCCTGCGGGAAGGCGGTTCTATGCCTGCCATTGCCGAGGCTGATGACCAGTTCCTGTATGTGCTTAAGTTCAGAGGAGCAGGGCAGGGTGCCAAGGCCCTTATTGCTGATCTAATAGGTGGTGAGATAGCACGCACACTGGGACTAAAGATACCGGAGATCGTTTTTGCCAACCTGGATAGCGCATTTGGCCGCACAGAGCCCGATGAAGAAATACAAGACCTGCTCAAAGCCAGCGTAGGGCTCAACTTTGGCATCCATTATTTATCCGGTGCCATTACTTTTGATCCAACCGTTACTAAAGTGAATCCACGCCTTGCCTCACAAATAGTGTGGCTCGATTGCCTGCTGCTGAATGTAGACCGCACCTGCCGCAATACGAATATGCTGCTGTGGTACAAGGAGCTGTGGCTTATAGATCATGGCGCTTCGCTATACTTTCATCATTCTTGGCAGCAATGGCAGGAGAAGGCACTGGCGCCTTTCGCGCTCATTAAAGACCATGTGTTGTTGTCTGCAGCTACAGAGCTTGATGCAGTGAATAAAGAATTCAGCGCTTTGCTTACCGATCAGATTATCAGTGCTATTGTGGCATTAGTACCCGATGCCTGGCTACAAGGTGGTGATGCTCCATTTGCTACTACAGAGGAACACAGAGGCGCTTATGCACAATTCCTTACCACGAGAATAGCCCATTCCGAAACCTTCGTAAAAGCCGCACAGGATGCCAGAACAGCACTTATTTGAGTATGCGGTCATCCGCATAGTGCCCCAGGTAGAACGGGAGGAATTCCTCAACGTAGGGGTAGTGCTGTACTGTGCCAAAGAAAAATTTTTGCAGGCAAAATTTCAGCTCGATACTGAGCGCATTACTGCTTTCTCTCCTAAGGCTAATGCGAGCGAAATCCAGGAATACCTGCTGGCCTTTCAGCACATATGCTCAGGCAGTAAAGAAGGTGGTACGATAGCCAAACTGCCAATAGCAGAGCGGTTCAGGTGGCTCACAGCCACACGTAGCACTGTGGTGCAAACATCAAAAGTGCATCCCGGCCTTTGCGATAGCGCAGCCGCCATGCTGGAGCGCCTGTATGCACAGTTGGTGCTGCAATGATCATCTTGAACAGTAAAAAATAATGAGCAATGCCCACATTAGTCATTAACCGCACAAATGAATATGCAAATCGCTGGAGAGCGATAGATATTTATGTGGATGGCCAAAAGACAGGTGTTATCGGTAATGGCGAAACCAAAGAGTTTGATATATCGGCAGGTGCACATATAGTAAACTGCAAAATAGACTGGTGCGGCAGCAATGAAGTCCCGGTAACTGTTTCGGATAACGGAGTAACGCTGCTCACTTTATCTTCAGGCTTAGTCAAAACCAAATATCTGTTTATAGTAGTAGCACTACTGTTGGTCAATGTAGTCTTTAGTACCCTTTATTCTATAATACCCTCATCGCTTGTTCTGATCTACCTGATATATAAACTCTCTTTCAGTAGAAATAGCTACCTGTTGCTTACCCCTAATGCTGCCGAATAAGGTTAAGAAGTACACTATTTTATCCCAGGTCAATTTCTGTATTATCACCGATGTTCAGGCTCTGGCTCAGGCCACGTACGTAGGCATCATTGCCTATGATAGAGGAGTTGAGCACTACCTGTTGCAACTCGGCATAAGAGCCTATGATGGAATCTTTGATTATGGATGATTCTATCTTGGTGTATTCCCCTATGGTTACGTTCGGGCCTATAATGCAGTGTTTGATGCTGCATCCTTCAGCTATATTCACCGGGTGTATGATCACGGTACCATCAAAATCAGGTGATTTTTTTTCCGGGTGCTCTTCTTCCATTTGCTTCAGCAATATGGCATTGGTGCTCAATAGTGTTTCTTTCTTACCACAATCGAACCAGTTATTTACCCTGAATGCATGGAATTTGATACCATCCTCTACCATGTGCTGCAGGGCGTTAGTGAGGTGGTACTCACCATTTTCATCTGCTGTATTATTGAGATGCCTGTTCAGCGCCTCGTACATAGCACCTGCTTCTTTGATGTAGTATATGCCCACCATCGCCATGTTCGACTTTGGTATAATTGGCTTTTCCACCATACGCAGTACTACGTCCTTCTCATTTAGTTCTGCCACACCAAAACTGCGGGGGTCATCCACCTTACGCACCCCTATCTGTGACACATCGCTGTTGAGTATATCTTTTACGTTGTAGTCGCACACCGTGTCGCCGAGCACGATCATCACTTCATCAGTACCCACAATATCGCGCGTGAGCCATATAGCATGCCCTGTGCCGCGCCTGTCGTTCTGGGTTACAAATGTGTAGGTGAGCTGTGGGTAGGTCTTCTCTATGTAGCGCTGTATCTTTTCGCCCAGGTAACCGATCACAAATACAAACTCAGTAACGCCTGCGTCTATCAATTGATCAACGATAACACCGAGTATTGTTTTGCCGGCAATGGGTATAAGCGCCTTTGGCTGAGTATAAGTAAGCGGGCGCAATTTGGTACCTGCACCAGCCACTGGAATTATTGCTTTCACAAACAAAAATTGAATTGTAAATGTAGTAAATAATGTGGTGGAAGTAGTTAAATGAATGTAAACCACCACATTATTTACTCATTATCCTATGCTGGTTTTCCGTCTTCCTCATCCTTTGCTTCCCACAATTCTACCTTATTACCCTCGGGGTCTACGATATGGGCAAATTTGCCATACTCAGAGTCCTGCATTTCGCCTACCTGCTCTACACCTTCTTTCTTTAGCTCACCCAGCAGCCACTCCAGGTTCTCCACCCTGAAGTTGATCATAAATTCTTTAGCTGATGGGTCGAAGTATTTGGTGTCGGCGGCAAACGGGCTCCATACGGTAGATCCTTTCAGCTCCGGCTTATCGGCGTGCCGCCACTCAAAGTTTGTGCCATAGGGGCTTGTATCGAGCCCGAGGTGTGTGGCATACCAACTGCGAACAGCAGCGGGGTCCTGAGATTTAAAAAATATACCGCCTATCCCGGTCACTCGTTTTGGTTCCTGCATATATTTGCTTTTATATCGCTAAAAATACAAAAGTCACGGATAGCCGGGACTTTTGTATACAATTCTATGCTTAATTAATTCATTGTTGCCGCAAATGCGCTGAGCTTATCATTGATAGCTACCTTATTGGTAATAAGATCGTCTTTTATTTTGATCAGTGCCATGTAAATATCCCTCTGCTGGATCATGACTTCTGTATTATGGGTCTTATTAGCTTCGCCACCTTCGAATATCTTATGCTTGGTAATATTCAATTCTGTCATCAGCATCTGGTGTACTTCGGCCCATTTTGCTTTTGCGCCATCTGCATTGTTTGCATCAAGCAGCGTTTTCAACTGGGTCGTTTTTGCCACAAAATCATTCTTAGATAAAGTTGGCCTGGCTGTGGCAACGTTTCCGGCAGTAGCATTGGCTTGCGCTTTTGCCTGTGTTTGTGCCATGGCACCAGTATAGGAAACTACGATAAGGCTGCTTATCATTAAAATACGTTTCATGTTTATTTGTTTTAGTTATTGAATACTGTGGTTAACTATTATCTAAGACAGCTGCCCCCCCCTCATATAGTTGGGTCTTATACCTCAAAGATGGAGAAATAATTAGTTTTCCCAATCCCAGCTCATCCCATTTTCTATCTACAGTGGCTATGGTGGCATCATCTGCAACAATGATGTTTGGCCAAGGCCTGTCAAAGTTATCTAATTTTTTTGATTTACGTGTGCCATCGAGCCCAAGTATATTATTAGCTGTTCCTCCGTAAAAATGGTCTCTTTTAGGATCCAGGTTGTTGCAAAAGCGCCACAATACATCGGCAATGTCGTCTGCATTTACTGTATGCTCTACATATAATATTATTTTTATGTTTTCAATCCCCTTCTGTTTACATAGCTGATCATGCAAAGCAGCCACATGCCCTGGCCTGTTCTTTTCTATAGTTGCAAATAATACAGGTATAGCGCATTCCTTCGCCAGCTTTTCATTAATTCCTTTTATTTCGGGGAAAGTGGCTAATATATCCGGCTTTGAAAAAGCAGTATCCCACTTGAAGGGTATTAAGGGATCAGATAGCTCCTCATCGTATTTGGCTGTGCCATCTATGCACATTTTACCTCCAAAGCCCAGTTTGGAGCAACTGTGATCCAGCACGTCCATCGGTCCCTGGCTGAAGTACACATCAGTGGCCGGGTTTGTATTATTCAATACATAGCGAGCAAGCGCCTTGTAGTCGTCTATCTTTATTTTACTCGCGTTCACACCATCTGCAAGTACCAATATTTTGTTGAACATCATTTGCCCGGCACCCCACATCGCGTTCATTACTTTCTGCCCTTGCCCTGCATATTCTTTATTGATCGTAGTGATGACCAGGTTATGAAATACCCCCTCTACAGGCATATTCATATCTGTGATCTCGGGCACCATCGTCATTTTTATAGGTGTCAGGAAGATACGCTCTGTGGCTTTGCCCAGCCATGCATCTTCCTGCGGAGGTATACCCACAATGGTAGCAGGGTACACTGCATCCTTGCGGTGCGTTATTGCTGTAACGTGGAAACGAGGATAAAAATCAGGTAGCGAGTAGTAGCCTGTATGGTCGCCAAATGGCCCCTCCCAAATCAAGTCTTCATTAGGGTCTACATATCCTTCTATAATGATGTCGGCATCGGCAGGTACCTCCAGTTCGAGCTGGGTGATGCACTTCACCAGTTCCACCTTCCTTTTGCGTAGAAAACCTGCCAGCATATACTCATCCACATTTTCGGGCAATGGGGCTGTGGCAGAATAGGTGTATACCGGATCGCCACCCAGAGCCACTGCCACGGGCATGCGCTTACCCAGCTTTTTGTATTCATTAAAATGCCGGGCCGATACTTTATGCTTGTGCCAGTGCATACCTGTCATTTGTCCATCAAATACCTGCATGCGGTACATGCCTATATTCCGGATGCCGTTGTTGGGGTCTTTGGTATGTATAGCAGGCAGCGTGATGAACCTACCGCCATCCTGTGGCCAGCATTTGAGTATCGGTAGATTTGCAAGGTCAGGTTTTTCCATCACCACCTGCTGACACGCGCCGCGGCCACTAACCACCTTAGGCATCCATGAGGCAAATTTGCCCAACTGAGGCAGCATAGCCAGCTTTTCCATCATCCCGTTTTTGGGGGCAGATAGTTTTTTGAAGAGGTCTTCAATGTCATGGGTCACATCATCAAGCTCGTTTACGCCCAATGCAATACACATCCGCCGCTCACTACCCATAGAGTTGATGAGCAGGGGAAAAGACGTTCCTGTATTTTCAAAAAGTAATGCCTTGTTTCTGTCGGATATTTTAGAAATACGATCGGTGATCTCCGCTATTTCAAGTACGGGGTCCACAAATGTCTTTATCCTCACCAGTTCCCCGGCCTGCTCTAATGCTTCTATAAACGCATGTAGCGATCTGTATGCCATACAGCAAAGGTAAGCAAGAGTGCGCTTGCACAAACAATCATCAGACTTTATCGTTTTTTATTACCAGCGAGGGCTTCAGACGATTGGCTATGCGCTTGCCCATCCGCATAAAGGGCAATTCTACCCAATAATGCATTGCTGAAGCCACCAATACCACACAGATGATGCAAATAATGGTACCCAAAATAAAATGAAGGGGTGTATGCTGCGGATAAAAGTATTTTTCCATCTGGTGATATAGTGCATCAATAACCAGGATGTGTACCAAATATATGCTGTATGATATTTTACCCAGGAATACCAATACCCTGTGCTCTAAGATGTTTTGTGTGTTTTTGCTTCTTAAAATAGCAACAAGAAAAATAAAGCAGGCAATACCCGAATAAGTGAAAAAATTGACCCCCAGGAAGTTGGCAATCTCATTATACCGTATACCAAAAGGCACTACACTATCAAATTGTCTTAACGAGAAAAGAATAATACCAGCTCCCAATAGCAGGTACCGGGTCCGGTACCATTTGCTTTGTTGAAATGAAGTAACAGTTATCCGGGCATAGTAGGAGCTGGCAATAATGCCAAAAAAGAAAAGATAGCTATAGTCCAGGTTATTGCCAATGATGAGCGTGATAATGATAAGATAGGGAATGAATTTTCTGTTATTTATAGCAAGTGCAATGTAAAACGGCATCAGGAAGGATACGATCATTTCTATAGTAAGTGTCCAGCCCGGATAATACAGCGCATTATGAAATCTTAATAATAGCGCTTCATTCCAAAACGCATTTTTGTTGTACACGAAAGTATCCAACAGCAACTGACGCCCGAGATAATGCCGGTAGTCATACAAAAAAGTAGATAGGATGATCAGAAAGTAGGCGGGAAATAAACGGAATACCCTTGCCACATAAAACTTCTTCACATCGAGATCCTTGCCCAATACTATATATTTGTAAGAAAGGACAAATCCGCTGAGCACAAAAAAGAAAGCTACTGCATCATTGCCGTTAAAGAGAAAGAAAAAATAATGCACATTCATTTTGTCCTGAAAATGGCGGGCAATATAATGGCTGCCAAATACCATTAACGCAGCTATACCTCTTGCAGAGTCAAGAAATTTGAAATGCTGTTCGGGATGGCCACCGTGGGCTTCAGGCATAGTCTAAATGAAATAAATGTAGGCAATTTATAAAAAAAACACATGACTTTTATTTCAGGATATTGCACCCGGGTTTCATTTTACAGATACCACACCCGCTTTTATAGCATACATGGCGAGGCCTGTACGTGTGGTTACATGAAGCTTTCTGAACAAGCTTTCGCGGTATCCATCTATTGTTCTGGGACTCAGACACATCTGGTCTGCAATTTCTTTATAGGTAAGCTCGCTACAGCATAACCCCAGAAAATTCAACTCCCGTTCATTGATCTCTATGTTCATTTTGCCATCAGGGTCGTGCAATATATTCAGCATGCGGCCTGTCACCAACTCTGAGTGATAAAAACCGTCTTTATGCACCTTACTTATGGCCACTCGCAGATCTTCAGGGTCAGAGTCTTTGAGCACATATCCATTTGCGCCATTGCGCAGCATCTTGATCACGTTCAGCTCTGTATCGTACATAGAGAGGGCGAGGATCTTTATATCGGGCCAGCCTTTTTTTATTTCCGCGGCTGTTTCGTAGCCGTTCATGCCGGGCATGTTTATATCCACTATACACACATCGGGCAGCGCATCTGCGGCCTTCAGTTTGGTAATCAACTCATGGCCGTCGCCCGCCTCCATGATGACCGTAAGGTCATCGAATTTTGAAAGAAATTCGGCCACGCCTTTCCGCAGTATGGCATGATCATCGGCCAGGGCTATCTTTATCATACGAGTACGTTTTCTGTAGTGTTTACAATATCCAGCTTTATCGTGGTGCCTTTGTCTTTTACCGAGGTCACGTCTATTTTGCCTTTGAGCATTTCTGTGCGCACGTGCATATTGTTGAGGCCAATACCACTGTTTGTTTTTTCGCTGGTGTCGAAGCCTGTGCCATTGTCCTGTATGATGACGCTGATGCCTAAAGGAGCATAATTGAGTGCCACATCAATAGCTGTTGGCCGTGCATGTTTTATTGCATTTGCTATGGTTTCCTGTACAATACGAAACACCAGCAATTCCTTCTCACTACCTATGCTGTATTCATCCCCATTGATGTACAGATTGCATTTTACCTCTTTAGCAGACCGTATGTATTCCAGGTCTTTTTCTATAGCATCTGCCAGGCCGGCATTACTAATGAACCCGCTATTGAGTGTATGGCTGATGTTGCGCAGGTCGTTGATGGCCTTGCCCAACAGCTCGTTGCAGTCTGTAGCTTTAGTTATCACCTCCGGCTCCTTGCTGCTGCTCTTAATATTATATAGCTGCATCTTCACAATGCTGAGTAGCTGGCCTATATTATCATGTATCTCCTCGCTGAAGTACTTGAACGATTGCTCCTGTACCTCCAGCCTGGATAATAATAACTGGTTTGCATAATTGTTTTCCATGCTCTGCTTTTCAAGGAGGTGTTCGTAGCGTTTACGTTTATGGATTATGGTAAATATTACAAGAAATCCGATGAATAGAAATAGGCTGCTAGTGCCAATGAACAATATTAACATCAAATCGTTTTTGCTCATTTAGCTAGTCTTTTATTATTCAATTGAAAGCTGATTCCGATTAGCCCGTAACCAATAGTGTTTATTATAGTTTGACTATTAATTAGCAAGGATCTATATTTTGAATGGTGTTTTACCAAATCATCAAAAAATGCCCAATGAAAAAGTCCGCCTACTCCAATAATGAGTAAACCTATTAATAGGCAAAAATGTGAATATTTCAAAACATGAATTATGTTTTCATTTAAAAATATCTTATAGATAAGATAGGGGGATAAGAATGTAATTATTATTCTCTGGAGTAATATTGTGTGGGTACTCTGTGATAGCAATGGCTGAAAATATACATTAGTACTACAGAAAATAATCCAAAAAATAACCAAAAAAATATTAACATTTTTATTTTTTAAATTTAATTGATAGGAATAATAAATTGATATTAATATAATGTATATGCATGTATAGATGTGATATAAAGGTGCAGTATTTCCTCCGAGTGATGGAAATATGTTTTTTCTATAAAGTTGCAACGCTGAAAACTCTACAACAAAAGTTAAACAAACTAACGCGACTGCAAGTTTAGTACTTATATCTACTTTTTTTAAGTACAGTAAGCCCGACATAGAACTCACTAATAACGTAAACAGATAAATATAAAAATATATCATGGCGTTTATTCGAATATAAAAGATTTCGCTGTTGGACGGTCATAATCTTGTTGAGAGTTATTGACGGCTATATCACAAACGGGACAAGGCATGCATTGGTCTAGTAAATATTGCTTGTTTGTAGCATCTTGTAAAAATATATGATTGCCAACATTATCGATTCCTACTATCATGGTTTTCAAAACATATGTATCGCTGTCCATAACGCCAGAGTAAAATTGTAACGCAGTGATGCCTTTTGCGTGTGCGGCATTTATGTAATTCAATAGTTCTTGAGCATCATAAACAAATGAATATGGAATATTCGGTAGACCTGGCGATTGGCAATAATTATCAATGTAACCTTGAGCAATGGAACATTCGAGTACATCAGTAATGCTATTTATTGGTATATCTAGAGCTGGGCTTATTAGTGAAGAATTCGCATTTGTATATTGCCCAAGCATCGCAGTCGTTATAGCTGTAACGCTACCATGGTTACATGTTGCAAAACATACATTTGCCACAAATACGGAATTACCATTAATATATAGATGATTTCCATTTTTATCTAGGCAAGCTATGTATAGCAACTCATGGCCGGTATTGTCTGCTCCTAGTAGAAATTGCACTTTTGAAGCCCCAGATTGGTCTATATAATCGCAAAGAAATTTTAAGGTTGCCGAAGCATCTTTAAATATAAATGAATTATTATACCATACAAGTCCTAAGGTATTGGTGTTATTGATGTATTGATGTATGTTAATATTTGCTTGATCCTTTGATACTATCGGCTGATTGCTTGGCGATACAGTAAACGCTCTAATAGCGACGGGAGGGGTTTGGGACCGTGCTATATCCAACATCATTTCGCTTTCTTGCCCACTACACCGATGTTAATATTGATATACTATGACCGAAGAAAGAATGAATATGATAACTACTGAAAGTATTACTACTAAATTTTTTTTCATAATCATGTGTGTTTTAAAAATGAAATTAATAAATGTTTTTTGTGTTTAATAGTATGTCTTTGTTATTGTGATGTAAAAGTAGGTGGCTGCCCCGCTGGCATGCACCGTATTTTTCCCGTATTTTTTATGTGATTTCCCCTCGCAGTGTTTTGGGGGTGTTTCTCCCGCTTTTTGGGTGTTGTTTACAGCGTACGTTTGGTACGTATAATATACATGTGTTTTGTGCGTGAAAAAGGAGGTACTTTACTGCTGTAAATAACACTTGCCGCAAGGGGATAATACTGCCCTAAAAACCGCTATAGTACGGGCTATCAGCCCTCATATCCGATAGACTTTTGTGTTAGAAAATCAAACAATTTCTAACACTTAAATCAATCTTTATGAACAGCATTTTTACTTCATTTTCAGCCGCTAAGATCAGCCGCTACAGCCTGCGCAAGGCATTTATCCTTTCAGTTATTATCGTTTTCCTGCCCGGCTGCATCAATAAAGCGGGTATTTGCGACACCTTACTGAATACTACCATGACCTCAAGCCATAGTGCAGCCATTAAGGGCAGTAATCCGATTGCAGATACTATCCTCATCCGCAACAATGAAATTATAGCAGACGCAGGCAGCGAAAATGATGAGGGAGGCAGTGCTTCTAATATCATCAGCCTGCCCGGCCTGCTGCCTTCTATAGATGCCGATCACCACTTCGACCCTCATGGCAATGAAGAAGGCCACGTGATCAACGTGGCCTTTCCAAAAATAATGCGTATAGCTATTATGCTCCTGCTTACTGTACTGATCCTTTAGCGTTTATGCCCGGTGATGGTCTGCTCTCCATTGCTTTATGGCTTTCTTTATATCGTTGCCACTCATGTTCTCGGCAAGCGCCCGGCTGGCAAGCTCTACAAACTCCTCATCGGGTGCAAAACGCAGCGCTATCACTTGCGAGCGGGTAAGTCGGTTATCGAGTGGTTTCTGTGTCATGGTATAATGCCTCAGGCTTTCCTCGGTATGTATGGCGCGGTCCTGCACCTTTACCGCAAATGTGCGGCTGTACCAGAACAGCAATACCAGTATCACTGCTACCAGCAACGGCATCACGCCTGTATATAGCATACCGGGGTTACAGAATTGCTGCACCAGGTTGATGATGGATAGAACCAGCACCGCAATTATGAGGCCACCTGTAATAAAATGGAATCCGGGTACATACCTGCTGTGGCTTGAATAGCTTTGCTGTTTCATAATTGGTTTTTTGTGAAATTACATTTTTGCGCGGCAATAGTTGTTTTTATCATCTATATTTCATCCCCGCATTTTACCTTTTTGACTTTTTGCAATAACAGGCCTACCTTAGCAATATGCCTGAAAAGAAGCTTTTTTTACTTGATGCCTATGCGCTTATTTACCGCGCCTACTATGCTCTGATACGCAGCCCCCGCATTACCAGCAAGGGCAAGAACACCAACGCACAGTTTGGGTTTACAACCACCCTGCTTGACCTCATCAATAAAGAGAAGCCCACACACCTTGCGGTGGTGTTTGATACGCATGCAGCCACAGAACGTCACATCGATTTCCCGGCGTATAAGGCGAACAGGCAGGAAACACCTGAAGACCTTTCTGCAGCGATCCCTGATATCAAACGCATCATTAAAGGGTTTAACCTGCCCTGCCTTGAATTAGATGGATTCGAGGCAGATGACATCATTGGCTCACTGGCACTTGAGTCAGCGGCATTAGGCTATACCGTGTATATGGTAACGCCGGATAAGGATTATGGCCAGATAGTACGTGACCAGATCTTTATGTACAAGCCCATCTCCGGCGACAGGCCCGAAATACTGGGCCCGGAGCAGGTATGTACTAAGTGGGGTATCAAGCGTGTAGACCAGGTGATAGATATGCTGGGCCTAATGGGCGATGCTGTGGACAATATACCCGGCATACCCGGCATTGGCGAGAAGACTGCTGCAAAATTGCTCGCTGAGTACGACAATATAGAAAACATGATCGCCAATGCTGATAAAATAAAGGGCGCTGTGGGCGAGAAGGTGCGCAATGGCAAGGACAATGCGATACTGTCTAAGAAGCTGGCTACGATCATTACCAATGTACCTGTGCCATTTCACGAAGAGGACTTCAGAGTCAAAGAAAAAAATACTGATGTACTTACTGAAGTATTTAACGAACTGGAATTCCGTACGCTTGCCCGGCGTGTATTAGGTACAGTAAGCACTGACCAGGATATATGGAATGCCTCAACGCCCAAAGGTCCGGTTTCTACAGACCTCTTCGGAAATGCGATACAACAAAAAAGATCGACTGCAGTGAGCATCGAAACACAAGTAACTGTTTCGATAGAAGAAGAACCGGAAACTTTTTCCGGAAACTTTCTCACGATAGACCAGGTGCCACACGACTATCAGCTTGTCACGACGACAGAAGAAATAGAAAGCCTGCTTCAAAAATTATCAGCGCAAAAAGAAATAGCCTTCGATACCGAAACTACGGATATTGATGCCAACCTTGCCGACCTGGTAGGCATGAGCTTTAGTTATGCTACAGGCAGCGGGTATTTTGTAACAGTACCTGCCGAACGGGATAAAGTCATTGAAATAATAGAGCGTTTCAGACCATTATTTGAAAGAAAAGATATTTTATGGGTCGGCCAAAACATCAAGTATGATATGCTGATGCTCAAATGGCTGGGCTTTGAATTGAAAGGCAGTATCTATGATACCATGCTGGCCAACTATGTGATAGACCCGGATGGCAAGCGCAGCATGGATATGCTGAGTATGAAATACCTCAACTACCAACCGGTATCTATAGAAACACTGATCGGCAAAAAAGGTAAGAGCCAGTTGTCTATGCGCGATGCACCTTTGGAACAAGTGAAGGAATATGCCGCTGAGGATGCGGATGTAACCCTGCAACTGAAACAGGTATTTGACCCCATGCTGCTGAAGAATGAAGTGAAGCGGGTTTTTGACGAGATAGAAGATCCGCTGGTGCCCGTGCTTACAGATATGGAATACGAGGGAGTGAACCTTGATGTGAATTTTCTGAACGTCTATTCTAAAGACCTTGAAAAGGACATCAGGCAGGCAGAGGAAAATATCTATAACCATGCCGGTGTGAAGTTCAATATAGGGTCCCCGAAGCAGTTGGGCGAGGTTTTATTCGAGGTAATGAAAATTGATGCCGGGCAGAAAAAAACAAAGACAGGCCAGTATGCTACCGGAGAGGACATACTACAAAAGATGCGCCATAAGCACCAGGTAGTAGAAGATATACTGGCGTATCGCGAGCTCACTAAACTTAAAAGTACCTACGTAGATTCGCTCCCGGGTCTTATCAATCCGCGCACAGGCAGGCTGCATACCAGCTACAACCAGGCCGTAGCCGTTACCGGCAGGCTGAGCAGCAACAACCCCAACCTACAGAACATACCGATACGCACCGAGCGGGGCCGCGAAATAAGAAAAGCCTTCATTCCGCGCGATAACGGCCACTGCCTCATTTCTGCCGATTATTCCCAGATAGAGCTGCGCATTGTTGCAGCCATCAGTGGCGATGAGGCAATGATAAATGCCTTCAAAGAAAATAAAGATATACACACCGCCACTGCCGCAAAGGTTTATAATGTGCCTGAGCAGGACGTGACCAAAGACATGAGGCGAGCAGCCAAGGCAGTCAACTTCGGTATTATCTACGGCCAGTCTGCGTTCGGGCTCGCAGAAAATATAGGGGTGAGCCGCACTGAGGCCAAAACTATCATTGACAACTACTTTACACAATACCCGTCTGTAAAGCAATACATGGACCGCTCCATCAACTTTGCCAAGGAGCATGGCTATGTGGAAACAGTAATGGGCCGCAAGCGCTGGCTCAAAGACATATATTCTGCCAACTTTACTGTACGCGGCTACGCAGAGCGAAATGCCATCAACATGCCGATACAAGGCACAGCAGCCGACATGATCAAACTGGCCATGATAGCAGCACACCGCGAGCTGAAGAAAACCAATATGCGCACCCGTATGATACTGCAAGTGCATGATGAGCTTGTATTTGATGTGCCGCGCGAAGAAACGGAGCAGGCCAAGGCGCTGATCAAAGAATGTATGGAAAGCGCTATGAAGCTGCCTAACGATGTGCCCATCAATGCAGAAACAGGTGTGGGTGATACGTGGTTGCAGGCGCACTAAGTTTCACAAAAAATATAAAAGAGAAAGGGCCGCGATCGCGGCCCTTTCTCTTTTATAGTCTGTACTGAAGGACTATTGTTCTATCACGAAATGGAACACTGTCTTTTCTGTGCCGGAGCGCAGATCGAGGATGTACATGCCGTTTGGCAGGTTGTTACCCAACTGTATATGCTCATCAATATTTCCGTTCTGTGTCATTGTTTTGCTGCTGTATACTACCTGGCCCAGCATATTAGTTACCTCCAGCGATACTTCCTGGTCTATTGTAGTGCCCAGGTTGCCCTTTACGCTGAATGTGCCTTTATTAGGATTAGGGACCAGTTTCACATCACTTGTTGCAGATGATACCTGTGTTACACCTACAGCCAGCAATTTAATGATCACATATTTAGT
This sequence comes from uncultured Bacteroidota bacterium, assembly GCA_903877645.1. GTDB lineage: Bacteria > Bacteroidota > Bacteroidia > Chitinophagales > Chitinophagaceae > Nemorincola. Next base: position 39,464 of record CAIRES010000069.1, on the reverse strand, counting down.
AGTAGTGAGGCCACCACACGGGCCGCTTGCTGTTACCATACAAGCCACTGAATCATTGTTAAAGAACTCATGGTTGGTAAACGATGAGGTAGTAGCACCTGCTATAACATTACCATTGATCACCCACTGGTATGTAGGATTGGTACCGCCATTTGTAACAGAAACATCAATAGAATCAATGTGCCATACACCAACGCCATTGCCGGGGAAAGCGCGGATCAAAACATTAGGTGTAAGCAGCGTATCGATAAACACATTGGCATTACCAAACATTGTGTTAGGGCAGTATGTGATCTGGCTGTTGCCTATTACTGTGTAAGTACCAACAGCAGTATACAAGCCAAAATCCAACGCACCGTTTACACCAAAAAGAGAATCAACCGGTGAACCATTATGATACAGGGTATAGTAAATACCTCCGTCAGATGTGTTGAGGCCTACGTGTACCCCTGTGCCACCTGCCAGGCAGTAGCCGCCGCCGCCGGTAACAGTATGAACAATTGGAAGTGGTATAATGTTCACAACTATGTTATTAGCCATTGAACCCGTACAAGCCGATGTAGCATCAGTACCTATTACCGTATAGGTACCGGCAATGGATTGCAAACCCAGGTCTATGGATGAGCCTGTGCCTGTAACTAAAGTACCTATAGGTGTTGAACCCCTGAATAATTGATAATTAATAGTCCCGTCAGAATTAGAAAGCGATATGTGCACACCGGAACCTGTAGCACAGTAATATCCGCTATCCGTTGCTGTGAGCGCATAAGCTGTTGGCAATGGTGTTGTATTTACCAGTGCGGTGTTTTCCATCGTATCAAGACACCCTGTTGAAGCATCCGTAGCAACTACTGAGTAGGCGCCAACTGTTTTTATTCCGAAATCAAGTGATGAACCTGTGCCGGCCACTGGTAAACCTGAGGTGACTCCGCCATTACGCAATTGGTAAAAAATACCTGTAGAAGACGCATTGAGGCCGATGTGAAGGCCAAGGCCACCAACACAGTAATTGCCACTTCCTGTCACTGAATCTACCGTAGGAAGGGCATTGATACCTACAATAGCGCTGCTGGCCATGCTGGCGAGGCAACCTAAAGTTGTATCGATCGCCTGCACAGTGTATGTGCCGGCCGTGGTTATCAATCCAAAATCAAGCGAAGAGCCCGATCCGTTAATTGAAGTGCCGGTTGGTGATCCGTCAACAAAAAGCTGGTAGGCATCATTTGTTGCAGTACCAGTAAGTATTACATGTACACCTGCTGCTCCGGCACAGAAATTACCACCACCTGTAACAGTGAATACTGTAGGACTAACCACGTTGATATTCATAACAGAAGACATGAACGTACTGCATCTAGTGGCAGGGTCAGTAGCGAATACCCTATACGTACCAGCTCCCGTGAAGCTACCAAAATCTACGGTGCTGCCTGCTCCTGTCATTGTACTACCCGTAGATGTTGAACCATAAAATAACTGGTATTGGATACCGGTGGCTGACGTAAGTAACGCTACATCAAGACCTGCACCACCTGCGCAATAACTGCCACTGGCTGATAATGCCTGGTCTGCCGGTAATGGGCTAAGGGCAACAGGGGCTGAAAGATTCATATTGTTGACACAGCCTGTAAGCGCGTTGCTAGCCACTACTGTGTAGCTTCCTACGGCTGTCTTCAGGCCGAAGTCCAGCGCTGCACCTGTACCTGAATTAGAACCCACAAAACCTCCATTGTACAATTTATAGATAATACCGGTATTAGATCCGTCAAGGCCTACATGAACACCTGTAGTACCGGGACAATAATTGCCACCTCCCGTTACATTGTATGCCGCCGGTAATACATCAACACTGATCGTAGGAATACCTGGCATATTAGCAGTGCAACCAGCTATCGTGTCTGTGGCAACAACTGTATAAGCACCTGCATCAGTATGCAAACCGTAGTCAAGTGAGCCGCCGTTTCCAGGTATCAATCCTCCTGATACAGGAGTACCGGTAAGCATCAACTGGTAAACGATCCCTGCATTAGAACCCGCAATATTTATGTGCAATCCTGTACCGCCTGAGCAATAATGGCCGCCACCGGATACTGTATGATTAGCAGGCAGCGGGTTTACGCTTATTGTAGCGCTGCCACTCATCAATGTGGTACATGAAGATGTAGGGTTGGTTGCCAGTACTGTGTAAGTACCTGGAGTGGTCAAAAATCCATAGTCAATACCTGACCCCGTACCCGTATGATAACTACCTACCGGAGTTGATCCTTTGTAAAGCTGGTAACGGATGCCCGATTCTGACGAGAACAATGAAACGTCTCTGCCTGCACCACCAAGACAATAAGATCCTCCGCCCAAAACACTGAATCCACCCGGAGGTGTATTGATAGTTATAGTTGGCGTGCCTGTCATGTTATTAGTACAGCCAGTAGTTGGATTCACGCCTACAACTGTATAAGTACCTGCTGCAGATACTACGCCAAAGTCAAGACTTGTACTCGCACCGGCTACTGTTGCTATCGGGCTGGCAGATGGGTTGTACAATATATAATTGATCCCGGTAGTACCAAAAGTCACGCCGATGTGCGGAGCAGGGCTACCCGTACAATAACTGCCACCACCCGTTACAACAGATGCCGCAGGCAATGGCTCGATAGCTACGGTAACGCTCCCCGGCATACCTGCAACACATCCGTAAGCTCCATCAGTTGCTGTTATAGTATAAGTGCCGGCAATTGTTTGCGGCGGGAAACTAAGCGTATCTCCTGTAGTGCCACTGGTTACAGCAGTACCTACATTTGTAGTGCCGCGTGCCAACTGGTAGTGAGAACCGCCATCAGAACCCAGTAATTTAATAACGGCACCGCTGGTGCCTGCGCAATAGCCACCCGTGCCGCCTACTATATAAGGTGTTGGTGCAGGGTAGTTATAAATAGTTGCATTGCTCGTCATTGTAGTGCTGCAACCGGTAGTGGTATTTGTACCAATCACAGTATAAGTGCCGATGGTTGAAAATACACCGAAACTTATACCGGGGCCGGTGCCTGTTACAGGTGAGCCCACGGCAGTTGTACCGAGGTATAATTGATAATGAACACCTACATCAGAACCATCTGTACCTACATTAGGGCCTGCGTGGCCAAAACAAAAGCCGCCACCGCCGATCACATCATAAGCTGTTGGCTGTGTACTTATAGATACTGTCTTTGACCCTGTCATATTACTGGTACACCCTGTGATCCCGTTAGTAGCTTGTACTGTGTATGTTCCCGGTATGCTGTATACACCAAAATCCAGGCTGGAGCTGGAACCCGATATAAGAGCACTTACTGCCGTAGTACCCTGGAACAACTGGTAGTAAATGCCTGCATCCGAATAGCTGAGGCCTATATGAACACCTGCGCCACCGGGGCAATAACCACCACCGCCTGTCATAGTATATGCAATAGGAAGTTGGTTAACCGGTACAACTGTCGTTGCATAACAACCTGTTGGTAAAGTGTAAGTGATCGTAGAAGAGCCGATCGAAATGCCGGAAACCAAGCCGCTATATAAACCAACTGTGGCTACTGCTGTATTGCTGCTGCTCCAGGCACCGCCACCCGCATCTGATAGTGAAGTAGTTGAGCCAATACATGCACTCAATATACCCGTTATCGCCGTAGCAGCCGGGTTTACTACAATTGGCGCAGATACTTTGCAACCGGTAGTGCCTAAAGTATAGCTAATAACCGGGGTACTCACAAAATACCCAGATACCACACCGGATGAAATATCAATACTTGCCTGTGCTATATTACTACTGCTCCAGGTGCCACCACTCGTACCATCGGTTAATGTTGTGGTACCACCTACACATACACCCGCACTTACCCCCGAAATGGGCGCCGGCAGCGGATTAACTGTCACTGTTGCCGTTTTCGTACATCCACCTGTCATTGTATAAGTGATATTTGAAGTACCTGCAGCTACACCGGTCACTAAACCGGTTCCGGCATTGACGGTTGCTGATGATGTTGTACCGCTGTTCCAGATACCGCCGGTTACTGTTTCACCTAAGCTTGTTGTAGAGCCCGCTGCGCAAACAGAAAATACCCCTGTTATTGGTGCAGGGTTTGTATTCACCGTTACAACTGTAGTAGCCGGTGCACAACCGGTATTAAGTGTATAACTGATCGTTGTTGTACCCGCCAGTACACCAAATACAACACCCGATGGAGAAACCGTAGCTACGCCCGGAACAGTGCTCACCCAAGTACCTGTGCCGACATCACTCAATGCCGTTGTGAGGCCTGAGCAAACTTTCATTGTGCCGGTTATTGCAGCCGGTAATGGATTTATTGTTACAGGTACTGTTTGCAAAGCGGCTGTTCCCCCGCAAGGATTTATTTCGTTGTAAGTAATTATTGCAGTACCCAAACCTACGCCATTTACAACACCTGTAGAAGCATTGACTGTTGCCACGCTACTGTTACTGCTCACCCAAGTGCCTACTCCACCTGCTGCGGGATTAGTTAAGGTTGCACTTGATCCTAAACATGCGGGAGGTGTTCCTACTATCGTACCCGGTGCAGTACACAAAACCGTGATCACAACATAACCGTTAGTTGTATTGCCCACACTATTCACCTGGCTTGTACCGCCATTGTAAGATCCGCCGCCACCGCCGGCATCTGCATTATAAGAGCTATTATATTCGCCAGCGCCACCACCACTGTATCCGCCACCGCCACCAGCGCCGGCATAACTACAAATACCCTGGCTACCGCCGCCACCACCATAGCCGCCATTGCCATCATATCCGGAACTGCCTGCGTATGAACCGCCTGCACCGCCGCTTAATGGAGTTGCTCCGCCGATCGCACTACCACAGCCAAAACCATTTGCACCATTTGATAACCAACCGCAACCCGCAGCACCGCCGCCGCCGCCATAACTACCCACTGTAGTGCCTCCATTACCGCCTGTACCGGCACCACCGTATGTAGTGCCACCGCCACCGTTTGTACCGTTCGTTGTTGTTACTGCATCGATGCCATTGGTAGTGAACATACCGCCGCCGCCGCCGCCGCCGGCAGCTATCAGTGGAAGTGCAGTACTTGCATTATCCCATACAAATGTGCCACCGCCACCGCCACCTAAATAGGTGCCTGCGGTTGGCTGCTGCCCTACTAAAATACTCAATACATGGCCGGGTATAACGGCAAAATTTCCCTGCATGATCGCACCCTTACCGCCTGTATAACCGGAATATGTTTGAGAGCCTCCCTGTGCCCCTGCACCAAGGATACTAATACTCGTAACACCAGACGGAATTGTATAGTTGACAACCGAACCTGAATATGAAAATGATGTTACTTGCGCAAAGCCTTGCTGCAACAGGCCGCCCAGCAAAATGATCAGAGAAGAGAAATAGAGTTTTTTCATGACTTGTATAGTTTAAACCTCGTTTAGAAAATAGAAAGTTGACCCCTTTATCTCAAACAGATCCCGGGACCAGGTATGTCATTAAATTGCTTATGCAAAATACTTTTTTTTGTTGTAGAAAACAAATTTTATTTAATGAGCATAAGTGTCGTTAATAAACGCTCCCTAAAGGATTCCATCGGGCATAAAACGCACAAAAAAAGCGGGTGAAATTCACCCGCTTTTTTGTATCTTATTGGTTGGTTATTTTATTGCTCAATAACGAAATGGAAGACAATATTTTCAGTGCCTGCACGCAAGTTGAGGAGGTACATTCCGTTAGGCAAATTACTGCCCAATTGTATGTGCTGATCTACATTGCCACCCTGGGTCATTACTTTGCCTGAATAAACATTCTGGCCAAGCATATTGGTGATCTCAATAGATGCTTCCTGATCAACGGTAGAGGTCAATGTGCCTTTCACTGTAAATGCGCCCTTGTTCGGATTAGGAACCAGCCTAATGTCGCTGCTGCCAGATACAGTAGCCACTCCCACGTTCTCATTCTCCAGGGAAATAACCAGGGACTGGGTTGTAGCTAATCCACCACAAGGGCCACTGCCGGTTACCTGGCAAGACACTACGTCATTATTAAACAATTCATAACGTGTAAATGTCTGTGAGGTGGCGCCTGTTATAGCATGCCCGTTCACCAGCCACTGATATGTAGGGTTCGGACCGCCACCGCTGCTAATGAACACTTTCATAGAATCTATTTTCCATACACCCACTCCGGTACCCGGATACGCGCGTAATGTGATATCAGGTGTGGCAAGCGCTTCTACAACAACACTTGCACCACCAAACATGTTGTTCGGGCAAGTAGTTACAGCGCTGTTAGCTACTACCATATAAGTTCCCGGATCTGTTTGCAGGCCAAAATCTATAGATGCGCCTGTGCCAAATTTGGTACCCATTGATGTACTGCCATTGTATAATTGATAATAGATACCTGCTGTTGAGCCATCAAGCCCTACATGCACGCCATCAGCTGCAGGACAGAAAGATCCGCCACCGGTAACAGTATAAACAGTAGGAAGCGGTATGATGTATAAAGGTGAACTACCCAACATGTTGTTGCCACAGGTTGTAGTAGGGTTATTGGCCACTACTGTGTAAGTACCGGCTACATTTTCAAGTCCTAAATTCAAACCGGCACCTGTTCCTGCAACAGCAGTTCCCACAGGGGTGATCCCGTTCCTGAACAATTGATAATTAACACCGAGGTCTGAATTGCTCAGCATAATATGCAGCCCTGAATCAGCAGCACAATAATTACCTGAATTTTCGATAGAAACCCTGTATGCGGTAGGAGCAGGTTGAGCTGTTATCACGGCGGGGTTCAACATATTGCTCTTGCAATGTGTTGATACGTCTGTTGCAACAGCTGTATAGCTACCTGTTGATGTAACAAGGCCAAAGTCAAGAGACGCGCCGGTACCTGCTACCGGTGAACCTACTGTAGCTGTGCCACTGTATAACTGGTAGCTGATCCCTGTGCTTGATCCGTTGAGCCCTACATGAACACCGGCACTGCCTGCGCAGAATGCACCGCTACCGGTCACAGAATCCATATCAGGAAGGGCGTTGATACCAACTACAGGGCCACCAGCCATATTGTTAGGACAACCCAGTGCAATATCTGTAGCAACTACAGTATAGGTGCCACTTGTTGTTTTCAAACCAAAATCAAGAGATGATCCTGTTCCTGTTATGGCAACACCATCAGGGCTGCCGGTTACAAACAACTGGTAATTATCGCTTGTGCTCGATCCGGTAAGCATTACATGAACGCCTGTATCACCTGCACAATAATTACCACCGCCTGTAACTGTATAAACGGTAGGATTGATCACATTGATCATAGAAGAGCCGGACATATTCTTAGAACATGAAGTCAGAGGGTTAGTAGCTACAACAGTGTATGCACCCGCACCCATCATAGTACCAAAATCAAGAGGTGCGCCTGTACCTGTCTGCGGTAATCCGAACGCAACACCGGCAAGATATAATTGATAGCTAATGCCTGACTCAGTTGTCGGCATATTAATATCAATACCTAAGCCGCCTGCGCAATAGTTGCCTCCTGTAGCAAGTGGATTGTCGGCAGGAAGTGGGTTGATCACAATGTCCGTAGTAAGGTTCATATGGTCTTTACAGCCTGTTAATACATTTGTACCAATGATAGAATAAGTACCTGCGGCAGTTTTTAAACCATAGTCGAGTGCTGCACCGCTACCTACAAGTGTACCACCTGTAAGGATGTTATCTTTATATAACTGGTAGCTCACGCCTGTATTCGAAGCATCAAGGCCTATATGTTTGCCTGCACCACCTGCACAATAATTACCACCACCTGTAACATTAAATAAATTAGGAAGCGGGTTGATATTGATATTGGTAGTACCGGTCATATTGTTCTGGCAGTAGTTACCGTCATTGACACCAACTACAGTATAGGCACCTGCATCGGTCAATAAACCAAAATCTATTGCAGATCCTGTGCCTTCAGTTAATATACCTTCTGGCGTAGTGCCTTGTAACAATTGATAGCTGACGCCCGGCTGAGAACCGCTGAGTATAATATGGGCGCCTGTGCCACCTACGCAATAGTTGCCGCCACCTGTTACCACGTAAGCAGATGGTAATGGGCTAATGCTGATATTAGCGCTTCCGGCCATATTGCTGGTACAAGGAGCCGTGGCATTTGTCGCGATAACTGTATACGTACCAGCAGAGGTAGCTGAGTCGAAATTAATACCTGAACCGGTACCCGCAATGGCAGCACCCACCGGTGAGCCACTTTTGAACAACTGATAGTTAACGCCTATCTCCGAACCTGATGTGTTAACTACCACACCTCTGCCACCTGCGCAATAACTGCCGCCCCCGCCTACAGTATAGACACCCGGAGCAATACTTTCGCTGATTGTAGCACTGCCACTCATAATATTGCTGCATGATGTAGAAGGATTAACAGCAAGAACTGAATAGGTACCGGCAAGTGTCTGCAATCCAAAATCAACACTTGATCCTGAGCCAAGAACCGGGGCGCTGGGGCCACCGGGGCCTAATAAAGTGTAGCTGATACCGGTACTTCCGAAAGCAACACCCACATGCTGGCCCACGCCACCTGAGCAATAGTTGCCACCACCTGTAACCGCATAGGCAGTAGGTACAGGGAAATTAAATACTGTAACACCGCCTGTCATGTTCAGGTTACAGCCATAGGTAAGATCTGTAGCAATAACAGTATAAGTACCGGTTGCTGTTTCTGATCCAAAATCTAAAGCAACACCTGTACCAGGTACAGGCAAACCCGTTGCTACACCATTATAATATAACTGGTAGCTTGCTGCGAGATCAGAAGCAGGAAGTAGTGTAACATGAGTACCTGTTCCACTTGGGCAGAAACCGCCACCACCGCTCACTGCGTAATTGGTCAGGGAAGGATATTCATAAACAGTAGCTGTACCGCCCATCAATAAATTACATCCTGATGAAATATTTGTAGCTACAACCGTATAAGTACCGGGAGTAGTGAAATTACCATAACTAAGGCCAGACCCTGTGCCTGTAAGTGTAGAAACAAGCGTAGTGCCATTATATAATTTATAGGAGATGCCTGCATCAGAAAGGTCTGTTGCAATAGGCGCACCGGTTGTAGAAGGGCAATAACCGCCGCCGCCTGTAATATTATGCAGGATAGGTGATGGGTTAACACCAATATGCACTGAACCGGTCATATTGCTGCTACATCCTGAGATGCCATTACTTCCTACTACTGTATAGGTACCAACAGTAGATTGTACACCAAAATCAAGGCTGGAGTTAGATCCTGCAACCGCAGATCCTACCGGAGTTGTGCCACCGATGTATAACTGGTAAGAAACTCCCGAGCTGCCAAATACCAGGCCCACATGCACACCTAAGTCACTGGAGCAATAGTTACCACCACCTGTAACAGGGAACGCAGCGGGAGGAGTATTTACTGTAAATGGAGTAGTGATACTACAGCCGGTAGGCAACGTATAGGTCATCGTCGCAGAGCCACCGCTAATGCCGGTAACAATGCCACTGCCTACACCTACTGTGGCTACAGCTAAGTTACTACTGAACCAGGTGCCACCACCTGCGTCAGTTAAGGTAGTGGTTGTTCCCACACATGCCTGGCTGGCCCCTGATATAGCGGCAGGTAATGGGTTGATCACTACAGGGGTAGATACCTTACAGCCGGTTGAGGCTAAAGTATAGTATATCGTAGGAGAGCCTGCATAAACACCCGTCAAAAGGCCTGAACCTGCATTAATAGTTGCCTGTGCCGGGTTGCTGCTGAACCATGAACCTCCTGAAGTGCCATCTGTCAGAGTAGATGTTGCACCAACACACAAGGTTGTTCCGCCGAATATAGGTGCCGGTATTGGATTTACGGTAACAGGTAATGTTACATAGCAACCTGTAGGTAATGTATAAGATATATTGGTGTTGCCCGTAGAAACACCAGTCATTGTACCCGATGTAGCTCCTATTGTGGCTACTGACGGGGTACCTGTTGTCCATGTGCCCGACGGAGTAGGATCAGATAATGTTGCTGAAGAAGACTGACACAAACCTGCCGATCCGACAATCGGCGATGGGTTTGGATTAACAGTGATCGTAGCCGTTGCAGGAGAGCAGCCGGTAAGTAATGTATAGCTGATAGTAGTGACACCGGCTGATATACCAGTTACCACACCACTGCTTGAAACAACAGCAAAAGATGGCGATGTGCTCACCCATGTGCCTGTGCCTGATGAAGTAAGTGTTTCGCTAAGCCCTGTACATAGTGTTCCTGAACCAACTCCTGACAATGGAGCCGGGCTAGGGTTAATATTAACAGCCATAGTAGCTAATGCACCACAAGGGCTCGGCACATTATACGTTATTGTCGTAGTACCTGCTGATACTCCTGTTACAAGGCCTGAAGAAGGGTCGACAGTTGCTACAGCGGGGTTACTGCTGATCCAACTACCAGTAGCGCCTGCTGTTGTATTAGCTAAAGTAGCCGAAGAGCCGATACATACAGGTGGTGTTCCTGTTATTGTACCGGATGCATTGCAAAGTACCGTTATGCTAACATAACCATTCCCTGATTGATAACCTGAAGTTTCAGTAACTGATGTAACACTGGATGCGGCATAATTTGAGCCGCCGCCGCCACTGCCCGAATACGAACCGCCGCCGCCATACCAGCCGCCGCCGCCGCCGCCGCCATAGTAGTAGGCGTAAGCTGCACCACCGGGGCCAAAACCACCTGCACTGCCACTGCCGGGACCAGCCGCACCGCCGGCTGTTTGAGTACCGCCGCCACCGCCGCCATAACCACATCCGTCTACACCGGCAGTACCCGATGGGTATCCTGCCGCACCACCATCATGAGAACCACAATCATAAGAAGATCCGCCGCCGCCGCCGCCTACTAAAATACGACTGGTAAGGCTGCCTGCAGTAGTACGAACGTCGCTTGCAGCTCCACCGCCCGCACCGCCACATCCGCCGCTGGTACCATTGCCGCCATCTTCGCTACCGCCAGAGCTGGAGCCACCGGTTGACCCGCTACAGCTACTGCCACTTGCTGCCTGAGCACCTACATACACATATAATAATGTGCCGCCCGCAACGCTGATGGTGCCTTGAACGCGGCCACCCTTACCTCCCGATTGGCTCGGTGAAGTATAGTTGCCACCTTGCGCACCACGCACGTCTATACCAAGCGCTACTGATGCACCACTGGGAACAGTATATACATAAGCCCCCGGCGATGAATATACCATAGGCGCTGATTGTGCAAAGGCTTGCTGGATAAGGCAGCAGAGAGAAAGAACGATAGTAGAGAAATAGAGTTTTTTCATTGTCGGTTATGTTTAAAAATTTAAAAAATTATTGCTTCACTTGTTTTTTAACAAACTACTATACCTTGGTAGTATAAAATAGGCTATGCAAAATACAATTTTTTTAATAAAAAAAGAATTTTTTCACATTTTGTGCACTATTTGTTAGTAAGTTTTCTTTTTATACTTGAATTTATCACTTTCGGGCCTTTGCATACGTATAAATTTTAATATAATCGCTTTTCCATTATATAATGTGCTATCCCTACTTCTGTAAATTCGTCGCCAACGGCCATATATCCCAGCGAAGCATAAAAGCCTATGGCCGTACTACGGGCGTGAAGTATGATCTTACGATACTCTTTTTGCCGGCAGAGAAGCTCTGCTGCCAGTATCAGTTGCCTGCCAATACCCCTGCCCTGCCATTTATCGTACACAGCCATCTGCCTGAATTGTATTACTTCACTATCATGCTCATGAAGCATCAGGCAACCGATAACCTCCGCTCCTGTTTCAGCGATAAAAATAACATCTGTGTGATCCTTGCTTAGGTCTTCATTTTTTAACGACATCCCTAAGGGTTTGCGCAACACTTCTTCGCGCAGTTCCCATACGGCTTGGTAACGTGTGTCTTTTGAGGTGATATGTGTGATGGCTATCCGGCTCATTTATATCAATTGAGTTTTACTTCGGTAATTTTTGTTGGCTTGACCACAAATCGTTTTACCTGCTCTTCCGCACTGTTTTGTCCTGCCCCTTTTCGGTAGTGTGCCTCATATTTACCGGGTTGTATCATAAGATTTTGGCTGCGCGGGTCGTTCAGGCCAAGCGTATAAAATGCAAGAAATTTATCATCATACCGTTGGAAGAGCGTGACCATGTCCGCAGATACATCGCTCGTAAATTTCACAAACCCCGGCTGTTGTATAGTGATCACATATTCCTCCCCAAAATCAATATCCATATTTCGGATGGTCTTAGGAAAAGTATTTATTTCTATGTGATAGTTACCGGCTTCATACTTTACCGCTTCCGTGCACTTTTGTTCCTGCTTTACACCCTCCGGCTTATTCCTATTGGTCACGGTTGCTGTAAATTCGGTAACCGGCTGCCCCGGGGCATTCTTATACACAAAGCTCAAGGTAGCAGGCGCAACAGTTATTGTTCCTGCCTTTGCCCTCTGAGCGCTCGCATCGGGCGATTGAAAAAGGTACAACAATAGCACGAATGGGAGAATCAGCATTTTTTCGCGCACGACACATTCACCCGGATAGAGTGAGTTTGTTGTGTGTGTGTGAGAAATGTTGCCCATTAAATTAGTTGAGGATCACTTCGGTAGTTTGTGTTGGTTTTACAAAAAACTGTTTCACCTGTTCGGTAACACTACTTTGCCCCGGGCCCTTCTGGTAATGCGCCTGGTACTCGCCGGGCTGCATTTGTAAATGCTGGCTCCGCGGATCGTTCAGGTCGAGTGTATAAAATGCAAGGAATTTATCGCCATACCGCTGGAACAGGCTGACCAAATGTGCGGAGCCATCGCTGGTGAATTTCACAAAACCCGGCTGCGGTATAGTTATCACAAACTCCCTGTCAAAATCAATATCTTCGTTACGGATAGTCTTAGGGAAGGTGTTTATCTCTATGTGGTAATTGCCGGGCTCGTATTTTATTGCTTCATCACATTTTTGGTTCTGTACCCTGCCCCGAGCTTTGTTTCTTTCGGTTACCACTGCAGTAAATTCAGTAACAGGACGGTCCGGCGCTTTATCATAAGCAAAGCTCAGAGACGTGTTTTGCACAGTAACAATGACCATGTTTTTCTTATTCTGTTCCACCTTCACGCCACTCAAAAGAAATCCGGCTTTAGACGCAAAAGTAAGATCATAAACACCTGCCGGTATGTTGGTTTGCGGGTCGGGGTTGCCATCCGGGTCTACGGTACGGAAAAATTTCTTCACCATTTTTTTAGCTATCGGATCAGTAAGTATCACCTGCGGCGTAGTAGAGTAGAAGGTACCTGTACCATTAGTAAAATAGACCATTACTGTTGTTTCTTTTGCATCTTCTGTTTTTACTATATAGTCCACTTTTTTAGCAATTGCCGGGTCGGGTTTCGGCAGCCAGTCCATTTTCAAAGGAGGTAGTGCCGGAACTGCCCTGGTAGCATAAGCATGCTCTTCAATAACAAATATGACATTGAATTGCCTTGGCTTGACAGGTGCCAGCCGGGCTATTTTATCTATCGGCCTGGCTACAGGAGTATCAATGATCATTGCAGGTAATTTTAAACCCGATGCCATCTTTTTCATACTGCCGGAGGCAGGAGTCGTAGTACTCACTGTATGTACAGGCAAAGGTATCATCGCATCTATTTTTTCGATCTTCGGTAGTGCAGGCGCTTCTATTGCAGCTACTGGTATTCTCAGGTTAGATTCTATTTCCTGCATCTTGTCGGCCCGCTTTACCAACCCCAGCGAGCGTAACCCGGCTACATCAAGGGATGGTATATTATTGGTTACCGGGGCTTTCCATGTTCTGATGACGGGCCTCGGCTCTTCAACAACTTTTGGTTTTACTACCAGGGGCACCGTATCTTTTTTCTCCGGCACATTGATCACAGGTACATTCACCTTCAGCACACTTGGCGCACTTGCCGCGATCGTTTGCATATGCTTGTATTCATCATTAGAAACTTTGAGTACAGGCCTGAATGCCTCCACTATAGTGCTTACTGCACCAGACATTTCGCCTTGCTTAGTTACCTGCAGGAAATCACCCATGCACGAATAAGTCACCTTCAGACCCGGATCATTTTCCAGGCTCACAATGTATGGCTTGAAATACACTTTGTTTTTAAGCAAGGTCTTCATCACTTCACATATATCCCCGCCACAGCTTTCTCCGCCGTCTGTGATCAGTATGATGCTGTATACATTGTGCCTTTCATCCAGTATATCTTTGGCCGCGGCTTCCTTTAGTGCAAAAGCAATAGGCGTAACACCCAGCGGGCGTATGTCCTCGAGCCGCAAAGCCATCTGTGAACGGTTGTCTTTGCTGAAGCCCACTTCATTCCGGGTGTCGTAGCAGTCGTGCTCTTCTACCGTATGCTGGTGGCCGAATACGCGCAACGAAAATTCGACATTGCTGTTTACCGCATACACGCTATCCATCAGCCTCATGATGAGTTCATCAGCCGCCTTATATTTTGGTTTCGTGCCCGACCATAGCTGGATCATGCTCGATGATTCATCCAATAAGATGAGAATACGCGACTGTACATACTCGCCCTGTATCTGGGCAAAAGAAAAAGAGGTGTATAAAATACTAAACAGAAGTAATGTTATTCGCTTTAACTGCATGTAGTTCACTATGATCACAAACCTACGCTAAAATGATTAAAATAGAATTTATCACCCTCATACTCAATGAAAAATGTTGTCCCTTCCAATCCAAAAGAACTTTTGTACTCACATCCATATATATGTTTTCTTAGTTCAACTTTTTCTTTCCTGAAAGCTCATAAACAATAGCCTGTCCGCATGAATCAATTTTCCGCGAATTATATAAACTGTCAATTACCTTCTTAGATCTCGGTTTAGCAACTACCAGTTTCCCATTAGGATCTATCGAAGCAAACTCAACAAGCGATACCCGCATATTTTCGTTCCTGAATGCTTTATAATACCAATTAAGGTCTTGTGAAATATTGTCGTTCAATATCTGGCACTTGCCCATATAATGTTCATGATGCAGCATGTCTTTTAACATCACTTTTAAATCTATCCGCCAAGGTTCCATACCTTGGTCATAGCTTCTCGCTTCAACCGACGCTATCGTTGACCGATATGGAACAATAAAAGTCAAAAACAGAAAAATACCTGGCAGTGCATTATACGATAGATATTTTTGCCAACCTGTTGTGTTCATCAACATTCGGTATAACACATATAAGAAAAGGCCTGCAATAATTGCCAAAAAAGGATATATAGGCAACAAGTACCAATCAAGTTTGGTCATAGCCCATGAAATGAACAGTAAATAGGAGAATACCACTATAAGAGAAAACACAAAAATATCCCTGATACCCTTGTCCTTATATAAAAATCCCGTGATGATGCCTGGTATTATTAGTATATACCAGTTAAAATATAATTTGTCCACCATTGCCTCATAATAATACCATATATCCCCCTTATGATCCTCTATAACATCAGAAAAACGGCCACCAAGCTCATTCTGCCTCACAGCAGCTATATATCCGGGATTATAATGCTCTCTCAGTAGATAATACCCAACAACAAACACCAGTACCAACACAATGCCAATGTACAGATCTACTTTTTTTAACAGCCACAATAATTTCCTTTTATAAACTGCGTAGAGCAATAATGCCGGTAAAAATATCAGGGATTGCACCCCTTTTGTAAGCCCTGCAGCTATTAAAAATAAAAAAGTGATATAGAGATACTTTCTTTTATTCTGATCGAGATAAAGAAAGTAGAATAGCACATAGCCTGTCATAAACATGGTCAACAATGAATCATAATCTCCTGTCCTGATTCCATGAATGGCCATATATCCACGTGTCGTTACTAATATCAACACACTGATCATACCCGGAATCGGCTCTTTATACTTCTTTAAAAAGAAAAAGAAAATCATTAGGCAGGTACCTAATGCAGCAAGTGCTGATGGCAGGCGTGTAGCCAGTTCATTTGTGCCTATTGTACGGATAGCAAGTACCTGCATCCATATCATAAAGGGTGGCTTTGTACTCCACATATCCGGCTGGCCATCCATCATCGGAATCAGCCAGTTATTATTGTGGCTCATTTCAATAGCACTGTTAGCAAGACGCGACTCATCCCATAGCATTAAAGGGTTTGCATCCAGGTGCGAGAATATAGGCACAGAAATAATGGCGAAGAACAGGAAATAAATTCCATATCGTTTTATGGGCATTCTTATCGGATGATTTGTAAAAACATTATCTACAGGATCATAAAAATAATATAAATATGCAACTTAACAATTACAATGCATTCTCCGGGATGTTTATCTTTGATATCCGTTCAATGCTACCACCTATTTCCATATTCTGGTTCCGACGAGACCTGAGGCTGCATGATAATGCCGGCTTGTATCATGCATTGTGCAGTGGCACACCTGTGATACCCATATTCCTATTCGATACAGCGATACTTGATGGACTGGAAAATAAAACGGATAAGCGGGTACATTTTATTCATAATGCACTTACTCATCTGCAGCAGCAGTTATCGGCTATGGGAAGTACACTTTTCGTACAGCATGGTACGGCTATAGATTGCTTTAAAGAACTAGCGAGGGAACATAACATCGCAGCAGTATATACCAATCACGATTACGAACCCTATGCCATAAACAGGGATACTGAGATCGGCACCTTTTTACAAACAAAAAATATCACCTTCCATACCTTCAAAGACCAGGTGATCTTTGAAAAAGATGAGGTGGTAAAAGATAATGGTGAGCCCTATACCGTCTATACCCCATACAGCAGAAAATGGAAAGAAAAGCTCAATGGCTTTTATTGTAAGCCTTACCCTACCGAAAAATATTTTGATGGTTTTTATAAGCAAGCTCCCCGTGCTATTCCTTCTTTGAAAGAAATAGGCTTCAAAGAAGCACAGCCGGATGTTGTACCGGCAAAGCTAAATGAGGATATTGCCCGCCACTATGATAAAACCCGCGATTACCCGGCTACCAATGGCACTACCCGGCTGAGTGTGCATTTAAGATTTGGAACTGTTAGCATACGTGAACTGGTAAAAAAGGCAATTGAGATCAACGGGGCTTTACTCAATGAGCTCATCTGGCGGGATTTTTACCAGATGATCCTGTGGCATTTCCCTCATGTGGTATCAGGTTCTTTCAAAAAACAATATGACAACATTGTATGGCGCAATAATGAAAAAGAATTTGAGCTGTGGTGCGCCGGCAAAACCGGCTACCCCATAGTAGATGCCGGCATGCGCCAGCTCAATGAGACCGGTTATATGCACAACCGCGTGCGGATGATAGTTGCCAGTTTCCTCACCAAGCACCTGCTTATAGATTGGCGCTGGGGCGAGGCCTACTTTGCCGAAAAGCTACTCGATTATGACCTGGCCGCGAACAACGGTGGCTGGCAATGGGCCGCAGGCTCGGGCTGCGATGCCGCACCCTACTTCCGCATCTTCAATCCCTACCTCCAAACCCAAAAATTTGATCCCGATCTGAAGTACATCCGCAAATGGGTGCCGGAATACGAGCAGCTCACTTATCCCGCACCCATAGTTATCCACGAAGAAGCCAGGAAGAGGTGCCTGATTGTGTATAAAGCCGCATTGGATCCGTGAGGCAAAAAAAGAACGATGCACGTGATATAACATCACGCACATCGCCTCAGCTAAGAATATCTGTTATTTGATTTTAATGATACACTACCTGCATGCCCAACCGCACAGCTATGTCGCGTTCCAGTTGCGCGCCACGGCTTTGCTGCCAGTCGGGTAGCAGGTGTACTTCGTCGCACTCCAGCATTTTTTTGATATCTGAACGTACTGAGTCATCCCAGTTGCTTGTTTCGTCATTTACCCCTAATGGATTGACCACATTATAGCCCATGCCGGTGAGCTTATCCGTGATCACATTGAATTTCTGTTGTACATGGGCCTTCGGAAGGCCCGTTATTTTTCCGGCTACGTATGCTGTTCTCATAAAAATTAGTTTTAGATTTTTTTCGCCCTCATCATTCATATGCAAAAAACCATGCCACACCATAGTGCGTTCCATCTGCTATTTTCCTTATCAGGCAAAAATGGACAGCATAGTTCTCATGATATTCAGTTTCAGCGGGTTGCGTTTTGGTTTTGCCTGTACGGTTTTCGTATTGGCCATAAATGTGAGCAACATTTCGTGCTTGTACTGCTGTTTGGTTCTTTGCTTGATCATTGTTAGGCTGCTTTTTTGGTTTCTACATAAAATAATTCGTCTTGTACTATATACACCCCGATCTCGTTAAGGACAGGGGCAATATCTTCTTTGTAACGGTCGGCCAGCAGCAGGTCTTTTGCCGGCTCTTCTGTGATGCGGATATGGTGCGGCAGCTTTTCTCTTAGTTTTGCCAGCACCGAATCCCAGGTATTGCCCTTGGTCGTTTTTAACTGTGGCTTGCCCAGCCTGAAACCTGCTATACCATATGGGGTGCCTAAGCTCCTGCGCTGATCAAATAATGAATCTTTGTTGCACAGGCAATAAGAATGTGCCTGCTCAAAAGCAGTACCTTTTCCCTGAGCCAGGCACATCAGCTCATCTTCATACTTTTTCATCACATCATTTACCTCCACTTCAATGGCCTTGTTTATCTCCAGCTCCCTGTATTCTGCTGTGGCATACTGCTTCATAGCCTCATGAAACTGGGCTACTGTAACTTCATTTGCTGTTTTTTTAGTGTTCCTTGTTCTCATATACTCTGCCCTGTGGGCTTTTTATACCGGGTGCAGGGCACCCGGAAGTATTCATAATAAATTCTGTGCCTGCGATGTCAGGCCGCCAAAGCGCCCATTTTTTTCAGCAGGTTGTCTACTATCAGCAAGGCATATTTGTCGTGACTGATATCCAGCATATTCCACAATTGGTGAAAAGCAATGGATTCTGTGCCTGTAAGCGCCAGCAGGTAGGTTTCCTGTTCTCTTTTCAGCATTTCGCGCAATTTGTGCTGTAGCTCTGACAGATATTCCTTCAGCAGAAATTGGTGCTCGTTTCGTGGACTGAATTCCTCAAGCATTTCCTCACATATTTCCAACAGGGCCTCCATGCGTTGCCTGCTGAGGTGTATCCTTACGCTGCTTCTTTTCTTAGCCATATATTCACTGAGTTTAATGCTGTATTGTATTTCTTTATGAAACGCTCATCACAGGTTTGGATAAGGTTTTTTCCTCTTAGCATACCACTCATGATGGTGGTGTGGTCCATACCTCCGAATAGTGTCGCTATCTGCTGCAGGGTGATCTTTGGGAAATAGGTTCGCAGCAGCAGCGCTCCTATATATCTTAATTCGGCCACATTCCTCAGCCGCGTTTTCATCAGGAAGCAGGATGGCGCCATATCAAGGGCAAGCGCTATTATTTGCAGCATATGCTCCTGTGTTTTCAAGGTATCCTCAGCGGGACTCAGCAGCAGGATCACTCTTGAGCCAGTTGTTTTGTTTACCCGAAGCTTTGCCGTGCGGGGTATGTATCTGGTAATATCTGTTTGTCTTGCGGGTGCGTATATCATATATTCATTATTAAAGTTCACAGTGATGGTATTTATTCTTTTGCTTAGTTATGCGGCAAGGCCAATCTGGTTGTTCATCTGTATTAAGGTTGTGGCCAGGTGCAGGTTGTTTTGGCAATCTTCTTTTATGGTAGTCACTATGTCTTCGTGGTATAGGCCATTTGCATGGCATACCAACTCTATATCCTTGGGCCCGGGACTGCTTAATGTGATGAACCGTCGGCCTATGCTTTTATATATTTCATCATAGCCTGGTTTCTTGGTCCGTACACCATCTATGATACGGCCACGTAACGAATCTGCCCCCATCATGATGATACCCGCCTTACCGGCGAGGCTGTTGGATAACAATACCAGCAGGTGCAGCACCCGGTCCTTCAGTTTATGCGCATCATCTACAATAAGCAGCGGCTCCTCTTTTTGTTCTATATTATCAGTAAAATACTGCATCATTTCAGGCACACCGTCTCTGTAATTCATGCCTGCGGCCGTCATTAATGCAGTCATAAACGATTTTCTGTTTAGCTGCTCATTACCTTCTATATAATAAGTGTTTGCATGCTCATGTGCGTATCGCACCGCAGTGAAGGTTTTGCCCAGCCCTTTGCCTATCGCAATGCCGTAGGTCATCCCGTAATGTTGCGCATCGCTGAAAAGGATACGCAGCAACAGGTAAGAACTTGTATCTGCCGCTTGCCATTCCCCACTGAAGAAGCCAACCTGCTTCGCGATATGGTGCCACAGCCGGTCGCTCAGCAGCTCCCAGTTATTGTTCTTTACCTGTGAGATAGTTGATGAACTGATACCCTCCAGGCTTTCTGACGCACGTGTTTGTGTGTCAAATTTGTTTGCATAGCGCACCAGCGCATCCCGTACTTGTTGTTTTTGCTCGTTAGTCATATATATGATCGTTTTTAGGTTACAGATAGTGTATGGGTTAGCACTTTCCTTATTCCCTTAATGTTTTTCTCCTTTTAGACAATTTTTTTGGCACAAATAAAAAATCATTTACCTTTGATCCGTATTTTGTCCTTTTAGGACACAAAGATATTCCAATTTAATTGACAAATCCAAATTTTGTGGAAAAATAATCTTACATTTGCATTATGTACTTAGCCGGCAATCTGAAATACCTCAGGAAGAAATCGGGCAAAACGCAGGATGCGCTTAGCTCTGACGTGAAAATAGGGCGCACCACCATTGCCAATTACGAGGCGGGGGTAAGTGAGCCAAGTTTGGAAACATTGATCGCTTTTGCCAAGTATTTTGGCATTTCGCTGGACGATCTTTTGTCAAAAAATATGGAAGACCTCCTTATTTCCAGGGAAAAAGATCAAATGCTGAAAGCCGCTTTTACCGAAAATGTAGGCTATAGTGGCATCCCCCGCATCATAACGGTGGATAACAGCGGCAACGACAATATTGTGTATGTGCCGGTAAAAGCACGCGCAGGCTACCTGCTGGGCTATGGCGATGCCGAATTTATGGAAACGCTCCCCACCTTCCGCCTGCCGGGCCTCAATAATGCCACTTACCGCATGTTTGAGGTAGATGGACCTTCCATGGCACCCAATGTACTGCATGGCGACCGCATCATAGGCGAATGGATAGACCAGTTGGATAAGATACGCGACAACCGGGTATATGTGGTAGTACACAAAGGAGGTGTGGCTGTGAAGCGTGTCGTGAACCGCCTAAAAGAACGGGGTAAGCTATACCTCAAATCAGACACGATAGCCCACCGCCATGAATTCCCTACACTGGAGATAGACCCCGAAGACGTAAGCGAAGTATGGTATGGCCGTATGAAAATAAGCAGCGACTTCAGCGAGCCCGCCGAAGTGTATCACCGCCTCGCCGACCTTGAAATGGATGTGATGGAAATGAAACGGTCGATTAAGGGGAAGTGATCACTTCCCCTGCGCATCCACCAGGTCATTATACTCGGGGTGGCGTTTCATATATTCTGTTACAAAAGGACAATAGACTATCACCTTAAGGCCTTGCTCGCGGGCGTGGTCCAGCACATACTTTACCAGCTTTGAGCCTATACCTTTACCTCTTCCTGGGGCAGGCACTACAGTATGCATCAGCACCATACTTCCTTTCAGCCACCTGTATTCCAGCGTGGCAACTTCGCCATCCGGCATCAGTATCTCAAAGCGGGAGTACCTTTTGTTATTGATCACATCCATACAATTGCAAAATTAGTTACTACCGGTTAATAATCCAGTGTATGTACATGTTAAAAAATGGGAAAAAGGTCTTCAAAATACGATGTAAAGCGTTATGATATAATAAATTACATAGCTTCGCCATTCAAATTAAACTCAACATCTTTATTTATGAGAAAAGCCACACTTATCGCAGCATTCGCACTGACAGCTCTTGCAGCCTGTAAAAAAACCACCAACACTACTAACCTTCTTGGGTCGCCACAACCTGCCTTCCTGGTCAACGGGATCAGCGACATCAACTTGCAGAATGACCTCAGCACCACATCGAGCTTGTACCTTACAGTAGCCTATGCCGATTCTGCACAAGAAAATGTGACGTTGTCATTGTCCGCACTTCCTACAGGTATTGCTATGGACACCACATGGATCAATACAGGTATACCAACATTTAATACGCAGCTCATGATCTATGATACCACAGCAGCTGGCGCCACGCCAGGCACATACCCGATGGTGCTCACAGCTACCAGCTCAAACGGGTCAAAGAAAAATTACAACTTCAATATAAAAGTAAAAGCCGCACCACCATGCACAACAAACATCGTTGGTAAGTACTATGACTGCTATAATAATTGCGGGGGGGGATATTATGCCGATAGCGTGTACGCTGACCTTAATGTAACCAATAAAGTATGGTTCACCAATTTCGCAAATTCAGGCCACCTGGTATATGGCACTTATAGCTGCCATACCGATCAGATGACCATTCCTGCTCAAACTTTTGGTGCTGTTACCTACAGTGGCTCAGGCACAGCATATAGCCACTACATGTCGTTGTCTATCAATAACGGCTCCAGCACTTGTAGCTTTACCATCCAGTAGTTTTAATAATTTTTGATACGCTTTTTATGAGAACAAAGCTCTTATTATTCGTTCTTGCAGTCTTACTTGTTTCGTCTTGCACGAAAGTAGACAATCATACGACTGGTCCGTTGGTATTGCCACAGCCACCTTTTATCATTAACGGCATCACCGACATGACCGTTATTAATAATTATGGTGTTTCGGCTTCGTTGTACCTCACAGTGCAATACGAGGACTCTGCACAGCAAAATGTGACGCTGTCCCTGTCCGGCATACCATCGGGTATAATGATAGACACAACATGGCAAAAAACCGGCTACCCTACCTTCACTACGCTGTTCACTTTATACGACACTACCGGCGCCGGGGCAACTCCCGGAAGCTATCCGCTTACCCTTACCGCCACTATGGCATCAGGCGAAGCAAAGACGTATAATTTCAAGCTGAAGGTTTTGCCGCGCCCTACAAGCTACCTGGGCAAGTACAATAACTGCAATTTGTTTTGTGGTGGCACTTCTAATTATGCCGACAGTGTTTATGCTGATCCGTCTGTAGTTAATAAGATATGGTTCTCCAACTTTGCTAATTCTGGATACAGTGTTTATGGAATACTATCCAATAGCGGTGGCAATTTAACGATACCCTTGCAGACGTTTGGTGCTACTTCTTTTATCGGCACCGGGGATGCCTATTTACCCCACCAGATCAACATCTCTCTTTCGTCGAGCTGCGCGATCAACATGAATTAATAGTAGCGCGTCAAAATCAACTTCTAATAAGGTGCCCCAAAAGGGCACCTTATTCATTAAAAAAAGAAACTCCGGATCGCTCCGGAGTTCTTATACAAACGCCATGTAATTAACACACTCAATATACCGGCGTTTCATAAGGTAGTTATCAGTAACGCTTAGTGTTTCCCTGTAGATTCTTCCTGGTGCTTCAGCACCTTTGCTTCTATATAAAAAATGATCTCTTCAGCTATATTTTTAGCCTGGTCGCCTACACGCTCCACTTTGCGGATGATAGATAACACAAACAGGGCATCGTTCATTACATTGATGTCTTCCCTGATGCACTCACTCACCCTCGCTATCGCATTATTGTTGATCTTATCCAGCACTTCATCTTTTTTGAAGATGCTGCGGGCAAGTATTGTGTCTTCCCTCTCAAATGCCAGCCGTGTATCGGCAAGTATCCTTATAGAGTCATCAAACATTTTGATCATTTCGGTCTTGGCAAATACATTCTGGTCAAAATCATTGACTGCTTCTATGATATACTTGCAGATGCCTTCGGCTATATCGCCTATGCGCTCCAGGTTATTATTGATCTTCAATACGGCCAGCAAAAACCTAAGGTCTATTGCCACGGGGCAATAAAGTGCGAACACATCTTCACAATCTCTGTCCAGCTTCAGCTCAAAGGCATTCACTCTTTTTTCCTTCAGTACCACTTCGCGTGCGAGGTCCCTGTCAAAATTAACAAGCGCAGTTCTCGCTTTCTGCAATTGCGACTCCACAAGGTTCCACATGCTCACTACTTCCACCTTCACCGATTGTATCTCATTCTCTAACTGTGTCATAACTTAAAACAATTTTTTAGAATCAATGTATATTCCCATTCCTAAACTCATATCCCGTAACATTTCCGCCTTTAGGGGGTCGGGGGGTTGTTCTTGTCTTAACTAAACCTGCCGGTAATATAATTCTGTGTACGTATAT
Organism: uncultured Bacteroidota bacterium; assembly: GCA_903877645.1. Taxonomy (GTDB): domain Bacteria; phylum Bacteroidota; class Bacteroidia; order Chitinophagales; family Chitinophagaceae; genus Nemorincola. The sequence goes on along the minus strand of CAIRES010000069.1, from coordinate 15,071 downwards.
CCGTCGGGTTGGTGAACATCTGTTTTGTGTTGTCGTACTCTACCAACTCGCCCATGTAAAAGAAAGCGGTCTTATCACTCACACGCGCTGCCTGTTGCATATTGTGCGTTACGATGATCAGGGTATAATTTTTCTTCAGCTCATGAAACAGTTCTTCTACCGTAGAGGTAGATATAGGGTCCAGTGCCGATGTAGGCTCATCAAACAATAGCACTTCAGGCTCCATAGCTACCGCACGTGCTATGCATAGCCTTTGCTGCTGCCCACCTGATAGGAATGACCCCTTCTTGGTGAGCGAATCTTTTACCTCTTTCCATAAGGCCACCCTTGTCAATGAGTCTTCTACTATCTTATCCTTCTCTGCTTTCGGGAGCTTGATGCCGTTGAGCTTATAGCCCGCAATCACATTATCATAGATGCTGAGGTTCGGAAATGGATTAGGGCGCTGGAATACCATGCCTATTTTCAGGCGCACGAATATGGGATGCATCTCCATTACGTCCTCATTATTCAACATGATCTGCCCCTTGGCTGTAGCGCCCGGTATCAGTTCATGCATCCTGTTGATGCCACGAAGGAAAGTAGTTTTTCCGCAACCCGATGGGCCCATTACAGCTATAGTAGTATTCCGGGGGATCTCAATGTTCACGTTTTTTACAACGTGGTTATCTCCGAAATAGGCATTGTAATTAACCGACTTTACAATTGTACTTTCCATTTTCTTGTTATCAGCTTTGTAAATATGTTCAATAGCAATACCCATATCAGCAATATGCAGGATGCTCCCCATGCCAGGTCGTGCCAGTCGTTATACGGGCTGGTGGCATAGTTGAAAATCAGCAATGGCAATGTCTGCATGGGTTTCAATATATTAGTAGATAAATAAGGATTCCCAAATGCTGTAAACAGCAGTGGTGCTGTTTCGCCGGCTATCCTGGCTACCGAAAGCATGACCCCGGAAAGTATGCCACTAATGCCGCATGGTATGATGACTTTAAGAATTACCCTGTGAAAAGGCATACCTAACGCAAAAGCAGCTTCCCTCAGCGAATCAGGCAGCAGCAATAATGTCTCTTCTGTAGAACGCACGATAATAGGCAACATCATAATAGCCAGCGCCACACTACCCGATAAAGCAGAGAACCCGCCCAATGGCTTTACCAGCCAGAAGTAAGCTACAATACCTATTACAATTGAGGGTACACCTTGCAATATGTCTATACACAGCCGGCTCCAGTAAGCCAGCTTGCTTTTTTTGTTTTCACTAAGATATATACCACACAATATGCCAAATGGTATAGCAATTACTGATGCTATAGCAATGATGATCATGCTGCCCACCAGCGCATTGGCTATGCCACCGCCGCTCTCGCCCACCGGCTTCGGCAGGTTGGTGAGGAAATGCCAGTTGATCTTGGTGATCCCTGCTTTAAGGATGTATACAAGTATAAAAATGAGCGGCACCACACATCCGCATGCAAGTACTGTTATCAGTGCCTGGAAGCCAATGTTTTTACCGATCCTGTATTTATAATTGATCTTTATACTTTTCATAATCCTAATTTGTAAACCCTTTGATCAATCTTTTGCCGATCATATTAATGATCACCGTTACCACAAATAGCACCAGCCCCAGTTCTATAAGGGCAGAGAGATAAACAGGATGGTCTGCTTCGGTAAATTCATTGGCAATAACGCTGGCCATTGTATTGCCCGGTGCAAAAATGCTTTTAGGTATCAGGCTGGTATTGCCTATTACCATGGTCACGGCCATTGTTTCGCCAAGTGCGCGGCCGAGTGATAATAATACACCGGCAAACAGCCCCGACCTTGTGTAAGGAAAGATCACACTACGGATCACTTCCCACCGGGTAGCGCCTAATGAATATGCTGCTTCCTTCAGGTTAGACGGCACCATTTGTATCATAGACCTGCCCAGCGATGCAGCATAAGGGATGATCATGATCGCCAGTATCAGTGAAGATGTGAAAATACCCAGCCCTACCGGGTCTACGCCAATTTTTGTTTCAAAACTGCGCACTATTGGCACCAATACAGCCAGTCCCCAGAAACCATAGATCACAGATGGTACTGCAGCTATCAGTTCCACAGTGTTCTTCAACAGGTTGGGCATCCACCCTTTCGGATGATACTCGCCCAAAAACACGCCTACAGCAAACGAGAAAGGTATGGAAATGAACAGTGCCAGGAAAGAGGTAAGCAGTGTACCCAGTATGAATGGATAGGCACCAAATATATCTCTTACCGGGTCCCATACATGGCCCCACACATAGCCAATGCCCGAAGCTTTGATAGAAAGCGTGGATTGTACCACCAGCGTGAGCAGGATACCCAACACTAATACAACAGTGATCAGTGCCACGATCACCAGTGTGCGCCTGAACACATTTTCGGCGCGTATGTGCCTGTACGAGCGCTTTATTCTTTTTGTGCTTCTTACTTTGCTCACCGGAGTTGTTATAGAACTAATTACCCGCCCCAAATTCTGGTCGGGGCGGGTAATTAGGTTATTATCAATAGATGAAGACATTGTGCATTTTGTTTATTGCAATACCGGCTTGCCGCCAAATGTGATGGTCTTCAGCTGTGCGTCTCCTACAGTTACTGCATTCGTAGAAAGGGGAGCATAGTTCAATGGAGCGCAATATTGCTGTCCGTCATGGATCATCCATTTTACCATATTCAGCATCTTGGTTACTTTATCCAAAGAACGGCTATTGTAGCTCTGCTCTTTGTATACAAGTATCCATGTGAGGCCGGAGATAGGGTAGCCTTCTGCAGCCGCTGTGTTGGTCAGGGATACCTTTGCATCTGCGGGGATGTCAATGTTTGCAGCTGCAGTAATGCTCGCTATGCTTGGGGTAATGAAGTTACCTGCTGCATTCTGCATTTTTGCATAAGCCATGTTGTTCTGGATAGCATAAGCCAGCTCTATGTAGCCTATTGCACCCGGTGTCTGCTTGATAGAACCGGCAACACCTTCGTTACCTTTACCACCAAGGCCCACAGGCCAGTTAACTGAAGAACCTTTACCTACTTTGCTATCCCAGTCTTTGCTTACTTTAGAAAGATAAGTAGTGAAGATGTTAGAAGTACCGCTGCCGTCTGAACGATGCGCTACCAATATATCTGTAGCAGGAAGTTTAACGCCTTTGTTTACTGCAGCTATCTTCGGGTCATTCCATTTCTTGATCTCACCGAGGAAGATCTTAGCCAGTACATCCGGCGTCAGTTTCAGTGTATCCTTCATATCGGGCAGGTTGTAGCTGATCACAACAGCACCTGCTGTTATTGGGATATGTACAGCAGGAGCGGATAAAGCTGAATCCTGTTTGCCATTCAATGGAGCATCAGAAGCGCCGAAGTCAACTGTTTTGCTGGTGAGCTGCTGTATGCCACCACCAGAACCTATAGACTGGTAGTTCACTTTCAGGCCTGTGCTCTTGTTGTATTCAGAGAACATCTTTGAGTACAAAGGATTAGGGAAAGTAGCCCCTGCACCCATTACTGTGTTATCTTCCTCAGAGCCTTTTGCAGCAGTGCTGTCTGATTTTGAGCCTGTACCTGAGCCATTACAGCTCGTGAGCATCATGCCGCCAGTCACTATTATGGCTACTGCGGTAAGCGCTAATGTTTTTGTCTTTTTCATGATATTTGTTTTTTAATTTTTTTAATTTTTTGCTTATTTACCGTACACGTAATAGAATGTTATACGATAAACTGCGTCTGTGCCTTTTACATTGCTGATGTTTGTGTTCATTGCACTGTTATATACCGTACCTGCGCTGTTCTTATCACCTGCTGTTACACCGCTGTTGTAAGTATTCATCCAGATGTTCGGCATGATGTGTACGTTCTTTATTGGCGTAAAGTCGAGGCCGAAGGTTACGAACTGCTCCTTGGTAGTAGGCTCGTAGTTTGATGTTGCTGCTGAATAGCTCTTCGTGTTGGCATTGCTTACGATGCTGCTCAGGTTGCCTGTAGGGTCGTAGTTGTCATAGCGTGCGAAGAAACCAAGCGTCTGGTTGCCTGCCTTGTTTGCCAGTATAGTGCCACGAACGAAAATAGACTCACCCATTGCCATAGTGGTGCGGTAATACTGCGCGCCATCCTTACCGGTGATCTTAACATCATTCATCAGTGTGTTCTGGAAGATCTCAGTACCTACGGTGAATTTCTTTGTTGTGTAGGCAACAAACAACTTGGTCATGTTACGATCATGGTACCATGGGCCCGCAGGGCTGGAAACTCCGGCCTTAGCGCTCGTTGAAAATACACCCCAGTTCAGCCTTTCGTAATCCTGGTACAGGTCTATGATCAGTTTCTTGTTCAGGAACTTAGCATACACATCGCCATAGAACCATTTGAAATTATCCGTTTCAGGTTTTGCGCTCGTACCATTACCTACTAATGCGGTATAGCCAAAATTGCCTTTCTTGTCGAACCAACCTTGCAGGCTCACACCCATGTCATAAGAAGGGGTACGGCGTATATCCGTTATTGTTCTTTCTATAGAACGATATGCCCACACTTCCTCGGACGTTTGGTTATTCCTGCCGGTCTTGGCGAATGTAGGAGTTGACTGCTGGCCGATAACAAGGTCAGAATTTTTGAAGATGTTTTTCCAACGCAGGTTAGCCAGCTTTATGTAAGGAGCAAACTTGCCATTTGAAACTACATCGCCTGCACCCTGGTTGTCGAGGCCAGCATTAAAATCATCTTCTGAAGCTAACAGGAATTCAGCAGAGAATTTCTGGCTGATCTCATAGTTATAGCCCAGGTAGATACGACGGAACTGGAACATATTAGTGCTCACCGGCATGCCGGTATACTGGTTAGAACCGGTACGGTAAGCTGGTGTTGTTGCAGTGCCAATGTTATCTGATCCGCCCTTATAAGCGAAATCACCAAATGCATATCCCCACAGCTGGCCATGTGGTTTAAATTCTGTTGTTGTGTCGGCTGTTTGCGCCTTTGCAGTACCTGCAAGTGTTAATAACAGTGAGCAGGCAACGCCTAATTTGGTAAATGTTCTGTTCATTTGTGTGTTTTTTAATTAAGTGCAAAGGAAATATTCCAACATTACGGCAATGTTATTCCAATATTAACTTAATGTTAAGCTATGAAAATCTTCATAGATTTGCGCTAATAACCCTTGTTTTACAGTCTTATATGAGTAAACTTATCTTTTCCGATCCTGAATTATTAAAGGAGATCACAAAATTTAGTCGTGTTAAGTCCATAAAAAAGGACACGGTCATTCTCTCACTCGGCGACGATATTGTCTATTTGCCTATAGTGCAGCAAGGCGTTCTTCGTATTGTAAGGGAGAATGAAGAAGGTAGGGAGATTTTCTTGTATCATCTTTATCCGGGCGAGAGCTGCGCATTAGCAATTAACTGCTGCCAGTTACAAAAAAAGAGTTTGATCAAGGCCATTGCTGAAGAGGATACTGAGCTGCTCATGGTACCTAACAACCTCGTAGAAGGATGGTTCAGGTATCCGCAATGGAGGGCATTCATCAATAACACTTATGGCAAAAAATTCAGTGAACTTATTGATGTAATAGACCTGATCGCTTTCAGCAATATGGACAGGCAGGTATTGCATTATCTGCAAGAGCGGGCAAAGGCCATTGGCTCGGCATCGCTCAATATAACGCATCATCAAATAGCCGACGAGCTACATACCCACCGGGAGGCCATCAGCAGGCTCCTCCGCACCATGGAACAAAAAGGAATTGTTAAACTCGGAAGAAATTCCATCGAATTACTTGGTTAGGGGAACATATGTACCCAACCACTCACTAACATTTACCCAATTTTACATCATAATCAAAACCATTGTTTATGAAAAAGAATATGGGTAATGCCGACAGGATCATAAGGATGTTAATAGCTATTGTTATTGCTGTCCTTTATTTCACTAATGTGATCAATGGCGTTGTCGCCGGCATACTATTAGTAGTCGCCGGAATATTTATTCTTACCAGCTTCATCAGTATTTGTCCATTGTATCTGCCATTTGGCATTAACACGGGCCGCAAAAAAAATTAAGTGTATGTCACTGCTTTCAAAATACCGGCTTGAGATTGCCGGGATGGTTATCGGGGCAATTGCCGGGTGGTGTTATTGGTATTTCGTGGGTTGTGCATCCGGCAATTGCCCCATAAAGGGCAAGCCTTTAAATAGTACCGCATATGGCGCTATCGTAGGTGCTCTTGCTTTCAGCATTTTTAAAAAAGAAAACAATAAATAAATGGAAAATACAACCACTTTATCATCGCTCATCAAATCAAAAGATACAGCCATCGTTGATGTACGTACCCCGCAGGAATTCATGGGAGGACATGTAGCCGGTAGTATCAATATCCCTCTCGATGAAATTCACCTGCATCTTGATGAATTGAAGAAAATGAAACAGGTAGTCTTATGCTGCGCTTCGGGCGGCCGCAGCGGGCAGGCCACCATGTACCTGAAGCAGAATGGGGTCATGTGCGCTAATGGCGGATCATGGCTGGACGTAAACTATCATAAAAACAACTAAACATGTTTGAGACAATAAAAAAACTATTAGGCATAGGCCCTAAAGCAGACCTGGCGTCCATTATTGCCAACGGTGCAGTGATCATAGACGTTCGCACAACCGGAGAATACGCCGGCGGACATTTAAAAAACTCAGTAAATATTCCGTTGGCCAATCTTGGGAGTCAAATGGCGAAATTGAAAAAAGACAAACCCGTCATCACCTGCTGTGCATCGGGCATGAGAAGCAGCTCTGCCAAGTCTGTGCTACAATCTAATGGCTTCACGGAAGTATACAACGGCGGCAGTTGGATGAATCTTAAAAAATATGAACGATGAATCAATTAAAGCAAAAGTTATTCACCAATTGGCATTTTAGCCGGATCTTTCGTTCAGGTATCGGTATTATGCTGCTCGTTGCCGGCATTCAATCGCACGATTGGATGATGGGAGTCGTTAGCCTGTTTTTCCTTTACCAGGGAGTTACCGACACCGGATGTTGTGGCTCGCAAGGTTGCTATACGCCACGCCCCCGGAAAAGCATCAGGTCAATAGAAAATCAAAAATAGAAATAGATCGCCGGAAAATGAAGTATATTATAGTAGGTGCAGTAGCCGGCGGGGCCAGTACGGCAGCAAGGCTGAGAAGAATAGACGAACATGCGGAAATAGTGATTTTTGAACGAGGGGCATATATCTCTTACGCCAATTGTGGGTTGCCCTATTATATCGGAGATGTGATCCGGGAGAGAGACAAATTATTTGTGCAGACAGCAGCCTCATTCCACCAACGGTTCAATATAGATGTACGTGTGCAAACCGAGGTGATAGAAATAGATCGTCAACAAAAAAAAGTTGCCGCCAAAAATCTTATTACAGGTGAGATATATGAAGAGCACTACGATAAACTGGTGTTATCACCCGGTGCTGAGCCGCTAAGGCCACCACTGCCGGGCATTGCCTCAGAAGGTATATTTACGCTACGCAATGTAACAGATACAGACCATATCAAAAACTACGTGCAGCAACACAAGTCAGGTAAGGCCGTTATCATTGGCGTCGGCTTTATAGGCCTCGAAATGGCTGAGAACCTGCACAATATAGGCATGGATGTCACTATCGTTGAAATGGGTGGCCAGGTACTCGCGCCGGTCGATTTTCCTATTGCAGCAATAGTGCAGCAGCATATCCGCTCCAAAGGCGTACACCTTTTGCTGCAAACAGCCGTTACCGAATTTGAACGTACTGAAAATAACATTCGGATACTGCTGAAAAGCGGTACTCCTCTTGACGCAGACATTGTTATCTTGTCCATCGGTGTTCGCCCGGATACTAAGTTGGCTGTAAATGCCGGTCTCAAAATAGGTGATGCCCGTGGTATCTTTGTCAACGAATACCTGCAGACATCAGATCCGGATATTTATGCTGTCGGAGATGCTATTGAATTCAACAATCCAATTACCGGCAAGCCAATGATCACCTACCTCGCCGGACCGGCAAATAAACAGGGTCGAATCTGTGCTAATAATATCGTATTCGGCAACAAGCAGCGATATAACGGATCAATAAACACCGCTATTGTAAAAGTATTTGACATCACCGTAGGTGCCACAGGTATGGCTTCAAAAAACCTGCATGCCGCTGATATAAAACATATCGTTTCTACAACACATAATGGTTCACACGCCGGCTATTATCCCGATACACAGCCAATGACCATTCAGATCACCTTTTCACCACTTGAAGGCCGCTTATTGGGCGCACAGGTAGTGGGTTACGAAGGTGCGGACAAGCGGCTGGATGTTTTAGCCGCTATAATAAAACACAACGGAACGATCTATGATCTTATAGAATTCGAGCATGCTTACGCCCCTCCTTACTCATCGGCGAAAGACCCGGTGAACATGGCCGGCTTTGTAGCCCAAAATATTTTGGACGATTTGTTGAATGTCTTTTATTGGGATCAGCTTCACAAAATATCCGTTGGCGATATTTTGCTCGATGTAAGAACACAGGCCGAATTTTTGGCCGGACATATCGATAATGCCATCAATATACCGATAGACGAATTGAGGCAGCGTATCAATGAGTTGCCCAATGAGAAATCCATCTTTATTTACTGCGAGGCCGGACTTAGGGGCTACCTGGCACAACGCATGCTCAAACAAAATGGTTTTCAGCATGTAAACAACTTGTCGGGCGGGTACAAACTTTGGCAAGTTTGCACTGCCGAATCGTTACAGTAGCACTACCTCGTATTCCAATATTTGGCATTAGGTTGGGTTTTCCTTACCTTCATTTCACGATGCTGATCAATGAAGACCTCTTCCTCGACCGATACAATAAGCTCAATGAGCGCCAGCGCGAGGCCGTAGATACAATATATGGCCCCGTAATGGTAATAGCCGGTCCCGGCACAGGAAAGACCGAGGTGCTTTCCATGCGCATAGCAGCGCTCCTGCGCAGCGAAGCCCAGGTACAGCCCCACGAGATCCTTTGCCTCACCTATACTGATGAGGCTACCAACGCCATGCGCCGCCGCCTCCTACAGATCATAGGCCCTGCTGCCCACAAGGTCAATATCTATACTTTCCACGCTTTCTGCAATAACGTCATACAGAACAACAGCGAAAGCTTCAGCATGCGTTCCCTGCAGCCCATTACCGACCTCGAACGAACAGAACTCCTCTATCAAATGATAGAAGAACTGCCGCAAGGCCATCCTTTACGCAAGCTCAGCGGTAATATATACTTCGACTCGGGCAAACTCAATCGCCTGTTCGACCTAATGAAGCGGGAATACCTGACGCCCGCATATATATCCGAAGCCATTGACGAATATGTAGCCGACCTGCCCAACCGCGAAGAATACGTCTACAAACGCAAGTACAAAGAATTTCAGAAAGGCGACCTGAAACAAGACCAGGTATATGAAGAAACACGGAAGATGGAAGGCAGCAAAGCTGCTGCACTCCTATTCGATAGTTATGAGCAGCTCATGAAAAATTCAGGCCGTTATGATTTTAACGACATGATCATCTGGGTGCTCAAAGCCTTCAACGAAAACCCCGCATTATTACAAAGTTACCAGGAACGCTACCAGTTCATACTCGTAGATGAATTTCAGGATACCAACGGCTCACAAAATGAGCTACTTACCCTCTTGTCTTCTTACTGGGACGATCCCAATATTTTTGTAGTGGGTGATGACGATCAGAGCATCTATGAATTCCAGGGTGCCCGAATCCGCAACATCATTGACTTCTACGAACGTCACCGGGATAATATAAAAATAGTAGTGCTTCCTCATAATTACCGGTCATCCCAACCGATCATTGATAAGGCAATGGCAACCATACAAAACAACCAAAAACGCCTCATCAACCAACTACAGCATCTTGGATTGGATAAAAACATTATCTCTGCCGGTGAACGTTTTAAAAATACTGCCGACATCGTTCTACCCGTTGTGAAGGTATATGCCAATATCCTGCAGGAGGAAGCTGATACCGTCCTGCAAATAGAACAACTAAGACAGAAAGGTGTGCCGCTTCGTGAGATAGCTGTACTCTATGCACAGCACCGCCAGGCTGAGAACATCATGGCCATCATGGAGCGCAAAGGCATACCATACAATGTAAAGAGGCCGGTCAATATCCTGGAGGAACCCTTAGTGGACCAAATACTAAATGTTATCCGTTACCTCGACCTCGAACGAAAAAAACCTTTTGATGGCGAGGAGGTTTTATTCGAGCTCATGCACGCACCATACTACGGCATTGAGCCTACAGATATTGCACAACTCGCACTGTACATGCAGGCCAACCGAAAAGAGAAAGGCCCGCTCCGCTGGAGATTACTATTATCTAACCCATTATTGATAGAGTCACTTGGGCTTAAATCAGCCAAAGCCATGCACAGGCTTGGTAATAGCCTCGACCAATGGGAAAAACAACAACTTTCCTTACCCCTGCCGTTACTCCTCGAAAAAATAATTCATGAAAGCGGCATCGTAGCACATCTTGTTCGCACTACTGATCATGTATGGAGTATGCAGGTGCTTTTTACTTTCTTCGAATTTGTAAAAGATACTTACGCCCGTAATCCCAAAACCAAACCAGCCGACCTGCTGATCATGATCGGCAGAATGGGCGATGAGAAAATATCACTGCCATTGCAGCGCGTTATACAAAATGAGGATGGCGTACACTTCTTTACCACGCATGGCGCCAAGGGCAATGAGTTTGAGCACGTATTCCTCATTGGTACCACAAAAAATTTCTGGGAAGAAAAGAAAGGCGGAGGCAATGAATACAAGCTACCCGATACCATCACCCAAACAGAAGACGATACTGAAAAGACCTATAAAACAGAGGTGGCCCGAAGGCTTTTTTATGTAGCCCTTACCCGTGCCAAAAAGCATTTACAGGTTTCCTATGCAGTCAACGACAACCTCGGCAAGGCACTGTCACAATCTGTTTTTATTGACGAGATCTCTACCCTGGAAGAAAGGATCATCCAGCCCGTATCTACGGCCGATGTGATGCACCACATGGAGTGGGCCATGCAACCAATACCGGAGGTGCGCATAAAGATCGCCAATGCCGAATGGATAGAGCGCGTGCTACAGCAGTTTATCATGAGCTATACTGCATTGTCTAAATTCCTGCGCTGCCCGCTGGCCTTCTATTACGAGACCATACTCAAAGTGCCTTACCAGAAGAATGATGCGCTCGCATTCGGCAGCGCGGTACACTATGCACTCGAGCGTATGTTCCTCGATATGAAGCAGGCCAACGGTGTCTTCCCTGCCAAGGATATTGTGATCGGCGCATTCAGGTCTGCCTTGTTTTCCGAAGCTTCCTGCTTTACTCCTGTTCAGTTCGACAGGCGTATTGAACAGGGCGAAGCCCTGATATCCGACTACTACGATGTCAATAGCGCTATTGCCCATAAAGAGGTAGAAATAGAATACAAAGTACCCCGCTACTTCCTAGATGGTGTTCCCGTCACCGGCAAAATAGATAAGATAGAAATAAACGGTGCAGAATGCCGTGTTGTCGATTATAAGACCGGCGATCCTGATAAATCTGCCACGGCAATGACCGCCCAGCCCAATGAGAAAGAACCACTTGGCGGCGATTACTGGCGACAGATGGTCTTTTACAAGCTCATCCTCGAGCACATGGAAGACCGGACATGGAAGGTTTCTACCGGCATGTTCGACTTCGTACAAAAAAGCAAGACAGGCCAGTACAAACACGTCACCGTACCCGTATACCCCGCCGATGAAGAAGTAGTGCGCGCGCAGGTAAAAGACAGCTACAGCCGCATCATGAATCACGAATTTGATCGTGGCTGCGGCAAAGAGACCTGCCACTGGTGCAACTTCGCCCGCCGTTACGAGCTCATCCGCCCTGCCGATGAAGCTGAGATCGATGACGTATAGTAATGCCTATCGGTTCTCTATCTTCACCTCCTTCACCACACCGGGGAAATTGGGGTCGATATAAAAATTGTTCTCGCTGTTTTTGATCGGCGCAGCCCCGGTTGCCTGTCCGCATAGCTGGTCATTATTGTATACGCTTACTGTTCCGTTCTTCATACTCACCAGCAAATGGTTCTCCTTCGCACAGCTCAATCTGAAGAAGACCTGGGCTGTCCATTCCTTCCCATCACCGTACATGAACCTGTACTGTGTTCTATCATCGCTCGCCTGTTGTATCAGCAGCCCGCAAAATGGTATCTTATCTGATGCGTTTGCAAAAAGCAGGTTATCCCTGCTTAGTCTTGCAGTATCCAGCGATACGATACATTCTATTTCAAAGCTACCGCTGAATGACCCTTTTGAGTATGCGGTAACAAACCTGTTGAACTCTCCAAGGTCGTTATAATACACAGTTGCTGCATCACGTACCAGCTTTCTCTTGGCCCTTTTCCCTGTGGGTTTTAGTAACAGCAAAGTCCGGTCCTTCGTCGCTTTTTCTATGGTTGTATACAAAGCCAGTTCGTGTATCAGCGAATCTTTCAGATACCACGGTGGCAACGGGCGTAGCCCGTCAAAAATTATAGGATATTTGTCTGTCTTTATATAATTTACAATAGTATCCAGGTCTGTTTTGAAGAAAAACTCCGTTGAGCCTGCCTGGTTCATGGGGTTCACATACCCATTCATAGCATAAAAATAGCTTTCAAAATTCCTCGATAATATCAGTACAGTATCCCTCGCGGGTATATTGTTGGTTATAAATTCCATTCTTTGCTTTACAGCGTCTTCTTTCAGCGGGTCATCGGCCCTCGCATTATCCATAGCGATCCCATGTATAGTGGGTATGTTGTAGATCATCGAAAATGCACCATCTGCCAGGAAAAGAAAAAGCACCAGGAACACAACTACGCTTTCATGCACCCATGTTTTTTGTTCCTCGATCTGCGTATAAAGCCTGTCGCAAAACACCCCCATCATTATTATCGCAGGGTACATCACTGCATTTACCGTCAGGTCGTACGATCTGCCCTGGAAATAAGAAAAAAGTCCTGCTCCCAGGATGAAAAGAAACACAACTACAGGTAACTCTGTATGGCCACTCTTACGCATATGGCGCACTATATAAATACAGGTAGCTATGTATACCAGCGCCGGCACATTCCAAAAGTGCAAGGCGCTCATCGGCAACATGAAAAAACCGGAAATGTAAAATATACCCTGGTATTGTGCCGCCTGCCCAAAGTCGGGCCACTTGCCTGTATGTATTTTCGTGCTGACGAAGAACAACAAAAACATGAGTACCAATGCGCCAACCATCCATATAAGATATACAATGCCTTTTTTTATTGCATCCTTTAGCGGTAGTGTATGGTATGCTGAGAACAATAAAGCAACAACTACTGCACCAAATACCACTACACCGGTATCTATATTCCACAATACCCCTGTTGCGGTAGCAAATGCCAGCACGGGCAGCAGTATCTTATTTCTTTTCTCGTTCCCTTCATTATACAAAGCAAGCAGGTAAAAAGCAATAGCCGGGAACAGCGTACGCAAGGGCCAGTACTGGTAATAAGCATGTGTTTCCGTTACAAAAGGCAATCTTGTTTGCCAGAATTGCCAGAAGATCAGGCACAGGAACACCATTAGTGATAGAATGTCTCTTTTCACAATTTTCCTTATACCCAGGTACAGCAGTATAAATGAGCCGCCATTCAATATCCCCATTACTGCACTGAATTTGAATGTACTCATTCCTATCAGCTTAAAGACCGGGTACAATATCCACCCATACAAACCATACTGGGCATTAAAATCCACCAGCAAAGCTTTACCCGCGTATACCTGTGTTATGGAATAAAAAACCGGGTTGATCTCACCCAGCATATCCTCCTGCATAAAAGCAATGTTCAGCAGGTCGTACAAAAAAACATCCAGCACCACCAATGATACTATGCCATAGCATACCAATTTTATTATGGTCTTTTTTAAAGAGGTCTCCTCTTTCCGGTAATAAAACACGAACAGGTAAGTAGCCAATAAGTAAAAAGACAAAACAGCGATCAACGCACCCGAAAAAGCGCCACTCAGATTTTTTGAAAAATAGAACGCAGTAGATTCTGCCTCAGGAACATACAATAGCTTCTGCCCCATCAGCTTCGCCGTAAATACCACGAAAGCAAGTATACCTGCTATATTCACTACCACTGCCGGTACAGGGTTCTTTGTAAAAAATTCCCTTGCTTTATTCACCAATGAAAAACTGATAAGGGCCAGGAAGGGTATGGCCAATAACGAAAGTTGGTATTGCAGCCTTTCCACAGGTTCCGGCTGAAACCAATCTCTTGGCAGAAATGATAGTGGTGTTACCTTATCTAATATTGCTTTTATATCCGGATGATACGATGTGTAAATAACATAATTGAGGAGGTAAAGCGCCAACACAGAGATTCCCAGCGATAAAGTTCCAATAGCTATTTCAGTTCTCAGTATATCTGGCTTTAAGCTAAGTGTGTTCACAGGTTTTGGAGCTGCATTGAGCACTTCCTTTGATTGAGGGTTCTTCGTCTTCATATGATCTATCTGTATGTAATTGACTGCTTTGAAAAATTAAAATTATATATTATTTCGAACTGGGACGAATTTTGTGTAGCTATTTTCTATGAATATTGCTCAGTTGACGTTTCTATTTTGCTAGTCTGCTCTGAAGCCGCATAGGCGATAATGCATTCAACGATATCAATTACATTTTTGCCAACATGATGTTTTAATATAAACAAAAATGTTATTCTTAATGCGCTTGGCATCCGGTGCAGCCAAAGTTTTTCATATCAGATTGTGTTATTGGATTCGCTAATCCTTATTTTGAGAATATATATCGCGTAACACATTAATTATCAGCAATAATACCAATTAGACTAAATAATTCGGCATGATTTTTGCTGTGGTTAAGTATGGCAATCTTACTAACAGTTACGGTCAAAGAGACCGAAGAAGAACTGACAGCGTTACTTCGCAAATCAACCGCTGCAACCAAAC
>CAIRES010000068.1 GCA_903877645.1 uncultured Bacteroidota bacterium | reverse complement strand
ATTATGGAACAAAAAGGTAAATAGAACTATTGCCTTATCGGTGTAATATAATATCCTTACTGTTAAACAGAACC
Organism: uncultured Bacteroidota bacterium; assembly: GCA_903877645.1. Taxonomy (GTDB): domain Bacteria; phylum Bacteroidota; class Bacteroidia; order Chitinophagales; family Chitinophagaceae; genus Nemorincola. The sequence continues at coordinate 71,219 of CAIRES010000068.1, read as the reverse complement.
ACACGCTATGTATTATTCTGAGATTGTTGCTTACTTTTATTTCGTGTATCCTTTCACAGATCATACAGAGCAAACGGACCTGCTGGAACTCAAACGATTGGCCATGATCCGGCGCGCAGACAAACTTATGGATTGGCTGGCCCGGCCGGAATATGCCCGGTATGAAGATATTGATTCTACCGATCATTTATTACAGCTCACAGACCTGGTGATCTACGCCCTGGAAATGTCGTTACCTGAAAACGAATGGAAACCATTTTTGCGCAGCTTCAAAAAAGTAAAACAGACCATTCTGGGATATACAGATGATAACAAATCGGAGCCGAAGGAAATCGACGACGCGGCAAATTATTACCTGGGCACAGCAGCGCTCCTGGAAACGATCAAAAGATACAGTCAGAAGATCAACAGCCACATATAGCCGATTTTTAACAGGGGAGTCTGCCCTGCTCAAAATTCCTCATCTTATGCGTTTTTTGTAAAATAAGTATAGGCAAACTCAATACTTTCAATGACCAGCGTATTTTCCAGGGACTTAATATCCGAACTGCCCCACTTTACCCGGATATGCATTCATAAACTCCCAGCTCATCATTTTATCTCCATTATTGTTTAGCAATGATACATTAAGTTGTTTGATTTCAATTTGTTGCGAAAAATTAGACTGTAGTGTCTTTTGACACCAATCTGCTAATACTGGACCCGACCAGGTTGGAATATTTAGCTGGCGTTGGCAATTTATCCCTCTTAAAATCGTTGACCTAGTTATATGGGCTTTTGAAATGTCCCTGCCAAAAGAAGATTGGACACCCCTACTCGACCAATTTAAAGATGTGAAAGAAGCCGCACTTATAGGCTCCTGCCTCAAATGAAATACCCCCGATAAATCGAGGGTAAGTCTTACATTTATGGTGTCTAGTTATGGAGGCTATAACCAACTGCGTTCAATAAAATTCCCTTATAAGATGAAGAAATTATCCCTAATGTTGGTTGTCCTTGTTTTGGCCATGAGTTGCTATGCCCAAAATGCTGAAATAGACGATTATACCAAGGATATACAGCTCAACCCATATAGCGCCCGGGCCTATTATCACAGGGGTAATGCCCGGCATAAGATACAGGATACGATTGGCGCTATAGCCGACTACACCAAGGCGCTGGAAATAGATTCCACCCTTAAAAAAGCATACTACAACAGGGGCAATGCGCAGTATGAACTCAGGAAGTATACCGGCGCGATAGCTGATCTTACCAGCGCTATAAAGCTGGATAACAACTATGCAAAAGCTTATTATACAAGGGGTGATGCGAAATTTGAACTGAAAAAATATACCGGCGCAATAGCTGATTACACCCGTGCTAATGCACTGGATACCAGCTACCCGATACCCCATTTTAAGGTGGGGATAGCCAGGTAAAATCTTAATGACATCAACGGCGCCATTAAAGAGTATACACTGGCGTTGATAACCGAACCGCAAAATGCAGCTTTATATTATTACAGGGGCGAAGCCAGCTATGCGATCAAAAAGTACACCGCTGCCCTTGCCGACTACAACATGGCCATAAAACTGAATACAGGCGATGCGCGCATGTACTATAGCCGGGGCAATGCAGAAAATAAACTGAATGACCGCACCAACGCCATAGCCGACTATACCACGGCCATCCGCATGGATACCGGTTATGCTGCAGCTTATTATAGCCGCGCTTTAGTGGAGCATTCATTGACCGATTATGGCGCTGCAATAACGGACTACTCAAAAGCCATTACCATAGATCCTGCCTATGCAGCAGCCTACATAGGCAGGGGCATAACAAAAGTAGCCTTGCACAACTATAGCGATGCTGTAAGCGATTACAACATAGCTATAGCAACAGACGGGCAGAATGGCGCCGCATATAATATAAGGGCAGAAGCCTACTACCTGCTTAAAGAATATACAAAAGCTATGGAAGACTATAGCAAAGCGATAGCTATGCACGCCGGTGATGCTACGGTGTACCTGGGCCGTGCTGATGCGGCGCACGCCATGGGGAACGAGAACGCTGCTATCAGTGATTATACAAAAGCTATAGAGCTGGGTCCGGGTTTTACCAGGGCTTATATAAGCAGGGGCATTGCAAATACCGCATTAAAGAAGTACAGTATAGCCATAAGCGATTACGACAAGGCAATAGCTACTGATGCCCGTAATGCAGAGGCTTACTACAACCGTGGCATCGCAAAAGATAAACTGCAGCAGCCGGATGAAGCGATAAATGATGAAAGCAAAGCCATTGCGCTTCAACCCGGTTATGCAGATGCCTATTATCGCCGTGGAATGATCAAAAGCGAACTAAAACAGGATAGTGATGCCATAGCCGACTATAATATGGTAATAGGTATAGACCCTGCCAACGCCCGGGCGTATTACAGCAGGGGCGTATCCAAGTCAAAATCCCACAACGATACCGGGGCCATAAGCGATGAAAACAAAGCTATTTTGCTTGCGCCCGGCTTTGCTGATGCCTACTATAACCGGGCTGTAGTAAAAAGCGATCTTAGCCAGGACAGCAGCGCTATAGATGACTACGACCAGGCCATCAGGCTGAACCCGGGCTTTATGGCGGCCTACTACAACAGGGCTGTATCCAAAAATAAAATACAAAACGATAGCGGGGCTTTGGCCGACTACACTACCGTTATAACAATAGATAGCAGCGCCATGGAAGCCTATTATTACCGGGGAATGGAACGGGAAATACTTAAAGACGACAGCGGCGCCATAAGGGATTATAATAAAGCTATTGAACTGAGCCCCGGTTATGCTGAGGCTTATATGAGAAGGGGTATTGCCGAAGATGACCTGCAGAATGATAGCAGTGCAATAGCCGACTACACACGCACAATAGAAATGAAGCCGGATACACTGGCCTATTACAGCAGGGGCATTGCAAAGATAAAGCTTGCTAACTATGAAGGCGCCATCACCGATTTTACCAGCGCTATTGAGATCAACCCATTGTATGCGCAGCCATACACCTTCAGGGGCGTATCGCGGATACTGACCGGGGATAAAAAAGGTGGCTGCCTCGATCTGAAAAAAGCAAAAAAACTGGGCGATAAGAGGGCCGATAAATATATAAAGGATGCCTGTCGCTAACGCACACCGGCAAATGGCGGACGCGCCTATATAAATAGTAACACCCCCAAATACAACATATCCGGGGGTGTCTCTGTTATTGAAAAGGAGTGTTTTATTTCAGTTCTACTTGTCCGCCGCCAATACGGTAGCCGCCATTGTATATGGTAATGGTATAATCCCCTTTTTCATAATTGCCTTCCTGTTTCCATTCTACAGTTATATCTTTTACAGGTTGGTTGGTGATGAGGGGTATCTCTTTAAGCACGCTGTAATTCATTTGGCTGCCATTGCTCATGGTCATCGCGCCCGATCCGGCGGCAGGGTTACTGAGTAAATTGCCGGCCGGGTCTTTGATCACCAGGTACAGGTTCTTTGTACCGTTTTCAGCTACCCTGTTTTCATCAATATCAAAGTCTACCCTTAGTTCATCGGCTCTGCGCGCGCGTTTTGTATCTTTTTCTTTTGTGCCATGATGCTTTAAGTGAATAGCGGTAAGCCTGATATTAGAGGCATGCAATACAGAGCCCAGCGCTAACACCTTATTGTATTTTGCAACCAGCGAATCCCGCTGCCTGAGCAGGTCGTTCTTATCATTTTCAAGCAATCCAAGCTGCTGCTCGTATGATTTTGATTTTTCGTTCAGGTCGTCTTTTAAAGAAGCGATCAGTTTTTTGTCGGTCTTTAATTCACTTGCCAGTTTTTTGTTCGTTTTTTCAAGGTGGCCATTTATGCTTTTCAGCTTTTCTATTGCCTTATCCTTTTGCATGATCTCGCTATCCAGGGCGGCGCTTTTTGATGCGTACTCATCCAAAAGTGCGTGGGAAGCATTAGTTTGTTGCTGTATCGTGTCTTTAGCAGCAGCAAGGGAGTCCCTGGCCCCTTGCGCCGTCGATTGCGAAGCGGAGCCATTACCGTTACACGAAATAAGCATGTTGCTTAGAAAGAATAAAACCGGTGCGTATACAAAAACAGCACGCATTTTTCTATTCAGGATGTTGCCGCAGAATTTACCGGCAGAAGCTAAAACTACCTTACTGTTCATAATTATTATTTTGTGAGTGAGTTGATACTACATACAAAAATCGTGCCTTCAAAGTAGTGTTTACACAGAAAAACCTCTGCCAATTGCGGTTATTCACCAGAATTCTACTCCTTCCCCACCGGATATAACAACCTAAAAGCATTAAACACCGCAGGGTGCTCCACAGTTGCATGTGTCTCTGCGGGCAGGTAATCGAAGTACACCTTTACGGCGTTGCTCTTGGTTTCTTTTATTTTATCAGCAAGTACATTGGCATCTACCTCCATCACATGCGGGGTTTTGCCCAATCCCAGTCCTTCCTTGCCGCAACCTATATAAATATCTGTGGGGTGTGTATAGTCCTTTTGCAATATGGCCGGGCTGCGTTTCAGCAGCGAGCCGTCGTCCCACCACAGGCTGGGGCTGATGATGATGTACTTGTCAAATAGTGCAGGATGCGTAAACAGCACCTCGGCAGCCAGCAGCCCGCCCAGCGACTCGCCAATGAGGGTCTTTGTGGCCGAAGTGTGATAGGTCTTTTGTATAAACGGTTGCAGGTCTTTTTCCAAAAAGGCCATGAACCGTGCCGAGCCGCCGGAGGTGGGGCAAAGCTTCCTGTCCCCGGCAATAGAGCTGGGAAAGGTCATGTCGCGTTTGCGGTCGGTATTGGCTATGCCCACCACTATTGACCTGGGCACCCTGTTGATCCACGAAAAAGTATTGTACTGCACTAGCCCAACTATGTGTATGAAATCCTCATCAGCCCCGCCATCCAGAAGGTATATCACCGGGTACCGGGTGGTATCGCCAGGGCTATAGCCCTCCGGCAGGTATATGTTCACTACCCTTTTCTCCCCCAGCTCTTTCGACCAAAGCTCACGGGTTTCTCCGAGTACAAATGGCTTCGGGGCAGCAAGGTTTTGTTCCTGCGCGTTTGCAGCGCAGGCAAGTATGCACATAGCGAATAGCAGAACGGTTTTGCGGATCATATTGTAATAGTAATTTGCGCTTTTAAAAACAGACAGTAAGAAACACGGCAACTAATACACCCACACTCAACGCGACGATAGGTATTAAAATCGGTCGTTTTTTAAAAATGACCGGCGCATTCGGGTTGATATTTAATTGTGTACGTTTCCATAGCCACAGGCAAACAAAGAACAATAAAGCGATTACAGCAATCAATATCCCCTCATGCACAGCAGTATTTGTTTTCCTGCCGGTGATAGCACTACTGGTCAGCGACGAAATGGTTCCTTGTACTACGAAAAACAGGAAGAATGGTGTTCTTTTCATTATGCTAAGTTACTGAGATAGTACATCGGCAGTACTACTTCACTTAAAATTCACCCCCATTCCTACCCCATTATAGCTGGTGGCCACACAAAAGCGCGGATATCCCTGCCTGGTATAACAAAAGCGCTCAAGCTTGTGGTCCTGCGCTTTTGCAGCGCAGGTAAGTATAGAGATAACGAATAGCAGAATGGCATTTTTCATTGATCAGTTCATTAGAGTTACCATTTTAAAAAGATCAGCACAAATGTGCCCACTATAACACCTGCTGTCATTGACAAAAGATAAGCCAATAGCTGGCGTCCACGCAAGGGACCTTTGGAAGCAAGCACGCCGGCACGTTCCTTTGTTAGCTGGTACTTATTGGCGATCACAAGGCCGATAACCAGACAGGTAATGCCTATGGCTATGAGCACTATCTCATGCCCACGGGTGTATGTATTTCGATACCCCAATGCAGATCCGAGGGTGAAAATGACCATGCCCTGCAAAAATGCAAACAGAAATCCTGCCTTGGTAGCTTTCATTATGCTAAGTTACCACAATAGGACATCGGCAGTACTACTTCACTTAAAATTCACCCCCATTCCCACCCCATTATAGCTGGTGGCCACACAAAAGCGCGGATATCCCTGCCTGGTATAACAAAAGCGCTCAAGCTTATGCGGCATATTGGAAGCATACCTGGGCGTCCTGTTCACTAAATAAACAAGCAAAAAGCCGGAGGCCACACAGCCCGCACCCAAGGCCATCTCTCCATCCGAAACCTTTCTGTCATCGGGATTGGAAGAGCCCCCGTCAAAGACACCATCAAAAAAAATCCCTGCCCCTCCTACTATCAGGCAGTAGTCCACACAACCCATTGCGTCCAGTCCCTTCATGCCGTTGTAATAATTGTAATTGGAGTGCCAGCGATGTGGTGAATAGTCTGCAAGGCTTGCATTAGCCACAACTGGTGAATGATTGTATTGTGCTTTCGTGTTACTTGCGACCAGCAAAAGGCAGATAAGAATAGCTATCCTCATAAGTGTTGTTTTGTGTGTGCCTAATTAAAAAGCAATTTGCATGCCATTTCCTATACCAACACTTTACAAATTAGGCTCTTACCTGGTTTTTAACAAAGCAGCAATATTTGGTACACCTTTTGCTATATATCAACAAATCTCTTTGCCCCAAAATGAAGAAAATATACCTTTTAGTTGCTTTGTGCTGCCTGGCAGCTGCGGCGTGCACCAAACATAAGATGGGCGGTGGGTTCAGCGTTATGTGCGTCTGCTATAAGGACACCATAAAAACAACCTACAATATGGGCAGTAAATACACGCCATACGACACCCTGTACATTGTAAAAACATACTATACCGACTCCTGCAACAAACTGCGTGCGCAAAATGGCTGGGACAGCAGTCATGTATGGGTACTTACATTGTAAACAATAAAAACACATAAATTATGAGGCCGTTACTTTTCCTATTATTAGCCACGCTGGCCCTTACTTATGCCGGGTGCAAAAAAAAGACAACCACCACCAGTTACATGAGTACCGGTACCATCATGGGGCAGGAGCCCTTTATGACGCCGTGTGATGCAAAGTACTGGATCATCATTCACGACAGCACAGCAGGCCGCACATTTGATACCCTGCCCGCAGGCTGCGGCATCAACCCCAATTTTCCTGTTTTTTCAGATTCTATACATGTTCGGCTCAACTGGCACAACACCGGCTCTTGCCTTAAAGTTGTGGTGGATGCGATAGAAAGAGCAGACTGAAGCCATTTTATGAAAAGTATGATCTCCCTTCTTGTCCTCGCCATTTTTGCAGGCTGCAAAAGCGATGTGCAATGCCAATGCCACACCGGCTCAACGATGAAACAATACGACCTGGGCCGGCAAAGCGATCCCGTGGCCACTAACTTCCAGGCGCCATGCGATACCCTCGGCGCGCACGATAGCCTGGATTCTTGCTATGTGCATATTCTGAGAGAGTGATCTCCTTCTTTGGTATGAATTTGTTATTTGTGTCGTTATGAATAAGGCGTTACTGATCACCGCATTTGCAATTGTCTTTTCATCAGCCCATGCACACGAACCGCGCAGGCCGGTGACAAATATTTTGCGAATAGATAATGAGGGGATCACAGGCGATACTACCCTGCTGGTATATAATGTACCGCGGCACACGGAAAAACGCCTCATACACCTCAATAAACTGAAACAAAGGCAAAGGATATCCTACACTTTATACCAGGAGCGGAACAATAAGATATTGTACAATTATGCGCACACATGGCTTAAAACCATCAATGTGGACAAATGAACTATACTGATTACCTTATTTGATAAAGCAGGTCGGATTATTCGTTTTCGGGTTAGCTATCAGCGTATCCTGCTTGTCTGCGCAATAGTTGCGGGCTTCAACCAGGTTCACATCCGATGCATAAGTAAAATAGGAGGTGGTATCATGATAATTGACACCGGTGATCAATCCATAAGCACAATAGCAGGTATAAGGCCCGTTTTCTGAGCTGTTTTTTGAGCAAGATGTAACACCGATCGTGGATACGGCCAATAAAATAAGGAGTTTGCGCATGGGTCTGCTGTTTACCGGATGTAAATATAATGCGTTTTTTCTTTTTTGCTCCTCTTTTATTGATTCTTTTGGCCGGGGGGCTCACAGGACTTTTTAACCCTGATAATAATAACAAATCGTTTAGGAAATACCGTGTTTTCACGGTAGTAAAATTTATTGGCGCTCTGTAATTTTACATTGTACTTACTCAAAACCTTGAAAAATGAAACTCACACAAAGAAAAGAAAATCGCTTACTTAATGCGATCAGTATCGTCGCCTTTATTATTATTTCGCTTATAGGGGTAGTGTTTATGGTTAGCCTGCTCTACCATCTTTTAGCAAAATAGCCCGGCCGGCGCGCCATTCGCCCTGCGTTTCTTCTTTCCTTGTGCAAGACCATAAGGATTCTTACCTTCGCGGCATAACAAAATGGCTGATGAAGAGCGTCTTACACCCATACTGCCTTGTATGCATCTTCTTTATTGCCATGCTATGCGCCTGCGAGAGCAGTCGTAAAACCACCCATTCCCATAGCCGCCAGCCAAAGTTTATAGACAATGTATATATAGCTGGGCACAACAAGAGCGATGTAAAAACGGATGCCATAGACCGCCGCAAAAGACCTCAAAAGCCTAAAGCGACAGTGGCAGCCCCACCTCCCCGGCGGACGGGAGTAGTATCGCAAGATGCTCCATTGGCGCACCGCGAGCCGGAAGTGAAAGACGGCATCAGTTTCTCAAAAGACCAGAACATGGTGAAAAAAAAGTATGCCGATATTTTAGGCATAACACCAAAAGAGATCACTAATTTTTCCTTATACCAGTTCATAGATAAATGGTATGGCGCCAACTACAGGCTGGGCGGCACCGGTGATGAAGGTATCGACTGCTCCGCTTTTGCACAGAAACTGTATAAAGAAGTATATGGCATGGACCTTGTGCGCACTGCAATGGAGCAGTTCAGCACCTGCATGCGCATCAAGCGCCCCACCGATGCCATAGAAGGGGACCTGGTATTCTTTCATATACACAGCAGGCGCATCACCCATGTGGGTGTGTATCTCGCCAATAATTACTTCATTCATGCGTCCACATCAGGCGGCGTGATGATCAGCAGCCTCAATGAGGATTACTGGCACACCTTCTATGCCGGTTGTGGCCGGGTACCGAAAGCTGAATAGATCAATCCCTTCAGAAACACCTTTATCCTCCTTTCTTTTCTCAACTGGCATGATTTTATCATTATGTTGTTATGGCCGTTAGCAGAATGCGTAAGACACTGATCATCATTATATCCATATTCCTATTGATCGTAGCGGGCGTATTCGCCTATAGCCTGTGGTTGTCACATCATTACAAAAGTATCATCATGGCTCGTTTGCCGGAGGCGGTGCTAAAATCTACAGACAGCGTATACCACATTTCGTTCAGCGACATTACAGTGAGCCTCGCCGGGCATACGGTTACCCTCACCGATGTTCACTTATGGCCCGATATGAAACAGGTCAAAGCACTAAAAGCAGCCGGAAGGATTGTTCCCCCTACTCTTTCTACGTTGTCTATACCCAGCCTTGAAGCAAATGGCATCGTATGGCGCGATTTAGTAGATAAGCACTCTGTCGATTGCGGACATGTAACGGTACACAACCTCAAATGGCTGCTGTCCTGCCGGCCAGACCCTAATGCGGCAACAGCCATCCATGACAAAAAAAAGACGCCGACGATAACCCGTGTTACAGCGGCAAAGGTGGATTTTGACAACCCGGATGTAACCTATGACTACACTGGCCCTAAAACCCATTTTTCGTGCCACATGAATGGCGGATCGGCCATGCTTAATAATTTTGTATACAACTATGATGAGCATATAGACACTAGCGTATTCCTGTATGCCCGCAGTGGTAAGCTGCGGTTCAAAAGCTTTCAACTGAATAAGCCCAACGGGCATTACCACATCAATTCACCACTGCTTGATTTTGAAAGTACCGACAATTCAGTAACGTTAAAAAGTGTACACATTAAGAATATGACCGATAATGATCCGACGACTGGAAAAGAAAAAGAATTTTACAACTTTACCTTTCCTAAAGTAGAACTTGTCGGCCTCAACTGGAACCAACTGGTGAATGATGGCGAATTGCTGATACCCACAGTAAACGCAACAGAGCCATTTATAGATATTCATTTCATCAGGGCGAATGAGAACAAAAATGCCAGCGCCATGGGCAGCTACCCCAATCAGTTACTGTTACAGGTGGGTCTGCAGACCGATCTAAGAGTGGTGAATATGACCAAGGCGCACTTCAGGTACACCGAAGTAACCCCAAAAGGTGAGGAAGGCACAATAGATTTTAGCGACATCAAAGCAAAATTCAGCAACATCACCAATATGCCCGGATTGATAGCACAAAACAAAAGCTGCCTCATCGACCTCGACGGCAAATACATGGGCAAGACCAGCGTAGTTGCAAAATTCGACCTGGCACTGAATAATAAAAAGGGGGCTTTTACTGTAGATGGCAATATCGGCAGCCTCACCGGCGATGAAGTGAACGAACAGGCCCAGGCATTCACTATTGTAAAGGTCACTTCCTTTCACCTCTCAAAAATGGATATGCACATAGCCGGCGATGAGTCTTTTTCATCGGGCAAATTCACTGTGTTCTATGATGGCTTAAAGATATCATTGTTCAAGTTTGACAGCAAACAAAGGAAAGGAAAACATGGGCCATTTGCCTTTGTGGGCAGCACATTATTGCTGTACCCCGATAACCCAATGCCGGGCAAAGAAGTCCGCTCTGTAAATACCTCATTCGCACGCGACACAACAAAAGGCTTTGCAGGCGAGCTGTGGCAAAACATTTACCGTGGCGTTAAAAAGACCGCAGTACGCGAACGGGGTATCATCACCCTTACTGATGGCCCCGAGACGAGTAAAGGTGAGCAGCCCAAAAAAGGATTTTTCAAAAGGGTATTTGGCAAGAAGAAATAAGTCACACTGATAGATCCCTGATACACTGCTCCCGTATCGCCCATATCTCAACCGCCGAAAAAACAATTTGCGGATCGCCGGCAAGCCATTTATTGATGAACGCCTTGTGGTACGCCACTTTCCAATCTGTGATCTGTAGCGGTTCTATTTCCTGTTCTTCCATAAGATCAGCAACAAAATCAAGCTGCACATTTGAAAAGGTATGATCGAATATCCCCCTGTTATACCGCAGGTAACAATGAGCCTCGGGAATATGATCCAGCCCATACTTGCCTAATGTACCGGCAACAGCCGGTGTATTATTATGGTTCATTTTAAAGATACCCACCATCAGTTTCAACCCGTCAAAGTCATTTTCATTTGCAAGCACTTTCAGCAAAGCATGCTTGGTACTACATGTGCCACAGCCATCAGAAAATACTGTAGCCAGGTCAGTCTTGTCTGCGTTGCGGCCATAAGGAAGGCGGCCAACGTAGTCAGCCGCCTCCCGAAAAGTAGTAATGCCCCTTTGCAAAAACGCACCGGAGATTCCTGCTGAATATACTATAGCAAAATCAGGGCCTTCCATTTCATTATCAATAGGTCAGGCCCATATTCCAATATAAAAACGCCCATTTATCTGCTTGCTCTGAGATCAGCATATCTGTCGGCTTGCCTGCTCCATGCCCGGCCTTGGTTTCTATACTGATCATCACGGGGTTCTTACAGCTTTGCGCAGCCTGTAGCGATGCCGCAAACTTGAACGAATGTGCAGGAACTACCCTATCGTCATGATCGCCTGTGGTCACTAAAGTTGCCGGGTAGCACTGTTTCTTCACATTGTGCACCGGGGAATAATGATAGAGATAACCAAACATCTCCTTGCTGTCCTCAGCAGTCCCATAATCATAAGCCCAGCCCGCACCAGCCGTAAATTTGTTGTACCGCAGCATATCCAGCACCCCTACAGCCGGGAAGCATACCTTGAAGAGGTCTGGCCGTTGGGTCATACATGCTCCTATCAGCAGCCCCCCATTTGATCCGCCGGATATGGCCAGGTAATGCTTGGAAGTATATTTCTCTTTGATCAGGTATTCCGCAGCAGCAATAAAATCATTGAACACATTTTGCTTCTTCATTTTGATACCTGCATTATGCCACGTATCGCCATACTCGCCGCCGCCGCGCAGGTTGGCCACAGCATAGATGCCGCCATGCTCCATAAAGGTGAGGTTGCTCACACTGAATGACGGTGTCATACTGATGTTAAAGCCACCATAGCCATAAAGCATTACCGGATTTTTGCCACTAAGTTTCATACCTTTCTTATAGGTGATGATCATAGGGATACGCTCGCCGCCCTTCGACTTGTAAAACACCTGCTTGCTTTCATACTCCGCCGGGTTGAATTTGACACTGGAAACTTTATAAACAGATGATGTGCCCGTATTAATGTTGTATTTGAAAATAGTGGGCGGGTACACATACGAAGTGTAGGTATAGTAAGTTTCCCGCTCATCAACTTTGCCACCAAAGCCGCTTGCTGTGCCCAGGCCCGGCAACTCGATTGCCTTCTCCATTTTACCATCAAGGCTGTACTGATATACTTTCGATACAGCATCTTCCAGGTACTGGGCAAAGAATTTTTTACCACAGGTAGAAATACTCAATGGGAATTTCGTCTCAGGTATTACCACTTTCCAGTATTCCTTTGTCGGGTGCGTTGCAGATACTGCTACCAGCTTGCGGTTAGGGGCATCCTGGTTGGTCTCGATGTACAGCATACCATGGTCGGAATACACAACACTCTGCTCATGATCAAATCCTGTGACTATAGGTACGATTGGCGAATTTGGTAAGGTAAGGTCTTGTATATAAAGCTCGTTGCCATAAGTAGCGTTTGCCGCGCTGATCACAAGGAATTGTTCATCCTCTGTAACTCCACCACCAATGTACCTGCGTGGTGTAGCCTCGCCACCAAATATCAGCTTGTCTTCACTTTGCGGAGTCCCCAGTTTGTGATAGAATAGTTTGTGTATCTGTGTTTTTTCAGAAAGCTGGCTACCCTTTGGCTTGTCATAACTGCTGTAATAAAAACCATCATTATGCAACCACGAGATACCGCTGAACTTCACATCATGCAGCGTATCATCCACTTTCTGCCCTGTCTTTGTATTGATCACGATCACCTTCCTCCAATCCGATCCGCCCTCTGATACCTGGTAAGCTGCCAGTGAGCCATCCTTGGTAAAGTCTATGCCCTGCAATGAGCTGGTGCCATCCGTCGAAAACTTATTCGGATTAAGAAATTCTTCCGGTACCGCGCCCTCCATTTGACGGTACAGAACACTTTGGTTTTGGAGGCCGTCGTTTTTATAGAAGTAAGTATAAGCTCCTTCTTTAAAGGGCGCAGAATATTTTTCATAATTCCATAGCTCCGTCAGGCGTTTCTTGATCTTGTCCCTGAATGGTATCTGGCTGATGTAGTTTTGGGTTACTCTATTCTCGGCTACTACCCAGCTTTTGGTGTCTTCCGCCCGGTCATCTTCCAGCCAGCGGTATGGATCACTTACTTTTGTGCCGAAGTATTCATCGGTCTGCGTTCCCTTCTTCGTCTCAGGATACTTGCCTGTAAAATCGACTTTCTGTGCGCTGGCCATCATACCTATCATTAAAAAAGATGTGCAAAGAGTTAATGTCCTCATATTGCTTGTTTGATTTTATATTTTTAGAAACAGGCAGCAAAATAGTATATTTTGTGAAGGATATGGAGTATCCGTATTGCAGGACCGTTTAAATGTTAACACTTTATTCTTTATAAGGTGAAATATTGAAGCTATTTTTGTGGTAACTATATATATAAGATTTTATTCCTGAGGCGCTTTTTTAAAATATTACGCTATGTGGCCGGCTCCGTGCTTGCCCTTTTACTGGTAGCCGTGCTGCTGGTAAACCTCACCCCTGTGCAAAATTTTATGGCCCACAAAGCCGCAAGTATTCTTGCCGACAAGCTCAAAACCAAAGTTTCTATCGGCAATGTCCGTATAGACCTCCTCAATCACATCTCCCTACACGATGTTTTTATAGAAGATAAGGCCCACGATACCCTCCTATCTGCGGGCGAGTTGGATATCCGCATAACAGACTGGTTCATTTTTAAAGATAAGCACGTCATCCATTATTTGTCCCTTAAAAACGTATATGCACACCTATACCGGACACCTTTGTCCAATGTGTGGAACTATGACTTTATAGCCGATGCCTTCAGTTCAGACAAAAAGACGGACACCAGCGCAAAAACAAACCCAATAGAATTTGACCTCAAGAAGGTTGCCATCGATAACGTTCGTTTTCATTACGATGATAAATGGGTAGGTGAAGACCTCGATTTTGACGTAGGAAAATTTGACCTTGATGCTAAAGGCATTGACTTTAAAAAGAAGCTCATTGATATTAATGAGATCCGGGTGGCGCACACCGATATTGTCGAGCGGGAATACAAAGGCGGCAAACCCCGCCGTCACCACTCTGCCGAAACAGACACTGTTGACACTACTCCGTTCAACACAGGCAACTGGGCCGTGAACCTTAAAAGCATAGCCTTAGATGCCTGCACTTTTTCGCTCACCATGGATGATAAAATACCATCACCCACATTATTTGATGAGAACCATCTCATAATCAGGCAGATAAAAGCCTATGTAAAAGACATCACTATCCGCGGCGACACCATTCACGGGCAGGTGGATCAACTGTACGCGAAAGACCGCTGCGGCCTTACCATTAAGCAAATGAAGAGCAAGGTCACCGTATCGCCTAATGCATCTATATGCGAAAACCTGTACCTCGAAACCAACAACAGCAAGATCCGCGATTACTACTCTATGCGCTACAAGCGCTTCCCCGACTTCACTTCCTATATAGATAGTGTGATCATGGAAGGCCACCTGAAAGACGCATACATAGACAAACGCGACATTGCTTTCTTTGCGCCTCAGCTCAATGCACTCCCCGAAATTTCTGTTCGGGCCACCGGCTTTGGCAAAGGCACTGTTGCCAACCTTTATGGCAAAAACCTCATGGTATCTGATGGCAATACCGTCATCAAAGGCGACCTGACCATGAAGGGCTTGCCTGATATTTACAAAACCTGGATAACCTATACCAATGGCGAAATAGTGACCAATGGCAAAGGCATACTGCGCTATGCCCCCATGCTGAAGAACAGCCCCGATATTTCGCTCGAAAGTGTGTCCTACGCCTATTTCAAAGGCGCATACGAGGGCTATATTGAGAACTTTGCGGTAAAAGGTGTGCTCAATACCAACCTCGGCTCTGTGACCACAGACCTTAAAATGAACATACCCGGCTTCAATAGCGCCACCGCCGATTACAAAGGCTCTGTAAGTGCAAATGGGTTTATGATCGGCACTTTGCTGAAGCAACCATTATTAGGCAGCATCACCCTAAAGGAAGATGTTGCCGGAAAGTCATTCGATCCGAACAGTATGCAATTGGATATTGACGGCAATATCAAAGAGCTCGACCTCAATAAGTATCCATACGCCAATATCATCACACATGGCACTATAGCCAAAAAGCAATTCAATGGTACATTGGTCGTAGATGACCCCAACCTGGCCCTCGAATTTGACGGCGGCCTCAATTACAACGACAAGAACATTGTACTCAATGCTACCGCACACCTCCTTTTTAGCGACCTGCGTGCCCTGAACCTCACCAGCGATACCATTACCGCCGCAGCCGATTTCGACCTCGACTGTACCGGCAGCAATATTGATAACTTCTCGGGCTATGCCAAGCTGAACAATATAGATATGAAGAGAAACTCGCACAAGCTGGCCCTCGATTCCATATTGGTCAATTCTTCCGGCAGCGATCACAATAAGTTACTAACTGTGCAGAGCAATGACGTTACGGCCACTATCAGCGGGGATTACCAGTTGAGCAAGTTGCCCGCATCTGTGCAGTACTACCTCTCCAGGTACATACCCAATTATATCAAGGAGCCATCCAAAGAGGCCCCTGCACAAAATCTTACCTTCAGCGTCAAAACAACAACTGTGGATAGCCTGCTGGCAGTGACCATCCCGATCATCCGCGGCTTTGATTCCTCCACATTCTCAGGGTCGCTCAATACCACGGAGCAGAAGCTCATTCTCAATGCCAACGTGCCTTTTGGCTCCATAGGCAAATTTCATATGAGCAAGATCGCTATTACCGGCCAGGGTAACCTTAATGCGATTGGCCTCAATGCGATGGTGGACAACGTAGCCATTGGCGACAGCATACTCAATGGCTCGCTAAGCGTCACTACCACGCTGGGCAATGACTCTGTGGCATTCACCATAGCCACCACCTCTCCGGATGCGGCCAGTGCCCTCACCCTCAACGGACAGATCCTCGCCCGCAAAGACTCCCTGTTCCTCACCCTCCTGCCCTCCCAGTTTTTTCTCAACCAGGCCAAGTGGGACATTGCAGGCGGCAGCAAGATCGAGTACAGCAACAAGTACCTTATGGTACGTGGACTGGTGCTTACCTCCGGCCTGCAAAAGATCAGCGCAGAAACAGAGCTGAAGAACAATGACAAATCATTAGTGATCAGCACCAGCAATCTCGACCTCGGCCAGCTTGGCTCATGGGCCGGCCTCGCGGCATACCAGCCTGATGGCCGTGTGAACGGAACGATCACTATCAACAAGATATTTGAAGACCTGTACGTGAGCGCCAATATAAAAGCTACCGACGTAAAGCTGGGCACTGATACTGTGGGCTCTATCAACATCATCGGCGACTACGACGGTACAAAGCAGCTCATCAGCTTCGATCCGCAAACAGGCATATACCACAACGATGCCTCGGTTACAGCATCGGGCAATATATCTTTCGACAGCGCCACACACCAGAAACTTGATGGCGGCATACAGTTCAATAATGCGCCTGTCACCTGGGCTTCTCCCTTCCTGGTGGGCATCCTCAGCCACCTTTCCGGTACGCTCAATGGCAAGATCGCATTCGGAGGCACCGCTTACAACCCCGAAATGTCCGGCTCTGTAGCCCTGCAGAATGTAGGCATGAAGCTCGATTATATGGGCTGCTTCTACACCATCCCCACCGCTACAGTGCAGGTCACCAATCGGCGCATTAGCTTTGGCAATGTGCAGATGCTCGATGGCCACAACAATTCGGCAACGCTCACCGGCCACTTCTCGCACAATATGTTTAAGAACATGAGAATGCACCTCAATGCCCGCTCTGATAAATTTGAAGTGATGAACCTCACCTTTAATGACAACAGCCTCTTCTATGGCAATGTCATTGCCGGCATGGATTCTGTCATCCTCAAGGGCCCCTTCAATGACATGAAGCTGAATATCTACAACATCAGGCCGGCAGCTAAATCGCATATTTTCATACCCGTCAATTCATCTTCCGATGCCGGATCATCTTTCAGTTATGCCTCTTTCAAAACCTATGGTACCACGCAGGACAAAATAGTACATAAAGCCAAGGACAAATTCTACATCACCATAGATGCCAATCTCAATGACCTTGCCGAAGTGACTATTGTGCTCGACCCTTCCACCGGCGACCAGATCACAGCCAAAGGCAGTGGCAACCTCCAACTCGACATACCCCCAAACAACGACATCCGCGTGAATGGCCTGTACCAGATTGACCAGGGCTTTTATACCTGGACATTCAAGCGCTTATTCGTGCGCCAGTTTGCGCTCAATAGCGAAAGCCAGATCAGCTTCAATGGCCCATTCTTTGATACCCGCCTCAATGTGAACGCCGTATACAGGGTCAAGGCCAGGTTGTATGACCTGCTGTCTGATGCCGATAAAACATACATATCCGGCAGTGAGCTCATCGATGCCCAAACACCGCAGATGGTAGACCTTACGCTGCATATGAACGGTACATTAAAAACACCGTTGCTCACTTTCGATCTTGACCTGGAAGACAAGCACTCACAAGGCAGCCTTGCCTACCGCAAGCTCACCCTCATCAACTACGACGACCAGCAAAAGTTCAACCAGGTATCTTCACTGCTCGTTATCAATTCCTTTGTGCCGCAGGAAGGCATTGGCGGCGCTACCGTGGCCACCGGCGCTATCAACAACATCAGTCAGATCGTTTCTAGTAGCACATCTTCTCTCTTTACAACGGCGCTCGCAAGGCTCACCGGCGATAAGCGCCTGAACGTGGACGTGAAGTACACCAACTACAACTACAGCGATCAGGCCCTCGGTGGCCTCAACCGCAACCAGGTGAAAGTGGGCGTGAACAAAAGCTACTTCAACGACCGCCTCGTGGTAGAGCTCGGCAGTACATCCGACTGGGGCAAGCCGACCAGCGCCAGCAATACATCCAACTTTAACCTCACCGGCGACTTCCGCCTGCAATACCTCCTTACGCAGTCCAGCGGCCTGCGCCTCAACTGTTTCCGCACCAGTGACTATGATGTAACCCTCGATCGCGACATCATCCGCAGTGGGGTCGGCATATCCTGGCGCAAGTCTTTCGACAACTTCGGTGACTTCTTCCATGGCAACAAATACGCCCGGAAACAAAAAGAAAAACTGGAGCTGAAACTTAAAGGCCCCGTCGACTCCGCCGCCACCCCACCCCGCGGCACCGAGTAGTTTGTACTATATTATTCAAGGCCACCACATAGGCACATAGAGCACATAGTAACGAGTACCAAATTTCTATGTTTTCCTCGAAGAGTAAATACAGAGAACACATAGACTATATTTTCTGTTTAATAAACCGCTGTCATACTGATAACAAGCAAAATGCTTAGTCTTGGTGAGCCTCGTCGAACCATGACTAGCACAATTAGAATAGAAAGCTAAATAGCATTTTTTTGATAACAGCTCATTATTACGCGGTGCAGACCACATAGACTATGTGCGCTATGTGCCTATGTGGTGGAATCTCTCGCGATGTGCCGGATTTGCGTGGTGACTTTGTTCCTTAACCAAAATCTGCTATTTTTACAACCATGAGAACACCGCTATTTATACTCTGCATACTTTGTACCCTTATTGCTTTTAGCAGTTGCTCTTCCGACCGCACCTATTTCCATAACAAAAACGGCCACATCAGGTCTGCCCGTGCCGGGCACAGCGCACCCTGGCACACCCCCCTCGGCAGCCACTACAACAAACCCGCCCGCCGCGTTTTAAAACGCTGGCAGAAGAGTTATTGATAACACCTGCCGCCCAAAACTACTGGTCGAAGCGTCCCGCTTCGTCCCAATTTATGCAAGCGTCTCGCTTGCGAAAAACGTTATACACCTAACACTCCGAACCTTGACATGCCAAAAACCAGTGTCTTGGTGAGCCTTGCCGAACCATGACTTGCTGAGTAACCCACTATCGCCCAATAGCACCCTAACACTCCCCATAAAAAAACTTCATTTTTCTCTCATACGTATAGATATATAGTATGTATATACCCCTATTGTTAAGTCTCTAAGAAGTTATCCACAAGTATTTGGTTAACAATTCATTTTCACTACATTTACATATCATTAACAAAATTGAATGTATTGGCATCAATTTTATTATGAATAATGAAAATCCGACAGTAAAAAACTAACGTAAATTAAATAGCACTTCACCCTAAAAAGATACCTCTATGCTAGCCAGGAAGATCGAATACTCCGCCTACTTTATCTTCAGCCCATTGGTTAAGATCGCCATAGTCTTAGGCATCATCGCCGCCATCGGCCTCACCGTCACGGGTATATTTTCGGTATTGGCTATTATGTACTAAGCCCTGGTTATCGCATTTACACATAATTGCATAACTTAGTGTATGCGGTATACCCGCTACACAGTTATGAAATATTCGCTCATCATCTTAGGGGTATGCCTTTCTTTTTGTGTTAATGCACAAATAATTTCAACAGTTGCAGGCGGTGGTACATTATCGCCAGAGTCTATTCCAGCCACATCTGCGCGTTTACAATCTGCTAGCGGTTCAAGTATAGATAAAAAAAACAATTTCTATTTTATTAACGGCTACATTGCTGCGTCTATATGCAAAATTGATACTTTAGGTATTATTCATACAATTGCAGGAAATAATATTGTAGGTTTTTCGGGAGATGGTAGCTCAGCTACATCAGCTCAATTTAACTACCCAATTGGTATCGCTGTTGATTCTTTCGGCAATGTATTTATTGGAGATAGGAATAATCATAGGATTCGGAAAATTAATTCTCTTTCTAATATTATCACTACCTATGCAGGGAATGGTACTCCCGGCTTTTCTGGAGATGGGGGAATGGCTACCAATGCGTCGTTAACACCAGTTGGCAGTATAGGCATAGATGTTTATGGGAACATGTATTTTGAAGATAGTACGCAGAGGATACGAAAAATTGATCAGGCAGGAATAATTACAACAATTGCGGGGAATGGTATTGCGGGTACCACTGGAGATGGTGGCCCTGCAACATCCGCAGAAATTGCATTTGCTTATGGTATTTGTAATGATCAATTGGGGAATATTTACTTTTCAGATCATAATGTTATAAGAAAAATAAACGTAAGTACAGGTACAATAAATACTTTTGCCGGAAATGGAAATGGAACATATAGCGGCGATGGCATACCTGCAATTTCAGCACAAATGTCACCATATGCACTTTCATTTGACCTTTATGGAAATTTATGGATTTGTGACTTTAGTCAAAGAATTCGGATGATTGATCCCAATGGAATTATTCATACGATTGTTGGTGATGGCATAGCTGGATTTATTGGTGATGGAGATAGTGCAATATCAGCAGAAATACATGATGCTGAAGGTATTGCAAATGATCGCTGTGGTAATTTTTTCATTTCAGATAATGGAAATAGGCGCATACGCAAAGCATCCTATTTTTATTGCGATTATTTAGAAACACGGAAAATATCAGTACCCGGTGAATTAACCATCTACCCCAACCCCACAAACGACCAACTACAAATAGACAACATAACAACACCAACTAACTACAGGCTATACAACATAGTAGGCACAACGCTCCGGCAAGGCACACTAAAAGAAGGCAGTAATAGTATATCGTTAAGCGCCCTGCCCACCGGCATATACCTGCTGGAACTGATTGATGAAGATGGCAATAAAAAAGTAAAGAAGATCATTAAAGAATGATCGCTGTAGGGGCTGGGCTTGCCCCTGCCCTCCTACCAAACACCAATAGCAGCACACCCTACTCCTTCAAAAACCGCCCACCATCCCGGTAACCATCGGCACCATTTACCTTCACAAAATACACACCCGCCGGCAGTGATCGTATATCCAGCAGCACCTCTTTTGAAGATGCAGCCTGCCCTGAGCCCTTGCCGAAGGTAGGGGTAACCACCTGCCCTATCATATTCACCACCTCCACACCTTCTATTGCTGTAGTACTTTTTATGGTTACTTGGTTTTGGGCTGGGTTGGGGTATATACGTAAATTATTCATTGCTTTATTTACCTCATTTACTGCAGCTTCATCATATACTACTCTTCTTATTCTATTATTTCGGCTATCGGCTATATATAAATTCCCATAAGCATCTACTGCAGAGCACACAGCATCGCCTTCAATATGCGCCGCTGTTGCGGGCCCTCTGTCGCCACTATAACCGCAAGTATCATTTCCTACCACTGTACTAATAATTCCATCAGCATTTACTTTACGGATCGAACAATTTACATAACTGGAAATGTAATAATTCCCTAAATTATCAAATACTATAGCTTCACAACCTTGTATGCTTGCGGCTGTAGCAGGTCCTCCATCTCCTGATGCACCAAGCCCACCATTTCCTGCCACAGTAGTAATTATCCCCATGTTATTTATTTTTCTCACTGTATTACTTATATGATCTGGAATATAAATATCTCCAGATGGACTTATTGCTAACCAACAAGGCATACGTAATTGTGCATTTGTGGCTAGGCCTCCATCTCCAGTAATACCTGGTGTGCCATTTCCTGCCACTGTAGTAATTATTCCTGACGTATTTATTTTACGCACTCTGCGGTTTCCCCCATCTGAAAAATAAAGATTATTAGATCCATCAAAAACTAACCCAAAAGGATCGTTAAGTTGCGCAGCTGTTGCAGCCTGATTATCTCCATTATAACCAACTACTCCTGTGCCAGCAATAGTTGTTATTATTCCTGACGTGCTTATCTTACGGATTACTTGATTTGAATTGTCTGAGATATACATGTTATCCATTGCATCAAAAACTATATCAGTTGGTCCCCAAAGCTCTGCTGTAGTTGCAGGACCTCCGTCTCCCGCATACCCACCTGTAATTAATGAGCCAGCCCCATATCCGTTACCAACAACCGTAGTAATAATACCCGATGTGCTAATTTTTCTGATGACATTGTTATTATCGTCGGCAATGTATAAATTGCCGTAATGATCAAATTTTAAATTTAAAGGGCGATTAAAAGCAACTTCTGTTGCTGAACATTCACTTCCATCACCCGAGTACCCTATATTGCCGTTTCCTGCAATCGTGGTAATAATCTGCCCTTCCACCAACATCGGCAACAACAAAAGAAGCAGCAGTATTCTTTTCATGGTGGGTATGCTTTGGTAAGTAAAGTTAGTAATTTATGCTATATCTATTTTATAAAAGCCCCCATAAATAAAAGGTGTTGGGTCGTATTCCTTTGTAAACGACCTTTGTGCTGTTAAATAGTTAAGTCATCTCGAACGGTGTGGTGAGATCTCCCCGGCATTTGCACTCCGCCTGATCGGGGGACTGATCTCAACAACACTACTGGGTACAATATCAGTCGGGCAACTATCGCACCCCTTTGAATTTCAAATTTCTAAATATAAGATGTGACATTCAATGGGACATTCACAAAGTGCCCAAATCGATGAAACTATTACCAATACACACTTACATAAAAAACCCTAATCATAGTTATCCACATAAAAACTTTTCAACCCATGGGACATTACCTTAAAAAAGTTGAATAGAACTATAGAGTTGAGAACTTGACCGCGCCTTAAGGCTGTCGTACAACGATCCAATAAAGACGAATAAATAGATAGTGCTACACACGACAGGTGAGGCCCGATAGCTGCAACAATAGGCAGAATTCCAGCGCCACCCAACCCAATCGTGCGTTAAGTAGCAGCGTACAGCTTCTTTTTTCTGCGGAGCGTAAGAAAAAAGTGGGCTTTTCTTTGGTTCGTTTCTTTTGCCCAAACAAAAGAAATGAACGCTCCCGCTGGGCACTCGCGAATGAACACTCGCGTAAAGCAATATCAGGATTACCAAATGTCACAACAGCAAGAAATGGGACATCCAATGGGACATTCAAAAAACTAAATACACCCAAAACCCTTATCAATACTGAATTATGCAAAAACGCCTAATAAGTTTTATCCACAAATAAAAGTTGCAACCCATGGGACATTACCCCACAAAATGAACAAACGCATGGCTCACGGTGTCACCAAACTGGTCGTCCCGTTCTCCCCCGAATCATACCACCAATAAGTATAGGTCATACTATTATTGTGCAAATTGAACTCAACCTTCTCAAAACCATACATCATATTATAGTTGAACGTGAGAACAGAGTCCGTCACCGCACTCAGTTTCAGCGTATCATTTCCATAATAGAGTTTGCTCTGCTTGATGATCGTAAAACTATCTAAGATCACCCACCCGAAAGTGTCTGTGATATTGTAAGTAGTGTCCCTTTGCGGAGTACATAAAAAACATTGGTTATTCTGCGTACCATGCCAGTTAAATATCCCGGCCATTTTGACGTTCGGATACACATGGGTCACTACAGGCGGTACAACAGGCGTAGGCATATCCGCTGCCTTATGAGTACAGCCTATAGCTGTAAAGATTGCGATGACGGCCAATAAAAGGGTTATACGTATATTCTTCATATCGCAGGTTATAGTGTGGAAAGATTGGAGGTAATTAATGTTGTGGTAGTGTCTGTAAGCAGTTCGGTATAAACAATGCTGTCTCTTAGATAGAAATAACTGATCGCCACACTGTCATAAGTAGTGCCATAACTATTAAAACGCTGAAGAAAGCTGATCGTATGCTCAGTATCGTTAGCAGCAGTATAATGCAGGATCAGGTACTTGTTCACATATATGTAAGGCGAGTACCCAACAGAGATAGTAGAATCGTTGATGACGATAAGTTGAAACGAATCAGTGACGGCAGTGGGGGGGTGGCAAGGCAATATCACGCCTGGCGTAAGTGCCCTTCCAATGGCGCATCCCACCCATTTTAGCGGTATAGGTTTTCGGAGAAACAGTGACTGCCTGAGCAGCGGTGCCGCTTTTTTTGCAGGCAGCAATAAACAACATCAACACAAACAATAGGGCACAGCTATTTTTCATAAGAAGAAGATCAATAAAATATGTATGACGTTACCACCTCTTCCCTACCTGCACCCCTATGAAGAGTTCGGCAAAATAAGGCGTAGCAGATTCATTGGCCATGATCTGTATCGGCGTAGTGTAGTATTCCAGGTTCACACCGGTCTCTACGCCTATCACGTTCTTCCGGTTGGCAGAGAAATCAAAATGCAGCGCCGATTTGAAATGAAAGCCGGGCACAAACTTCAGTTCGCTCAGCCCCTTGCTGAAACCCGCACTGCCCTCTATCACACCCTGGTTCAGGAAGTCTACTTTGGTGTTATCTGTGTACTTGATGGCTGTGGGGTCGCTGTATACATTGAGGTAGTAAGGCTTCAGCAGGCCCAGCGCAAAACCACCTGCATTCACCCAGTGAATGGACACTGTACCGGGGTCAGGCTTGCCGACCAGCAATTTGCGGTAGCCATAGCCCAGCTTCAGTACATAAAAGTTATTCACCTTGCCGTATATGTAGGTATTGGTGCCACTGCCATTATCAGCTGTGCTCTTGTATTCTTTGGGGTCTTTTTTCTCCCCGAATTCAATTTGATAGATGCGCACACTATGAAACATGTCTATGTGCTTCATATCCTTGGTCTTGGCTTTTCCTATGTCGCTATATATACTCCAGCCATTGGTATTGAGCCGGAATCCCACGCTCACCTCGTGCTTTATCGGTTTTGGGCCTTTAGGCTTCACCATAGCATAAGGAGTAGCTTTCTTCACAGTATCTGTAGACCTGGAAACTGTTTGGGCAACCACATGGCGGGAGATACCGCAGAGTGCGATAAGCAATAAGGCCGTTCTCCATGTGTTTGTCATATTCAAATAAGAGAATGTAAGTTACAAAAAATATCGATATAGATAATTACTATTTGCAGTGACATCATTATACTCCGTAATTTTAACAAAAATATTGCCATGACAGCAGAAGTGATCTACAACGGACAGTTACGCACCACAGCCACCCATCTACGCTCCGGCTCGGTGATAGAAACAGATGCCCCTACCGACAACAAGGGCAAGGGCGAGCGCTTCTCCCCTACCGATCTCGTGGCCGTAGCCTTGGCCTCCTGCATCCTCACCACACTGGGCATTGCAGAAAGCACGCACGACATCAACATAGATGGCGCAACTGCCGAAGTGCAAAAGATAATGGTATCAGACCCTCGCCGAATAGGTGAGATCGTAGTGACCATCAGTTTCCCCCAAAGCAGGCCATTTACAGATAAAGAGAAGGCCAAAATAGAGCACATAGCCATTACCTGCCCTGTTCATCGCAGCCTTGCAGCAGATTGCGTACGCACCATCAGGTTCAATTGGCCTTTATAACGTTGAGCCCCACTGTACACTCCAGGCAGCGCCGTGCGCTGCAGTAGTTGTTGTACAGTTGAAGAAGCGCCTGCGATTGCGCAGCGGTAGTGGCCTGCCAGCCATTTTCTTCCCATATGCGGGTGATGTTGTTCTTCTCGGCCGGCACAGCCTCCAGTAGCTGCAAGGCCTGCTCCTGTAAAGTATTCGTATCCTGCCGTGAGGCATACAGGAACTGTATGGGCGCTATGGTGTTAATGACGATATTGAGCACTGATGTGGCTCCGAGCGATTTGGGAATAGCCTTTTCCTGCACCTCGGCATCAAACTGGTAATGATTATCCCAGTAGCTGCTGGCAGTTACTTCCAGCAACGGTTCTATCTCCTTCACAGAATGCATCTCTATGATCTGTGAGAACATGTGGATAGACTTATGCACTAATGCGGCAAACTGGGCTATGCGTATAGTGGGGAAGTTGGCAGGCCGCATCCGCAGGAATTTCCAGAGATGGTTTTGTATCGGCTTCAGCTTGTATTTCTTCCGCAGGTAGTCGTACTCGCGTTGTAGCTCCCGCGGGTAGTCATCCCTGAAATCATCTTCCAGCATACCTGCCTGCCCGAAGAACAGCGCCTCCACCTGCATCAGGTTCTCCTTATGCTTGGTAGGGATATTCAGCGGCAGCGATTGTGCCAGCATGAGGAAAGGCACGGCATTGGTCTTAAAACCGAAGTTGGCGGCCATGCGCCAGTACAGCAGGTTGCGCCAGTCCTCAGCTGAGTTTTCGAGCAGTACATTCCAGTCGCCCAGCTTTTGCTCCCAGCGCTCGGCCAGCAGCCTGCTCAGCCAACCCTCTTTAGTGATGCTGCGTACGGCCTCATGTTGGCCCGCGCAAGGCAGCTTTTGAGGGGTGCTCATCAGGTCTTTATATTTTGCTATGACATGCAGCGGTATATGGTCTTTCAGTACGAGCACAGGTATGTTGCCTGCTGCATCGGCTACGTCATTTTCATAGACCACATGCAGTATCAGGTTCTTATAAGCCGCATCATGCTGATGGCCATGCTTCAGCCAGTCGCTGCTTTTGATGTGCAGCTCAATGTTTCCGGCCAGAGTAGTGGTGCCGATCTTTATCCGGCCATCCGTAAAGTCCGGGCCCGAATCTCTGTTCAGCTTGCCACTGTGCATTATGGTCACAGCCTCGCCATCAGCTGTGTGCAGGCCGAGGGGATTGTACAAGTTGTATTGCCAGATGAATTGAAAGAGGGCTTCGTTCATGTGATTGGTGTTTAAGGATTATCGCCTTCTCATTTCCCTAATGATACGCCTCGTACGACGGTCGGCGCGGCTGTTTTGCAGATCCAGCACTGCCCATATTGCGGCTATAGGCCAGCCTATAATGGTGCATTGCAATAGCAAACACAAAATGCCTGTCAGCAGCTTGCCGCGCAGCATAAAAGACGCCCAGGGAAGTAATATAGCGATCAGTATCATGGTGTGAAGAATTAATGCACCAACAATTCAATTTTTTTTCCAAGACCAAATTCTAATAACCGATATAAAGTAGAGAGCTGAATATCTGATTTGCCATTTTCGATACGCGATATAAAACTTTTTTTTGCACCAATTTTATCAGCAAGCTGCTCTTGGGTAAGATTTGCCAATCGTCTTTCTTCTTTAATCACTTCTCCTATTAAAAATGATTTTGCTTTTATTTCGAACTCTGTACGACTTTCTGTGCCTCTTTTTCCATATTGTTCTTCAAGATGTTCATCGAAAGTTGTGATTGCCTTATTCTTAGCCATGTCTATACTTTTTGATTAAAATATTCTTTCATTATTTTTAATGCTAACTCTATTTCTTGTTTCGGTGTCTTTTGCGATTTTTTCTGAAATCCGTTAAATAAAACAATAATTTTCCCTTCATCAAAGCAACAAAAGATTCTAAAAATATTTCCTCCTACTTCAACACGAATCTCATAAAGACCTTTTGTTTCAACAATATGCTTTAAGAATTTTTCGGGAACTCTATCAGCGTGTGTTAACACAAATAGTACATAATCAATTTTAATTTTGACTTTATCATCTTGGTTGTCAAAAAAATCTTTGAAGTGATCTTTATAAAAAATCAAGTCTCTAATTTTTTCCATATAGATATAAATGCAAAGTTAACTTAAAATGGAACAATAGGCAAAAATCGTTTAAAAGAATACACTCATTTCCTGCTGGTATTTCTTAGCCTCTTCATACGCCTTATCAGCAAATGATCCATCATTGCCGGCATAGATCACTCCACGCGATACGTTGATGAGCAGGCCTGCGCCTTTATTAAAGGCTGCCCGGCATACGGTATCCACATCGCCGCCCTGCGCGCCTACCCCAGGCACCAGGAAGAAGTGATCGGGCAGCATGGCCCTCACTTCCTGTAGTTGCTCTTTACGGGTAGCACCGATCACGAACATGATATTATCGGGTGTGCCCCAGGATGCTACGGTACGGAGTACCTTCTGGTACAACAATTCATCACCACAGTGCTGCAACTGAAAATCAGCGCTGCCGGCATTGGAAGTGAGTCCAAGCACGATAGACCACTTGCCTTCAAATTGCAGGAAGGGCTTCACGCTATCGGCACCCATGTAGGGGGCTATTGTCACACTATCAAAAGGATAAGTGTGGAAGAAAGTCCGCGCATATTGCTCAGAGGTATTACCTATATCACCACGTTTGGCATCGGCAATCGTGAAGATGTCTTTCGGGATATGTGCAAGTGTTTTCTGCATAGTTTCCCAGCCCTTTATGCCTTGCGCCTCATAGAAGGCCGTATTGATCTTATAGGCTACTGTAAAGTCCTTAGTAGCGTCAATGATAGCTTTGTTGAAGGCAAAGGCGGGGTCTTCTTCGCCCAGCAGGTGTTTGGGGATCTTGGTGAGGTCGGTATCCAGCCCTACACACAGCACTGATCGTTTCTTAAATAGTATGTCTTTTAATTGCGCACGGTTCATGGCTTAAAGGTAATAAAGTTGGCACATTTAGCGATACTAACCGGTAGTTTGTGACTCCAGCCATTCAATATTGGTCAACTCTCTAAGTGTATCGGTTATGTCATCCACCTGTGTCACCAGCTCGTCTTTACCTGAAGGTGTATCATTCAGGTCGTTGGTAAATTTGTTTTTTATCATGACATAGTCCACAAACGCGCCGCCAATGTCTTTCATCAGATCGAATTTCTCTACATCGTCCAGTTCTATGCCATTGAGGTGATCGTCGGTGAGGTCGTGCAGCCGGTGCTTTACCGTCATACCAAAATGCCGTACAGTGATCTCCCTGTCGGGCAATAGCTGCATCGTTCTGGCATCCAGCGATACCTGGAACCTGCGGTAGTCCACATGGTTGAATACCTTGCTCCTGAACAGGTCGGACTGCATAGCATTGGCATCCTGTATAGATGTCTTGATCATGTATTTGAACCAGAACAGGATGTCTATCCCCTTAGGATGTGCGGCATCCTCCGGCGATATACACTGGCTGTAGCGCCCGGTACCCAGGCTGAAAACGGTTATTTTATCAGCGTCATACTTTTCCTTTCCATCGTACTCCGTAGCTTCCATGTACGCGGCCACTGAGGGGTTATTATAGACCGTAGTGCCGCCATCCAGGTACCTGCCCAATGCTTTGAAGTATGTGGGCGCCGACATGGTGGCCTCCATCACAATACGCAGCAATGCGTCCTTATAGGTGCCTTTGCACCCATCGGGGTGATTAAAGCAAGTGAAGAACGTCTCCTGGTTTACGGTCATGTCCTTGGCTGAGATCAGCAGGTCAAGTCCACTGCTGCTGCATGCCTGCTGCATGGTTCTGTCCTGTAGTTCTTGTTTCAGGTCGCTGCGGTATTGCGCTTTATCATAATGTGGCGGATCAATAACACAGTCTGAAATGATGCTGCGCTTTGTGAATACCCTTGTCACAAAGCTTACATACATTTTCTCTATCTGCGCTGCGCTATTGCCACCCACCATCAGCCCGGCTATGATAGCCCCGGTAGATGTACCGGCAACCATATCGCACAACTCATAGCAAGGCATACCGGCTATCTCCTCTATCTTCATTAATAGCTGCAAGGTGAGTATGCCACGTATGCCACCACCATCGAGAGAAAGTATGATGCTGTCGCCGGAAATGCCATCAGGGGTATCGTATGTATTGACATTGAGTTTCTTGTATGCGGTTGCCTGGGCGGGAGTGAGTAGCTTTATGGACATATTGACAATTTTTCATATTATTTTGAGAATTGCAATTTATACAACAATATACTCAAAACGTATATAAAATGGAAAATGCGCCCGGATAGGCGCACTTTCAGTTTCCATAGTGTTAGGGTTTTAATAGGATATCACACACGCGTGATATGATAAAAAAATTGTGCCATGCCCGTGTTATATAAATGATATATGGCAAATGTGTAAAAATACTTGCGTTGAATTCCCTGCAATAAATATTTTTGCACAGCCTGAGCGATGTGCAGGCAGTGATAAATGGACGAAAAGAAAGAGTTTTCCGGGCATGGCTCGGTGATGATCAATGATATGTACGAAAGCTGGTTCCTTGACTATGCCAGCTACGTAATATTAGAGCGTGCAGTACCGGCTATAGAAGATGGCCTGAAACCCGTGCAGCGGCGCATACTGCATGCGATGAAGGAAATGGATGACGGGCGCTTCAATAAAGTGGCCAACGTCATAGGCCAGTCCATGCAGTATCACCCGCACGGCGATGCCTCTATAGGCGATGCCATCGTAGCGCTGGGACAAAAAGACCTGCTGATAGAAACACAGGGCAACTGGGGCGATGTACGCACTGGCGACAACGCTGCTGCTGCCCGTTATATAGAAGCACGGTTATCCAAATTTGCACTGGAAGTCGCCTTTAACGCCAAGACCACAGAATGGCAACTGAGCTATGATGGCCGTAAGAACGAACCGGTAACATTGCCCTTGAAGTTCCCGCTGCTGCTGGCACAAGGCACAGAGGGAATCGCTGTGGGATTGAGCACCAAAATACTCCCGCATAATTTCTGCGAACTGATAGACAGTTCTATCAAGCACCTGAAAGGAAAGAAGTTTGAACTATATCCTGACTTTATGACTGCAGGCATGATCGATGTAAGCAATTACAACGACGGTGCGCGCGGCGGGAAGGTAAGGGTAAGAGCAAGGATAGAAGAGGCAGATAAAAAGACACTGCTCATCAAAGATGTGCCTTATGGCATTACTACTACACAGCTTGTAGACAGCATTCTGAAAGCGAATGACAGTGGCAAGATCAAGATAAAGAGCGTTACTGACAATACCGCCAAGGATGTGGAACTGGCAGTTGTCCTTGCACCCGGTGTATCTACCGACCAAACGATAGATGCGCTTTATGCATTCACAGATTGTGAAGTATCTATATCGCCAAATGCGTGTATCATCATACAGGATAAACCGCACTTTGTTTCGGTTTCTGATATGCTGAAATATTCGGCATCCCATACCAAGGGATTGCTGCTGCGCGAACTGGAAATAAAACTTGGTGAGCTGGAAGAAGACTGGCATTATTCATCGCTGGAAAAGATATTTATTGAGAAACGTATTTACCGTGATATTGAAGAGCAGACCACCTGGGAAGCCGTTCTGAAAGCCATTGACGACGGATTGAAGCCATACAAAAAGAAACTCCGCCGCGCAGTAACACAGGAAGACATCATTAAGCTTACTGAGATCCGCATCAAGCGCATATCCAAGTTTGATACCTTCAAGGCAGATGAGCACATCAGGGGTGTAGAAGCAGATATTGAAGAGGTGAAGAACAATATAGCCAACCTCAATGACTATGCGATACGCTATTATGAGAACCTGCTAAAAAAATATGGCAAGGGCCGTGAGCGCAAAACAGAGATACGCCCGTTTGAGACCATACAGGCCAATGCCGTGGCTATAGCCAACACTAAATTGTATGTAAACTATAAAGAAGGCTTTATAGGCACCAGCCTGAAGAAAGATGAATTTGCATTCGATTGCTCCGACCTCGACAGCATTATTGTTTTCCGGAAGGATGGCAAAATGACAGTAACCAAGGTGGCCGATAAGACTTTCGTAGGAAAGGATATTCTGCATATAGCCATCTTCCAGAAGAATGATGAGCGCACTACCTACAACTTGCTTTATTTCGATGGCAAGAGCAAGACAACGTACGCCAAACGCTTCAATGTGACAGGCGTAACCCGCGATAAGGTATATGACCTCACCAAGGGCACACCGGGCAGCAAGATCGTGCAATTCTCTGTGAATCCGAACGGCGAAGCTGAAGTAGTGACCATCACCCTGTCGCCGGAAAGTAAGGCGCGCAGCAAGTCCTTTGATTTCTACTTTGAAGAAATAGAGATCAAGGGCCGCAGCGCACAGGGCAACCAGGTGACCAAGTACCCGGTAAAGAGTGTGCGGTTCAAAGAAAAGGGAAGGTCTACCCTATCTGCCCCCCAGATATGGTATGATGATAAGGTGGGCCGGCTGAACAAAGACGGAAATGGTAAACTGCTCGGAAGGTTTGACGAAAAAGACCGGGTGATCGCATTCCACAAAGATGGAACCTACGAAGTAACTGATTTTGAGCTGACCAATAGATTTGATGCAGACAACCTCATGCTCATTGAAAAGTTCAATAAAGAGAAAGTCGTATCAGCTATATACTATGATGCCAAATCGAAACAGTACAACGCCAAACGCTTTGTGGTGGAGAGCCAGACACTTAAAACCAAGTATTTGTTCATCAGGGAGGGTGTGGGCAATTACCTGATGTATATAACAACAAAGGCTGAACCGGTGATCATAGTGCGGACAGGCAAGAAGAAAACAGAGATCAAAGAACAGAATATTGCATTGCACGAAACCGTAGATGTAACCGGATGGAAAACTGTTGGCACTTATTTTGCAGGAGATGAGCTGAAGGAGATAGCTGTATTGCCCGAACCGGGTGAGGATGGTGAGCAAGACCTTACCCTGTTTTAGAAGGATAAGTATATTAAATAAATATCATTACCTTCACAGGTAATATAGCATGGGGCAGATAAATGAAAAAGATAGAACTTGAAATTGTAGCATTATCGCATAGTATAACGCAAACCCACTCATATGCCGTGGTATTGGGCGAAGTGGATGGCCTGCGCAGGCTGCCCATAGTGATAGGTGGCTTTGAAGCACAGGCTATTGCTGTGGCGCTGGAGCGCATGCAGCCCAGCCGCCCCCTCACCCACGACCTGTTTGCCAATTTCATGACCACTTTCGGGATAGAACTTACCGAGGTGCTTATCTATAAACTGGAAGAAGGCATATTCTTCTCCAAGCTCATGTGCCGCCATGAAGGCGAAAATGTGGAAATAGACTCCCGCACTTCAGATGCACTGGCGATGGCCGTGCGCGCCAATTGCAAAATATACACTTACGAAAACATACTGGAAATGGCCGGCCTGTACCTGGAACAAACGGATGTGCCGGCAGAAGCCAGCCAGGAGCCAAAGCCAGCCAAAATTCCTGTGACAGGGAAAACAATAGACTCTGACATCAAAAGCATGAGCCTCGAAGACCTGAATGCCTTGTTACAAAAAGTGCTGGAGCAGGAAGACTATGTAAGGGCTATCAACATTCGGGATGAGATCAACAGCCGGAAGAAGAAATAGTGCGTTCTATTCAGGCTCATTTATTTTTTCACCCCATACAAGATGTTCCATGTTTTCTTCAGAAGTGAGGATGCTGGCATGATAAGAATATTGCACATCCCATCTGTTCCTGGTTTTGTTCCATATTTCGGGCAGGGCGCTCCAAAGTATTTTTTTCTTCCTGTTCACAATGAATACTTTGCTGTATGTGCCGCCCATACATGCGAATAATGAATTGTCGGGCAACTCTGCAACACTCCCCCCCACCGGAAATACATAAGCCATAGTATCCCTTCGTTCATCTATGGTGCAATTGTACTCCCATGCTTTTTCCAACGTGCCTCCGGGCTGTTCAGGTTGCTTCAGTATAACAAGCTTCGACAAGCCATTAAAAGTGCAAAAATTATTGTCGTACAAATAGATATCCCCGTTATGCGAAACCCGGCAACAATGCTGTTCACAAAACAGCCCATTTCCCGACTCTGCAACTCCGGGCTTATATATTTCTCCATAAGTGTTCAACACTATCCCTTCCGGGTATTTTATTTTCAATACTCTGTTGATTTTTCTGAAGCTGTAGTAAATAACCTTTTCCTGCTCATCAAAGAAAAAAGCATTTTCATGAAGTGCCAGATCAGGCATATCCCTGACCCGCCTGTGATACAACAGGTCCGACCCGTTGAGGTATGCAGATGTTTTCCATGACCACACCACATTCCCTTTCTGATCGTATTCAATAATGGTACCGAACGTCCTGTTCGCATATTTTGCCCACATACTATCTTGCGTCAAAATATCTTTTGTGCTTTTTACTACAAGTTTGTCCTTCTTTAATTCCCTCAGGTCTACACAGGCATATTCACTACCCAAAACCATATAATGGCCGTTCGACAACTTTGTGAATTCATGATGAAACCCTTCAACGTTATTGCCGCTTATTTCTGCTTTATCGGGCGCTTTCCACAGCACTGTACCATCATAACTGATCTCATAGGGATGGATACCGATAATAAAAGTAATTGTACCGTCTGCAGTCACCTTCATATCCTTTAATTCTTCTTTCGGATCATTTACATTATCCGGCAGAAACCATACGGGGTCACCCTGCATATCATAGATCACCCTGTTCCCATCTATAAGAACGTAAGCATCTTTATATTTTTTGGCGTTCTTCAGTATCCTTAGCCGCATATATCCTGTATCAACATTCGGGATATCGAGCGTAGAAAAGTGATATAATTTTTCACTACTCGCAGCATCAGATGAAACTACCCTCCAGGTATATTCTTTTCCGAAAGAGGGCACCTTAGCCACAACCTTATTTTTGTCAGTTTCTTTTGTGATGATGATCTTTTGGGTAAATGAGCTGATGTCTGTATAAACACCTTGCGCGATCTCCAGTTTATATGCTGTGCCATTGGGTATTTGAGAAACGGAGAAGCCGATGAGCCGGTAATTTAATTTACTACCTTCTGCGGGCAACACCTGTGCATATAGCTTTAGTGGCAAAGCAAACAGCACCAGTAGCTTAACGATATTTTTCAAACCAAGTTTCTTTAAAGTACTCATTAATAGCATGTTTATCATCGTAGAATCGCTACGAATAAAAAAGACTGTCCGACATCAAATCTATATAATTAACGAGGAAGTTGTGCAATGAAATAATTCACAAAGCAATTGTGCTCAACGTGATCGAATACAATGGCGCACATTTTAACCTAAAGCTAATAACCCCCAAACATATAATCCCTAATTCACCAATAATTTTCATTGCACCATCCAAAGTGCATCAAGAAACCAGCCGTTACTGTCATAAAAATAATTTAAAGGTGCATATCCGTTAGTCGCGGCAAATTCTTCGGTTTGCAGAACAGTATATTTCTGGGATACCTCCATAAATATTCGTTCACCTTCGTCAAATCTTAATACACTCTTACCTACGATGCTTACGTTCTGATCTTTCCTACTTACCAGGTAGCTTTCGCAGGCCCCGGAACATTCGTTATATACGGGCATGTGTGCAAACTGCTCCAGGTCAAAATCAGCGCCGCAAGTATCATTGATACGATGCAGCAGGTTGAGGTTAAACTGCCGCGTGATCCCTTCTTTATCATTATATGCAGCCAATATTACATTGGGGTCTTTTTTCAGATCAAAGCCCGTAATAAGTAGATCGCCGGGCATTAGATAGGAATGCAGCTTATTTAAAAAAGCATCAGTATCCGCAAGGGGAATGTTGCCAATATTGGAGCCGAGGAACAATACAACTTTCTTGCGTACCGATAATGTTTTCAATTTCCCCAGCATATCGAAATATTCGCCATTGAGGCCATGCACATTAAGGCCAGGCAGCATTTGGGGCAACCGTTCTTCCAAATTGGCGATCACATTGCCGGAAATGTCTATTGGGTAGTACGTGAATTCTGATCCGTGGTCCAAGACAGCCTTAAGTAAATGCTTTGATTTTGTACAATCACCGGCACCGAGCTCAATGATGTCGAACGTACCCAGTAGTTCAGATATTACACGCGCCATACGCTCACTTTGCTGCACGAATATCTCTAACTCGCATCGCGTCAGATAGTATTCCGGGCAATCCATGATCTCGGCAAATAATGCATCGCCTTTTTTATCGTAAAAGTATTTGGATGGCAGATACTTAGGTGTAGCATTCAGCCCCTGCCATATTTCTTCTAAAAAATCGTCCATGCAGTGTTTATTGAGCGAGTCGTATTCCTGTATATTGCCACCTGAGGTGGGGATGAAAAAAATTGCGGTAGGTATCCCTGCTATGGCCAGCAGGTGTCACTTCTGATGCGCCTCTCAGGGTCATCTGGTTCACCATAAATTTACCATTATACTCTCCTATCGCCCCATCTGCCTTTTTATACCCGGGATATGGCAGGTAGGCGCTGTTGGTCCATTCCCATCGGCTGCCTTTGTTTAGGCGCACAGCGGCGGCCTCCCATTCAAATTCTGTAGGCAACCGCATCCCTTTCCATTCGGCATATGCAGCAGCCTCATAAAAACTCACATGGCACACCGGCGCATTCATATCCACTAACTGCAGGCCCTGCAAAGTATAGTTATGCCATACGCCATCAATTAAATACCAGTATAGCGGAGCCATTATATGATTCGCTTTCACCCAATCCAAGCCTTCCGAGTGCCAATATTTGTGTGTTGCATAACCTCCTGCATTGATAAATTCAAGATACTCTTCGTTGGTCACTAATCGGGTGGCTATGCTGAACCCAGTAAGATACACCTTGTGCCTGCCGAGTTCATTATCAAAACAGAAAGCGTTGCCGGCACTACCTATCTCGTAAATCCCCTCATCAATAGCAACCATGCCATTTGCAGCGGCTCCTTTTGTTGCCTTTCTCTTGGTTATTTTATTGTTGTATGCCGGAAATAAGGGATTATGCCCAAGCATGTATTTAATATCGGTCATCAGCAGCTCCTGGTGCTGCTCTTCATGATTTAGTCCCAGGAGAATAAGCGCTTCAATTTCTGAAGTCAGTTCTTTTTCCAGTAGTTCGCACATCACATTGTCCACATATGCCCGGTAACGATACACATCTACAACCGTAGGCCGGCTCAAGTTACCCCTATCTGTGCGGATGACCCGCGCGCCCACTGTTTCATAGTAGCTATTGAACACAAAACTATAAGCAGGATCAAATTCTGTGTAGCCTAAAATATTTGTTGACAGTATAAATGTCTCGAAAAACCACGTGGTATGGCCGAGGTGCCATTTGGGCGGACTCACGTCCACTATTGGCTGCACTACATAGTCTTCAGTTTGCAGTGGCTTGCAAATAAGCTCACTCCGGCCCCTTATATCTTTGTACCGGCCAGCCAGGCTCATTTTTTTAGTGTGTGGTTTCCTAAGTTCTTTAATTGTTGTCATAAATTAAGCAATAAAAGTAAGCAACTAATGAACTACAAGGCCTTTTCGAACTATATATAAAAACTATACCCCGATAAGCTGTTCAATATGAAAAGCAAGCATTGCAGTATTTACCTGTTCTATAGGGTGAGGCGTATGTGGCAACATACCCATTTGCCCATCAGGCAATGCCCTGTATACAGCTATTGTTTCTTCCAATGACACCATTTTATCCCTATCACCAAGCAGCAATAATACCCGGCAGGCAACAGTCGCATAATCATGCTCCTTCAACGCATTGTCGCGGCCTAACCCTGTCATCATTTCTGCGGTCTTATACAATACCTCTTTCCAGTCATTGGGCA
The DNA here is from genome assembly GCA_903877645.1 of uncultured Bacteroidota bacterium. GTDB lineage: Bacteria > Bacteroidota > Bacteroidia > Chitinophagales > Chitinophagaceae > Nemorincola. The sequence goes on along the minus strand of CAIRES010000068.1, from coordinate 33,531 downwards.
AATGTCTTTCCCTCAGCACTTCAGCAAAAGCCGGCAATTTTTGTTCTATTTTATCGGGGTCGAGCATTTTTATCTCTTTTGCAGCGATCTCCTCACTCCACTGGTATTTTGTAGCCAGGGTAATGACCTTGCTGATCTTTTCGGGATGGCGCCGGGCAAGGTACATACCTACGTAGCCGCCCATGCTATACCCAAAAACAGGAGCTTGGGCTATCTGCTCCCGTTCCATGAACCGAAGAATATCATCAGCAAACAACCTTATAGAAAATGGCTCAATTGGCATTTCCCTGCTCCCATGGCCTGCAAGGTCGGGAACATATACCCTAAAGCTGCGGGATAATTCACGGGATAATTTGCCCAATTGTGCTGATGATCCTATCGCCCCGTGTAATAATATTAATGGCTGCATGTCGTATGAATATACATAAGTTATTAAATGACAGATGTTCTTTGTTACAGATGATTTTTACGAAAATAAGCCCTGCCTGTATTTTTTCCACCAGGATTAAAAAAAATACCAGCAATAGTTTACATTTGCAGCATATAAAATTCAATACATGAGCCACGATACTCACGGACACTCAAAGGAAAACCAAACAATAATATCTTTCAAGAATTCTTTTTGGCTGGTAGTCATCATTGTCGGCCTTTTTGTTGCAGCCCTCAACTTTATCAAAGCCGAAAGCGGCAGTGAAGAAGGTGCAGGTGAAGGCAAAGAAAAAACAGAGGTGAAAACCACTACCGAACCGGCTACTGAAAAAGCAGCCCCGAAAGCCGAAGAATCTAAACCTGCCGCAGCAGCCCCTGTAGCAGATACAGCCAAAGCTGCAAAATAATTTGTAATCATTCCCAATGCACAAAGAGGACGTTATTGTAGTAACAGGGGCAGCAGGCTTTATAGGCAGCTACCTTACCGGTTATTTGAATCATCTTGGGTTTGAACGATTAGTGCTTGTAGATGATTTTTCTGTAGCTAAGAAATCAGCCAACCTTGATGGCAAAAAATTCCTCGAAAAAGTAGACCGGGAGTATTTTTTTGAATGGGCATCTGTGCATAAAAGCACTATAGCGTCCATATTTCACCTTGGTGCGAGAACAGATACCACCGAGATGGACTATGCCGTTCATAAAAAGTGGAATCTTGACTATTCAAAGCTTATCTGGCAACTCTGTGCCGAAAATAACATCCCGCTGGTATATGCATCTTCAGCGGCCACTTATGGCAATGGCGAATATGGCTACACCGACAGTCATGATGTGGTGAAGAAATTACAACCGCTGAACCCTTACGGCGTTTCAAAAAATGAATTTGACATTTGGGCATTGGAGCAAACAACTACACCTCCTTTTTGGGCCGGGCTTAAATTCTTTAATGTTTTTGGCCCGAATGAGTACCATAAAGGCCGCATGGCATCAGTTATTTTTCATGCCTTCAATCAAATAAAGGATAAGGGTGAAGTAAAATTATTCCGCTCCCACAACCCCGACTATAAAGATGGCGAGCAGATCCGCGATTTCATCTACGTAAAAGATGTGGTGTCTATCTGTGTATGGCTCATGCGAAAGCAACCGGCGAGCGGCCTTTATAATACCGGCACAGGTAAAGCACGCACTTTCAAAGACCTTGTAAAAGCCATCTTTACTACATTACAGCTACCGGAGCATATAGTGTATGTGGATACCCCTGCTGATATCAGGGATAAATACCAGTATTTTACAGAGGCTGATATGCATAAACTAATAGCAGCCGGCTATCCCACTCCTTTCTATTCGCTGGAAGAAGGTGTAGCAGAATATGTGAGTGACTACCTGCAACAGACCAACTACTTCTGATCATTTTATTACCGTGAACTTACTGTAATACCTGTTCACTCCACTTTGCAGTATACACACATACATACCGGATGGCAATGCTGCAGTAGAAAGAACTGCGTGGCCTGTAGCCGATGGTAATGCCGTTGTATAAAATAACTGTCCGGCCATATTCATAAAGCTTACCTGCACCTCAGGCTGCAACAAGCCGTTCCAGGTTATATTCAGCACATTTTGTGTGGGGTTAGGATACACCTGTATTTTGCCGTTCTCATTCACAACATTCGGTGTAACCGTTGTTTGCCGCACCTCCCATTTGTATAGTTCCAGCCCCCCCTTAATGTTGCCCGTGATCATGTAATAATCACTATCGCTGGTGATGTGCCCCGCAGTAACCGTACTACGTATCCCGTCATACAAAGCATATGGCTGCCCGGGATGATTGTACAGCAGGTGCGTGCTGTCAATATTAGCATAGTCAGCATCGATCATGGGGTACCTGATCGTAGTATCGCCGCCCTGAAAACCGGTATAGCGGTAAATATTGCCACTGCCACTGCCCATCATCAGGTATTCTACACCAGTAGTATCTATCCTGCCAATAAAAGGCGCACTGAAACGGCCCCAAGAGCGGGTTGTATCAACGCCTACGCTACCGATGTCGCTATTCTCCAGTTGCAGGCTGATAGTACCCGGTGTGGTACTCACATTTTGGTAATACTGTAAAGTGCCTATCACGCTGCCTATCAGCAGGTCTTTTTTGCCATCCCTGTCCAGGTCATATATGCAGGGTGCGGCGGCATCATAAACGTATATAGTATCTCCATTCACATCTGTAAGCACACGTTCCGCCAGTTGCCAGTCGGGTGGTACACTTTCACTGGCAGCCATGTTCTTAAAATAAGATAGTGTGCCATCCGTATGCCCCATGACAAGGTCACTTTTGCCATCGTTATCAATATCGCCGAAAGCAATAGCCGAGCCGGCAAATCCTAAAGTATCCATTTGCATGAAATCTTTTGTTTGCAATGTAAATGAGGGGTTCCCCGGCGTACTGGTATTTTGATAATAGGAAATACGGCTGCGAAAACTTCCATCGCTCTGGTAATATCCGCCGGACCCGACAAACAGATCGGGCTTGCCATCTTTGTCATAATCAAACAGCATAGGATACGAAGCCGTTCCCACATCTATGGTTTGGTCAATAAGGAAAGTATCCGACTGGAAGCGCCAGTCCGGCACACCGGGTGTGGAGTAATTCTTATAGTACCAGATACATTTATAATTTTCAGAGAGGCCAAAATTGTTTGGCGCTATAAGCAGGTCTTTTTTGCCGTCCTGGTCCACATCAATATTAAAAGCGGCAGGCCAAGTAGGCAGCTCTATACTTTTGCCGCCGGATTGCCACATAGTATCCTGGGAGATCATGGTGTCGTCAGCATTGCCTGTTTCTATACGTCCGTTTTTCAAAAAGGTCATTTCATTGAAAGAGATACTTCCATCGAGATAATCATAATCTCCATCCATATCCCAATCGAAGAGACAAGGCGTATTGCCCTGGTGCGTAACTCTTTTGGTGGTATCTCCGTGCCGCCTGTCTCCGCTATTGTGGCAGGTATAATTCAGGACATGCGTTCTCCAGTAGAGCTGTTTCACCTTACCCCAGCATTGATCGGACAATTCCAAAGCGATGGTATCACAAGGCAAGCCCATTTCCACACGCATGTTTCTGTAAAGGTTCAATGTTTCACCTGAAATATCATAAGCCACAAAATCCAGGTCGCCATCTCCGTCTATATCTACAATAGCCGGAATATCGCCGGGGTTATTAAAGGCATTAGTAGCGCCATAAAAAAGGTCCATGTAATAGGTAAAGCAAAGTTCGTTTTGCCCGTTATAATATCCTTTATATACCGAAAAGCCATCGCTGCCTGCCTGCCTGAAAAGATCAGGAACACCATCACAGTTATAATCTGCAAGCGCTATATAATCTGATATAGCCGGAAAATTCAATGCATAAGACGGCGCATACTTGTAATCCGGGTTCCCGGCAGTGCCTTTATTTATGAACGTACGCAAACCGATGCCATTCTCAAATACAACAAGGTCCGGCAATCCATCATGATTTAGGTCTGCGACCGCAAACTGTGGATTATTAAACCCACCACACCAAGGCAGCGTTTGAGACTGTCCATATGCGTTTACCACCACCGAAACATCCGGCTGGTAGTACTTCTCCTGGGCATGGGCACAAACAGAAACCAGACCGGTAAATAGAATATAAATAAACTTTGAGTATATCCGCATAGAAATAATTAACAATTAAAGTTACACCAAAACCAGGCTGATAACAAAATTAATTTCACTATTAACTGCCTTATTCATATTTCTTTAGGGGAGAGTCCGGCTCATTCAGGAAGTGGTTGTATACCAGTTTATCTGCCAATGAGGGAAATAGCTTGTTGATCAGCACTGTGAGTTTGCCCTGTGTGGTCATCACTACCGAGCGTTTTCTTTTTTCAATACCGTTGATAATGATGAGGGCGCACTCTTCGGCGCTCATCAGTTTACTTTCGTCGAGCGGGGTTTCGGCTTGTGCCGTGCCATCGCTGCTCAAAGCCACGTTGCGGATATTGGAGGCTACAAAGCCCGGCGATACCCACATCACATGCACGCCGGTATGCAGCATCTCGGTACGCAGCGACTCTAAAAAACCCTGCATGGCAAACTTGGATGCAGAGTAGCCAGTGCGCCCCGGCAAGCCCCTATAGCCCGCAATAGAAGATACCCCCACCACTACACCCTTGCTCTTGATTATTGACGGTAGCGCATACTTGGTGCAGTACACCGCCCCCCAGAAGTTAATATCCATCAGGTTCCTGATCACCGACAGGTCTACGTCTTCAAACAACGCGCGCATACTCATGCCTGCATTATTGATGAGCACATCTATATGGCCCCACTTTGTGGTTACTGTTTGTACAAAAGCCTCGCACTCCAATTCTTTACTCACATCAGCCTTATAGCAAAGCAGGTTGTCGGATTTTGAAAACGTGGCATGCAGCTTATCGGGGTTGCGAGCGCAGACGGCCACTTTAGCGCCCTGCGCCAATGCTGCCTCTGCGAGCGCCTTACCAATACCGGAAGATGCCCCGGTAATGACCACCACTTTATTTTTTAATGAAGACATGGAATGGATTATGCCTCAAAGATAATGGATGTGCTTCAATCAGCTATAACTACGATATTTTACAACTACGGGTTATTTATGGTATTTTTGTGTATAAATTTACCGTTTGAGCGCCACCGTATTCCTGATAACGCCGCCCTTTACGCAGCTGAACACACCCTACCCTGCCACGGCCTATCTGAAAGGTTTTCTGAACACCAAAAAGATAACCGCTTTCCAGGCCGACCTCGGCATTGAGGTGACGGTAGCCTTGTTCTCAAAAAATGGCCTGCAACAACTATTCAGCCAGGTAGATACCACCACCGAATGGCCGGAGAATATATCCAGGATACTTTCCCTTAAAGACGACTACATACAAACAATAGACGCTGCCATCCTGTTTTTACAAGGCAAAGCACCCACCCTCGCCCACCGCATCTGCAAGCGTAACTTTTTGCCGGAGGCTTCCCGCTTTGCGCAGATAGATGATATGGTATGGGCCTTCGGTGCTATGGGAGTACAAGACAAAGCCAAGCACCTGGCCACGATGTACCTCGAAGACCTGGCCGACCTCATCAAAGAATGTGTGGATGGCCACTTCGGCTTCAGTCGTTACGCCGAAAGGCTGGGCCGCTCTGCCAATAGCTTTGATGAACTGCACGAGGCCCTGCAACAACCGTATACCTATATTGACAACATACTACTGGATATACTACAGACAAGAATGGCCGAAGTACAGCCACAATTAGTTGCTATATCTGTTCCCTTTCCCGGCAACCTCTATGCCGCATTCCGTTGCGCGCAATGGCTGAAAAAGAATTACCCCGATGTAAAAGTGACGATGGGGGGCGGCTTCCCAAATACAGAGTTGCGCTCCTTATCTGACACAAGAGTATTGGAGTTCTTTGACTTTATAACGCTGGATGATGGCGAAGCCCCGATAGAAAACCTGCTGCAATACATAGCCGGCACCAGGACTGTTGAAGAGCTAAAAAGAACATTCACACTACTGAACGGTGTAGTGACCTACATCAATAACCAGGCCTGCGGTGACTACAAACAAGGCCAGGTAGGCACTCCCGACTACAGCGATCTGCTGCTGGATAAATACATATCGGCTATAGAAATAGTGAACCCTATGCACAGCCTGTGGAGCGATGGCCGCTGGAATAAACTGACCATGGCGCATGGCTGCTACTGGGGTAAATGTACCTTCTGTGATACATCACTGGACTATATACAACGATACGAGCCACTCACCGCACAGATACTCTGTGACCGCATGGAAGAGATCATAACGCAGACGGGAGAAACAGGCTTTCACTTTGTAGATGAGGCTGCCCCACCTGCCCTGATGCGCGAACTGGCCTTAGAGATCATCCGCCGCAAACTGGTAGTAAGTTGGTGGACGAACATACGTTTTGAAAAAAGTTTCACCCGAGACCTGTGTCACCTGCTCAGTGAATCGGGTTGCATAGCAGTATCCGGTGGGCTTGAGGTGGCATCAGACCGCTTACTGGCACTTATAGAAAAGGGGATCACCGTAGCACAGGTGGCACGGGTGAACAAACACTTCACCGAAGCGGGTATAATGGTGCACGCGTACCTCATGTATGGTTTCCCTACACAAACGGCGCAGGAGACCATAGACTCTATGGAAATGGTGCGGCAGATGTTCCATACCGGGATTTTAAAGTCTGCATTTTGGCACCAGTTTGCCATGACGGCCCATAGCCCTGTGGGTCTGAACCCCGAAAAGTATAAAGTAAAGAAACAAAGCGGCACAGGCACATTTGCCAATAACGATATTGTACATACCGACCCGTCCGGTGCCGACCATGACACCTTCACCCTTGGGCTGAAAAAATCGTTGCTCAATTTTATGCACGGGGCCTGCTTCGACTACCCATTACAAAAGTGGTTTGAATTCAAAGTACCTAAAACGTCCGTTGACCCTGACTATATCACCAAGGCATTGGAGGCTGATGAATACGCCGCAGCAAAGCCCAATACCAAAGTAGTATGGCTCGGACTTGATCCGTCTTTCGAGACCGTCACCAAATCAAAGAAAGGTAATCAATGGGAGCTGGCATCACTTACCTTCCAGAACCGGGGCGAGGCCCTGACCATAAAAACCGACCTGCCACAGGGCAAGTGGTTTGCCGGTATATTGCAACAACTATCGGTACACAACCGGAAGACAATGACTATGCAGGAGGTAAAAGACAGCTATGAAGCAGAAGGGCTGGAAGACTTTGAGCTGTTTTGGGACAATAAGCCGATCAATACTTTATACAAATTCGGGCTGCTGGAATTGTAGCCGAAATAGTTATCGTATGCTGTAGGTTCACAAATAATTTGGTGCTTTTCAAGTCTGCCACATAGGCACATAGACCACATAGAAAAGAGTACGCAAGACTATGTGCTCTTAAATATCACGAAGATCAGACCGCATAGATCTATGTGCTCTATGTGCCTATGTGGTGGAGAAATTCGCGCAATTATTTAGTAATTTCATGCGCTATTTCGTTTGATTTAGCACCTCATTATATTTTTAGCGTATGAATCGTTACTTACTGCTCTCTTTTTTATTTCTAAGTTTATTTACAAAAGCTGCATCTACGGATACTACGCTCACTACACCGTTTGAGCGCAGCAAAGGTATGCAGACCGCCACCTATGAAGAGTGCATGAGCTTCTACAATCGACTTGCTGCGGCTCATCAAAACATAATGATTGGCGATGTGGGCATTACAGATATAGGCTACCCCGCACATGCCATCTATTATACAAATGATGGCAAGTTTACCAAAGACGACTGGAAGAAGGGCAATAAGATAGTGCTGCTCATCAACAACGACATTCACCCCGGCGAACCGGATGGTGTAGATGCCAGCATGATGCTGCTACGTGATGCCGCTACGGGCAAGATAGATGTACCCGACAATGTAGTACTGGTGGTGATACCCATTTACAACATAGGCGGCGCACTCAACAGGAACAACTACAGCCGTGCCAACCAGAACGGCCCTGAAAGCTATGGCTTCCGGGGCAACTCCCGTAACCTGGACCTCAACCGTGATTTCATCAAATGCGATGCTGCTGAAACATCAGGCATGGAAGAATTATTTACCCGCGTAATGCCGGATATTTTCATTGACAACCATGTAAGCGATGGCGCAGACTACCAGTATATAATGACCCTGCTGCCCACACAGCATGATAAGCTTGGCGGCGCTACCGGTGCATATATGTATAACACCTTCACACCGCAGCTTTATAAAGACATGAAAGAAAAAGGTTACGACATGGTACCTTATGTCAATGACTTTAGCGCTACACCTGATAGCGGCTGGAAGGAATTTTATGAATCGCCAAGGTACTCCAGTGGCTATGCTGCCCTGTTTCACATCATGGCCTATGTGCCGGAGACGCACATGCTGAAACCCTTTAAAGACAGGGTATGGGCTACCTACGCACTAATGGAATGTATGATCAAAGAAGCATCAATACATGCCGGCGAGATAAAGCAAGTGAGGAAACAAGACCTGGAATCCCTTTTGAAACAAACACAATTCGCACTCGACTGGAAGGCAGATACCACCCGCTGCGACAGCATACTTTTCAAAGGCTATACTGCAGGCTACAAGCCCAGCGAGGTATCAGGCCTCCCCCGGTTGTACTACGACCACACCAAACCATTCACTAAAAATGCACCGTTTTACGACCACTACATGCCTACGCAAACGGTAACAGCGCCTCGCGCATACATCATCCCAAAGACATGGGTGCCGGTGATCAGTTGCCTGCGCACTAATGGCGTACATATCATGCAGCTCAGAAGGGATTCAGCGATCAGCGTTACCGCATACCATATAGATAATTATGAAACGCTTCCCCATCCTTACGAAAAACACTACCTGCACAAGCATGTAAAGGTAACCCCTCAAACACAGATCATCAATTTCATGCAGGGCGACTACATCATCTGGACCGACCAACCCACAAAACGATACCTGGTAGAAACATTGGAACCAACTGCGCCCGATGCCTTCTTCGCCTGGAACTTCTTTGATGGCATACTGCAACAAAAGGAAGGCTACAGCGACTACGTATTTGAAGATGTGGCTGCAAAATTGTTGCAACACGACCCAACAATGAAAAGGGCATTAGAAGAAAAGAAAGCACAAGACCCCGAATTTGCAAAAAGCGCAGCAGCCCAGCTCGACTTCGTCTATCGCCATTCCCGCTACTTCGAGCCATCAGTGAACCGCTACCCCGTTTACCGCCTTGAATAAAACAAATAAGGGTTGCCCAAAAGCAACCCTTAAAAAATGCGCTATCAATACAATTAGCTAATCAGCTAATCAGCTAATCATCACATCAGCTAATTACCTTCTCCCCGGCATCATACCCGGCATTCCCATGCCCATTCCGCCACCGCCGCCTTTCATTTTATTCATCATGCCCATCATCTGCTTCATTTGCTCAAACTGCTTCATGAAGGCGTTCACCTCGTTCACATCCTTACCGCTGCCCAGCGCAATGCGCTTACGGCGGCTGCCATCTATCACATCAGGGTTACTACGCTCATAAGGGGTCATAGAATTGATCATTGCTTCAATGCCTTTAAAGGCATCGTCCGATATATCAATGTCTTTGATCGCCTTGCCTACACCTGGTATCATAGCCAGCAGGTCTTTGATGTTACCCATCTTTTTGATCTGCCCCAGCTGCTCTTTAAAGTCTTCGAAATCAAATTTATTGGCGCGTATCTTCTTTTCTAATTTCTTGGCCTGCACTTCATCAAACTGTGCCTGCGCGCGCTCTACAAGGGTGGTGATATCGCCCATGCCCAGTATACGCTGTGCCATACGCTCCGGATAGAAAACATCCAGCGCATCCAGCTTCTCGCCCATGCTCACAAACTTGATGGGCTTATCTACAGTGTACTTGATAGATAATGCCGCACCACCTCTTGTATCGCCATCCAGCTTGGTAAGTACCACACCGGTAAAGTCGAGGCGCTCATTGAATGCTTTGGCAGTATTCACTGCATCCTGCCCCGTCATGGAATCTACTACAAACAATATCTCACCCGGTTTCACCGCAGACTTCACATTGGCCACTTCCTGCATCATCACCTCATCTATAGCAAGGCGGCCCGCAGTATCTATGATCACCACATTGTGATTGTGTTGCTTGGCATAGGCTATTGCGTTCTCAGCTATAGATACAGCGCTCTTATTTTCCAGCTCTATGAATACAGGCACCTTGATCTGCTCACCTAGTACACGCAACTGCTCCATGGCCGCCGGGCGGTATATATCCGCGGCTACCAGCAATGGGTGCTTTCCTTTTTTGGTTTTGAGGAAGTTGGCGAGTTTGCCGGAGAAGGTGGTTTTACCCGATCCCTGGAGGCCTGCTATCAGTATCACAGTTGGTTTGCCCGAGATATCCAGTTCTGCTTCCGTGCCTCCCATCAGCTCAGCCAGCTCGTCCTTCACTATCTTCACCATCAGTTGGCCGGGACTCACCGATGTCAGTACCTTTTCGCCCATGGCCTTATCCTTCACCTTGTCGGTAAACTCCTTGGCTATTTTATAGTTCACATCCGCATCAACTAGTGCACGGCGGATCTCCTTTACGGTAGCCGCAATATTGATCTCATTGATGCGGCCTTCGCCTTTCAGTTGCTTAAACGCGGACTCGAGCCGCTCACTCAGATTATCAAACATATTATCTTATTCAAAAATTGGGATGGCGAAGTTAAGCAAAAATCAGGAGCATGGTTTTCCTCACGGATAAAACTATAAGAAATATATAATATCCTCTAACATTTTATATATTTAGTACGCCTATTGTATATAGAATACACACGCTATCAAAACATTAAAAAACAACCTTATGAAAAGAATCCTACTTACCATCTCCATCTTATTGACCGCTCTTTCTTCCTTCGCTACCGTAGTTCCTATTACTGGCCCTTACATTTCGGGCTCTACTACATCTGTTTGTGCAGGAGGCTCCAGCATTATCATGACAGATTCCACATCAGGTGGCACGTGGAGTACCGCAAGTACAGGTTTTAGCATTACCGGCGCAGGTACCACTGTAACCGTAAATGTTGCTGGTACAAGCTCCGGCACTGGTACCGTCACCTATACCGTAGGCGGCAGTTCCGTAACGGAAACAGTTGTTATCAATCCTTTACCCGCTGTTTACACCCTTTACATTGGTGGCAGTGGTTCTGTTTGCGCAGGCACACCCGGCGCAGACATTCACCTGAGCGGTTCACAGTCAGGGTTTACGTACCAGATATATGTTGGTGCCGGTGCTTTTGGCAGTTCAGTCTCCGGTACAGGTGGTTCGTTAGATTTTGGCCCTGCCCCTTTTTCGGGTATTTATACTGCTGTAGCAGTTAACCCAACTACCGGTTGTATGCGCGAAATGGGTGCTGCAACCGTCACCCTGCTCCCCGCACCCGCACCTATCACCGGTACCACCGGCGTATGTCTTGGCTCCACAAACACACTACATAATGCCACCGTAGGCGGTGGCACCTGGAGCAGTAGCACCATCGCTGTTGCTACAATAGGTTCCTCGTCAGGTATATATACAGGTGTCACTACGGGGTCTTCTGTTGTTACGTTTACAGCCACCACCGGCTGCCAGGTCACCACTACTGTTTCCGTCACCAACTCTATATTGCCCATTACCACCACTACCACCAACATCTGCTCCGGCACATCTATAACATTTACAGACACCACTACAGGCGGCACCTGGACAAGCAGTTCACCATCTGTTGCTAATGCAGGCTCTGTAACAGGTATTATCTACGGAGCATCGGCTGGCACAGCTACCATCACTTATACCATAGGTGGCTCCTGTGGTCGCGTTACGCAAACACTCACCGTACTCGCCTCCCCTGCAGCCATCACCGGTACTACCAGCCTGTGCAATGGCGTCAATACAACCCTGCATTGCACCACCACAGGTGGCTTATGGACAAGCAGCCTACCCACTATTGCCACCATTGGCTCGGCCACGGCCTATGTCACCAGTGTATCGGCAGGCAATACCCCCATCAGCTACACAGTAGCGGGTTGTAGTTCCGGCACCATGATCACGGTCGACCCGCCCCCGGTCATCTCGGGTTCCGGTGCCGCCTGTGCTTTAGATACCATACGCCTCGGCACATCGGTATATGGTACATGGTCCAGCAGCAATCCCACTATAGCCACTGTCGATTATTATACAGGCATCGTTACCGGCAATAACACAGGCTCTGCCAATATCAGCTGCACGGCAGTGTCAACCGGTTGCGCTAGCAGCCATGCGGTCACCGTATCCTCAGTATGCTCCGGCACGCCGGTTGCCGGTACAGCACACATACTCACTGCATCTACCTGTAGCGACAATACCACATCGCTTTACCTCACTGGCTACAGCAATGTTTGCGGCACAGGTTTTCAATGGCAGTCTGCCTCCGACACCACCGCCACCTGGACCAACACCTACGGCGGCACTTTCGATTCCATAACCATAAACCCGCAAACCAATCTATACTACCGCTGCAAGGCCACCTGCTATTCCAGCGGCGCTTTCTCTTATTCCACTATAGTAAGGGGTCTGATCTATAATACCATTACCGCGCAATACACCATTGACACGCCATCCCACTTCTGCAACGGCCTCGGCTTTGTGATCAATACCTGTGGCTCAGCACCAAACTCCAATATACTTACCTACTATGGTGACGGCACATCGGACAGCACACATATACATCCGGCTTATTACGGCGTACCCTTCACTATCGATACTATCTTCCATCCGTACAATTTCTCCGGTACGTATACTGTAAAGCAGGTATTGCGCGATGGCATTACCCGCCAGGATTCAGCTACATTTACTGTCAACTACTATTACTGCCGCACCCTGCCCATCACCTACTACTTCGATACCAATAACGACTCCACATTAGATAATGGCGACGCCATGCTCACCATGCCCATCAGCACCGAAGTGGACTCCAACGGCATTGTGATAGATACCATTACCACCATGAATGGCTTTTACTACAAGGCCTATGGCGATTCAGGCACTATCTATTCGTTCCGTCCCATCGGGCTCGATACCAACCTGGTAGTTACCAGCCCAGCCGGCGGCATCATTTCCGATACCATCAGTAACTACGCCAATACCTACACCCAGAAAAACTTCGGCGTATACTGTTCCTCTACTTCCAGGTTCGACCTCGGCATCCGTGCCGATATGAATTGCGGCAGGCACATAGCCTGGGGCTGCATCAATGTCCGTAACACTTACTGCACCCCTGAAAGCACGGTAGTGGTGATGAACTTCAGCCCGAAGTACATATGGGGCTACTCTTCACCGGCGCCGTATTCCGTAGTAGGCACCACAGTTACGTGGCATTTGCCGCCGGTATCCGTTTACGCACCTTACAATGAATGGCCTACTATCTGGTACAACCTCGGCATCCCCGGCGCATTCCTCGTTACCGGCGATACGGTCAATTCCAGTTTCGCAGTATATCCTTATAGCGGCGATGTAGATACCACCAACAACCTTGTAGTACGGGTAGATACCATCATCTCTTCTTACGACCCCAATTTCATAGCGGTAACGCCCAAAGGCAATGTACTCCCATGCACCCCATTACAATACACCATTAACTTCGAGAATACCGGCAACGATACTGCCACCAACATATTCGTGATGGATACCCTCTCTGATAATGTAGATGCACATACCGTGCAGGTTGTATCTGCCACTGCCGTGATGAATATGTACCTCACCAACTCCGGCGGCCACAACATTATCAAGTTCGACTTCCCCAACATCCACCTGCTGGATAGCGCGCATCACGGTCAGTGCAACGGCCAGGTGGTGTTCACAGTAAAAGCAAAATCCGGCCTTGCCGATGGCGCTACCATATACAACCATGCGGGCATCTTCTTCGACGACAATCCTGTGGTGATGACCAACACCATAGAGAATATCATTGGCATCAACCCTATCTCAGGCCCTGCCAGTGTGTGTAACACTGCTCACATACTGCTCACCGAATCCAGCACACCCGGCACCTGGAGCAGCAGCAGCGCTACTGCCACCGTGGCCTCAGGGCTGGTAACAGGCGTAGCCGCAGGTACCGACATTATCACCTATACTGTTTCCAATGCCTGCGCCACAAAGCACGCCATCAAGACCATCACTGTAGATCCATCAGTATTACCCGCTATCACCATAGCTGCAACACCAGCTTTAGGAGGCGATACCGTATGCCATGGCACTATCATCAATTTCACTTCATCAGCCACAAATACCGGCGCTACCCCTGCTTACCAATGGAGAGTGAACGGCTCTGTAGCCGACACAGGCAGCACCTACAGCTATACCCCCACAAACGGTGATGTAGTAACCGCTAAGCTCACCAGCAATGCACACTGCGCCATCCCCGATACTGCCATACAGTCTATGCACATTACTGTATTGCCGGAGATCATCCCAACCGTTTCTATCGCAGCTACTGCCACTACCTTTATCAGCGTGGGCCAGACAGATACACTTACAGCTACAGTGAGCAATGGTGGCACTCACCCCGCTTACCAGTGGAAGATCAATACCACGCCTTTCCCCGGTGCCACATCAGCATCATTTGTTTATAACAGCTTCTACAACAATGACGTGATCACTTGCGATGTGACTGCCGATGGCCTCTGTGGCGAATCTGCATTGTCTAACTCAGTGACGATCACACTCTTCAATGTGAGCGTACCCTCACTCAACACCAAAGACGGCATCTCCATATACCCCAACCCCAACAAAGGAACATTCCTTATACAGGGCGCTATAGGCACTCTTACCGACTATAACGCATCGCTTGAGATCACCGACATGCTGGGCAATACCGTCTACAAAAACAAAATAACCACCACCAACGGCAACATCAGCGAGACCATAGCACTAACCAACACCCTTGCCGATGGCATGTACATCCTCACCCTCCATTCCGGCACCATCAAAATGATCATGAGATTTGAGATAGAGCGATAGCCCCTCATCCATTCATTTTTTATGAAATACAAGCCATTTTTACGCCTGTATTTTTGTATTATTGCCATTTTGGCGCAATAAAACATACAATTCAGCCATAATGGCGTTTAAATTGCAACGGCACACCAATTGCAATATCATCATCAAACAAATAAAAACTCAAAAATCATGTACAACACAAGAAATTATGCCGTATCACCCCGTACGATCGGTGGACTAATTGAAGGAGCTTTCAATCATTTCAATGACGAAGTAGCTGCACACGCAGCGCCGGTAAACATCCAGGAAACCGAGCACAGTTACGAAGTGCATGTGGTAGCCGCAGGCTTCAAAAAGGAAGACTTTAAGATCAGCGTAGATAAGAACACCTTATCGATAAGCGCTGAACACAAAGTAGAAACAACGGAAGCCGGCCAGCCACAGCCGGAAAACAAATGGCTGCGCAAAGAGTACCGCATGAAGTCCTTCAAAAGGAGTTTCACGCTCAACGAAAAAATTGACACAGGCAAAATAGGCGCCAAATATGCCGATGGCATACTGGTAGTATCATTGCCTAAAAAAGAAAACAGCGAACCTGCTACACAGGAAATAGCAGTAAACTAAAGAATAGTGAGTAGAGGTGGGTTTAGAAAACAGAAGGCGGTGCGCATGCATCGCCTTTCTGTTTTAAAGTAAAAACTACAAAACCTGTAAGCCGGATCCTGTATCACCCGCCGTAGCTTCAGTGAAGGCGGGTATCACCCCACCAACTCTCGAAGGCGGGTTGCCTCATCAACATCCGCTACACGGATAACGGTTATTATTTATCTGGGATGCCGCTCACGCGGCACCTCTAGCTGCCAACCCACAGACATCGGACGAGCCGCCCTCAGGCATCTGCTTACTCGGCATTTCAGCGCGCAAGGTTTACCCCCACGCATGGTCGCCCATGCATGCCGTAGTCTCTTACACTACTTTTTCACCCTTACCTGCCCTTGCGGGTAGGCGGTTATTTTCTGTGGCACTATCTTTCCCCGGTTGCCCGGGTACTACCCGTTAGGTAGTGCGCTGCTCTATGCTGTCCGGACTTTCCTCCCGCAATTGCTTGCTGGCAATAACCCGGTTTTGTAGCCCCGCAAAGATACTGTTTCTGTTCCGCTTCATATTTATTTGTAATTTTAAACCGCAAAACCACCTTTATGAAGCAATTTACCCTCTTTGTCCTTGCCTCCTTTACAACTATTTCATCCTACGCCATAGCACCTATTACCGGCCCCACTACCGTCTGCGCAGGCGATACAATTATTCTTTACGATGCCACACCCGGCGGCACATGGAGCAGCAGTGCCACTGCAACTGCCAGCGTGGGCACTGACGGCTTCGTTGTCGGGGTTGCCGCTGGCGTTGCAACAATATCCTATACATCAGGCAGCAGTACTGCTATTTTGAGCGTGACGGTGAACCCACTACCAATGCTCTCGAGTACACTTACTCCACCTGCTATATGTGATAGTAGCATATTTAGATATACACCCGCCGGCAGCATACCCGGCATATCTTTTACCTGGTCAAGGGCATATATCAGTGGCATTCTGAACCTGGCAGCAATGGGCGTTGGCTCCGTCAATGAAGCACTCATCAACAGCACAGCCAACCCCATTTCCGTCGTATATATATACACATTGTCCTCTGCAAGCTGCATGAATACGGAGAATGTATCTGTGGTAGTAAATCCCACGCCGGTACTCAGCAGCGCATTAATACTGCCACATATCTGTGATAGTATAGCCACGATCACTTATACGCCAACCAGTTTCACCCCAGGCACCACATTCGCCTGGGACCGGCCCGCTATTACCGGAATTACGCCAACAACCGGGTTTGCCAGTGCTGGCACGGGTGTCTTTACCGAGACGCTCACCGATGCTGTTCATCACCCCGTGACCATAGATTATTTCTACCGGCTGGGAATAGGCGGATGCGTCAACCTGTATACCCAGATGGTCCAGGTAACAATAGATACTTGCAGCACTTTGTATACTCCTATAATTAAATCCACCTCAGATATAATTGTATCACCCAACCCAACTAATGACCAAATTACCATAACCGGAGTGCATGAATACGATGCCATAGACATCTTCAATACCCTTGGCAAAAAGGTATGTTCCAAACAACAATTATCCGGCAACATTGCCAATATAAACCTTTCAAACCAGCCAAACGGCATCTATTATGTGGTGGTCAATTCGGGCGGCACTGTACAAACCCGAAAAATAGTAAAGCAGTAATTCCAATCTATTGCTTATTTTGGCTCCTGCTCTGCTATGGACAACAGCCTTACCAAAACACGCATAGAGATATGCCTGCTCTTCATCCTCTATATGTTCATCCTTCCACGGGTGTATATGGACTATGATATGGGCTTTTGGCGGCAATGGGCCCTGCAGATACACCAGCATGGGCTGGCTAATGCCTACAACTCCACTATCAATTACTTCCCGGTTTATATCTACGGGCTCTATATCTATGATCTGCTGCAAGGTACCGAAGCCAACATCATTCACAACATCAACAACATCAAGATACTTTTTGTGTGCTTCGATTTTTTGCCGCTTGTAGTGCTCTGCTGTTTCAGACAAAAATTACTTTCCTTCAAAATACCACACCTGTTTCTGCTACTCAATGTTGCCTACGTCTTCAATTCTATGGTTTGGGGCCAGATCGATAGTATCTACACCAATCTTGCCTTCCTCGCTATCGTCACCGGCATACTCTATCCCGTGGGCGGCCTTTTACTCTACTTGCTTGCGCTCAATACCAAGCAGCAGGCTATAGAGTTTCTGCCTATCATGGCTATTGTATTATTCTATAGTATTCGAAATTTTAAAACTGCGATAGTTGCCATTTTATCCGCCGCAGCCTTGCAGGTGCTGCTATTGCTGCCATTCATGTCTACAGGTGGCGTTGCTAAACTAGCACAGATAGCAGGAAATACAGTCGGCCTATACCACAATCTTTCTATCTCAGCATTCAATATCTGGTACCTGATCGCCCGTGGCAATCCCTACTTCATCAATGACACCGACACCTACGTTGTGCTTTCTTATAGAACGATCGGATTGATCCTGTTTGCCATAACCGCATTGTTGGTGCTTATACCTCTGTTTAAAAAAGTGATTCAGTTACGCAAAAAGAACCTACCATTTGACGAACAGTATTACAAGGTCTTATTTCTCGGCACCGGGCTGCTGTGCCTGTTCTTCTTCTACTTCAACACACAGATGCACGAGCGCTATGCCATGCCCATCATTATCTTCTTCTTTTTTTACGGAGTAGCCTCAAAGAATTACAAGCTGTACATCTTGGGCTCCATCCCCTTTATCCTCAGCCTCGACAAGGCCTTTTCCTTCCCCGATGGCTACCTGCCCATTGTGCACTATAAGATCATCTATGCCTCACAAGTGTTGGCGATATGGTACACAGCAACAGTGATCTACGGCAGTTACCTCTATTACAGACTAGTCAAAATGACCTAACAAAAGACCAATGAGTACTCTCAATTTAGTTGACAACAGGTTATCGGCATGTATAAGAACATAGCCCACGGTTTCAACCGTGGGTAAGAAAAATGCTCGCTTCACAACCGTTTCAACGGTTTAAATTACACAAATCAAGTCATCAATTCCTTCACAACGATCGTGATCCCGATAGTATCTAAACTAATTAACCTTCATTAATTTATCCAAACCCTCCTGCGCCAGCGGGTGATAATTCTTCCGGTATTTCGCATATAGCTGTTTGGCCAAAGGTGCGTTTTTGGCCGTCTTCATCATCTCCCCATATGGTGGCTCCAGGAATTTTCGCCTGCCCACACTGCTCAGGAAGTTATCCATAGCCCCATACGCCCTAGTATATCCTGCCCTTACCGACATCACGAACCACAAGTCAGCGATCTCGCTGTTGCCGGTATTGGTGAAGCTAAAGGCAGCATCCAGCTTACCCATTTGCGCGGCAGATAAGGCCGGCGGCATGGTCCGCAAAAACTGTAGCCACTCATGTGTCGTCCATTCAGAGGTAGCCAGCTTTGTTGCCGGCACATCATTCAGGAATTTCATTCGCTCTGAGTCCACTTTTGCAAAACGCTCCCGGTCAGCCCTCGGGCAATTGGCAGGTATGCCCGGCCCATACACCCATTTATTGATCTGTATCTTATTGAGGATTGAAGTATCACCATGTATCAGGTTACTGTCTAAGTAAGCCAGAAATGCCTCGGTAGTGATGGTCTTAAAAGCATGGGCATCAAAGTACTTTGCCAGGAAATGGTCAAAGCTATCCCTGCCCACAGTACGTTCTATCAGCTCCAGGAAGTGTGATCCCTTTTCATAAGGTATATCCGTAAGGCCTGCATCCGGGTCTCGTCCCTTCAGGTCCAACTTCAGCCACGTATCTTTAGGTGTCTTCGCCAGGCCGTTTACTTCTTCCACAAGGTCTTGATACCCCAGTTCCCAAAGCATATCCACATAGCTCTTGCCCAGCATACGCTCCGTGATGCGGCGCTCAAAATAATCTGTAAAACCCTCATTCAGCCAGAAGTCGTCCCAGGTGGCATTGGTCACCAGGTTGCCACTCCAGCTATGCGCCAGCTCATGCGCTATCAGGCTCACCAGCGAACGGTCGCCCGCAAGAATTGTAGGCGTACAGAAGGTAAGCCTCGGATTTTCCATCCCGCCTATCGGGAAGCCCGGCGGCAATACCAGCACATCATACCTCCCCCAGCGATACGGCCCATATAGCTGCTCTGCGGTATTCACCATATCTCCTATGCCTTCCAGTTCCCAATGTGCTTTTTCCACAACTCCCTGCTCTGCATATACACCCGTGCGTTCATCAACCGGCTTAAACGCGATATCACCCACAGCCAGGGCCATCAGGTATGCCGGTATCGGCAACTCCATATTGAAATGATAAATACTGCTGTCATTCTTTTCCTGCGGGTTCTCCGCGCTCATAAGTGCCAGCAATCCTTTAGGAACCTTCACCCGTGCCGAATAAGAAAACCTTATCCCCGGCCCATCCGCACACGGTATCCACGACCGTGCGTAAATAGACTCCGACTGCGTATACAAGAACGGATGTTTTTTGTCGTGCGTCTGCTGCGGGTCCAACCATTGCAACGCCCTGGCGCTATCTCCCGTATGGTAATATATTTTCACTGCACCTGAGTTGGCCGTTATCGGTATGTGCAATGCACTACCCAGGTACTGTATTTGCTTATCAAGCGAATATGCCACTTTCTTACCGTCTACCTGCACACTATCTATGGTCAGGTCATAAGTATCCAGCTTCAATACACTTACTTTGTCTTTATTGTTAATAGTCCACAAGGCGCTGCCATTGATGCGCTTTTTGTCCATATCCACGGCAATGTCCAGGTCCAGGTGCTGCATATCCACACTATCTGCATTAGACAGTGTATGCACATCTTTCGTTGCCTGCAGCACTGCATTCGGGGCTGCATCAGCTTTTTTCTGATCACCATTCTTACAGCCTGCAAAAACAACGACCGCCAGCAACACAACAGAAATCTTTATCATAAAAATAAATTCAAAATAATTTTTAAAACAATGCCGATGAGCTAATTAGCTAATCAAAAAATCAGCTAATTAACTACTGCTCCTCTCCCTTGATCATATTCTGCCAGCTTGTATTTGCGTAGCTATCCCACACCAGCCACAGCAATATTGCAGACAACCCCAGGAAAATAACCTTTAGCCACCAGATATGCACTGCCGCATAATGCCCGAAGCCCAGCGCTAACGGGATGAACATACCCAATATGGACTTGAAGATACGCGCCCCGCCCTGCTTCATTTGCTCCACTATAGAGAATGGCAGATGCCGCTGGCTGATGCGCGCAAGAACTGATATAAACAAAGTAACATTTACAAATGCAAGAACAATATCCAGTATAGCGCTAACACCCCATACATACAATACAAAAGCAGCAAGAGCTATAAAAAAAGGGAAATAATACTTCACCCATATTGCCTTAAAGGCCCCAATCATCACCTTGCCCGGTGTGACCAATGGCACAGAATAATACACCCATGCCGCCTTATATTGATCCGACATGGTCACATAATTCATTGCAGAGATCATTACGAAAGAAGACATATACAATAGCAGCAGGAATTTAGACCCATCTGCCAGGTGCTGAAAAGAATAACTAAATGATTGATGCCCCTGTGTGAGCATATACACAAAGTAAACAGGCACAAAAGCAAATGAAGGGAACACCCGCATCCTGAATGATCTGCTCCGCGAGGTCTGCAACCAAGCGATCATAAACCCTGCCTTGGCGTCGTCAGATCTATTAAATATATCGGCCAGCTTTGCATAAAATCTGCTGCCCGATACCTTGCCCGATTTGCCGGCAGCAACCGGCTTATAGCTCATGTTCTCCACTGTATCTATGCCGCTGATGCGTTGTGCAAACTGGGGCGCAAGAAATTTTACGAGGATAAACAAGCACAGCAAGGGGCATACTATAGCCAGCACGCCATACAACACTGATCCGTTGAATATGCCATGGTACCCTATCCACGACCAGCAACTGGCCAGCCAGTATGGTGGCGTAAACCGAACCCATGCATAATTGAGCAAACTGAAATCATGCGGATGCTCGGCATCAAATAAACGGGGAAGGAAATAAACACTGGTAAAGAAAATGACCGCAGCAAATACCTGGAAGTAACTGATCACGTCCTTGAACTTCTCCGGCTTTGCCAGTCGCAGCACCAGCAGGTACACCCCATTCACAATGAACAACGCCATGAATAGCAGCATCATTAAGGGCAATACGAAAAGTGTTGCTGATTTCCATCCGTCTATCCAGCCCAGCATCACCCATCCCGGCAATGATAGCGGCACGATCACGCGAAACAGGTAAATGAATACATGCAGCATCCTCGCCAGCACTATGGTACGGTCGCTCACCGGCCGGGGAAAAATGATATACTTATCCCGTGCATCAAACAGCACATTAGAGAAATCTGTGATCAGCATAAAGGTGGTCACCGTAAGCAACAAAGCAAAATAGATAGTCAGCGACAGCACCCTGTCTGTGATCACTGTAAGCGGCAACATATAAAAGAACCCCATAAACAGAAACATCACCGTATTGAGCAATGTTGCATACTTGCGGTCTTTCTTTAGCTTTTGTTGTCGGCCAATGCCCGTAGGGTTACGGTCGTCCAGCGTCAGCCGCACATCCAGTATTGCTCTTAGCTGTGCAGTATCAGCCCCCATGCTCCGCCACAAAGGCGCAGGCAGCATAGCCAAACCAAGGAAGAATTTTTTCATACTTATATAATCTCTTATTTACCCCAAACAACTAAATCATTGATACAACCCACCAATCAGCCAGTTAGCTAATCATCACATCAGCTAATCAGGCTAGCGCATCGCAGCAGCCAGGTCATCTGCCACCTGCACCTGGTCTCCGCCGGAAGTGAGGCGGGAGAATATCTGCTCCAGTGAGTCATTACCCCCCGCGCGCAGTTCTGTAATGGTACCATCAGCAATTATAGCACCCTGGTCTATCAGTACGATCCTGTCCGATACCTTCTCCACCACATCCATCATATGCGAGCAATAAAATATGGTCTTCCCCTCCTGCTTCAATGCCTGCAGCAACTCCTTTACGAGTATCACAGCATTGGCATCCAGCCCCGATAAGGGTTCATCCAGTATCACTATAGAAGGATTATGTAACAGTCCCGATGTGATTAGCACTTTCTGCTTCATACCCTTCGAGAAGCTATCCATACGCTGGTTAATGTTCTCCATCAACCCAAACGACGTAAGCATTCTGCGGGAGCGTTCTTCCACCACATTATCGGCAAGGTGGTATAGCTTGCCTATAAATGCCAGGTATTCAGCGGGTGTCAGCAGGTCGTAAATGTCAGCAAGCTCGGGTATATAACCCACCTTGCTTTTCACCTCCATGATGTTCTCGCGCAGGCTCTTGCCCATCACCATCACCTCACCCGAATAATCTTGTATGATGCCGGTGAGTATCTTCACCGTAGTGGATTTACCTGCACCGTTCGGGCCTATGTACCCAATGATCTGCCCGGGATATATATCGAGATTAATGTCTTTTAAAACTACCTTGTCGCCGTATTTCTTAGATAAGTGGCGAACGGTTATTATTGGTTCCATATGTTCAGAATTGAAGGAAACCAAAAGTATAAAATAAAACCCCGCCGAAAGACTATCAGCAAGGGCTTTTTAGCCACAAAATGTGAATTCACCTCTAAATCCCCCCTTTGCTAGGAACGTCATTTTCAGAAAATGAGTAACTCCCCGCCTGCCAGTGAGCTTGCCGAACTGGGAGGGGACGATCAAAAAGTTTTACTTTTTTGATCAGGGGTGGTTAGGCTCGCGCAGGTACAGGTAACACCTCCTCTCCTTTGGAGAGGCCAGGGAGAGGTCATGCTTTCACCAGCCTGAAGGCATGGTTCCACTGCCCGTTCAGCATACCCGGTATGCACCAAAGCATGCACAACGGTTCTATAGCACGGGCACCGGCAGCCTTGCCCATATCTGCTATGTCCCACCCAAATTCGTTCAGTATTTCCTTTACCTGTTGCTTGGCTGCATCATTATTGCCGCAAATGAACATGGTAGGCTTTTCGGCAAATGGAGGGTCTACCATATAGGCATTACCTACGCTATTGAACGACTTCACAAAATGTATCTCCGGGAACTGTGTCTGCAATTGCTCCATCAGCGACTCATCAAAAGTGGTGAAATACTTCAGCACACCATTTTCGGGCGGAGCATCAGCTATCGGATTGCTGGTATCTATCACAGTCTTCCATTGCAGGTTCTGCGGGCCTGCTTCTTCTACGGCATTGGCCGCAGCATTGCCCTTTACCGCCAGTACGATGATCTCGCCAAACTTTGCGGCATCTTCAAAGCTACCGGTATGCGCCTTTGCGCCACTCTTTTCTTTCCACACATTCAGCTTTGATTCATCGCGCGAGCTCAGCATCACCTCGTAGCCATGTTTGATAAACCCGCTACCCAGTGCTTGCGCCACTACACCCGAACCTATAATTCCTACTTTTTTCATGATATAATTTTGAGGGCAATATTAGAGTAAATATCCAAACCAAAAATGATGCCATCATCAACTTTCCTTATAGCGCTATCAACAGAAAATGAAGATGAGCTTCACACTGATTTACGCAACATCTCCTCTCCTTCGGAGAGGCCGGGGAGAGGCTTCACCACCACCACCTTCTCCCCTTTCGCTATCATTCTGCCCACAGGCACCACAAAATCACCTAATCCGTTTTGGGCAAGTAAGTGTTTTATCTCGGGTTCAAACGCAGGACTGGCCGTAAACAGCAGTCCGCCGTTCGTCTGCGGGTCCGGCAGCAGGCTGAAAGCCTCCATCACGTCTACCCCCGGTTCAAAGTGTATCTTGCTGCCATAGCCGTTCCAGTTGCGGTAAGTGGCATCCGGCACCACCCGCTGCGCCAGGTGTTCCCGCGCGCCTTTTATTACAGGTATCTTATTGTAGTATAGCTCAGCCGACAAGCCACTACTTTCCGCTATCTCCACCAAATGTCCCGCCAATCCGAAGCCCGTCACATCCGTCATGGCCGATACCCCGGCTACCTTGCCCAGTGCCTCTCCTATCCTGTTCAGTGTGGTCATTTGTTCAGTCGCCCTTACCCGCTCTCCTTCACTGGCCACATCTCGTTTTTGCGCGGTAGCCAGTATACCCACGCCTATGGGCTTGGTCAGGAATACCAGGTCGCCTTCATGGGCAGTGTTGTTTCTCTTGATGTGGGCTATATCGCAAAGCCCGCTCACTGCCAGCCCAAAGACAGGCTCGGTGGTATCTATGCTATGCCCGCCCGCCAGTGGTATGCCCGCTGTAGTACACACTGCCCGTGCTCCCTCCAGCACCTGCTGTGCCAGCGCCACCGGTAGCTTTTCTACCGGCCAGCCCAGTATAGCCACCGCCATTATGGGCCTGCCACCCATGGCATACACATCACTGATGGCATTAGCGGCAGCTATGCGCCCGAAGTCATACGCATCGTCCACTATTGGCATAAAGAAATCGGTGGTGCTGATAAGGGCGCTGTTATTGCCCAGGTCATACACCGCCGCATCATCGTTGGTGGCATTGCCAACCAGCAGCGCATTATTAAAAGGCTGCACGGTATTGGTCTTCAGTATTTCCTGTAGCACAGCAGGGGCTATCTTGCAGCCACATCCCGCACTTCTCGAAAATTCGGTCAACTTTATCTTTGCTCCGGGTGCTTCCATCAGGTGGTTATTTTTTCTTTGGTTAGTTGTTTACTATTATCCTTGCTCACCGCATCACAGGCTATTCTGTTCATGCTCGGCAATACCTTACTCCTGTTTTCTATATCCTGTGCATAATACTTATCATAGTAAGTCAGCAATATCCTGAAGGCCTCCTTATGTTCACTGGCCTGCAAATGTGCGATAGCATTCTTTGCATTCAGGGTACCCAGTCGTTTTTGTATGCGCTGTATGGCAGCTATCAGTTGTTCTTTATCCAGTAGCCCGTAGGTCTCTGTTATATAGTTCAGCCGTTCCTCAAACGGCACTTCCAAAAAGCACACCGGCGACTGCTGCATCCCATCCCAAAATGCGTTGGGGATATTTACTGTACCTATCCGCCTGCTTTCATCCTCTATCCATATAGGGCCATCCCCGGTAGCCACTTCATACAGCACCATACCCAACTTGTTCTCAAACATTTCCTGCGATGGCTGCGGCGCATTACCTATGCCGCCAAATGCTGACCCTCTATGCCCCGCAAGCCCCTCTAGGTCTATAATTCGCTGCCCTGAATTGGCCAGCTCATGCAATACCTCTGTTTTGCCGCTGCCGGTATAACCACCAAGTACCTGCAACGCCACAGGCCATGCAAACTCCTCCAGCATCCTGTTCCTGAAAGCCTTGTAGCCACCAGTGAGTACATGTACCTTAAAACCGTACAGGTCCAGTAGCCAGGCCACACCGGCACTACGCATACCGCCCCGCCAGCAATGTACCAGCACGCATTTATTGCCCGGCGCACCGTGCGCCATTACTATAGCCTCCACCGCCTCTACCATGGCCCGCATCTTCACCCCAAAGTAATCCAGACCCATCTTTATCGCCACCTCTCTGCCCTGCTGCTTATATGCAGTGCCCACCACCTTGCGCTCCTCATCACTAAACAGAGGCAGGCTATGTGCACCCGGTATATGCGCCTGGGCATACTCACCGGGGCTGCGGACATCCAGCATCGGGTATTGACCGGCAAGCGTCAGAAATTCGTTTATGGATGTTTGATTGATCATTTATCGGCACAATATCTGAAAAAGCACGATAGTAACTGTTATTTCGTATCCCAAATACTGCCTCGTCCTGAAATGGTTTACATGAGCACCGCACATCCCATTAAAAAAACTCACGTCAATTATTGCTCACTTTTGTTGCTCAATTTTTCATTGATAATCAATATTTTACGATCATGTTGAGCAATATTGTTGCTCACTTTTTTGCACTACCTTTTGCAAAAAAACTTCCATAAAGGTTAATTTACCTTTACTTTTTTTGTCTGAACTTACCTACCGCAAGCCGGTTTATGGAATTAATAGAATGGGCAGAATTGAAATATGCCGCTTGAAAATACGTACACCCCGAAACTCGTAAAAGATGGCATAAAGTTAGAACAGAAATAAATACCGTCCAACACCTTTTAGTTATAGTAGGTATAGGCATTATTGATAATTGCAAATTGTGCATTTACAAATCAGCCTCGCCCCAGGAAATCCAAAATATAATCCCCTGCTCGAGGTTGTTGGTCAGAAAATAAGACCAACAACCGGCGGAATTATCCACGTAAAAAAGTATCAGCGCATGGGACGTTACCCAAAACGCGTCTGACGGTTCTTAACCGTACTGACGCTATCATGATAACGGGAAGCCCAGGAAAAGGTCTCGGTTTTGCGGTAAGGTTTTGTGATCACACCAGCAACGACACGATCGTTGCTACCGAAAACACTACACTGGCGAAGCCGTTGGTATTGGCGAAGGCCATGTTTACTTTGCTGAGGTCGGTGGGCTTTACGAGCAGGTGCTGGTAGATGAGCATGGAAACGTAGAAAGCGGTGCCTGTCCAATATACCCAGCTAAAGTGGCCATACACTCCGGCAGTGATGATGAAGATAGCCGAGCATATATGCAGTATGGTAGAAACAGTCAGCGCATTGCGGATGCCGATGGCAGCGGGTATGGAATGCAGTTTCTGGCCGCGGTCGAAGGCCTCATCCTGCAGGGCATAGATGATGTCGAACCCGGATACCCAGGTGAGCACAGACAGGGAGAACAGTATAGGCAGCCACGAGAAGTAGCCCGTAACGGCCAGGTAAGCCCCTATAGGAGACAAGGACAGCCCCACACCCAGTACGATGTGGCAAAGGGCAGTAAACCGCTTGGTATAGCTGTAAAACAGGATAACGAACAACGCCACGAATGAGAGGTAAAAGCACATGGGGTTGATGAACCAGGTGGTGGCTACAAACAGCACGCTGTTGATGATGGTAAAGGTAAGCGCGCTTGTGGGGCTGATGATGCCTGCAGGTATCTCGCGCTGGGCAGTACGGGGGTTGAGGGCATCAAAGCTGCGATCGAGATAGCGGTTGAAGGCCATGGCTGCGCTACGGGCAAAGACCATGCACAGCAGCATCTTCACCAGGGTCAGCCATTCGAAGGTGTGGATAGTTCCCTTGTTCTTGAGCTCTAAGAAGCCGAGGGTGAAGCCGATAAAGGCAAAGGGCAATGCAAAAACAGTATGGCTGAACCTGATCAGCGAAAGGTATTTACGGATCATATCTCTGTAGCAAAGGTACGGGATTTTTGAACCGCAAAGGCGCAAAGACGCCAAGAATTCATGTGCTGCGTGGGTCCACCACATAGGCACATCCTCCCGCTGAAGCTATGGCGGACGAAGAAGACCACATAGGTGAACATAAGTGCTTTCTATGTTGACTTAAAATTCGCAAAAAGAAGACCACATAAGCAATGTATCTATGTGTCTATGTGGTGGAACACCTCGCGCCAATTACTTTACCTCCGCATCAATGCTGATGGTTGCTGCTTCGGGCATGGCATTGGAGTGGATAACCACATTGTTGGTCTCGGTGCCTACTTTTTTGCCGGTAGAGTTGTACTCGATCACTATTTCGCCTTCGTTGCCGGGGGCTATAGCATCGTGCGGATAGTATGGGATGGTGCAGCCACAGGTCACATCAGCCTTACAGATGAGCAGCGGATGGGTGCCGGTGTTCTTAAAATGGAAGGTATGCCTTACAGTGCTGCCCTGGGATATAGAACCAAAGTTATACTTGGTCTCATAAAACTGCATGGTGGTCTTGAGCATATTGTGCAGTTCCTCGGTGCAGGTGCGGGTTTCCTCAGGGTATATCTCGCCATGGTAGCGGCGGCCATCCTGGCTATACAGCTCGGCATCGGCAGGACGGTTGGGCCTCAGCAATGAATAGCGGCTGATGCCGGTGAGCTCAATGATCACGAGCGCGAAGATGCACAGAGTTAAGTATGACGAGTATGACTATCTTGAAGGTTTTGCTCATTATCAGTTGTGTATGTGTTGCTGCAAATATACTTCTAATTCAAAATTAAAAAAGTATGGATTTGAGAAATTTATGGCAGTTTAGGTTATTGGGTACCCGATTGAGCTGTTTTGCTGACCTCAGCGGTCATGGTTCGACGAGGCTCACCAGGACATTCGTCATTGGGCAAGCTTCACCACGATCCATCCATTTAGCAAGGCTCAACGATAACAATTTTATGCCTTTTCTTCCCATATAGCAGCAAGATGCACGAGGGCTTCCATGGCATTTTCCATGTCCTGCACACTTACATACTCCTGCTTGCTGTGTATGCCCATCTCGCCGGTGAATATATTGGGGCAAGGCAGGCCCATGAATGACAGCCTGCTGCCGTCGGTGCCGCCACGTATGCTCATCCGCTGCACGTCCATGCCGGTGCGCCTGTAGGCTTCTTCGGCATAGTCCATTACCTGCGGGTTCTGGTCCAGTATCTCCTTCATGTTGCGGTACTGCTCCTTTACCTTAAACTCCATAGTGGAGCCGGAGAATTTGGCTACAGCCTGCTCGGCAATCGCCTTCAGTTTGGCTTCATGGTCAGCCAGTTTAGCGGTCACAAAGTCGCGCACGATGAACTGCACAGTGGCTTTCTCCAGTTGGCCCTCTGTGGCTACGGGGTGTACGAAGCCCTGCATACCTTCGGTGGTTTCGGGGCACCACTCGCCCTTTGGCAGCAGGTCCACGAATGCGGCAGCTACTTTTATGGCGTTCACCATTTTGCCCTTGGCATAGCCGGGGTGCGCGCTCACACCATGAAAGATAACCGTAGCCGAGTCGGCCGAGAAGGTCTCCCCTTCCAGGTGGCCACGTTCGCCGCCATCGAGGGTGTAACCATATTGCGCACCGAGTTTGGCCATGTCCACTGCGGCCACTCCCCTGCCCACTTCCTCATCGGGAGTAAACAGGATGCGGATCTTGCCATGCTTTATTTCGGGATGTTGTATGAGGTAGTTGGCGAGGTCCATGATGATGGCCACACCGGCTTTGTCATCTGCACCCAGCAGCGTGGTGCCTGATGCGGTAATGATGTCGTCTCCTATCCTTTCCTTAAGGTAAGGATGGTCGGTGGTATTGATCTTTATAGATGTATCGTCGGGCAGAGTTATCTCCTTGCCATCGTACTTGGGGTGCAATATGGGCTTTACGCCTTTGCCGCTGCAATCGGGAGCGGTATCCACATGCGAGCAGTAGCACAGCACAGGTACGTTCTTATCGCTGGTAGCGGGTATGGTGGCATACACATAGCCATGCTCGTCCAGCGCAGCATCTGTGATGCCTATGGCCAGCAGCTCGGTTACCAGCACCTTGCTCAGGTCTTTCTGTTTCTCTGTAGAGGGCTGTGAGGGCGAGTTTGGGTCGCTCTGGGTATCTATCTGCACGTAGCGCATAAAGCGCTCTGCGGCGGTATGTTGATAATTCTGTAAGGCCATTTTTATGAATTGAGGTGCAAAAATAGGTATCTTAGTGGTTGTATGGTAGGATTCGGACTAACTAAAGTAGATTTTTCCCAGATCATCACGGTCACGTTCACATTATTTGCGGTGATTGATGTGCTGGGGTCGCTGCCCGTCATCATTTCTATAAAGAAGAAGATGGGTGATATCAATGCGCTGCAGGCCACGCTGGTATCGGGCGGGCTCATGCTGCTATTCTTCTTCATCGGCGAGCAGATGCTGGAGTTCATGGGGCTGGACATCAAGTCGTTTGCCATAGCCGGCTCCATCGTTATCTTCATCCTTGGGCTGGAGATGATCCTGGGACTGGAGTTCTTTAAGGCAGATGCCGACGCGCGGTCCAGCACATTGGTACCTGTCGCTTTTCCACTTATAGCCGGCTCGGGCACACTCACTACGGTGATGTCATTAAAGGCAGCCTATCAATCGTACAACATATTGATCGCCATACTCATTAACCTCATCATCATCTACATTACCTTGAGGTCGGTCAACTTCCTGGAAAGGATACTGGGGCCATCAGGCATATCAGTAGTGCGCAAGTTCTTTGGCGTGATCCTGCTGGCAATAGCGGTAAAGATATTCCGGAATAATATCGGGGTAATGAAGTAGTGGTTATTTAGCTTTCTTTGACTGGTAAGCACCTCCACCCATTGAAGCATCTGTATTTGTCGCCTCCAGTTTGCCTGAAACCGTTCCTATAAAAGGGTCTTCAGTAGTTTCTTCTGTTTCTACCTTAGCCCCTTTCATTTTGAAGTTGTAGTACTTCTTCTCGTTGTCCATAGCAGGCAGGTTGATGCTCTTTACCTTCATGGTAGCACCATTAACGGTAATGGTTACGTTGTAAGTATCGGGCTGCAGCATATCAGAATAGTACAGGCCGTCTTTCTGTGAGACTGTTTCCACTGTCTTCATGCCCGCCTTGCTTACCCTTACTATTGCGCCCTCTACAGGTTTACCATTGCTGTTGGTGATCTTGCCCATGAGCATGACACCGGTTTGGTCAGTTGATTTATGTTTGATCACAAAATGCTCTGTTGCTGGCATCTTAGTTGTTCCAGCCTCAGGAGCAGTTTTTGCGGGTTTGTTCATACGGTCAGACATACTCTTGGTGTCCAATTCCGAGTGAGCCGAAAGTACTGCCACATAAGGGTCAGTAGCTGTTTCGTCCATAGACAGCTTGCCGCCACTGAGTGTGAAGTTGTAGTACTTTTTGTCTTTGTCCATAGGCAGTAAGGTCACGCTATTTGCTTTCATGGCTTTGCCGCCTACTACTATAGTTACATTGTATTTGTCGGCCTGCACCTGCTGGGTACAGTAGAGTCCGTCTTTATCAGAGGTTGTTTCTACAGCCACGCTGCCGGGCTTGGAGAGCCTTACAACAGCACCAACAACCGGTTTATCATGTCCGTTTGTTATTTTTCCCATCAAAATGCTATTTTGCGCCTCAGAAATATTTGCAGAAAGTGTAGCAAGGGCTGCAAGAAGTAAAGAGTATACTGATCTCATGATCTGTTTTTTTTATAAAGATAGTAAAAAGCATTTATGATAGATAACATTTTGAAAGTAGCCGACCTGTATGCACAAGGCATCAAACATGTAGAAAAAAGGCGGGCGCAGTGGGTAGCCAAGCATGATGAGCTGGAAACACACCTGAAACAGATAGCCGCTACGCTCAATGAAAAAGCCGAGTACAAGCAGGGATTCTTCGTAGACAAGCTCCATGCTTATAACGAGGATATGAACGGCTCCTGCGCGGGTATGCCCTCCCTTACCCTGCGCTCCGGGGATATGCCTATGCTGATGACCTTCAGGAATGCTATGGGCGAAAGGAAGGAATATACTGAAGCGGGCTTCCAGATCTCTTTCAATCCCACTATTACCGGGCAGGTGATCGTGCTGCTGTTCCCGCACCAAAGCGACCTAAGCAAGCCCACCAACCAATACATGACCCTGGCAGTGATCGATGAGCCCGGCAATATCACCATGGACGTAATAGATGAGATCATTGCCAAGGGCATGGAAACCGCGTTTTACAGCAGCTTCACAGGTATGAGCGAACAAAATGCACCGGATGGCGATACTTCCGCCGATCAGCAACAACAGGCACCACATGCTCACAACCCAATAGGCTTCAAAAGATATGAGACCACCGAAAAGGTTCAGTAGTACGGGTTGCATTATACTGGCATGTATGCTGGCGGCTGCATGCAATAACAGCAATACACCTACGCAAAGCGGCAATGCTGCCGGCGACAGTAATGCATTATCGCTGCCTGCGGTTATCTCATACGATATCATCAACGAGTATCCGCACGACCCAACGGCCTTTACTGAGGGGCTGGAATACCATGATGGCAACCTCTACGAGAGTACAGGAGAATATGGCTCATCAGACATCCGTAAAACAGATTTGAAAACAGGTAAGGTCGTTCAATCGCTAAAGATGGAGGGGCGTTACTTTGGCGAAGGGATCACTATACTGAATGGCAAGATCTACCAGCTTACTTATCGGGAGGGCAAGGGCTTCGTTTATGACCTCGCTACACTGAAGCAGGAAAGGACATTTACCATCAACACACCTGAGGGCTGGGGCATGACGAATAATGGCGCTCAACTGATCTATGATGATGGCAGCAACATCCTGCATTTCACTGACCCTAACACTTTTAAGGACGTAAAGCAACTTGCCGTTACCGATGAGCATGGCCCGGTGAATAACATCAATGAGCCGGAACTGATACACGGCTTTATCTATGCCAATCAATGGGAGACGGACAACATCTTAAAGATAGACACCATAACCGGCCATGTGGTCGGCCGTGCCGACCTGGGCACACTGCGCCAGCGCGTGGGCATTCCTCTTTTCTCAGGCAGGCGTGGCTCTCCTGAAGTAATGAATGGCATTGCTTATGATGCCGCTACCAACCGCATCTTCATTACCGGCAAGAACTGGCCGAAACTTATAGAGGTGAGGCTGGATAATTGAGAAAGTTAACGGGTTAAAAAGGCAAATAGTTAATTGGCATGCAAGTAAAAGCCCCTGCGATATGCAAGGGCTTTTATTTTTGGTATCATTTTATTTGATGCTATCTTATGAGCGTCACACTTCCTTTGTATGTTTTGTTACCGCCATCAGCTGTGGCTACGATGATTTGGTAGTAGTATACACCCACATCCTGTGGTACGCCGTGGAAAGAGCCATCCCAACCATGATTCTTATCGTTGGTAGAGAACAATTCCTGGCCCCAACGGTTGTATACCCTGAAATCAAGCATCCTTGAGAACTGAGGGCCTATTGGCT
>CAIRES010000067.1 GCA_903877645.1 uncultured Bacteroidota bacterium | reverse complement strand
TGTCCATGCACCACCGGGCGTAGCATCTGCTTCGGTGATCGTAGTCCCCTGGCAAAGCACAGACGGGCCCGTGATGGCCGCAGGGGCAGGGTTAACCGTAAATGTGCGGGAAACAAGACAGGATGAACCACCTAATGTATAAAT
Organism: uncultured Bacteroidota bacterium; assembly: GCA_903877645.1. Lineage (GTDB taxonomy): Bacteria > Bacteroidota > Bacteroidia > Chitinophagales > Chitinophagaceae > Nemorincola. The sequence continues at coordinate 40,754 of CAIRES010000067.1, read as the reverse complement.
AACAAGAACAGAACCTGTAGGGCCGACTGACTGCAATACGCCATTGAGTGCGCCGATAGTGCATATAGTAGTAGGTGTAACAGAATACGTACCGCCCGCAACGACATTAGATAAAGTATCGGTGAGCCCCTGGCAGACAATAGATGTACCCAGTATAGGCCCGGGAGCTGTAGTTACATTGATCGTTGTAGTAGCTATGCACCCTGTAACAGTTGCACGACAGGTAATGACAGTAGACACACCGGCAGTAGCGCCTGCGGTTACTACCCCTGTTGTAGCCCCAATTGTAGCTACAGCAGGAAGGCTGCTCGTCCAGGTAACCGGCGAAACAACCGTTGTGAGTATGGCAGTAGTGCTTGCACACATGGATGTAGGGCCTGTGATCGTTGGTACCGGATTGATACTTACAGTCACACTTCCTGTCATTGTACGCGAACAGCCTGCGGCATTTGTTGCCACAACTGTATAAGCTCCTGCTGAGGTTTGGATACCAAAATTCAAAGCAGAACCGGTACCGGCAACTGTGCCGCCAATAGCAGTGCCTCCAAGATTTAACTGATAGGTAACACCCGCCGTAGAACCGGAAAGGCCTACGATAACACCCGAACCACCTGCACAATAGTTACCACCACCTGTAACGGTAAAGGCTGTTGGCAAGGTATTCACGGTCACTACAGCTGTAGTGCTGCAGCCTGTAGGCAGGCGATAAGTAATAGTAGCGGTGGATGTGACCACGACCGGCCCACCTGTAACGGTAGTAGGTGAACCTACAGATGGAGCAACGGTAGCAACCGGAGTCGCACTGCTTGTCCATGAGCCACCACCGGTAGCATCGGCAAGTGAAGTTGTTCCGCCACTGGCACATAATGTGCGCGTACCTGTGATCGGGAAAGGTATCGGATTGACGGTATATACACCTGTGCGGCTACATCCGGTACTCGCTAATGTGAATGTGATAATATCAGTACCTGATGTTCCTACAGCAGTAACTGTAGTTCCGGTGCCTGTAGGCGGGAACACAGTAGCAGTAGCCGTGGTACCGCTCACCCATGTACCTATTCCTGAACCTACACCACTTACGAAAATAGAAGAGGTAGCACCTGAGCATGCATTCATGGTACCTGAGAATACAGGAGGTAACGGATTTACTGTAAATACAGAAGATGTACTGCAAGAACCACCCAATGAATAGGTGATGGTACAGGTAGCCGGTGTAGCCGAGCCTGTAAGCAACGCTGTTAATCCGCCTGTACCACCGGAACCGGTGGTTACGGTAGCAACAGTGCTACAAGCAACACTATATGTACCACCGCTTACGGCATCACTAATACTGATCGTTTGCCCCTGGCATAATGACATAGGGCTTGGAAGTATTGTAGATGGAGAAGTATTGATAGTGACTACATAAGACGTTGAGCAACCCGTACCTGTATTGGTATAATATATGGTATCAACACCATTAAACAGGCCACTTACTGTAGTGACATCAGAACCCAGGATAACAGTACCGGGAGAAACTGAGGCATTACCATTAGAAACGCTCCATACACAGCCTGCTGTAGTTGCATCGTGCAATGTGATAGTGGTGCCTACGCAAAGCGAAGTAGGGCCTGTAATAACTGCGGGAGGGGGCGAAACAGTAATAGTTTCGCTGGAAGTACAGCCAACAGGAGATACATAAGTAACCGCAAAACTGCCTGCGCTAACACCTGTAGCTATACCACTTGTAGAGCCTACATAACCTATCGCGCCTGTACCCGGGCTCCAGGTACCGCCCGCAGGTGTACCACTTAAAGCAGACGTGCTGCCGGGACATATAATAGTAGTACCCGTAAGTGTAGGTAATGGATTTACTGTTACCGGGTAGGTGCTGGAGCAGGAAGAACCTGTGGCCGGGTAGTATATGGTATAACTAACCGTACCAACGCCGGAACTAACTCCATAAACATCGCCGGTCGAAGTAACGGTAACTGACCCGGAGTAACCCCATAGGCCACCAGCAGTAGTATCAAAATCGGTAACTGTTCCACCGGTACATACCTGCGATGGGCCATAAGGCCTGGACGGAGGAGGAAGAACAGAAACTGTTGTATTAGATGCACAACCCGTTGGGAGCGTATAAGTAATGACCGAAGTGCCTGCACCAACGGAAGTAAATATACCGGTAACCGGGGTGATCGTACCTACAGTGCTGGGAGCCGCAGACCAAGCCCCGCCAAATGGCGTGCCGGACATGGTATTGACATCTCCCACACACATAGCAGTAGTACCAGCTACAGACGGTAACGGATTAACCGTTATCGTTCTGAGCGCAGCACAACCGGTACCAGGTGTATAAGTCACTATTGCAGTGGAAACAGCAAAGCCTGTAACAGCAGCCGAAAGAACCCCTGTGGAGCCGCCAATAGAAGCAATTACCGCGGGGAAAACAGTCCAGGTACCTCCGGTCGTGCCGTCAGTTTCGGTGATACTGCTACCCTGGCATACATTTGAAGGCCCGCCGATTGCAGGGGGTAATGAATTTACAGTAATAGTAGTGGAGATCGAACAACTACCACCAACAGTATAAGTAACTGTGGCTACACCCGATGATATGCCGGTATATAGCCCGGTGCTGGAATTGATGGTGCCATAAGTTGTGGGTGCAGTGGTCCACACCCCACCGGTAACAGCATCGGAGAGGCTTATGGAAGCACCGGGACAAACGTTTGTAGGCCCTGAAATAGCAGTGGGCACACTATATACAGTAATTGTAACGCCTTTGACCTTGGTACAACCCGAGGCATCAGTGGCAGTGACGGAATACGTAGTAGTGGTACCAGGCGTAGCAACAGGCGAAGAACAAGTAGTACAACTAAGGCCCGTAGAAGGGGTCCACATATAAGTTATTGGCCCTGTGGTTGTGGTAGCAGATGTGGTGAGTGTAACACTATTGCCCGCACAAATAGCAGTATCAGAACGGGTGGTGACGAAGAGCGTAGAAGGTATAACTACAGTATATAATGTATCCGGGCATCCGTAACCTGTATAAGGCGTAAGGATAACCGCATAAGTAGTTTTAATGGTTGGCGCTGTAATAGAAACAACCTGGCTGGAGCCATAGGATGTGGAAAAGGTTAAAGAATCGACCCACTGATATGAGGAATAACCATCGGGGCCTGCGAGTATCGTAGTGCCTGATGCACAGCCAATAGTAGTATTTGCAAACAGGCCGCAGGTCATATCTATATAAGCATATCCAAAGTGGCCGGTCTGAGAACAACCGTTTGCAAGAAAATCAACAGTAGCTGTCTTTCCGTTCTCACCCGGAAATTTAAGATTACCGGTCGTCCACGTTTTATAAGTCACGTCTAACCCTCCGCCAGTGGTACTGGAAACAGAAGACGGTAAGAATCCGGGAATAGAACCATTAGAAACGTACAGGTAATCATCGCACGGGATAGCAGTACCAGTGGCCGAATCAACGGCGGTTACATGCATCCTGGGCATTGTACTGGGAACGTGGCCGGCAGATGGCCACTCCAAAACAACAGCATACCTGTAAATGAGACTGTATATACCACCTCCTGATGGCACATGTACATAGTACCTGGCCTTATAGGCAGGAGCGTTTATGGTGTCATGCCCCAATTTAAAAGAGTACAAGCCTCCGCCCGGCGAAACGATTGGAAATCCTCCGTAATAGTCGGTACCGGAGCCACTGGTCAACTGGTGCATACCAGGAGTAGGTGTGGTAGAGGATGTTAAAGTATATACCGGACCTGCCGCGACAGAGCCCCGATAATATATCCAGTTACTATACGTTCCTGTTTCAAAGTCAATGTTGACGGGACATTGAGCCATTGTTGCCAGATAGGATCCCAACAAGATAAGGGGGAGAAGGAATGTAAATTTGTTTTTCATTTTACGTTTGTATTAAAGTAAATAAATGCTCCTGATAGGGCGCGTGTCTTCTAAATTAATATTTTGTTATACAATCATCAAGCAAGTTATGTATTAAAATGCAAACTACATAAGTATACGGCATATTTTTATTGACAATGTGTATAAACTCTTTGAAAAAATAAAATTTTTAACCAAAAATTGATAAACAGTACAAAATATTTATATGCGATTAGATCAAAACAACATAAAGAGATCAATATGTGTACATTTAACTCTCGGTTTACTATTTTTATTTTTCATCTCAAACATACATCATGGCAGATACCACACAAAAACCATTTCCATCGGACATTGAAATATCACGCTCCACGGTATTAAAACCCATAGCAGAGATCGCAAAGCATTGCGGCATCAATCCCGATGATATTATCCCTTACGGAAAATACAAAGCAAAAGTGCCGCTATCTTATATTGACGAAGAAAAGATAAAGAAAAGCAACCTCATATTAGTGACGGCTATCACTCCTAATAAAGCAGGCGTGGGCAAAACAGTGACCAGCGTAGCCTCATCATTAGGGCTCAATTATATTGGCAAAAAAGCAGCGGTAGCATTGCGCGAACCGAGCCTTGGGCCTTGCTTTGGGATGAAAGGTGGTGCGGCAGGCGGGGGGTACTCACAGGTGTTGCCTATGGAAGATATCAACCTGCATTTTACCGGTGACTTTCATGCTATCACTTGCGCCAACAACATGATCTCCGCACTGCTGGATAACTATCAATATCAAAACAGGCATACTGATAAAACACTCGATAAAATAGTATGGCGGCGCGTAGCCGATGTAAATGACCGCTCGCTGCGCAATATAGTAACCGGCCTTGGAGGATCTGCTAATGGTATACCCAGTGAGAGCGGCTTCGACATCACCCCGGCTTCTGAGATCATGGCGCTTTTCTGCCTTTCCTCAAGCGAAGAAGACCTGCAGGCGCGTATAGAGCGCATAGTGCTGGGCTACACACACGACAAAAAACCTTTTACAGTAAAGGACCTTGGCGTGGCAGAAGCGATAACCGTATTGCTGAAAGACGCACTGCTGCCCAACCTGGTGCAAACAACAGAGCATACACCTGCATTTGTACATGGCGGGCCGTTTGCCAACATAGCCCACGGCTGCAACTCTATACTGGCTACTAAAATGGCCATGAGCTGCAATGATTATGTAGTCACAGAATCGGGCTTCGGCAGCGACCTGGGTGCTGAGAAATTCCTCGACATCAAATGCCGCCTCTCCGGGCTGAGGCCAAAGGCAACCATCATCGTTGTGACCTCCGCAGCGCTGAAACTGCATGGCGGCGTGATAGCAGCAGAGATCAACAAACCCAATATGGAAGCCCTGATAGCGGGCCTGCCCAACCTGCAAAGGCATGTGCAGAACATGAAAAATTTCGGGCAGAGCGTAGTTGTATCTTTCAACAAATTCAAGCACGATACAGAAGAAGAAATAGCACACCTCACCAACTTCTGCGAGCAGCAAGGCGTGGTTTTTGCTATCAATAATGGCTTTACTAAAGGTGGCGAAGGCGCTGCAGAGCTGGCACAAAAGGTAGTGGCGATGATAGAGAACCACCCATCGCAGGACATCAACTTTACTTACGACCTTACTGACAGCATCAAAACCAAGATCGAAAAGATAGCCAAGAAAATATACCGCGCAGGCGATGTGGTGTTTAATGGCAGCGCATTTGCGAAGCTGAAATCATTTGAAGCCAACGGATGGGGCAACCTGCCGGTGTGCATTGCTAAAACACAATACTCTTTCTCTGACGATGAAAAAAAGATCTGCGCTCCGGAAGGATTTACTATCAACATCCGCGACCTGGTGATCAATGCGGGTGCAGGCTTTATAGTAGCCGTAGCCGGAGAGATCATGCGTATGCCGGGACTGCCAAAAGACCCACAGGCTTTGCACATCAAACTGGTGAACGGACAGATAGAAGGGCTGAGTTAATAGCACTCAAACATACCGTTTTGACAACTATTTATAGGGCCTTTGTTTACACCAAAGGCCCCTATTTTTTACCTTAACAGCTAAACTTCATTTGTATGAGATACCAATCTGCCACCACACGTATTGTAGTATGCTTATTGCTTTACACAGTATCTTGCAGCAGTTGTTTTACCTATCGTGTGACCACCCATGCGCAAGCCACAACAGACAACACACCTGCCAATAGCAGGAAAGCCTGCAGCCTGTTTTGGGGCATCATCAACAAACCGCAAGTCATCACCACGCCTGTATGCGACTCGCTGGGAGTAAATGGCGTATCCGAGGTGGTGGTGAAAACAAATTTCGGTAATGCACTCGTGACGATCCTTACGCTGGGCATCTATTGCCCGGTAAGGGTAGAATGGAAATGCGCCAAGCCATGCAGGCAAACCCAAACTTTATAATCTTCAATCCCGACTCATGAAAATAATAAAGCAAGGCCCTTTCAACTGGAACAACCTGCACATGACCTACCAGCAGCATGTGCAAGACCTGTATAATATTGCAAATGAGACCACAGGCACCGCGCTCGATAACTATAATGATACGACCAGGGGCATACAACAGGTAATAGGAAATGCTATAACCAGTAATACGCCGCTACGCGCACTCGGAGGCAACTGGTCGTTATCTTCAATCACTGCCACCAGCGGCATTATACTGAATACCAAGCCACTCAACACCATTTTCAGCATCTCCCAACCCAGCACACATGCAAGTTTTACCGGCGATGCCAGTAAACTATGCCTGGCGCAATGCGGCACGGGCATATGGGAGCTCAGTGATTTCCTGTTTCAGAAAGGGCAATCACTCCCGGCATCGGGCGCCAGCAACGGGCAGACAATAGCCGGGGCAATAGCTACAGGCACTCATGGTGCAGGCATCAGCTTTGGCGCGCACCAGGAAGCCGTAAAAGCCATGCACATCATTACCGGGCCGAACACCAGTATATGGCTGGAGCGGGCCTCGGCACCCGTGATGTCTGATGACTTTACGGCAAGGCTTGGGGCTACCCCGCTTCGCGATGATGATGTGTTCAACGCGGCGGTAGTGAGCTTTGGCTCATTTGGTTTTGTACACGGGGTAATGATAGAAGCGGAAGACAACTACCTACTGGAGTGTTATCTGCGCCGCGTACCGTATGACGATGCATTTAAACACCAGGTCACATCTTTAGATTTCAACTACCCTCATTTGCCCTACCCCGGAGAGGTCCCTTTTCATTTTCAATCGCTCATCAATCCATACGACATTGCCAATGGGGCGTATATGACCACCATGTATAAACGGCCTTACCGCACAGACTACACACCGCCAAAACCGAATGGCGTGGGCGTGGGGCCCGGCGATGATGCGCCCGCATTTATCGGGCAGATCACCGATTGGGCTCCAGGCACAGTACCTTTCCTCGTCAATAAAGTTTTGGGCGGCAGCCTCACGCCTTACGAAAAACAATTCGGCCGGCTGGCTGAGATATTCAATAACACCACGCTTAGAGGCAAAGTAGCCAGCGCAGCAATAGGTTTCTCCCCGGCCAATACTATAACTGTAATGGATATGCTTATGGATCTGAATACCACAAGCGGGCCGTTCGTAGGGGTGTTTGCATTTCGTTTTGTAAAAGCATCGACAGCAACGATGGCGTTTAAAAGATTTGCACCTGTTAGCTGTGTGCTGGAACTGGATGGCGTTCACTCCAAAGAGACAATGACCTTCTACGACGCTGTATGGGCAAAGATGGACCAGTTGGGCATTCCCTATACTTTTCATTGGGGCAAAATGAATACACTTGACGCAGACAAAATACGGACCATGTATGGCGATGCGCTCACCAGTTTCCAATCAGCACGGGCAAATACTGTTGATGCCGCTACCTTAAAAATATTCAGCAACAACACGATGAAGGTGTGGGGTATTGATAACGATACACCACCGGATAGCGTTCAGGCTCCGACGCAGGTTATAGCGTAGCCGACAACGCTTCAACATGCTTCCTGATCTTGATGATCACAAATTTCGAAGTAGGTGTATTGCTCTTATCGGCTGTGCTGCCGATGGGTACTAATACATTGGTTTCGGGGAAGTAAGTAGCGGTGCATTGCTCGGGAATACTGAACGGTATGATAATGAACTTATGAGCCACCCGTTTCACATTGCCATGATAGTTATAAAGGTCTACTACATCATTGGCCTTAAAGCCCAGGCGGGCAATATCTTTTTCATTCATGAAGATCACCCGGCGCTCGTTATACACCCCACGATAGCGGTCGTCAAGGCCATATATGGTGGTATTAAACTGGTCATGGCTGCGCACGGTCTGCATCATCAACTCTTCCGGGGCGAGCTTATGAAAAGTCACATCTGATGTGGTGAAATTGGCCTTACGATTGAAGGTGTGGAATTTACTTTCCCTCGCGCCATTGGGCAGGTAGAAGCCACCAAGGCGGCGTACCCGTTTATTATAATCGCTGAAACCGGGTATCACCAGCTCTATATCATTGCGTATATAATCGTAGTCTTCTTCGTACAGGCTCCAGTTGATCTTAGATCTGCTGCCAAAGGTCGCTTTCGCCAGGCGGGCGACGATCACAGGCTCACTCAGCAAGTCATCGGATATTGGCTTGAGGCTGCCTTTCGACATCTGCACCACCCCCATTGAGTTTTCACAGGTCACAAACTGGTCTTTGCCATTCATCACATCTTTATCGCTGCGGCCGTAGCAAGGTAGTATCAATGCTTCCTTACCATGTATTAAATGGCTGCGATTGAGCTTAGTAGATATGTGTACTGTCAGATCGCAATTGCGCATGGCTTTTGCGGTGTATTCCGTATCAGGTGTGGCAGATAAAAAATTTCCTCCCATGGCCACAAATACTTTCGCCTTGGCTTCATGCATGGCATGTATGGCTTCGACCACATCGTAGCCATGATGGTGCGGCGGTTTAAAGCCATATACTTCCTCGATCTTATCTAGAAATTTTTTGGAGGGCTTTTCGTAAATGCCCATTGTTCTGTCGCCCTGTACATTGCTGTGCCCGCGCACAGGGCAGGTACCTGCCCCCGGCTTGCCAATACTGCCTTTGAGTAAAAGCAGGTTCACTACTTCCTTTATTGTATCTACAGCATTTTTATGCTGTGTGAGCCCCATGGCCCAGCAGGCAATTATCTTCTTTTTCTGTATCAGCACATCAGCCACCTGCCTGATCTGCTCCATAGAGATACCGGCAGCAGCAGCCAGCTCTTCGGGTTTATACTTCCTGAGGTTAGCGATAAAATCATCGTATCCAGCAGTATACTCTTCTATGAATTTCCTATCAAATACAGTACCCGGATTTTTCTCTTCGGCCTCCAGCATCAATAGCTCCACAGCTTTTACCAAAGCCATATCACCATTGAGCTTCACCTGCAGGAATATATCTGTAAGTCTTGCTTTGATACCCAACGCACCTTTTACTGTTTGCGGGTCTTTAAACCCAAGCAAACCGGTCTCAGGCAATGGATTCACCGATATGATCGTGGTGCCATTCTCCTTGGCTTTTTGCAATGCAGAAAGCATACGGGGATGATTGGTACCAGGGTTTTGCCCCAGTATAATAATGACCTCGGTATTATAAAAATCTTCCAGCGTCACAGAGCCTTTACCTATCCCCACCGACTCATTGAGCGCTACTCCACTCGATTCGTGGCACATGTTGGAGCAATCGGGCAGATTGTTGGTGCCATACTCTTTTGCAAAGAGCTGGTAAAGGTACGCAGCCTCATTGCTTGTTCTGCCGGATGTATAAAATATAGCTTCGTCCGGTGTGCTTAATTTATTAAGATGTTCCCCTATTTTGTTAAAGGCATTCTCCCAACTGATGGGCTGATAATGGGTGGCACCTTTGGTCAGGTACATGGGTTCCGCTACCCTGCCCTTCTTGCCTATCTCGTAGTCGTTGAGCTTTGCCAACTCTAAAACGGAGTTAGCCGCAAAGAATTTAGCAGTTAACTTTTTTGTAGTTGCTTCCTCAGCTATTGCCTTAGCCCCGTTCTCACAATACTCTGCAATAGAAGACCTGTGCCCATCTGGATCAGGCCATGCACAACCCGGACAATCGAAACCATCCTTCTGATTGAGCGCGGCCAAGGCTTTCAGCCCGCGCGCGACATTCATCTCGCTAAATACATGCTTCGCACTGATCAGTACCGCATTCATACCGGCAGCCGCAACCTGTGGTTTGCCCAGATGTATATCCAGGAATTCTTCCGGGTTTTCTGCATTAGGAACTGTGGCTTTATCCTTATTCATATCAGTATTTTAGCAAAATAAAGGTACGGCTATATTTTCATTTTTGGATATAGGTTAATCTACCTTCTTCACCTCTATCTTAACAAGAGCCCTCAAATGCCTGCGGCCTGAATTATAGTCGCCCAGCGACATCACTTCTATCCGGTTGTCCATCTGGCTCATATTCTTGCCATCTTCTCCGGTAAGTACATAGATATGCTCCCCTATCTCGCTATTTGATAATTCGTTGTACGAATAAACATTTTTATAGCCATCAGTAGCTGTCAGCACTACATATAGCTCGCTGTATTCCTTAGGCTTGTCTACATGAATACCTGCACTATCTATAAATGTTTTGAGCAATATGCCCTTTATCTTTTTAGCTACGTACTTCGTGTCGCCCTGGTGGTTTTTAATGGCTACATCACCCAGGCTATCCTGCTTGTACTTCCCCTCATCGCCTATATGGAATGTAAGCTCCGTTTGCACTAGTCCCGAGACTGTGAATGTTGCGGATGGTTTGATGTCCTTCTGCGCAAAAGCGTTTATTGCAAAAAATGTGCAGAACAAGAAAATATACTTCATAACTACCGTTTGAAATAAATATACAAAAGACTACTTAACAGACAAATTACTTAACTTTGTTTAGGAAAATAAATATCGCTTTTATGACAAAAGAAAGTGCTGTTAGTGCAATAAAAGAAATGCCCCAGGAATTTGAGGTTGATGAATTAATTGAAAAATTGATTTTCGTTGCACAAGTCGAAGAAGGGCTAAAAGAAATAGAACAAGGTAAAAAAATATCGCTTGAAGATGCTAAACAAATAGCACAGGGATGGCACAAGTAAGCTTATCGAACGCTGCACTCGGAGACCTTAAATCTATATTTGATTATATTTCCATAGACTCCGAATATTACGCCGAGAGAGTTATTAATAATATCCTTCAACGCATAACTGTCCTGGAGACTCAAATTAGAATTGGTAAACCAGTACCGGAATTTGAGGACGATTTGATCAGAGAAATATTAGAAGGTCACTACCGGATCATATACAAGATCGAAAATGAGCACAATGTCTCTATCGCTCGTATTTATCATGGAGCACGGCTATTAAAAAATCTCTAACATCTCCCGCCTCTTCTATCTTTCCTACTTCCTAAACTTACTCTTCAGCATGCTCAATGCATCGGCCATACTTGCAGGCTCGGCATTTTTCTTTTTCTCGGGTTGTTTAAAATCTTTTCGGGGTAGCGGTGGCGCGCCCTTTTCCTTTCTTGCAGGCGGCTCGGATGCCTGCTTTATGGACAACGATATGCGCTTGCGTACAGCATCAACCTCCAACACCTTCACTGTCACCTTCTGGTTTAGTTTCAATGCTTCGCCGGGATCAGTGATATAAGTATGCGATATCTCCGACACATGCACCAGGCCGTCCTGCTTCACGCCTATGTCTATGAAGGCGCCAAAGCGGGTGATGTTGGTCACCACACCCGGCACTATCATGCCCAGCTTCACATCTTCTATCCCGAAGATGTTGGCAAAATCGAATGTCTGCACTTCGCTACGCGGGTCAAGTCCCGGCTTCTTCAATTCGTTGATGATGTCGCGCAGGGTATGCTCACCGAGTTGCGGGGTGATGTATTTTTTAAGTTCCAGTTGCTTCACCAGCTCATCATTGCCTATCAGTGTCTTTACATCTGCGCCCAGGTCGGCAGCCATCTTCGCCACTACAGTATATGCTTCAGGGTGTACCGCGCTGGCATCCAGTGGATCAGTTCCGTCCTTTATACGCAGGAAGCCGGCGCACTGCTCAAATGCTTTATTACCCAAGCGTGGCACACTCAGCAACTGCTTGCGCGATGTGAACTTACCTGCCTCATTCCTGTAGTTAATTATATTCTCGGCAATAGACGGGCCTATACCGCTCACATAGCTCAGCAGGTGCTTGCTGGCTGTGTTCAGGTTCACGCCCACTGTGTTTACGCAACTGATCACCGTTTGGTCCAGGCGGTCTTTGAGGCGCACCTGGTTCACATCATGCTGATACTGGCCTACGCCTATGCTCTTGGGGTCCAGCTTCACCAGCTCGGCCAACGGGTCCATCAGCCTGCGGCCTATGCTCACTGCGCCACGCACGGTAATGTCCTGGTCAGGAAATTCTTCCCTTGCTATCTCGGAGGCTGAGTAGATAGATGCTCCATCTTCATTCACCAGGAACACAGGCAACCCGAGTTGCAGTTTTTTAATGAACTGCTCCGTCTCCCTGCCTGCGGTGCCATCGCCCACGGCTATAGTTTGTATATCGTACTCCTTTACCAGTTTCTTTATCTTATACTCGGCATCATCCATCCTGTTCTTTTCATGAATGTAGATGAGATCTGTTTTTTTGAGGCTGCCTTTTTCATCGAGGCAAACCACCTTGCAGCCGGTGCGGTAGCCGGGGTCCAGCGCCAGTATACGCTTGCTGCCCAGTGGCGAGCTCAATAATAGTTGTCGCAGGTTCTCCGCAAACACATTGATCGCTTCTTCGTCTGATTTTGTTTTGAGCATCGCCCTGAACTCACTTTCCAGGCTGGGCTGTAGCAGCCTGCGGTAGGCATCCTTTACAGCCTTCTTCACCTGCTCACCGGCATCATTATTTGCTTTCACAAATATCTTTTCAGTCATTTCCAGCGCATCCTCCTCCACCGGAGAGATCACCACCCGCAATACGCCCTCCATAAACCCACGCATGATCGCCAGCAGCCTGTGCGAGGGTATCTTCGACACGGGTTCCGAAAACTCATAGTAGTCTTTGTACTTGATGCCTTCTTTCTCTTTATCTGCAACTACCTTACTTTGTATGGTGCCGGTGTCTTCAAACAGTTTGCGCATCCGCGCCCTTACCTCGGCATGCTCGTTCACCATTTCCGAAATAATATCCCTTGCACCCTGCAAGGCTTCTTCTGCAGTCTTCACATTATCATTCAGGTAGGCATTTGCTTCGGCCATGGGGTTAGTGTGCCCCTGTTCTAATATCAGTAATGCGAGAGGCTCCAGCCCGTTCTCCCTTGCCGTCTGTGCCTTTGTTTTGCGTTTGGGCTTGTAGGGCAGATAAAGGTCTTCCAACTCGGCAAGTGTGATGGCCTTATTTATTTTGGCCTGTAACTGCTCCGTCATTTTGCCCTGCTCCGTTATCGTCTTTTCTATGAACGCCTTACGCTCAGCAAATTCCTTTTGAAAATTTGCTTCATTCTGAATATCCATGATCTGCACTTCATCCAGCGCACCAGTGCTGTCCTTACGATAGCGAGCTATGAAGGGTATGGTCGCGCCTTCGGCCAGCAATTGCAATACTGCGGTTACGTCCTGTGTTCTTAAATTCAATTTTGCAGCTACGCTGCCGGCAAATTCTGTCATGTTGCTCTCTTTGGGTTGCGAATGTAACGGGCGTAACTGAATTGCAAAAAGAAATTCTTTACTAATATAAGATATACTGTTTACCAATACTAAAAACCGTTTTACCAAACATCATCGTACAGGAAAAAATCGTACTTTTAGTGATCATCATTTCAACAAAATCACCTCGCAGGATCAGTGCTGACAGATAATCATAACCGTACTATAAATTACCTGCGTCTTGCAGTAACCGACAGGTGCAATCTGCGCTGTTTTTATTGCATGCCCGAGGAAGGTATCAACTGGTTGTCTCGCCCTGAGCTGATGACCGCCGAAGAAATGCTGCGTGTTTGCACCATCCTGGTAAAAGCCGGCATTGAAAAAATACGAATCACCGGCGGCGAGCCCTTTGTACGCAAAGACATCATGCCTTTTCTTACAGACCTCTCCAAATTGCCGGGATTGAAAGAGCTCACCATTACCACCAACGGTGTGCTCACCGCACCTCATATCCCCGACCTCAAAAAGCTAGGCGTACGATCGGTGAACCTGAGCCTGGATACACTAGACAGAAACCGTTTTTTTGCGATAACACACCGCGATGAATTGCCTGCTGTATTAGACACGCTCGACCAATTGCTTCATCACGGTATGGAAGTAAAAATGAATGCTGTAGTGATGGAAGGAAAAAATATCAGTGATATCATCCCACTTGTACAGCTCACCAAAGACATGCCCTTGAGTGTGCGATTCATAGAAGAAATGCCTTTCAATGGTGGCGACAAGCATTACACAAAGCTGCAATGGGACCATGTACGCATCCTGGAAACAATAAAAGAGCAATTCCCTGCTATCGAAAAAATACCGGATGCCGACTATTCTACCTCTTACAACTACCACATACCCGGCCACAAAGGCACAGTGGGCATTATAGCCGCCTACACCCGCAGCTTCTGTGGCACCTGTAATCGCATCCGTATCACTCCATCAGGCACGCTCAAGACCTGCCTGTACGATAATGGCGTACTCAACATTAAAGACCTCATGCGCAGCAGCAACGATGATACTGCCGTGCAGGCTGCCCTGCTGTCAGCTTTGGGCAAACGGGCAAAAGATGGCTGGGAAGCTGAAAGCAAGACCACCGTACATGAATCAATGGCCAGTATCGGAGGCTGAAAATACCGTTTCATCGGCATCGAATAGTTACGGGCATGATTTTGAAGCCTGTGTAGAAAATATTTTGGCCGGTGAGTGTATTTAAAAACTTTGTAAATTTACTGCTATGTTTATCCTTCACTCAACTCATCCTTTGGCCCTGCATATAAAGCGCTAACAGATACAATATGACAAAGGAGCAGAATTTAAGTATACTCATTAACAATATTGACGACCCCATTTGGTTGGTGGATACGAATTTGTCCATACTCACCTGCAACCACTCTTTTAAAAAATGGGTGAGCCATTTTATCGGCATAGAATTAGCTGAAGGCAGCCATGTGCTGTTTGAAGGAAAGAACAAATCTTATCTCGACAAATTCGAGATGTGCTACCGGCTGGCTCTTGACGGCCGAACGTTCAGAACAGTGGAAGATATGCAGGTGGGCCATGAGACGCGTTATACTACCGTGAGCTTTCAGCCTGTGATGGACAGCCAGGATAACGTAATAGGCGTGAGCTGCCATGCAAGAGATATTACCGAACAACGCAAGCACCTGCGAAAAATAGAGGAACAGAATGCTGCGCTGAGGGAAATAGCCTTCATCGAATCGCACAAGCTACGCGGCCCAGTTGCCACCATTATGGGACTGGAACAATTGTTCAATTTCCAGGATTTTTCAGACCCGGTAAATAAGATAGTGATCGAAGGGGTAGCAAAAGTGAGCAATGACCTCGACCTGGTGATACGCGAGGTAGTACGCAAATCAAATGAGATCGGCCCGCTTCCTTAGTTCTTATTTCACTATTTGCACATAGCCTACATTGCCGCCACTCACTACACGTCCTACATATTGGCCGGCAGGCAATTGCTGCAGGTTCAGTTCACGCACATTTGCGTAAGAAGCCACCAGCTTCTGCTGCATATCATACACCTCAATGGTGAATGTTTGCCAACTTGCAGGCACATCTATGGTTACCACACCACTATAAGCAGGATTTGGAAATGCTTTAAGTATTGCGATATTTCTGTTCACCTGCGCTACTCCGTTCACAGACGAGGTATCAATTGTTCGGTAGCTATCCCTGTACCTGATATTGCTTACTGTTTCGGCACCGGTAAGCGGGTTAACAGCGCTGGTGATCCATAAAGCAGGATAGTGTTCACCATTCACCAGCCACTTATACTCCACAGTATTAGCAGGTATACCAAAGTTGAACAGCGTGCCTATTGATACAGAATCTGTCTGGTGTATCTCAGAGCGTACACGAATGCAGTTCACAGGTGTCGGGTAGAACGGGGTGGTGATCGTACCCCAGCCATCTACACGTGTCTTGCGATAGCCGACTTCTTTGATACCACCCAGCGATGGCACAGTGATATTCAGTTTAAAGTCTGAACTGTCTGTGCTACCATAAGTCAGCGGAAAGAAATACCATACATCTGCAGTGGTGTAGCTGAAAGGTGAGGGGATGCCATCGATAAGCGCGCCAAATCCATCGGCCTTGTACTTACTGGTGCTGTTGGCAAAGAAGGTATATATCTGTTTGATGCTGGTACCGGGCAGCAGCGCACCAATGCCGGGAAAGCTGTCTGCTACTTTATAACCATAAGCAGTGAGCCCAAGCAACAGGTAGGCAAAATTTACCGACGATGCGGTCTGAAAAGTATCAGCACCTTGTGCTATTGGCGTTAATGCATAATTCCAGGCCATAGCGGTGCCGCTGTCGGCCGGGCTGAAGGTAGTAGCCGTTGGGCTCGAGAAGCTATAGCGTAATGTGTCTCCTGATACAGGCATATCAGCGGTGGTAATAGTGATCTGTGCAAAAGCAGACTGCATAATGGACATCGCGACAACAACTGATAATAAACGCTTCATGAGTTGCATTTTAATTTAAAGTCAAAAATAAGACTTCCTGATCAACATCTGCATTTATTTGATTTACTTTTACGAAATGGACATAAATAATTTATCCGACTTACCGGATTGGGATGATGAAAAGTTGTCATCCTTTAATGATGATGAAGGCGAAGGCTGGAAACCCAATCCTACACGCGATCTCTGCAAGAAGCTTTATAAACAATGGCAGCAAGTGATCTTTCTGCTCAGGGGGGTATTAGATCCGTTTGCAGAAATGGAGGAAAGTGAGGATGATTTTTTGCAGGTTACATCTTCCGAAATGTTGCAGGACGCATACATAACAGCCCTAAAGATACGAACCTCGGAATCCGGAAGCCTTTATACTATGCGCATGGAAAACGCATCGATCATTCGCCAACTGGCACAAGGGATCAGCAGCACACTATTATTATTTTTGGCAGATGAAAAAATAGAGCACGAGCATGTATACTTCATTCGGCAGGAGATAGATAAATTCAGAAATATTTTCATCGAATGGGTTGCATCTTTCCAAAAAGATGAATTTACCGATCAATGGGGCCTTTTTATCTGATATTTTCTGTCAATTTGTCAAAATATTCAGTTTGGAACAGCTATTGATGAAGCTATACTGAACAAATAAAAACAAATACAGATATGCAGGAAAAAGGCAGTATTTCCATACACACGGAAAACATCTTCCCGATCATCAAAAAATTCCTTTATTCAGACAACGAAATATTTTTGCGCGAGCTGGTATCCAATGCAGTTGATGCCGTGCAAAAGATCAAAAGGCTCTCGTCTATGGGCCAGTATAGCGGCAGCATAGGTGAGCCATTGGTGAGTGTAGCGTTCGACAAAGAACAAAGAACCATCACCATATCCGATAACGGCCTGGGTATGACCGCGGAGGAAATAAAAAAATACATCAACCAGATCGCTTTTTCAGGGGCTGAGGAGTTTGTTGAGAAATTCAAGGATGCTAAAGATGCCAATGAGCTGATCGGTAAATTCGGACTCGGTTTTTATTCTGCGTTCATGGTTTCTGATAAGGTGGAGATCAATACACTCAGCTACCAGGATGGCGCACAAGCGGCCCGGTGGATATGCGACGGCAGCACTGAATTCGAACTGAGCGATGGCACCCGCACAGAACGTGGTACAGACATCATACTGCACGTGAATGCAGACTCTGATGAATTCCTCGATAAGTACAAACTGGAAAGCATACTGGATAAGTATTGCAAATTCCTGCCCGTGCCTATCAAGTTCGGCACTAAAAAAGAGTATATCCCTATAGAAGAAGGCACCGAAGAAACAGAAGAAAACAAAGAGAAGGAAATAGAAGTTGATAACATCATCAACACCACTACGCCTATATGGGCTAAACCGCCGGCTGATCTGAAAGACGAGGACTACCTGGCCTTCTATCGCGAGCTGTACCCGATGAGCGAAGAACCATTGTTCTGGATACACCTCAATGTGGATTATCCGTTCAACCTTACCGGTGTACTCTACTTCCCTAAAGTAAAGAACGACTTTGAAGTACAACGCAACAAGATCAAGCTGTACTCCCGCCAGGTATTCATTACCGATGAGGTAAAGGATATTGTACCCGAATTCCTCATGCTGCTGCATGGCGTTATTGACTCACCGGATATTCCCCTGAACGTATCACGGAGCTTCCTGCAGGCCGATAGCAATGTAAAGAAGATCAACAGCTACATCACTAAAAAAGTAGCCGATAAGCTGGCCGACCTCTTTAAGAACGACCGCAAAGGCTATGAAGAGAAATGGAGCGATATTGGCATCTTTGTAAAGTATGGCATGATCAGCGAAGAGAAGTTCTATGATAAGGCAAAAGACTTTGCGCTGCTTACTAACACCAAAAAAGAATTTTACACACTGCCCGAGTATAAAGACAAAGTAGCACCGCTGCAAACAGACAAGAACGGCAAAATAATATACCTGTATACCACCGACCCGGCGAAGCAGGATGGCTTTATACAATCGGCTAATAAAAAAGGCTATGATGTGTTGCTGATGAATTCGCCGCTTGATGGGCACTTTATCAGCCATATAGAGCGCAAACTGGAAAATACCAATGTAAAGCGTGTAGACGCTGATGTTGCAGACAGGCTCATAGAAAAAGACGAGAAGATAGAATCAATCCTCACCGAAGAACAGAGCACGGCTGTAAAAAACATTTTTGAGAAAGCCATTGGCCGTGGTGATATGAAAGTAGAAGTGGACAGCCTGAGCCCTGATGAGCTGGCTGTAACTGTGACCATGGACGAATTCATGCGCAGGATGAAGGAAATGGCGGCCATGGGTGGCGGAGGAGGAATGAGTTTCTATGGCGCTATCCCAGATAACTATAAAGTAGCCATCAATGGCAACCATAAACTGGTGAGCCGCATGATAGACAGCAAGGACGAAACGGAGCAGATACAACTGGCTAAGCAGCTATTCGATCTTGCGATGCTTTCGCAGGGAATGCTCACAGGAGCCGACCTCACGGAATTTGTAAAAAGAAGCGTGAGCCTGATATAACAATTAGATTAAAAAAATATGATAGCCCTGCCCAATAGGCGGGGCTATCTATTTATATACACTTGATCGCCGTCCTAACGATATGTTATCCGCAGCTTCTTTAAAAATTTGGCACGATAGTTGTTTTACAAGGTTTTGTTAAAACATCTTTATGAAAAAAAACACTTACCTAATTGCCGTAATGTTTCTTGTATTGGCTGCTTCCTGCAAGAAGAATTCTGATCCCAGTACTGTAGTGACCACTACCGGCACATATAGTAGCCTGAATGACATTTATAACCTGCTGCGCAACCAGCCCAAAACGGTAACTTTAGATGCAACCGCAGGCGGCTCGTTCTATGGCAATAGCGGAACCCGCTATGTATTTCCGCCAAGCAGTTTTATGGATGGTGCAGGCAATACTATTACATGCAACGTACAAATATCTGTAACAGAATACCTGCAAAAAGGGGATATGATCTTCTCCAAAATGCTTACCGTGAGCAATGGCGTGCCCCTGTTATCAGGCGGCGAGTTTAATATAAGTGCGGTACAGGGAAGCACAAAACTGTTCATGAGGCCATTTTATGGGTTCACCGCTAATATGCCGCAAAGCGGCACGCCAACGCCCGGCATGTCTTTGTTCACCGGCATACCATCAACAGACACTACTGTAACCACTATCAACTGGGCCAACAAAGTGGACTCGAACGCATGGCATTCTATAGGAGGCTGTGTATATAATGGCGACACTATATCCATTATATCGGACAGCCTGCATGAATGCAACGCAGATCAGTTCATGACATCGCCCAATTACCAGACATTCACAGTGTCTACATACATACCGGGTGTTGCTATCTCTTCATCTACAGTAGTTAACGCATATGCGCTTTATGACAATTACAAAGGAGAGTGGCCTTTACTAGGCGGTAGCAGCGGTGTATTCTCTGTAGACCATGTACCTAATATACCTGTCCACTTCGCAGTATTCACTATTGTCAATAACAAATTCTATGCTGCGGTATTCCCTGCCACTCCTGCCACCGGGCAAAACTATACGGTAACTCTTGCCGAAGTTGACCCCACAACCTTCAAAAACCAATTGAACGCGCTATAATCAACACACCACATTTACTTAAGAGGAATGTACCCCACCCAACTCTAAGTAAAAAGGACCCCGGCCAGTCCGGGGTCCTTTTTTTGAATAGCTGCGGGGAATTCCCCCTTGTGGGCGGACCTTGTACGCCGGCCGAAGGGGGGCAAGGGGGATGTTCTCTCGTACAGGAAAGATTTTTTATGTATTTTTCATCCCTAATACATTCAACAAATGAAAAAGATCTTTTCGCTCCTGCTACCGGTCATTGCATTGTGCAGCCTTTCCTTCAAAGGCGACCAAACCGAAAGAGTAGACCTGCATACTATGGGCCTCATCCGCAATGAGGGCTTTAATGACTCGAAGGTGATGCAAACCATGTTTGAAATGACCGATGTGAACGGGCCGCGCCTCACCGGCTCTACGGGGTTGGCTACAGCGCAGAAGTGGGCGAAAGAAAAATTTGAAAGCTGGGGGCTCAGCAATGCCGCAATAGAACCATGGGGTGGCTTCGGTAAGGGGTGGGACATACACAAATGCTATGTGGCTATGACGGCACCCTATTACCAACAACTGATAGCAGTACCCCGCGCCTGGACACCGGGCACCAACGGCCTGGTGAGCGGCAGCGCAGTGCTGGTAAAGATCACTACGCGCGATGATATGGCCCAATACGACGGCAAGCTACGTGGCAAGTTCATTGTATTCTCGTCTATGAATGGCGACACCAAGCCGAACTTCACCGCTGATGCCAGCCGTGTATCTGATGAAGACCTGAAGAAAATGGAAATGGACCCGCACGGTGAAGAAGCCACTACCAACCTGAGCCAGAAACCACCTACAAAACCAGTAGATACACGGGGCGCAGCCATAGCGTTGAGGAAATCCATTGACTCTTTCTTCATTGCAGAGGGCGCAGTGGGCATACTCAGCGGCGGCCGCGGTACTATGGGTACCGTATTCACGAGCAACGGCGCATCACGCGCATGGGATGCCCCGACCATTCTACCTGAGGTAGAAATGGGCAGTGAGCACCTGGGGCGCCTCACCCGCCTGCTGGAAGCAGGCAAAGAAGTGAGCCTGGAAATGGACACCAAAACTACCTTCCTCACCAACGACTCGATGCAATACAATGTAGTAGCGGAGATACCCGGTACCGACCCTAAGCTGAAGGACGAACTCGTAATACTCGGCGGCCACTTTGATAGCTGGCATGCCTCTACCGGCGCTACGGATAACGGCACCGGCAGTGGCGTAGTGATGGAAGCCATCCGTATACTCAAAACCATTGGTATCAAACCGCGCCGCACCATACGCGTGATACTCTGGAGCGGTGAAGAACAGGGATTACTCGGCTCACGCGGCTACGTGAAAAACCATTATGCCGACCGCCTGACTATGCAACTCAAACCCGGACATGAAAAAGTATCGGCCTACTTCAACCTGGATAATGGCGGCGGAAAGATCCGCGGTATTTATGCACAAAGCAACGATGAGCTGAAACCTATCTTCCAGGCATGGCTGGCACCCTTTGCGGATCTCGGTGCATCTACCGTTACTACCCGCAATACAGGATCTACCGATCACATCGCTTTTGACGAAGTGGGCATACCCGGCTTCCAGTTCATACAGGATGGCCTCGAATACGGCACCCGCACCCACCATACCAATATGGACTCCTACGACCGCGTAAGCGCCAACGACCTCATGCAAGCCTCCATCATCATGGCCGCCTTCGTGTACGATGCTGCCCAGCGCGATGAAATGCTCCCCCGCAAACCGTTACCGAAAGTGAATACGGCGGCGAATAGCTGGTTGAGGTAATTTTATACTTGATTATAAAAGCGAAGGAGCCGACTACATTTATAGTCGGCTCCTTCGCTTTGTGGATTTTTAATAATCACTTCCACCACTTCTTATTTTCGATCTCCATTTCTTTCTTTTGCTTAATTGAATCACTATAGATATATGTATCCATATAATTCTGCCAGCCATTTTTCAGATATTTTTCAGATACAATAAATTCTCCGGTGCCAACATCTAATCCTATACTTTCAGGAATTCTAAAATCACCCCAATTACATTTTTTAGTTGCGCCAGATTTATAGCTTTTCCACTTGCCGGTAAATTGATTGTTGCTGTAGCCATCTGCAACAAGTTCATAGTTGTCATAACACATTTGTCCGGCATAAATACACCAATCAGTTTCCATTGTCCCTCTTAAACACCCGCCGGCAGATGCTCTCTTGTCTTCATAATAAGCTATATGGCAAATGGCATACCCTCGCTTCATTTTTTGTGCGTCAAGCGCACTCATTATTATTGTATCAAAGACAATTTCGGCAGTATCTATTGTTATTGTTCCTGAAAATCTGGAGACATTCGCTTTCACTCTTGTTTTGCCTGTGACGTTGTATATATAGGGATTGTTCTTGTTTTTTTTAATTGAAAGTAGGTGTATCTCAAATCGCTGGAAGTTATCGCCTATAAAACCGAGCGGCTCAGGGAAAGTAAAATATTTTGGGTCAGATGAATTACTGCTACAATCTAAATTCAACATGCTATCTGCGCACCACAATTTGCTCAAATCATAATATTTGATCGAATCGTAAAAGTCTTCTGTTTTTACTATTTGACAAGACGAATCACCGGCCTTAAAGGTCAATAACGATACAACTATAAGCCAACGAAAAATTTTCATATCAACTATTGTATTTACGCCGCCGTTAATCTCTTCCTCGTATTCATCACGCTGGCATCTTTCAGATGTGAGTTAAGAGGTGATACCAGTTTATAATTTTTATTAAACAGCTCCTGCGAAACTTTAAAGCGTTCAGCTAATTTTCGGATCACATCTTTTGATAAGCCCCGGCGGTAATTAATAATGTCGGAGAACAGGCTCTTGCTTATACCCAGTGTGGCAGCCATATCTACAGATTTAAGCTCGTTTTCATCCATAAGGTAGCGCAGTATCTCTATCGGGTTAGCATCAGTAAAGGTATTGTGAGCCTCATCCCAGTTTTCTATCAGCAGTGTCAGCAGTTCAATCGCATCCTTTTCGTCTTTGCTTTTAGTTTTAAGCATTACTAATTCTTCCAGCATATCGCAATAGTCGGCATACTTTTTCTTGGTCTTTATTACTTTATATGATAGTGATTCCATTTTAAAAATATAAAACAAAAGTACGCAAAAAGAGTACTTGCAGTAATCCTGAGCTTTGCGCCTCTGCGCCTTAGCGGTTAAAAATCTGCACTACAAATGCCTCCCACTCATATAAAACACAATCTCCCCGCCACCCATGATCTCCTCATGCGTAATATAATTCCTGTTCAACACTTTACCATTCAGTACCACCTTCTGCACATACACATTCTGCGGGCTTTGGTTTTTAGCGGTAATTGTAAATGTATGGCCGTTCTCTAAGTGCAGTACGGCCTTGCCCACAGCGGGGCTGCCCAGCGCATAGTGTACCGATCCTGGCGCTACGGGGTAAAAGCCCATGGCGCTGAGTATGTACCAGGCGCTCATTTGCCCACAGTCGTCATTGCCACTGAGGCCTGCCGGAGTGGGCTTGTACATTTTATCCAGTGCTTCGCGCACACGCAGTTGAGTCTTCCATGGCTGGTCTGTCCAGTTATACAAATAGGCTATGTGGTGCGATGGCTCGTTGCCGTGCACATAGTTGCCTATGATGCCATCACGGGTTATATCCTCTGTCTTTGCAAAAAAGCTATCCGGCAACTGCATCTCAAATAATGAATCCAGGTGTTGTGTAAATTTCTTCTTGCCCCCCATCAGCTCTATAAGTTCTGCCGGTTGGTGCGGCACATAAAATCCATAGTTCCACGCATTGCCTTCTATAAAGCCCGGCTCATCGGTATTCAGCACATCAAAGCTCTGCTTAAAAGTGCCGTCACTCATCCTTGGCCGCATAAAGCCACTCGCAGCATCATACACATGCTTAAAGTTCTCTGATCTCAGTATGAACTCATTATAAATATCCTGCCGGTTCAGTTTCTGTGCCATCTGCGCTATACACCAGTCGTCATAGGCATACTCCAATGTTTTAGATACCGATGATCCGTTCTTATCCTCCGGCACGTAGCCCATCTTTATATAGTAGCCCAGCCCTTCGTAAGATGCGTGCCTTGCCGTTGCCACACACGCATTCAGCGCCCTGTTGGCATCAAAGCCACCCACACCCTTCACCACCGCATCTGCCAGCACAGATACACTGTGATACCCGCTCATGCACCAGTTCTCATTTGCCGAGTTCGACCATACCGGCAGCATGTGCTCCGCGCTCTGGTCATAGTGTGCCAGCATAGAGTTGACCATATCCGCATTTCGCTTTGGCTGTATGATATTGAACAGCGGGTGCAGCGCCCTGTGTGTATCCCACAGCGAGAAGGTTGTATAATTCACAAACCCCCTCGCTATATGTGTACCTTGGTCCAGCCCGCGGTATTCGCCATTCACATCCATATACACCGTGGGATTAATGAACGCATGATACATCGAGGTATAAAAATTCTCCTTGGTGTCCTTATCCGCCATTACTTCTATTTTCTTCAGCTCCTGTTCCCATTGTGCCTGCCCGGCTTTCTTCACTCTATTAAAACTCCATCCCGGAACTTCGGCTTCCAGGTTCTCCAGTGCATTCGCTGTGCTAACCGGTGATATGGCAAACTTGATCTTTATCTTCTCGCCTTCCTCCGTTTTAAAATCAAACCACGCCCTTATCTGCGTTCCCGCCATCTCCGGAAAATCCCTGCCCTGCTCCCACTTGCCCCAAAAGCCATGGTACACCTCTTTCTTGCTGCTGTTCTGCCAGCCATATTCTGTTATCGGCTTCGATAGCACCATGGCGAAGTATACTGTACGTGTGCGCCCCCATCCATTCGTTTGCCTGTAGCCCGTCACCAGTGTATCATTCTCCACGCGCATATACGTCCACACATTTTTATCCGGGTAGTTATAAATACCATACACTGCATCCAGTATGATGTGCGCATGCTCCGAAGCCGGGAAAGTGTATTGATGAAACCCTACCCGTGTAGTGGCAGTCAGTTCAGCAAGTATATCATACCTGTTCAGCTTCACTTTATAATAATCAGGCTCCGCTACTTCTGTACCATGCGAAAACCCGGAGCGGAAGCCACTCTTAGGGTCGCTTGCCACTCCGGGGTTCAGTTGCAGCTTGCCCACCGTGGGCATGATCAGGAAATCGCCAAGATCTGAATGACCCGTGCCGCTAAAATGTGTATGGCTAAAGCCAACTATTGTTTTATCGAGGTATTGGTAGCCCGCGCAATATTTGTACACGTCTTTATTGTAATGCCCGTCCACCTCATACGGAAGCGTATCCGTCTCCGGGCTCAGTTGCACAGCACCGAAAGGCACCGTAGCGCCGGGGTAGGTATGCCCCATGCGGTCTGTGCCTATCATTGGGTTCACATATTGAATCAACCTCTCGCCCTGCGCAAAAGCCGTTAGCGAAAAGCATACACCTGCCACAAACAACAACCCGGAATGCACCTTCATCATAGCCATAAGAATTAGAACAGCCGAAAAGGTATATTATTTTAATGAAACAAGAAACAGGCAGTATCAGAAAGTATGCGTGAACCCCACCCCATGGTTGGACACCCGTAGTTCGTTCATGATCATGAACCACTTGCTATTGCTGCGCTGGTGAGCAGCAAACATCACATTATCAAACAGCAGCAGGAACACACCCTGCACCGTTACTGACGCACCAAATCCCTTATACAAGTCGGCATTGCTCTTTGCATTAGCGCCATAAGCCGCAAGTGCCGCACCGGCGCCTATATACACCACATCCAGCCCTATGTTGATGAGATACAATTTTTTTGTTGCCCGGTAGCGTTTATAAGCATCCTCGCTGTTCAGTTGCGCTGCCATCTCTTTCCTTACGCCATGCAGCCCCATAGCTGCAATACCTGTATTCACTAATCCCCACGCCGCATTCATCGCATGAAAGTCTTTCCACTGATCTTGCCTGGCTGTAAAGTAACCGATTCCTCCTTCCGCGATATTAGCCACGCCCCAGCCGCCAAGCACCTGCATTCCTTTCTTGTTCACGTCTATCCTGTGTGTATTGTATGCAGCAATTGTATCCTTAAAGGATATTTGCTGGGCACCACTATGCACAGTGGCAATCAGCAACAAAAAAACTATGAAGAGTTTATTATACACTATACGTCGTTTATACAAAGCTATATGAAAATAGCTTCGCACGCTATCTATAAATTCCTTTTTTAAAAGCTAATAAATCAGTAAATTTGTTACACAAGAATTATAATATGACAGCCGCAATCGATAAAAAAATTCAAGATGCTTTAAGCAAGCTGAATAATAAACAAAAAAAGGCCGTTCTTGGTTTGGTCACAGCTTTCTCCGAAGAGGAGGTATACGATCATTGGAAAGACAAAGAGTTTGTAGCAGAAATGGATAGGCGCGCAGATGAGTATTTTTCCGGAAAAGCAAAGTTATATTCATTAGACGAAGTAGAAAAAGAAGCGCGAGTTGGTGCAGAGAAGATGAGAACCAAAAAAGCGAGCTAATGGAATACAACTACGCTCTTTCTTCTCACGCAAGAGAAGAATATTTAAATTCTTACTGGTGGTATGAAGAGCAGCAAAATGGGCTCGGAGAAAGATTTGCATTCTGTTTGCGAACAAAACTACAGTTGATTTGTTCTAGCCCTGAGCTTTACGCAAAGAAAGGAACACGTAATCACGAAGCCTCGCTTGACAAACCTTTCCCATTCATTGTTGTGTATGTTATCGATAAGAAGTTGAACAAGGTAATCATCACTTCCATTTTCCACACAAGTCGCAATCCACGCAAAAAGCACAAAAACTAACCGCCCTACACCACCCTCGTTATCTTCAGCATATTGGTAGGCAAGTGTTCCTGTATGGGTGTGCTGCCGGTATTGATGACCACATCGCCGCTTTTCAGGAGCCCTTTCTCTTTCAGAAATTCTACCTGGTCGGCAATAATGCCATCCATGCTTTCTTCCTTGTCGTAGTAGAAAGCCTGCACGCCCCAGCTCAGGCTCAGTTGGTTTACCAGCTTGCGTGTTTTGGTAAACACATACAAGGGCGAGTGCGGCCTGTAGCTCGATAACATGAAAGCAGTATAGCCAGATTGTGTCATACCTATCAGCGCGTTCGCGCTTACATCCTTAGCTATCACGCAGGCGTTGTAGCACAGCGCGTCACTAAGGAAAGACGGCGAGTGTGACTTAGGTGTCAGGTTACGGTTATATACGGTCTCTTCTTTTTCTACCTCGTTAATGATGTTCACCATGGTGTGGATCACCAGCTCGGGATATTGGCCCATAGCGGTTTCGCCGCTCAGCATCACGGCATCTGCGCCTTCCATCACAGCATTAGCTACATCCGTTATCTCGCTCCTGTTGGGGCGGATGCGGTCTATCATGCTCTCCATCATCTGGGTGGCTATGATCACCGGCTTGGCACGGTGTATGCACTTGCGCACTATGTTCTTTTGTATCATCGGCACCTGCTCCAGTGGCAGTTCCACGCCCAGGTCGCCACGTGCCACCATTATGGCGTCTGATGCCAGTATGATCTCGCGCAGGTGTTCCAGCGCTTCAGGCTTTTCTATTTTCGAGATGATCTTGATACCGCTACCCTTGCTTTTCAGTATATCGCGCAGTTGCATCACATCTTCTGTACGGCGTACAAATGACAGCGCCACCCAGTCTAGGTCCTGCTTCACTATAAAATCCAGGTCGTCCAGGTCTTTTTCCGAAAGGGAAGGCAGCGATATTTTAGTATCCGGCAGGTTCACTCCTTTTTTGGATGAGAGCACGCCTGAGTTCAGCACCTCTACCTTCACCCGGTTATCTGCGCCTATCTCCATCACCATCACTTCTATCTTGCCATCATCCAGCAATATCTTTTCACCCACCCGCACATCATTATGAAACGCTGGGTAAGAGATATATACATTCTCCATAGTGCCCAGGCAGGGCTCATTGGTAAAATAAAAGAAGTCGCCTTTTTTCAGCTCCAGCGCATTGCCTGCTATATCGCCCACACGAAGCTTAGGGCCTTGCAGGTCGCCGAGTATAGCAGTATAGCATTTCAGGTCAATATTCACCTTTCTGATGTGCTCTATCACCGCCAGGTGTTGCGCATGTGTGCCATGTGAAAAGTTGAGGCGGAATACGTTAACACCTTCATTGACAAGTGCCGCCAGCTTTTCATAAGTATTACAGGCGGGGCCTACTGTAGCTATTATTTTGGTCTTGTGCTGCATCGTTAGTTTCTTATTGCAAAGGAACAACAGTTTCACACAAAAAACGCTCCATCAGGGTTAAGTGTATGCTATTGTTATCGGCGAGATGCCGCAAATAATAAAGAGTGAAGAATATTTTAAACCAGTTCCTTAAGCTTCCCGATCACTTGGTCTACCTCTTCCCTGGTGTTGTGCCTTGAAAAAGAAAAGCGTATCGGCACCATCTTGTCTGAGTTCTCGTTGTGCAATGCCCTGATCACATGGCTCTGCGAATTGGCGCCGCTGGTACAGGCGCTGCCGCCGCTCACACAAATGCCGGCCATATCCAGGCTGAACAGCAGCATATCCGATTTCTCAGTCAGCGGAAAAGATACATTCAATACCGTATAGAGGCTGCTGCCATTGGTATCGCCATTAAAGGTTACAGCCGGGAATGTCTCAACCAGCCTGTCCGCCATATACTTTTTCAGCCCTTTGATCTGCTCGCTATCCTGCTCGTAGCGTTGTGTGGCCATTTCCAGTGCTTTCGCAAAACCAACTATACCATACAGGTTCTCTGTGCCTGCACGCATATTGCGTTCCTGTGCGCCGCCATTAATGTAAGGCTTGATGCTGATGTTTTCATTCACATACAAAATGCCTACGCCCTTGGGGCCGTGAAATTTATGCCCGGCTGCACTCAGAAAATGCACATGCAGGCTCTTCAGATCGAAGGGGTAATGTCCGATGGTCTGCACTGCATCGCTATGAAAAATAGCATCGTATTTTTCACAAAGCTCACCTACCGCTTTAATTTTCAACAGGTTGCCTATTTCATTATTAGCATGCATCAGTGTTATCAGCACCCTGTGTGCCGATTCTGATAACATTTTTTCCAGGTCTTCGAGATCTATATGCCCGTTTTCTTTCAGTTTCACATAGCTTACCGAGACATGGCTATTATTTGCAGCCTGCTCTACTGTATGCAAAGTAGCATGGTGCTCCAGGCCCGATGTAATGATGTGCCTGCAACCAAGGTCACGTATGGCAGCTGTTACAGCAGTATTCGTGCTTTCTGTACCACCCGATGTAAAGAATATCTCACCTGGGTTGGCATTGAGTATTCGTGCTACACTTTTGCGTGCATTCTCAATAGCCATCTTGGTTTCCCGCCCATAAGAATAGATCGAAGAAGGATTGCCGAATTTCTCGGTAAGAAAAGGCATCATTGTTTCCAGCACCTCTGGGTCAAGCGCTGTGGTGGCAGCGTTATCAAAATAAATACGACTCATATCACATTATTGCTTGGAGCACAAAATTAACCAAATATTCATTAACCCTTGCAGAAACGATTATTTACAACAACATTAGCTATATATAACCAATTCATAGCCAGCAGGGCAAGTTTATGTGCCGCATTTGTACAATTGAACGATTTCGCACTATTCGTTGGTCCCGGCGTGCTTGTGCCTATTCCTTTTTTTAAAGAACCGCACTATATTTTCTGTAGAAAATATAATAATAAGCACCAGTACCAGCGGAAAAACTAAGGGTAGCCAATTCCCATCGGGTGCACCTCCTAATATGAGTACATGCATATGCTATGATTGATTGTCGGTGATCTCCTGGTCTGCGTAAGAAGATGTATTTTCCTGGATAAGGCGGTTCAGATGTTCCTGCTTTCTCTTTTTCACAAACTTTATGATAAAATCTATAAAATAGATCACCGCCACAACCGCAGCCAGCGGGAACACCAATGGCAGCCAATTACTGCTTCCGCCCACACCCGATAATAGTAAAGTACCCATGATCGTAATATTTAGTTATCTAAAGATACCTAAATCCACAATAACATGATAGTTTTTTAACATTAATTAACCGTACAGGAAACCTCTAGTAGAAATAACAACTACCTAAAACGGGGCATCCTCATCAGGAGCACTTGGCTTTTTGAATGGCGCACCACCCATATCTTCATCGTCCCAGTTAGTGTCATTTACCTTTGATGGTAATGTCTGGAAACCACCGGGTATGAACATCTTCGACCCACCAAATTCGCTCGTATCCCTGCGGATTCCTGCCTGTGGATTGTCCTTAGGAGTGCCGCCACCACTGCCGCCGCTATTACCACCCCCAAATGAATCGAAGCGGTTGTCTTCCATATCTACAAAGCGCTGGTACTCTTTTATAAAGCGCACCTTCTCGATACCGGTGCTGCCGTTACGGTGCTTGGCTATATGTATCTGTGTTTCTCCTTCTACCGTTTCGCCCATGCCATCGTTGGTGATGCCATGGTACTCAGGCCGGTACAGGAACATTACAAGATCCGCATCCTGCTCTATCGCTCCCGATTCACGGAGGTCACTCAACTGTGGTATCTTCGATTCTTTACGCGTTTCCACCGAACGGTTCAGCTGCGAAAGCGCTATTATCGGTACTTCCAGCTCTTTTGCAAGCGCCTTCAGATCACGAGATATTTTACTGATCTCCTGCTCACGATTGCCTCCTTTATCCACACTGGCCTGCATCAGCTGTAGGTAGTCAATGAGTATCATTTGTATATCGTGCTTCTGCTTCAGCCTGCGAGCCTTGGCACGTAGCTCAAAGATGTTCAGCGCGGCCTGGTCATCTATGAATATCTTGGCCTGCGCAAGTTTATTCATGCGTTGCGACATCTGTATAAATTCATGCTCCGCCATCTTGCCACGGGTGATGGCTTCCATGCTCACATCCGTAACCGCGCTCAGCATCCTTTTTACGATCTGCCCTGCGCCCATTTCCAACGAGAATACAGCTACCGGGAATTGCTTACCGGGGTTCATGGCCGCATTCATGGCCAGGTTCAGCGCAAAGGCCGTTTTACCCACAGAGGGGCGTGCCGCAAGTATGATCAGATCGGTCTTTTGCCAGCCTGCCGTAAGGCTGTCGAGCCCTTTAAAGCCCGATGGCACTCCGGTTATATCATCTGTTTTATTACGGTTCTCGTCAATTTCATTCATCGTGCGCACCAGCACATCCTGCAGGCTTTTGAAGTTCTTGCGCAGGTGCTTATCTGTGATCTCGTACAGGCCCGACTCCGCCTTATCCAGCAGGTCGAACACATCCGTACTATCCTCGTAGGCATCACTGATCACCGATCCGCTGATGCGGATCAATTCCCTCTGGATGAATTTCTCCATCACTATGCGGGCATGGGCTTCTACGTGCGCACTGGAGAGTACGCTCATGGTCAGGTTGGTGAGGTAATAAGCCCCGCCCACTATTTCTAATTCGTTGGTTTTTCTTAATTCTTCAGTAATGGTCAGCAGATCCACTGGCGTACCCTTATCAAAAAGGCGGCGCATGGCCAGGTATATCTTCTGGTGGGCATCCATGTAAAAACACTCTTCACTCTGTATGATCTCCAATACTTGTGCAAAAGTGTCTTTTTCCAGCATACATGCTCCCAGCACTGCGCTTTCCAGCTCGGGCGCCTGTGGGGGCACTTTTCCGTACACCATCGTGGTCAGGTCTGGCTTGCGGCTTCTTGTATTCCCAAATTCTTTTTTAATGTTTACTGCCATTATTTACTAATCCCTTATATAGTGAGTTATTATTTTTCTCTTTGCCTTCCTGGCCTGCTTTCTGCCGCTTTTACGCCTCTTTTCAGGCTTTTTTGCATGTTTCGTTACTGTTAAGCAACTATTAAGCAGAGGTTAAAAAACCCCGGAAGGGAGACGAATGTAAATTGAAAAATCAGAGGAAAAACTTTTTTAAAAAGTTTAGTTTTCCTATCGCCAAATGGCATTACCCCCACATTATTCCCGCTTTATCCACATCATCTGTCGTTTATCCACACAAAGTTCCGTGTTTCTAACGTCATTCCACATGAAATAAAGATTTTTAACTGTAGAAATAATTTCGTTATTGATTTTTTTTCGACGCTGCTATTTCCTATTTATAGGGTTATGGCCGATCGGATTTGGGCACCGATCAACCGATTTTTACGCTGACGCCATCGCACTCTTTTGGGACAACACGCACCGGGTGGGCTTTTTAGTCGTCAAAAACCGCGAACAACAAGCCTAATTCAAGCTTTGAGGGTTATATTTGCCTAAATTTAAGAATTACATGATCGTTTCGTACCAATGGCTCCTCGAATACCTGCCTGCCGGACAGGCAGGTCTGCCTCAACTCTTGCCTGTCAACGAATTAAGTAAAATACTTACTTCTATTGGCCTGGAGGTAGAGGCAGTAGAGCCCGTGGAAAGCATAAAGGGCGGCCTCGAAGGGCTGGTAATAGGCGAGGTACTTACTTGTGCCAAGCACCCCAATGCCGATAAACTCGGCGTCACTACGGTAAACGTGGGCTCTGTTGAAACACTACAGATCGTTTGCGGCGCACCTAATGTAGCAGCAGGCCAGCGCGTGGTTGTAGCCACTGTAGGCACCACAGTACACCCCACCGAAGGCGACTCTTTCCTCATAAAAAAAGCAAAGATACGCGGCGAAGAAAGTGCTGGTATGATCTGCGCGGAAGATGAAATAGGCCTGGGCAAAAGCCATGCAGGCATTATGATACTCCCCGCAGATGCCCCAATCGGCATGCCGGCAAAAGAATACTTCAAGGTACCCAAAACCGATTTCGCCATACACATAGGGCTCACCCCCAATCGCTCTGACGCCAACAGCCACATAGGTGTGGCACGCGATGTATGTACTTATCTTACACACCACAAAGGCAACAGGCACACACCGGTAATGCCTGTGACCAAGCTGAAAGACCTCCCGACTACTACTAATATAAAAGTAAACATAGAGGCCACAGATGCCTGCCCGCGCTATGCGGGTATCAGCATAAAGAATGTACAGGTTGGCCCATCGCCCGAGTGGCTGCAGCAGCGGCTCAATACAGTGGGCATCCGCAGCATCAACAACATAGTAGACATCACCAACTATGTATTGCAGGAATACGGCCAGCCGCTGCATGCATTTGATGAAGATAAAATAAACGGCCGGCAGATCAACGTCCGCTTCATGCCCGAAGGCACTGTATTCACAGGCCTTGATGATAAAGAAAGAAAACTCCGCGCAGAAGACCTCATCATCGCAGATGGCAGTGGGCCGCTCGCGATTGGTGGCGTGTTTGGCGGCGCCGGTAGCGGCATCAGCAACGACACCATAAATGTGTTTTTAGAAAGCGCGTACTTCGACCCCACACATATTCGCAAAACATCGCTGCACCATGGCCTGCGCACAGATGCAGCCACTCACTTCGAAAAAGGAGTAGACATCAACAACGTGATCCCTGCCCTGCAACGTGCTGTAGCCCTGATATGCGATATCGCCGGTGGCGAAATAGCATCCGACCTGACTGATGATTATGCGCGCCACCTGCCTGTAAAAACGGTAACCGTTAGTTACAGCTACATCCGCAAGCTCAGCGGCAAAGCATACCACCACATGGAAGTACAGGAGATACTGCATGCCGCAGGCTTTGAGATCACCGCTGAGACAGACGAAAGCATCACACTCAAAATACCATCCAATAAAACAGACGTATCACAGCCTGCCGATATTGTGGAAGAGATACTGCGCATAGACGGACTGGACAATATCCATATCCCCGAGCGGCTGAATATTTCGCTCTCAAGACCAATGCCTAATGACCGTGCTGTGCGTGAGCAAATAGCCAACCTGCTTTGCGGCCTGGGCATGCAGGAGATCGTTACCAACTCTATTGTCAACAGTAAATACTATCCGGGTAACGAAACGCTCGTACGAATGATCAACAGCCTCAGCAGCGTGCTCGATGTCATGCGCCCATCTATGACAGAAGGGGGCCTGGAAGTGATACAATACAATTGCAACCGCAAGAGCCAGGACCTTGCCCTGTTTGAATATGGCAACATCTACGCACAGCACGGCACAAAGTATATACAGGAAGCCCAACTCGCCCTATGGATCACCGGCAACACTTACGTTCCACAGTGGAACCAGAAAGCACAGAAAGCCGATGTCTTCTTCCTGAAGGGCATCATCGAAAACCTGTTGCAATACAGCGGCATCAGCAATACATCTGTTACGCACGCCGATGGCAGGATCACCTGGAAATTAAAAAACCAGGTACTCGCCGTTGCCAAACATATAGACCAGGACAGGCTCCGTGAATTCGAGATCAAGCAGGATGTATTCTTTGCGGAGATCCATTGGGACAACTGGATTAAAGCACACAATGCGGTAAAAGTGAGGTATACAGAGGTGCCTAAATTCCCTGCTGTGCAGCGCGACATCGCCATAATCCTCGATAATACTGTATCTTACGAACAGGTGGAGCAGGCCACCGAACAACTGAAACTGGATGCCCTTACTTCATTCGGATTATTTGATATTTTTGAGAGCGAAAAACTCGGCAAAGACAAAAGATCACTGGCGTTAAGCTACACTTTTCAATTGCAGGACCGCACCCTCACCGATACCGAAATAGAGCAGTTGATGAAACAATTGATGGAGGCTTATAAAAACAAACTGAGCGCACAAATACGTGAATAATGCTGGCACTGGACACACTTGGTAAAAAACTGGACGAGCTGCTGAAAAAAACCGCGGCACTGGAGATGGAAAACAAACGCCTCAAGGCATCCGTTTCAGCAGGCGAGCGCTCTGTGAAGGAGCTCACTAAAAAACTGGCTTCCCTCGAAAATGATATGGTGAGCGTCAGTCTTGGCTCTGCCGTTACCGGCGATGATGCTAAAGAAAATATGCGCGAGCAGCTCGACAACGTAATTGACGAGATAGATAAAATACTGAATACCCTCAATGACTAAGCGAGCCGCGATAATATGGGCAATATCTTGTTTGGTATGGGCATCCTGCACCCAGCAGCGCCAGCCTTGCCTTACCCCCAAGATCGCCAGCCTCATCCTGGAGACCATGCACATCACCAACGATACCGGCACCATCTTCGTAGACACAGCCCTGCCCTCGGGCACTTTTATACCCTTCACCGATAGCAGTTCTTTCCGCATCACCTCACTACTCAGTTCCACATTCACTATTTCCCTTTCGCCTGATGCTGCCACCTGCCGCTGGGCTATCGCCACAGATACCACATCTACAGTTTTCGACACGCTCACTTTTCATTACAAGACCAACCTCCAGTTTTTGTCGAACGCATGTGGCTATGCCGATTTTTACAATCTCGACACCGTACAGACCACTCATAAATTCATTGACTCTGTGCGCATCATAAATTCAACTGTCAACAATAATGTCAACACCAAGCATGTACAGGTATATATACATCCTGATTTTTAGCGTGCTTGTTGTTTGCTGCTCACAGCACAGCTTTGCACAGGTCAACGGCACTACGGTGACCGGCTACCCCACTGTGCCGGATACACTGGTAGTCATAAACTCTAATGCCACAGACTCGAACGCGCACATAAAAAAGAAAGACCTTGCCGGCCATCAATTAGCTATAGGTGTTGACCTGGTCAGCCCCATCACCAATGCACTGGTATCAGATAAGTTCGGTTACGAATTTGAAGCCGACTACTACCTGCGCAACGAGTTTTACCTCGTTGCCGAAGGCGGCTGGGGCGGCTCAAATGTCAATTACACAGACCTGAAGTACACCACCACAAATCCTTTCTTCAGGTTCGGGTTCAATAAAACAATGCTCGTGCGGGACAATCCAAAAGACTGGGATATGATGCTCATTGGCCTCCGCCTCGGCTACGCCAATATCAATAAAAACCCCGCGACCTATTTAATAACAGACAGTACCTGGGGTAATGTCTCGGGTTCCCGTCCCGGAACATCCATCAATGCAGTGTGGTTAGAGGTAACCGGCGGTATGCGTGTGGAATTTATTAAGAACGTATTTGCCGGCTGGAACATTCGTGGCAAATTCATGATGGACGGCAAATCTTTTGCGAACGATGCCCCGCTATTTATTGCAGGCTATGGCAAGGGGGATAAAAACGCGGTTTTCGATTTCAATCTCTACATCAGCTACGCCATCCGCTGGGACAGGAAGAATATGGCCTCCGCGAAACCAAAGAGATAACTTCTCTTACGGCGCCAGCCTGCTCCTCTCCCAATTCCCTGCTCCATCTTTTGAGAATAAGATGCGATCGTGCATCCGGCTAGCCCTGCCCTGCCAGAATTCAATACGTGTGGGCAACACCCTGTATCCGCCCCAGTGCAACGGCCTGGGTATCTCTATACTCGAAAACTCCTGTTCATACCGGGCATAATTTGCATCGAGGATATTACGGGCAGCAATAGGCCGGCTTTGCGGGGAAGCCCATGCCCCGAGTCGGCTTCCCACCGGGCGGCTATTAAAATAACTATCGCTTTCCTCCCTGGCTACTTTTTCGATCACACCTTCTATGCGCACCTGCCGCTCCAGCTCTTTCCAGAAAAACAAAAGCGCCACATGTGGGTTGGCGCTCAATTCTGTGCCCTTGGCACTATCATAATTGGTATAAAATGTAAAACCACTTGCATCCAGGCCCTTCAGTAATACGATACGGGCATGGGGTGCCGAATTTGCATCAACTGTGGCCAGTGTCATCGCATTGATCTCGGTGATCTCAGCAGCTTCCGCTTCCGTAAACCATTGCCGGAAAAACACGATCGGGTCCTCGCCCGCTATTTCTTCATCCAGCGCGGCCAGTATATAGTCCTTGCGGATATCAGCAATATTTAACGGTTGCCCGGCCAATATTATTCCTTTTCTTTTGCGGGGGAGGCTACATACTTAATGCTCACATAGATCAGCTCTATGATCAGCAGAAAAAAGAATACCCACATCAGTGTAGGCCCCAGGTTCTTGTTCACATTGTCGTAAAACGCACTCAGCATCAAATGATTCATGACTTATAGATTTGCGCTGCAAGATACTTATTTCGCCATACACTTAAAAGCCTTGTTTCAAAAACATCCCGAAAACACATCATATTCGCTTTTTAACTCAACAAACCCCGCAAATCATCCTCTTTTTGAATATTGCACGAAATCTCACTACTTTCAATTCCAAATCACATTCGATAATGCTCCTGCTGAGGCATGTACCATTCTTAAAGGCTGTGTTCCTGTATTCTTTTACGGCCTTTGGCGGGCCGCAGGGGCATATGGGCATGATGGTACGCACCTTTGCCCAGAAAAGAAAGGATGTGACCGAGGAAGAACTGCTGGAGTACAACGCCTTTTGCCAGATGCTGCCCGGCCCATCTTCCACCCAAACGGTTATGCTCATAGCCCTCAAAAGGGGGGGTGTACCGCTGGCTATCCTTACTTTATTGCTTTGGGTATTCCCTGCAGCCTTCATCATGGGGGCGCTATCGTTCCTGGTACTCAATTTTGATACCGGGGTAGCCCACGGCAGCAAGGTCCCACTCAATCTCTTCTCTTACATTCTTCCCATGTCGGTGGGGTTTGTGTTCTTCGCCGGGGTACGCATGATGCGTAGTAGTATCAAATACCTCGCTACTATTGCTATCATGATCGGCAGCCTGGCCGTAGCACTGATTTTGCAATCCCCCTGGGTTATCCCTTCTTTACTTGTGATTGGAGGCACCATCAGCAACTTCAGTAATAATCGTATCCCTACCCCGCTCGAGAAACCGAAGCGCATCAACTGGATGCACCTCTGGCTGTTCGGGCTCATCTTCATTGTAGCCGGTGTGCTCAGCGAGCTGGCCCATAACCCCACATGGGTACACGGCCGCATCTTCCATATCTTCGAGAACTTCTATCGCTTCGGTACTATTGTATTTGGTGGCGGCCAGGGACTTATACCGATGGTACAGTACCAATATGTACCGCCGCTACCCCACCCGCAAATACTTACTGTCGACCAGTTACTTACGGGCTTCGGTATGGTGCAAGCAGTGCCGGGCCCTGTATTCTCGGTTTGCTCCTATATTGGAGGCCTGGCCATGGGCCAATACGGCCCTATGTGGCAGATTATTGGTTGCATTACAGCCACAGTAGCCGTGTTCCTTCCAAGCACATTACTACTGTTTTTCCTCTTCCCTATCTATGAAAATCTGAAACACCACGTCATTATCTTCCGCGCATTGGAGGGCATTAATGCCGCTGTGGTGGGCATCATATTTGCCTCCGGAATGGTGTTGTTCAAAACCATCGCTTTCGATGAGGCGCTTTCTTTCGAATGGAGTAAATTGGTAGTGGTCATCATAACCTTCTGCATGCTCAATTTCACCCGCATACCTGCCCCGCTCATAGTATTGGGCTGGCTGCTGTTGGGCTGGTCGCTGCATTAAAGTGAAAATTAGTTGCTCATGAAAAAAATAATTTTTCTTATCTGCTATATTAGCTTAGTTAGCATTGGGCAATGTAACGCGCAAAATTACAATTTTCATGATTGCAGGATTCTCGAATTGATTTTAAGAGACTCTGCTATAAAGAGCTACTTCTATATAGAAGATCGGGCCATTCAACCTGTGAATCTAAACGATCTCGACAGTTTCTTCAAATGCAGTTCTATAAATTTTAACGGCAAAGGCCACAAGATATGCTCCGGATTTGGCTGTGGCCCTATAAAAATTTTTATTGACAATTTTAGTAATGATTCTCTGAAATTGGGTTTAGCAGATCTCAGCAACGGGAATTGGGCGGACTTACTAGTGGTTAAAAAACAAAAAAAGTATGTTCTTTATAAACTTAAATTCGGGTTTCTGAAGGAAGGGTAGCGGGTAATATAATACCCCACACTACTCCTCTTTCAGCAGCTCCGTAATATCCCCTATCATCTTCTGCACTTCCCCCGGCTCCAGCCCGTCATAAAACCCTCTCAGCCTGCCGTGCCTGTCTATCAGTGCGTAATGCTTGTCGTGTATAAAATCTTTATCAATGCTGATGCCCGCAGTGTCATCATCTGCACTGATCAGGTAGCTATACCTTGCCATATCATAGAGCTGCTTCTTATCCCCCGTCAGGAACATCCATTGTGCCGGATCTGCATCAAACCGCAGGCTGTACGCCTTCAGCGCAGCCACAGTATCTTTCAGCGGGTCTACTGTATGTGATAGGATCAATACATTCTTATTACCCCTGAAAGCCTTATACACCGCCACCATATGCTCATTCATCTTCGGGCACATACCCTTGCAGGTAGCAAAGAAATATTCAACGACACACACCTTACCCTTCACATCCTCATTAGTGATCGTTTTTCCATCCTGGTTCACAAACGAGAAGGGTGCCACATGATGGTTCAGATCATTACCTATAATAGGCAGCGCCTGTTTCTTCTGCTCATAGCTTACTTTATAATAATAGGCCAAAAAGCAGATACCCAGCAGCATAAAGAAGCACAAAAGAAAAATAGAGGTCTTACTTTGTTTCATGCCGCAAAGGTATAGTAAAAACAATGGAGGGTTTTACCATTACAAATAGCAAAAATTACATTTAACTAAATCATCAGGATCGTTTCCCTAATTTTGCCCACCAAAAAACAACCTAACCATGAACATCCACCCCTGGCACAATGTAAGTATCGGCAACCAACAACCCGATGTCGTTCAGGCCACTATTGAAATACCCATGCACGGCAGGGCAAAGTACGAGATGGACAAAGAAACCGGCATGCTCCGCCTCGACCGCGTGCTGTACTCCTCCGTATTCTACCCCGCCAACTACGGCTTTATCCCCCGCACACTCGGCAAAGACAATGACCCGCTCGATATTCTCGTGCTATCGCAGGCCGAGATACATCCGCTCTGCATCGTCAATGCAAGGGTGATAGGCGTTATGCGTATGATAGATAATGGCGAAGGCGACGATAAAATAATAGCCGTAGCCGAGAACGACGTGAGTGTCAACTACATCAAAACTATAGATGAACTGCCTGCCTACCTCCATGCCGAGATCAAAAACTTCTTCGAAGAATACAAAAAACTGGAGCAAAAGACCGTGCTCGTAGAAGACTTCCAGAACGCCGACGTAGCCAAGCAGATCATCAGCGAAGCCATCACCGACTACAACGCAAAATACAGCAACATCAAATAGACGGCATTATACAGCAAATGTTAAACGCCCACCCAAGAATATTGGATGGGCGTTTAACATAAAACAAGTCGACAAAAACGGTAATGTGGTCAAAAATAGTTGGTGGTTTTCTCAGCAATTATTCATAATATTCGATTGTCAATTTGAAGAGGAAGTAGGCTCTGCTGGAGAGCAACCTGCCAGCAATAGAATTGATCTTAAACAGTAAAGGGAGCTTCGG
>CAIRES010000066.1 GCA_903877645.1 uncultured Bacteroidota bacterium | reverse complement strand
GCCCCCGGCCAGACCAACGGCACCGTGTCGACCACCTGCGTCGCCTGCCACGGCAATCCGCCGACCTCTCAGACGATTCATACCGCGGGCGCCGTGAAATACACTCATAGTACCCCGGCTGTCGTCTACACTGATTGCTCCATTTGCCATGAATCGACACACCAAAACGGCACCGTTGACCTGAAAACCAACGATAACGCCTGCAGCAGCTGCCACAGCTACCCGCCGGCAACAGGGGCACACGCGACCGCGACCGGCGGTACGGCTCCTAATTGCACCACCTGCCACAGCTATACGGGGTACAGCGCAAGCTCGCACAACAATGGCACTCTGGATATATCAGGGGATCTTGCCTGCGATCTCTGCCACGGCTATCCCCCTCTGCCACAGGCCGTTTTGGACGCCCGCGCCGCCAATGAGTTCGTAGGCGCGAAGCTCGAAGACTACACCAACGGCGGCGGCTTCCACGCCAGCCACCTCGCGGCCACCATCACGGCCGCCGACGGGTTCACTCCCTGCCTCCCCTGCCATCCGTC
Source organism: uncultured Bacteroidota bacterium (assembly GCA_903877645.1). Classification (GTDB taxonomy): domain Bacteria; phylum Bacteroidota; class Bacteroidia; order Chitinophagales; family Chitinophagaceae; genus Nemorincola. Next base: position 27,533 of record CAIRES010000066.1, on the reverse strand, counting down.
CACGAGTCACCGGCAGGGCACCAGCGTGGTGCAGTCGAACGTAAATGTTTTTGATCCAGCCGATGTCAGCTTTAGACTTAACAGTGGACTGCCGAAGACCTATGACAGTGCCGCAACGACCTGCTCCAATGTCAGCTGTCACTTCCAGCCGTCGCCGGCCTGGAAGAACTAGGTGCATCTCGATTACATTGATATTTTCTAGACCTATTGATATAACGGCTGCGATTTTGATAAGGAGTTGGATATGAAAAAACTGTGCAGGATGGGACATGTGACGCGACGGGTTGTCGCCACCTTGCTTTCATTGTTAATGGTGATTCTGCTCACCAATGTCGCTCATGCCTTGGATTGCACCAAGTGCCATGGTTCCGATAACGACGCGCGACCCAAAGATACGCCGCTGGGTGCCTTGGCGAGCTATCGGAACGTGACCGTCTTTTCCTCCATTGATCACGGCGTAGAGCCTGTCGGCATCATAATCATCGGGTACATCAGGGTCGGAAACGGTGAGGTTCTTACTTCTTCTGTTGATATCCATCCAGTAAATTTCGGCCCGCTGGTGTTCTCCATGTATGCCGGTAATATCAATGACCGATTGCTTATGTGAGTTTTTTATAACGCTGTCCATACCGGGGATGCCGTTTGTATATCCTTCGCAGTTGATATTGGTAAAGTATTTAAGATAAAGTGTGCCCCTGCGGGAATTTTGCACATCAAGGTGCTTACTAATGTTAGTGTCAGCGGATACAGAGATGTTATCATTGTCGCGGGTGATCATAAATGAATTGATCGGTTTGTCGGCATATTGTACAGATACGCTTTTGATCTCTTCATACGGCATGTCGAAAACGGTGCGGTCTTTCCAGTCGGTAAGCTCAGTAGAGTAGCGCGAGGTGAGGTAGCCGTTAAAGCCGGGTACCTGTATCACATAGGGCATTTTGGCCCCGTCCATGAGCATATTGGTGCCGTTCTGGTTAGCGGAAGTGCCGCCTACATAGAACACTTTTATTTTTGCTCCCTGGCGGTCATACAACTCTACTTTTATGCCTTCGGTAGATAAGACCTTTATTGCATTATTGTAGGCGCTTTGTGTTACGGGGTATAATGTTTGCTGTTTGGTAAGGGTGGAGAGGATCAGGTTCACCATACTGGGGAGCGCCTTGTCCTTCTTATTCACCATCCAGCCGCCCTTCACGCGCTCTACAAGCACTGTAGTGCCATTGCTGTTAGCAATAAATATTTTGCCTACAGATGCAGTGTCAGAGACTACAAAATTTGCTTCTGCGGGGTCGTATGAGTTGCCGTGATTGCTGAACAGAAAGTAGTAAATGCCGAAAGCGAGTACAGCAAGAACAGCGAGGTATACTAATGTTTTGCGCATCTACTGTAGTTTTTTTGGAGTTTTTTGCACTTCATACCGGCGTTTGCGATAAAAGAAATAACCTGATGCGAAAATGAACACAATGGCCAGCGGCACACCAACATTGACCACCTGCCAGGTTGTTTTTTCGGTGTTGGCGCGTGGCATATCGAGGAGCCTTATTTTCACTTCTTTTGCGCGGGCTTCGAGTACTCCGGAACGGTCTGTGAGATATTCCAGGCAGTTGAGCAGAAAATCCCTGTTGGCAAAAAACTCTTGTGTATAATTATAATAGCCCATTGATAGCACTCCTTCTTTGGCGGTATATCCATTGCTGAATATCTGCCCGGATGATACGACTATCATACTGTTTTCACTGTCGCAAACTTGTATAAATGGCTGGTGCAATGAATCAAGTACGCGCAGGTACGATGGTGCCAGCAGTCCCTGGTAGGCCGAATGGAATTTGCCTTCCAGCAATACGGCGACGGGGAGGTACGATTTGGTGTAGGTTTCGGGCTTGGGCGGATAATTCATCATAGAAAGGCTGACACGAACTGGTGATCGAGGATTAAGGCTGTGTGCCGACGAATGAAGTAATGTTGTTTTTTTGATGCCGGAACTTCTGATGGTGTCAATGGTATTGGTAAATCCACTCATCACAAAATCCATATTTTTTACAATAGGATTATCGGATGTAGGGTTGAGTTTTGGAAAATAGACCCAGGGGTGCAATTCAGGTGTGCCGCCATTATAAGTACGAGGCAGTGGCAAATTCAGTTCTTCATCCTCGAGTAAGTCATTGTTGATGCGTACGCCATATTTGTAGAGGATATCATCCAGGTCGAGGCCAGCTTCAGTAGCTATGAATTGTGGTGAGTGGCTGAAGCTATCGAGGGATGCATTCATATTATTCACCGCCCAAAGCACGTGTCCACCGCGCATAATGTACTGGTCTATCTTTAGTTTTTCAGGCCCGGAGAATGGAGTCTTAGGACTATATATAATAATAGCGTCGTAGGCAAGTGATATCTGCAATGTATGGCTAAGGTCAACTGTATCCAAGGCATAATTCTTAGTAACAGACATCAGCATATCCACCGTTGAAATGTCTAAGGGTTCGCCATTGCCGGTGATATAGGCAATATGTGCTTGGTCTCTGCGGCTCAGTTGATTGATGGCATTGGCAAACTTATATTCCAGCGCCATTTCAGAGTAGCTGGTCTTTTCGGCGGGCGACTTACCCTGAGGGTTTTCCAGCAGTGGTACTGCCATTTCCTTGTTGTTGTACTGTACAAGCGCGTAGGGGAAGAAAGGCTTGGTAGAGTATTCATCATCTTCTTTAGTAGAACTGAGTTCCAGCAAGCGTACTCCTTTTTGCGCCAGTTCATGCACGATCTCTTTTTGTTCTTTGTCGTTCTTGCCTTCTATAGGGTTAATGAAGCGGAAGATGATCTTATTGCCTGACAGTTCTTTGAATTTGCTCAGCTCCTGGCGAACGGCCTCCTGTAATCGCTGCAACTCTGCGGGGAATTTTCCTTGGAGGTATACATCGATCACTGCTACTTCTTTCATGTTGCCCAGCACCTTTTTAGTAGGTGCGGTGACGGTAAAACGGCGTTCTTGCGTGAGGTCGATGCCGCTATGGAAGTAGGAAGCGAGTATATTGACGCACACAAGTATGGCTGCCATGATCAATAACCTGACCAGTGCCTGCCTTTGTCTTTGTGCTTTACTGAGTGTCTTTGCCATTTATGTAGTACACGATCTCCTACCTGCTTAGCTTACAGCCCCCCTGGTGCGGCTGCTCAGCGAAAAACGGGTAAGGGATATGAAAAATATGATCACAGATAAAAAGTAAACTACATCGCGGGTATCTACAAAGCCCCTGCTGATGGAGTTATAATGAAATTCCATGCCTATCATGCTCAGGTAGTAGTCTATACCTTCTGAGAACCTGGGGAGCTTGCTCAGTTGCTCAAAGCCGGTATATAGTAAGTAGCAGGCCAGTAATGCGATAAGGAAGCCAACTACCTGGTTGCTGGTAAGCGAAGAGCAGAAGATACCTACTGCGCCGAAAGTGGCTGCAAGGAAGAACAGGCCGATATATGAGCCAATGATAGCGCCGCTATCGAGCCCTACATCGGGTAGAGAGAGGTTGGCAATAGTGTATACATATACAAGGGTAGGGAGCAGGGCAAAAACAATGAGGGCCAGCGTAGCGAGGTACTTGCCTACGATGATGTCTACATCGGTAACCGGCTTTGTGGATAGCCACTCAATTGTGCCGGTTTTGAATTCATCGGCAAATGAGCGCATTGTTACCGCAGGTACCAGCAGCAGCAGTAACCAGGGGGCTATCTCGAAAAAACGGTCGAGTGATGCATAGCCATAACCAATGATGCTATATTCAGGTATGATCCATAAAAACAAGCCACAGGCCACCAGGAACACCAGCAAAGCCACATAGCCCACTATGGAACTGAAAAAGGAATTGATCTCTTTAATGAAAATACTGCGCATCAGCCTATATATGTTCAGGGGAGGCAAATATAATAAAACAGCCCTCGGTTTCAATGTATTAGCGGAAATAGTAAAAGTTAAAATTTATGAGCACTGTAGCTGGCATCAGGAGTATTTCGCCGGTAGCGGTTGGGTTTACAGAAGCCGGTACTTTAGCCCTGGTTAAACAATCTCGCGATAAAGAACGCTGCCGCTGCTGCCACAGAGCCTATCAGCATAACCCTTACAGCCCCTGCCCATGGATTTTGCCCGGTGGCTTTTGCTTTAAAGAACCCGAATACAAAAAGGCAAATTACAGTGATGACCGCCGACCATTTGAGCCCGTCTAAAGGCTGCGTGGTAAAGAAATAGGCTGAGAGTGGTATCAGGCCGCCTACGATGTAGGATATGCCTATGTTCATGGCGCTATTGCGGGCGCGTTTTGGGTCGGGCTTCTCCAGTCCCAGCTCATAGCGCATCATAAAGTCGATCCACTTTTCCTTGTCTTTTGCCATCTCCTCTACGATCTGGCGCTGTGTTTCCGGGCTCATACCCATGCCTTCAAAGATCACGCGCACTTCTTCCTTTTCTTTGTCCGGAAGATTATCCACTTCCCATTCTTCTCTTTTCTGCTCGGCATTGTAATGGTCTATCTCTGTCTTTCCTGCCAGGTAGCCACCCAGGCCCATGGCTATGGAGCCGGCCACTATTTCGGCCAGCCCGGCGGTGATGATGGTCGAGGTGTGTATATCATGTACGCCGCTAAGGCCTGCAGCCAGGGCAAACGGCACAGTAAGGCCGTCACTCATACCGATAACAATATCTGTTACTAGTTCCGAGCTATTGAAGTGCTTTTCAGTGTGTACCTGGCTATTCATTATTACTGCTTCTTTTCAGGTAGCGAATGTAGGCAAAAGAATTTTCAGAGCACATGATATTGATCATATTAAGCACTACCCCAACTTCGATTTTCGGTGCGTGTTGAAGACAGCGTTAACAACAACTGTATGTTCTGTAGTTCTATAAATGACAATAAATGGGAAACTATCTAATTTGACGTATCGGAACGAATTTTTGTTTCTCTTTGAAATGTGCTTGTAGTATTGAGGGTGCTCACGGAGTTTTTGATATGTTGAGTGAAGCTCATCTATAAAATGATCACCCAAATCCGGGTTTATATCGTCATAATAATTCAATGCATTAATTCAATGCATTTTTCGCATCATCATCAGCCTCTGTCGTAACAATCAGGACAAAGCTCATTTTTGTTGCCTGTGTTTTTTTAGGTTGGCTATCGATTCTTCCGGAGTGTATTTTTTTGATTTTCCCGAAACGTATTTATCCCATCTCTTATCCAGCTCTGTAAGTGTAGCGGCATCTATTTCTAGGTCATCATCTGTGTCATCGCCAACAAGCGTATATATAGCTTGTAGTTTTTTCGCATCCGCACTTTCTATATAATCATGCAGTCGCTCTTTAACTGTGCTTAATGTCATACACCTGATTTTGTATTGTAAATTTACAAAAAAATATTTATTTACTCATTAATGCACTTCGTGCATCAGCTTGCGTATCAATGGAGAAAGAACGATTAAGAGAATACCCGCTATCAAGGCATATAGCGAAAGGCTCTTGTACCCCTCGGTGTAGGCCATAAGCTTATCGGTAAGGGTTGCGTGGGTATTAGTCAGCGACATATCGGCGCCGAAGATGCCTGCTGCATATTGCCCGTAAGCGCTCGCCAGGAACCACATGCCCATCATCATGCCATGTAGCCTTTGCGGGGCAAGTTTTGTCATCAACGACAATCCAATCGGCGACAGGCACAGTTCACCAAAGGTGATAACGAGGTAAGCTAATGTAAATACATTCAATGAGGTTAAACCAGCCGCATCAGCAAAAAAGCGGGTATAGAAAAATACATAGAAAGCGAGGCTCACGAACAGGAAGCCTAATCCAAACTTGATCACCGTATTTGGCTCCATCTTCCGGCCACTAAGCCACAGCCACAATAATCCGAAAACCGGGCTGAGGATGATCACAAAAAGTGAGTTAGAGGAATTGTTTACGGCATTGGGGTCAAATGTGATGCCCAATATATCGTGATGCAGATTGTAGCGGGCAAATAAGCTAAGTGAACCGCCTGCCTGCTCGAAGAATGCCCAGAAAAATATGGAGAAGATAATAAAGATGAGTGCTGCGGCCATTTTTTGCCGGGCTGCTTTATCCAGTTTTGTCATTTCAAAAATGATGTACAGCAATGCTGCCGGACCGACTATATACATGAACATATCGGTGTAGCTGGTATTGCGGATGAGCATTAAAATAAATGGTATCACCAATAGTGAGCCGGCATAAACCATGATGTCGTACATCCTGATCTTAGATAAAGAGAACTTAGCGGAAAGAGGGGATATACCTATTGGGCCTAAGGTGCGCCTGGTGAAAATGAAGATACCAAGTCCCAATGCCATGCCGATGCCTGCCAGGGAAAATGCTGCATTCCATGAATAATTGTTGGCTACTGTAATGCACAGCCAGCCCCCAAGCAGCGCCCCAATATTGATGCCGGAGTAGAATACGCCAAAACCCGCATCCCTGCGGTGGTCGCCTGCTTTATACAGGTTGCCCACCATTGTTGATATATTGGGCTTAAAGAAGCCTGTGCCTACAATTGTAAAGCAGATGCCGATATAATATAAATGCTGCGGTGAAAAAGCAAGGGTAAAGCTGCCGATGATCATCAGGAAGCCGCCCCAGAAGATGGATTTGCGGAAGCCCAGTATCTTATCTGCGAATAAACCACCCACAAATGCCATTGCGTAAATGAAAGCCTGTATGGCTCCATATTTGAGATTGGCATCCTTTTCGGTCAGTTTCAGTTGTTCCACCATAAAGATAGTGAGCATACCCCGCATACCGTAAAATGCAAACCGCTCCCACATTTCAGATAGGAAGAGCAGCCAAAGCTGTTTCGGATATTTTCCTTTGAAGTCCTGTACCTGCTCTAAGGTTATGCTGCCTGTGTCTTGCGTAGTGGTCATGTGTGCGTGTTTGAATTGCAAAATAGACTTTTATTTTTTTTCACCCTGTTTATCACCCTTTCATTAAAAAAGCGGAGCCTTTTGGCCTCCGCTTTTTTAACACACGTGTGGGATTTTCTAAATAAATACAGGTTGCATCGCAAGGCAGCCTGTATTTATTTAGAGATAATGACTGTGTATTTTAAGCATCGATAGAGTCGAATTCCCGGTTGCCAAAACCTTTTGGGTTTGGGCCGTACTTATTTATTTCCGGAGTGCCATCAGTACAAAGAAGAACCAACATCCATATAGCGCCGATAAGTGGTATCAGGCATATAAATATAAACCAACCGCTTTTATTCACATCATGCAATCTCCTTATCAATACAGAAAGGCTGGGGATAAATACGAATAAGGCATAGAGCAAGTATATGTAGCCATATGGGAGGGCTATGCCTGTTACTTTGAAAGTAGTGCCGAGAAAATTGTCTAATATGGCTGCTACTACCAGAAAGATAAAATTAAATAGCACAAACATCCAATACTCTTTCCTCCGTGCCCTGCCGGAAAATGTAGCATAGTGTTTCAAAACGCTGATATAGTATTGCATGTGTGTTGTTTTTTATTCCCGATCGTATGGCTTTTCGGGTGTGCCTCGTTTGTATGGTGTCTGAACTCCATGTTTTTGACTTTACTTACATGATTATCTAACGCCGTGCATCAGTTTTTTAAGTGTGCCCGACAAGAGGAATAATATAACCGAAGCAACGCCGGAAAGTACAACAAACACCATAAAGAACTCAAACAGATTGTGAATAGTGAATCCGGCAAAATGTGTATTCTCTATATTGATCTTAGCTGTTTGCAGGAAGTTCATTTGCTCTGTAGTAGGTACTATCTTTTTATCCAGCACCGCTTGCAGGTCTATGCCATGTTTCGATGCGTCTATGAATTTATCAGTAGTGTTGGGTATAAGCGCGCCCAGAGTACCAGCCAACGCATAGCCAGCTGCATTAGACAAGAAGAATACACCAAATAGCAGCGAAGAGAAACGCTTAGGCGACAGTTTGGAAACCAGCGACAAACCAATTGGCGACAGGCATAGCTCACCAAGTGTATGCAACAGATAAAGGATAATCAACCAGCCAACACCCATCTTCTCTGTCATGCCCAGCGATCTTACGCGCATCGCTATCACAAAATAACCCGCCGCAAGCAGCAAAAGTCCTATAGATTGTTTCACAGGAGATATCGGCTCTTTGCCTTTTTTTGCCAGTTGCACCCACATCCAACTGAATGGGAATGCAAAGATCACAATGAAGATGGCATTGAAATTCTGTACCAGGCTCGGAGGCATCTGCCAGCCAAGTATGTTGGTGTCTGTTTGCTGATCGGCAATAAAAGTAAGCGAGGAGCCAGCCTGCTCAAAACATGCCCAGAAGAAGATAACGAAGAAACCAACAATGTATATAACGAGTATACGCTGTGTTTCTATCTTGGTGAGCGATTTATCAGTAAGGATAAATGTAGCAAGGCTAAGGCCGGACGCATAAATGAAAGGATATACAAACGTTTTGATGGGTGATGCCGCCAGTGCGCTGAAATAAGCGCCTAAGCCCGATGCTCCTGATGGCATAGGCATAGCGATAGGGTCCCATGCCAGGTACTGGAAAATGAAGTAAAGTGCCAGCATCAGGATGCTGATGAGGAATATTGATTTGTTAGTGAATTTTGCAGCTACGTCATCTTCGCTCACTACCACAGTGCTCTTGCTGGGACGGCCACCGATCGGCTTTCCTTCAGGTGTTACTATGTACTTGTTTTTAAGGATGTAGAAAATGACAGTAGCGAGCAGCATAGCCAGCCCTGCCGCCAGAAAACCATATTTGAAAGCTTCTACTACACGCACATCACCATGCTTCACATCGCCTACTGTAGAGCAGATGAAGTTGCCTAAAAACGCACCCACATTGATGCCCATATAGAATATGGTAAACGCCGAATCAAGTCTGTTGTCGCCCTTTGGATAAAGGCTGCCCACCATCGATGATATATTCGGTTTAAAGAAGCCATTACCCAGTATGATAACACCCAACGCCACATACATGATGTTTTGTGCGAAATGAAGGTCCGTTTTATAATTAGAGGCACTCATAAACAGCATGAACTGTCCGAGAGCCATTGTAAGGCCGCCAATGGTGATACAATTCCTGTTGCCCAGGAATTTATCAGACATAAAACCACCCAACATTGGGGTAAGGTAGCAAAGCCCTAAAAAACCGCCATATATGAGTGAACTGTCGGAATCTTTAAATGCAAGCGCGTTAATAAGGAAAAGTGACAATATCGCCCGCATGCCATAAAAGTTGAACCGCTCCCACATTTCGGTAGTGAACAGTACCCCTAATCCTTTAGGGTGGCCTTTGCGCGGCGGTGTTTCTTCTGCATCTATGGGCATATCTAATGTCACCCCGGTTTCTTGTGCTTGGCTCATAAATAAGTTTTAGAATTTTACTGAACTGCCAAAATAAAATAAAATTACCACCGATGCGATTTTTTTTTAGTTTTTTTGCGCACAATTCGGTCAAATGAAAAATATTCTTCTTTTGGGGTCTGGTGGGCGCGAGTGTGCCCTTGCATGGAAATTGAGCCATAGCCCTCTTTGTGGTAGTTTTTATATAGCTCCAGGTAATGCGGGTACCAGTGAATATGGTATCAATTTGCCTGTGTCTTATAACGACTTTGAAGGCATAAAAAAAGCATGTATCGAACATAAAATAGATATACTGTTTCCCGGCCCTGAAGATCCGCTGGTCAATGGTATCTGGGACTTTTTTAAGAACGATCCTGCACTGAAGCATATTATAGTTGCCGGCCCGTCAAAAGAGGGGGCACAACTGGAAGGCAGCAAGGCATTCTCCAAAAAATTCATGGCCCGCCACAATATACCAACAGCGGGGTATAAGGAGTTTACGATAGAGAGTTTTGAGCAGGGTGTAGCCTACATCAAACGCACCGAGCCGCCGGTTGTTATTAAAGCGGATGGCTTGGCAGCGGGCAAAGGTGTGGTGATCGCACAGAACACCCCAGATGCCATTAAAGCATTTCGTGCTATGGTGATGGATAAGCAATTTGGCGAATCGAGCGCTACGGTGGTTATAGAGCAGTTTCTTGACGGTATAGAAATGTCTGTGTTCGCGCTGACTGATGGTGAGAACTATGTGATCCTGCCAGAGGCGAAGGATTATAAAAGGGTAGGCGAGGGCGATACCGGGCCTAATACAGGTGGCATGGGGTCTATATCCCCTGTGCCATTTGCAGATAAGGCATTCATGCAAAAGGTTACGGAACGCATCATAGAGCCTACCGTAAAAGGATTAAAAGCAGAGAACATTATTTACCAGGGTATCATCTTCTTCGGGCTCATTAAGGTAAATGGTGATCCATATGTGATAGAATACAATTGTCGTTTCGGAGATCCCGAAACGGAAGTAGTTATACCCCGCCTGGAAAATGACCTGGTTGAGCTGATACTCAAAATGCACGAAGGCAAACTGAACGAAGTAACTGTGCAGCACAGCCCTAAGGCAGCCGGTGCGGTAATGCTGGTGTCGGAAGGGTATCCCGGCGATTATCCTAAAGGAAGAGTGATGACGGGCTTTGAAGCTACGAAAGGCAGCCTGTTGTTTCATGCCGGTACAATTGGAAAAGACAATGATATCGTGACCAACGGTGGCCGTGTACTGGCTATAACGTCATATGGTGATAACATCAAACAAGCCCTCCGAAAATCATACGAAAATGCGGCCCTGATAAACTATGATGGTAAGTATTATCGTAAGGATATTGGCTTTGAGTTTGAGTGATTTTATAATATTTCGTATCTTTAAACTATGATAGTCGAAGAAGCAGCGGTGTCTTATGGCAACAAAGGGTTTTCCATACCGGAATACCTGGAGATGGAAAATGCAGCTACTGAAAAGCATGAGTATTATAAGGGTGAGATATTTGCTATGTCGGGCGGCAAGGTGCAGCATAATCTTGTCAGTAAAAATATCCTCACATCTCTTGATGTTCTTTTGGACGGTAAACCATGCCAGCCGTACAATAGTGAAACGCGCATCCATATTGAGCAAAATAGTTTATTTACTTATCCTGATGTATCCGTTATCTGCGGGGAGCCATCTTCACTCAACAATGATGATTTCAATTTACTAAACCCGACGATCATATTTGAGGTGCTTTCTCCATCAACAAGAAACTACGATCGTGGTGATAAATTCAAATTATACAGGGACATTCCTACGCTTAAGGAGTATGTGTTGGTCGAACCAGATGCCATTTTAGTAGAGCAAAATTTTATCAACGGTAATGGTAACTGGGAGCTGAAAGAGTATAAGCAAATTAGCGATATTTTGTTTTTACAGAGCATACAATTGAGCCTTTCTTTAAAGGCTATCTATAAGCGAACAAAAGCAATTGTAGGCTTTTAAGGTTTCCCTGCTTATTTTTACCCTATCGCGCACACTTTCTCCATATTAGAATCACCAATCGAATTTCTCAAGGGCGTTGGCCCGCAGAGGGGCGAACTGCTGCGGCAGGAATTGCAGATCAGTACATTTGAAGACCTGCTGTACCACTATCCTTATCGTTATTTCGACCGCACACAGGTCACCAAGATCGGCAGCATAGACTCCACTACCGAATATGTACAGCTGGTGGGTACGCTCATTAATATCAGTGAAGAGGGCACTGGCCGTGGGCGAAGATTAGTGGCCACATTTTTTGATGATACCGGCCGCATAGAGTTGCTGTGGTTCCAGGGAGCACAATGGATGAAGAAGCAATTGCGGGAGAATGAACGGTATATTGTTTTTGGCAAGGTGAGCCTGTTCAATGGCTATTTCAATATTGCACACCCCGAGATAGAAGTGCTTACTGCCGATGTGGCAGCCCCAGGTATGCAGCCTGTTTACCCTACTACAGAGAAGTTGAAGATAAAAGGCATCACCAACAGGTCTTTTGCGAAGCTTACCGCAGCTCTTTTTGAGCGTTTGTCTCCTGGCGATGTGCCGGAGATATTCCCGGGGGATATATTGGGCAAGTACAATCTCTGCAACCGCTACAGCGCCATGCGCTGGCTGCATTTTCCAGATAGTGTGGAGCATGAACAGGTGGCCCGGTACAGACTTAAATGGGAGGAACTCTTTATTTCGCAATTGATGATCGCCCGTCTTCGGTTGCAGCATACAGCCCAAAAGGGCTGGCTGTTCAGCAAGGTGGGGGAACACTTTAATGATTTTTTTGCCAATCACTTGCCCTTTGAGCTCACCGGCGCGCAGAAAAGGGTGCTAAAGGAAATAAGGCAGGATACAGGCTCGGGCAAACAAATGAACCGCCTTCTGCAAGGCGATGTGGGCAGCGGTAAGACGATAGTCGCCATCATGTCTATGCTCCTTGCGCTCGATAATGGCTTCCAGGCATGCATCATGGCACCTACAGAGATACTGGCACAGCAGCACTACTTCAGCATAGGTGAACTGCTGGCAGATATGGGCATAGAGGTGAGGCTGCTTACCGGGAATGTAAAAGGGAAGTTTCGAAAGGAGATACTCCAGCGGCTGGGCAACGGCGAGTTGCGCATAGTGGTGGGCACCCATGCCCTTATAGAAGATAGCGTACAGTTTCAAAACCTTGGACTTGCTGTTATAGACGAGCAGCACCGCTTCGGAGTGGATCAGCGTTCGCGGCTGTGGAAGAAGAATGAGCTGCCGCCACATGTGCTGGTAATGACGGCCACCCCAATACCCCGCACCCTGGCGATGACCATGTATGGTGATCTTGAGGTATCTGTAATAGATGAGTTGCCCCCCGGGCGTAAAGAGATAAAAACCGTTCATCGGCGCGATTCTAACCGTATGGGTGTGATGGAGTTTATGCGCAACGAGGTGGACAAAGGCAGGCAAGCTTACATCGTGTACCCGCTGATAGAGGAGTCAGAGAAGATGGACTACGAAAGCCTGATGGCAGGTTATGAGCAGGTGAAAATATGGTTCAATGAAAATAAGTACCGCATAGCCATGGTGCATGGCCGGCAGGAAGCAGGAGAACGCGAGCGCAACATGCAGCGCTTTGTAAAGGGCGAAGCCAATATAATGGTGGCTACCACAGTAATAGAAGTCGGGGTAAACGTGCCCAATGCCTCTGTAATGCTCATAGAAAGTGCCGAGCGTTTTGGCCTGTCGCAGATGCACCAGCTCAGGGGCAGGGTAGGCCGTGGTGCCGATCAGTCTTACTGCATCCTGCTCACCGGTAACAAAATATCAGAAGAAAGTTACAAGCGCATCAAGATCATGGTGTCTACTACTGATGGCTTTAAGATAGCTGAGGAAGACCTGGCTATGCGCGGCCCCGGCGATATGTACGGCACCAAGCAAAGTGGTGTGCTTAAGTTCAAACTTGCCGATATTGTAGCAGATAGCGCCATCCTGGAGCAGACCCGCATAGCCGCCACGCAACTGCTTACCGCCGATCCGCGCCTTGATATGCCGCAACATCAGGGTATAAAATACATGCTCTCCCAGCAAGGGAAGCAGTCGCATTGGGGTAAGATCAGTTGATGTTGTACTTGATATAACTCATTACAGTCATTTTCTCCCTATTTCCTTACATTTGTTCTCTAAACACACTCCACCCGTATGCTGCAGGTAACGGTCAATGACAAGACTACTTTTGCGATAAAGGAAGAAGATGGCCAAATGATGCTTAATGAGGCTACTATTGACTGGGATGCCAGCCAGCAGCCTAATGGGCTCATTAGTGTGCTGTTCAATGGCAAGAGCTATACTGCTATTGTGGAGCATACTGACCATGCTGCCAAGCAAGTAACGCTCAGGGTAAATGGTCAATTATATACTACCGCTATAAAGGAGCCTATAGACCAGTTGCTTACTAATATGGGCCTTGACCTTAAATCTATGCAGAAGCTTGAACCCATAAAGGCCCCTATGCCGGGCATGGTGCTTAAAGTGCTGGTAGAGCCCGGGCAGCAGATCAACAAGGGTGATGGATTAATCATACTCGAAGCAATGAAGATGGAGAACATCCTCAAAGCCACAGTAAGCGCTACCGTTAAGTCGATCAAAGCTATTGAGCGTACAGCAGTAGAGAAGGGAGCGATCCTTATCGAACTGGAGTAAAAAAACACAACAATGGTGCGTGGTCAACTAAGATATATATTCACTTTTGTTTGTGCCATGGTAATATACATGGGTGCGCAGGCGCAGCAGCTGTTCTCATACGTTTATATACAAGGCGATAAGCAAACTCCCTTTTATGTAAAGATAAACGGTCAGATGATGCCCCGCTATGGCAAGAACTACAATATCATCTCAGAGCTGTCTCCCGGCACCATTGAAATTGAGATACTTTTCCAGCAAAGGATATATCCTTCTCAAAAATTTACAATAGATGTACCGGAGAATGGCAACCGTGCATTTTTGCTCAATAAGCAGGATGCGGGCTTTGCGCTCTACGACCTAAAGCAAAAGAAATATGTAGACCGTTAAGTTTGCTACTATTTTGTGACCAACTTGCTTTTCAGCTATTTCACATAATTTTGTGTCCTATAATTGCTGTAATGAAAAATCGTGTGTTGTTTCTTTTTTTATTCGTTCTGTTAGCCGCGTGTACCTCTAATTCCAAAGCGGATAAGCGCAAACTGCTTGTTGGGGTATGGCATGCCAGTGCCTTGGAGAACGCCGAAATGGATAGTTTCTTTATCAATACACAGAAGTATATTGATACCATTGGCAGTAGCGGCTCGGCGGAGGTGAATAAAAGTGTGTACGGAGTAACCAATATGGATAGTATGCGCAAAGTGCTACAATCGCAGTATGACAGCGCCAAGAGCATGCAAATGGATGCAGTAAAGAATACTGTATTTGATTTCAGGGTGGATAGCACGGCCTACCTTACTTTCAATGGAAGTGTGGATTCCAGTTCGTGGTCTATAAACGCTGGCGGCGAGCTCATTATCACAGAACTGCACCCTATGGAGGGCGAGGCCGAACACGTGACGATGGAAGTGCTGGGACTTACAGAAAAAGAGCTGAAACTGCGTTTTTCCGAGAACGGGGCATACAGCACGGTTACTTTTAATCATTAATACCAGATGTTAGTCTGAATAAACACTTATCATTATCTTTACCCCCGCAAAACGCATGAATGGCGTATTTGTATTTTTTTTGACCTCCGATTTTTTGAACTGTATATATGCGTACCATACCGTTAAGACAAGCATTAAGAGAAGCAATGGAAGAAGAAATGCGTCGTGATAAGAACGTATTCCTGATGGGAGAAGAAGTGGCCCAATATAACGGTGCCTACAAAGTAAGCCAGGGCATGCTCGATGAGTTCAGCGCAAAGCGGGTTATTGATACCCCCATCGCAGAGTTGGGCTTTGCTGCCATAGGCGTAGGCGCGGCCATGAATGGTACCCGCCCTATCATTGAATTTATGACCTGGAACTTTGCCGAACTGGCCATAGACCAGATCGTGAACCATGCCGCCAAGGTGGTGTCTATGAGCGCAGGCCAGTTTACCTGCCCTATTGTATTCCGTGGCCCGAATGGCTCTGCTGGTCAGTTGGGTGCGCAGCATTCACAGGCTTTTGAGAACTGGTATGCCAATGTTCCCGGCCTTAAAGTGATCTCTACTATCAATCCATATGATGCCAAGGGCCTGCTTAAAGCTGCTATTCGCGATGAAGATCCTGTTATATTCATGGAGTCTGAGTCATTTTATGGTGATATGGGTGAAGTGCCTGAAGAAGAATACCTGATACCTATAGGTAAGGCTGATGTAAAGCGTGCCGGTACCGACGTCACTATCGTGTCTTACAACAAGATGATGAAAGTGGCTATGGGCGCTGCCGACGAACTGGCTAAAGAAGGCATCAGTGCAGAAGTGATAGACCTTCGCACCATCCGCCCGCTCGACTGGCAAACTATCGTGGAATCAGTAAAGAAAACCAATCGCCTGGTTATCGTTGAGGAGCAATGGCCATTCGCCAGCATCTCTTCCGAGATCAGCTACCGTATTCAGAAAGAGGCGTTCGATTACCTCGACGCACCTATACGCCGTATTTGCTCAGCCGATGCCAATATGCATTATGCTCCGAATCTGGTCGCACAATACCTGCCCGATGTGCCGCGCACTGTGAAGCTGGTAAAAGAGGTAATGTACCTCGTTAAGTAAAACCGTTCAAACTGATATTAGAAAAGGGGCTTCGGCCCCTTTTTTGCGTTGTATATAGTGAAAAGTCCTAATGCCGCTCCCTCCGAGAATACCGCCGTTCCCTCCCCGAAACCTCCATTGGCTACATTCTGCTTTTCCGGGAATAAATAATGGCGCACGTTTGTAGAATAAACGGAGTGTAATAAACAATGTTTAAGTGCACACGCAGCACATTCTTAATAGTACGAGTGAATAGTTTTTAATTGTATCCTAAACCATTTTTTATGAAAAGAGCAATTCTACTGATCCCGCTCACCATTGCAGCAGCAATGAGCGCCCATGCACAAAGCGTAGGCCCCGCCACCCTCAACGCGACAGGAGGCACGCGAATAATAGGGAGCAATGAATTTGACTGGTCGATTGGTGAAATGACACTGGTGAGCACCTTTTCAAATCCGAGCATCATCGTCACCCAGGGGGTGCTGCAACCGGAGGGGCTGACTAACTCAGGCGTAGCTAATAACGCAGCGATCAGCAACCAACTGAAAGTTTTTCCCAATCCGGCATCATCCGTGGTATTCTTCCAATACACATCACAAAGGCCGGGCACGCTCTGTTATCGGTTAATGGATATGACCGGTAAAGCCAGTATTACCCGCACGATAAACATAGTACAGGGCAATAACGAGGCACAAATAGACCTCACACATCTGGCGTGTGCCACCTATTTGTTGGAAGTAACTGTCAATAGCGGCTCCGGGGCCGGGGAAAGCATCTCCTACAAAATTCAAAAAATTAATTAACCTAAAACATACAATTATATGAAGAAGATATTTCTTTCAGTTGCCTTATGCCTTTGTGCATATATAGCTGCGCTGGCGCAGACCCCACAGGCTATGAACTACCAGGGAGTAGCCAGGAATGCATCGGGAGCACCACTGAGCTCCACTCCGATAGGCCTGAGGCTATCGATAATAGATTCGCCATCGCTTACAGTAGTATACCAGGAGACCCAGATGCCGACCACCAACGCATTTGGATTGTACAATGTAAAGATCGGCACCGGAACGGTTGTTTCGGGAACATTCAGCAGTATCAACTGGGGAACTAACAGTAAACTTATTAAGGTTGAAATAGACCCTGCCGGAGGCTCTGCGTATGTAAATGCGGGCACCAACCAGTTGCTCAGTGTGCCTTACGCATTATATGCGGCAAATGGCCCTGTTGGCCCACAGGGACCAAAAGGGGATACGGGAGTTGCAGGTCCGGTTGGCCCTACCGGAGCTACGGGCCCTGTTGGTCCTGCAGGCCCTACGGGTTTAACCGGCGCAACAGGAGCTACTGGCGCAACAGGAGCCACTGGCCCAGTGGGCCCAATAGGTGCGACCGGAGCCACCGGCCTTACTGGTGCTACCGGAGCTACGGGTCCTGTTTGAGCTGCCGGCCCGGTAGGCCCGGTAGGCCCAACAGGAGCCACCGGTGCCACTGGCCTTACTGGTCCAATAGGAGCTACCGGTCCAATAGGTCCTCCCGGAACAGGTTCAGGTACCATCACCTCCATTAATACCACAGCGCCACTTGCAGGCGGGCCTATTACATCTTCCGGAACGATAAGCATGACCACATCAGGCGTTTCTGCCGGCACATATGGTACAGCTACTTCAGTTCCGTCAATTACAGTTGACGGGTGGGGCAGGGTAACCGGTGCTTCAAATACAGTTATTACAGGTACCACTCCAGGCGGGGCAGCCGGCGGCGACCTTACAGGTACTTATCCCAGCCCGACTCTCGTTACTACAGGTGTAACCCCGGGTACTTACGGCAGCTCTACTTCTACCTCAACAATAACTTTAGATGCTAAAGGAAGGGTGTTAGCCGCTTCAAGTACGCCAATATCCGGAGTCGCACCAAGTGGTGCCGCGGGAGGAGATCTTTCAGGAACCTATCCTAATCCTACTGTCGCAAAATTGCAGGGTAATTCTGTAAGTACAACTGCCCCGACTGCCGGTCAGCACCTTGCGTGGAATGCCGGTACTAGTTCATGGACACCCACAACGCCAACTTCAGGTACCGTGACCACAATCAATACCACTGCTCCACTGACGGGTGGCCCTATAACAACGAGTGGCACAATAGGTCTTGCTAATTCAGGTGTTACAGCGGGAACGTACGGTACCACAACACAAGTGCCGACTATTACTGTCGATGCGTTGGGCAGGGTGACCTCTGCTGCAAATACAGCAATAACCACAGGCGTAGCAGGCACCACTAACTATATCCCGGTTTTTACTTCTGCTACCACTATCGGAAACTCTGTAATTTATGAAAATCCGGCCGCAGGCAATCGCATAGGTATTAATTATGGCACGACTAATCACGGGACAGTGGCGATAAAGGCTACTGCGGATACCGAAGCGCTTTACATCAATATGAACTCATCACCTTCAGGTGCAACTGCCAGCCCCGGCGGTGGGTATGGTGTCGAAAGAATGGAATATACAGGGCCTAATGATAATCCGAGGACTGGTATTTTGGCAACCATGATCAAATCAGTAAGCGATGTGCGAGGAATAGGTATTGAGGGGGCTGGAAATGCTCAAGGGGTTTATGGTATAGCTGAAGCATCTTCCACGGCAGGGGGTACCGCGATAGGTGTTGAAGGAGATTCTTATTATGATGGCGCAGGCAATTATTCCGTTGGAATATATGGGCAGGCCCAAAATTGGAGTGCGGCTACCTCAAGTTGTTATGGCGTATATGGCACAGCAAGCGGTGGCGCTACCAACTACGCAGGTTATTTCCAAGGCAATGTGAGGGTAACAGGATCTATGGCTAAAGGTAGTGGTACTTTTGAAATCGACCATCCGCTCGATCCTGCCAATAAATACCTTTATCACAGTTTCGTGGAAAGCCCCGATATGATGAACATCTATAACGGCAATGTAACGACAGATGCTACCGGCACTGCCACTGTGACCATGCCCGATTATTTTGAAGCATTGAACAAGGATTTTCGTTACCAGTTAACCGTTATTGGCGGAACATTTGCCCAGGCTATTGTTTCAAAGGAAGTAACCGGCAACTCATTTGAGATAAAAACAAATCAGCCCAATGTAAAAGTAAGCTGGCAGGTAACCGGCGTAAGGCATGATGCCTATGCGAATGCACACCGTGTTGTGCCTGAAGTGGAAAAGACCGGTACTGATAAAGGTAAATATCTGTATCCAAAGGAGCAAGGGCAACCAGCAGAAATGGGCATAGGCGCAGATATAAAGCACCACGATGGAAGGCATGATCCTGCCCTGATCTCGAAAGGCGCAGGAGGGCAGCATTAAAGATCAGAAAATCAGGTTAGGTGCATCCTTTCCGGAATGCTCCCTTAGCAATAATACAAATGGCGGCCAGCAAAATTGGCCGCCATTTGTGTTATTTGAAATTGGTCATCTCCAGAAAACCAACACGCAGATAGCGCCAGCCAAAAACAAGACTGCAAGGGCCAGCATGAATATTGATTTCAGACGCTGTTGTGAAGTGCTCGGGGGCATACGTATCGTTTTTATTGTTTGATTATTGTGCTTTCAATGTAAACTCCCTTGATACTGTCGTCATAGGGCCATCCACCTGCTTGCCGTCTTTGTCTATCAAAGTCAGGGTGACTTTACATTTTCCGGTGCCGAGGTTCTGAATGAAGTTCGGGGCCCATTTGTCTATAGTTGCACTTAGTGTTTGCGTGCTTCTGTCTTCATTGGCGATGTCAGCCTTCACTTTGTAGCCGGCCGCGCCGAGTTCGCAATTCCATACATAGAAGTCCAGTAGCACATTTGCGGTGTCTTTGCCTGTATATTCGCCCTTTGGCCTGCTGTATGTGATCATCGGTGTCTTTGGGTCTTCCAGTTTCTTCATATTGCCTTTTTCGTCTATTTTGAAATGCCAGATGATCGCGGCTCCTTTGCTCTTTATAGACTCGTGGTAAGAGCGGGAAAGGAATGCGACCAGGTAGTGTTCTGTGTTGTTGGCGAGGGTTACCTCGTTGGTGGGTTCATAAAGTGCCTTGTACGGGCCGTTATCCAGTATGAAATGTATGTGCTGGCCTTTATCGGAGTTGTTGCACATTTTGGTGCCATTGTCTGTGGTCTGCATTTTCAGTTCGTAGCCCTTTACATCAAAATTAAAGGTCACTTTTGTAGAGTCCTTGCCATCCACATGCACGGTTTTTACAGTTCCAACCGTGATGGTTGCCCCTTGAAAATCGGGTGATGGTGTTACTGATGCCAAGCTTACCGGCGCCAGCGGCACAGCCTTTACGCTGTCGGTAGTTGTAGTGCTTGAAGTAGTGGTGCTGCCGCCGCAGGCAGCGAGCATGCAGGATAATACCAGCGCAAGTGCTGCTAATGTATGTGTTTTCATAGTTTGGTTTGTTTTCGTAAAATTACTGCTTTATGCTGAATTAGTGTTTGCCAATAAATGGCTGCCTTTTGACCACATATTCTTTTTAAATATCATGCGGCCAACCTTCAAAAATTTTATGTAGGTTTGTATTTGGTAATTATTTTTTAACAATTGGCAAGTGTTCTGCAAATAACTGTGTAGGCTGATAACAACGTTCGTTGGTGTTCGATATATATAAATGATAAGGTTTTTGCGGGCTTGCTCGATATAAACATATTTGAATAATGGGATGTGGCAATTGCGGTTCGGGTGCCAATGGGGCGCCCTCCGGTTGCAAAGGTAATGGAGGCTGTAGCACAGGTGGTTGTAATCGTTTGAATGTTTATGACTGGCTTAACGCGCTACCCCTGCATGATAATGCAAAACCGTATGCGGTGATCGAAGTGTCTTTTAACAAAGGCAGCCGTAAAGAATTCTTCCGAAACAATACTCATTACATACTGGAAAAAGGTGATTGGTTCACTGTCGAAGGTGTTGGCGGATATGACGTCGGGCAAGTGAGCCTTACCGGTGAACTGGTGAAACTACAGCTCAAAAAGTATGGGGTAAGGGATGCGGATGTGACCAAGCGTGTGCTGCATCCTGCCACCGATGAGGAGATAGATATGCGCATTAAGCAGAAGGAACGTGAGCCCGAAATGCTCATCCGTTCCCGTGCTATAGCCCGTACGCTGAACCTGGATATGAAGCTATGCGAAGTAGAGATACAGGCCGACAGCAAGAAAGGCACTTTCTTCTATACCGCTGATCAACGTGTTGATTTTAGGGAACTTATACGCGTCTTCGCAACTGATTTTAAGATGAAGGTGGAGATGAAGCAGATAGGCGCCCGGCAGGAAAGCGGCAAGGTAGGGGGCATTGGCTCCTGTGGCCGCGAGCTGTGTTGCAGCACCTGGCTGACCGATTTTAAGTCGGTAAATACCACTGCTGCCCGGTATCAGAATCTCTCTATTAATCAAACCAAACTCTCTGGCCAGTGCGGCAGGCTGAAGTGCTGCCTGAATTATGAATTAGATACCTATATGGACGCATTGTCTGTTTTTCCGGACCATGCCGAGCATATAGAAACCGTAAAAGGTGTAGCACATTTACAGAAGAAAGACATCTTCAAAAATGTGATGTGGTATAGCTACTCCGATAACAACAAGCAATATCCTCTTTCTATAGACAGGGTAAAAGAAATACAGAAGCTGAACAAGCTGGGCCAAAAGGCTGATGAGCTGCATCCCGTGGAATTGGAAACCCGCGATAGCAAAGCAGGCATTAAGGCTGATATGGGCTTTGTAAATGACGTAGGTCAGATCACGCTCAAGGCACTCGAAAAGAACAGCAAGAAGAAAAAATCAGGTAGTGGGGGTGGTAAGCCCCAGGGTGATCGCCCGCAGGGCAACCGTCCTAACCAGGACAGGAAGCCCGGCGAAGGAAAGCAGCAGCAAGGTCAAAACGGCCCACGCGCTCCACTGGAAAATAAACCAGCACAACAAGCTGGTAATCAACGGGTTAATAAACCTCAGCAAAACAATAACAGGAAGTCAAATCCAAGGCCAACCCCTAATGCTAACCCTGATCATCCACAAACTGCAGATGGTGCGATAGCGAACCCGGCAGAAGGACAGGCAGCCACACCAAGGCCACAGCAGCAGCAAGGCAACCGTCCGCAAAGGCAGAATAACGGCCCTCGCCCGCAGCGTAATGACCGCCCGCAAGGTGATCGTCCGCAGGGAGAAAAGCCGCAAGCCGATGTCTCAGGTGCTGCTCCTCAAGGAGACAAGCCGCAGGGAGATCGTTCACAGGGAGATCGCCCGCAAGGAAGCAGACCTAACCGTAATAACCGCAACAGGCCTAACCGTGGTCCGCGGCCAGAAGGAGGAGGTGATGCACCAGCAGCGCCAAGGCCGGAGCCTGCTGCATAACAACATATCAGATTAGAACTAAGAATAGCCCACGGTAGTCGCCGTGGGCTATTTCATTTATCCTTGTTGGGTATTTGATCTAATACCAATTAGACACCTATTCCGTGTACAAAATTCAGCAATGATATAATTACTATTCAAGACCACCACATAGGCACATAGACCACATAGATGCGAGTAATTAAGTCTATGTGAACTTAAAACTTATGAAGTGCAGACCACATAGGCTATGTGCTCTATGTGCCTATGTGGTGGAAAATATCGCTCGAATAATTCAATAATTTTGTTCATAATTTTGATGTCTAATCGGTATAAAAAGTGCTAGATACCTCGCGGATGGGGGAATGTACCATCTCTAAGGTTTATGATGAAATAGACATTAAATAGTGTGTTGAAAATAATTGACAGTCAATTATTTAAAATTCAACATGCACTCGAAATGAAAATACATTTACCGGACCACGGTCGGCATTATATCCGGGGTTGAGGACCAGTTGGTAATCGGCTGTGAGCCAGAGGCCACTGATCGCCATAGGCTTGAAATTATAATATAACTCCACCGCTGTTTCATTGGCATAGTTCAGTTTACCATCACCAAGTTGGAATCCCATACCCCCTGCTGCCAGGTAGTTCTTGTGGTCAGCGGAGAGCCCATTAATATCTACCGCCAGGGCTACGTTGTCATTTTCGCGATGCCATTCAGCTCCCGTGAGGGAGAGGCCGGCAGATAATTCGCGGTCTGCTTCAGTAAAAGCCCATGTCTCATTCTTGCCGTCATTCCAGCCGGCCCTCAGGAAAACGCCTGCAAAATCATTGATCTGCTGGTCGGCGCTAAGGCCGATGCCTGTTTTTGTCCGCCCGTATTGGCGGGTGCCGATGATGTTAGGTGGCTGGCTTAAGACGACTGATTGGGTGAGCGCATCGGCATAATTGCCCATATGCCCATTGTTATAATAGCCCAGCAGGCGAATGTTGCCGTTCCGTTTGTGTATTTTGATCGCATGGTCTATCTCGGCATTGATGGCATATTCCTGGCTGAGGTCAGTATTCAGGTCGCTGCCATTCGCGGTTACCGGCAGGGTGGCAAGTGCCGCTTTGTAGGTCATATTCCCCTGTTGCAGTATGGTGGCAAAGGCATAGGTATATCCCCGCAGATTTGCGGCATAGTCCCACGCGCCGTTGTTCATCAGGCACCAGTTCATGAACTGGCTGCGGGGTGATGATGCATATACGTTATTGTCAAAAATATCGCTCAAAGCCATCTTTCCAATAATGAACTTCAGGTAATTATTGGGTTTGCCACCGCCGAGTTCATTATAAGCTTCAGGTACATTGGTAGTGCCTGCCTTGCCCAATTGGAAGGTTTGGGCAAAATAGCCACGTGCGAGGTACAGTGTAGGTGAGGGATCGCCCACGCGAAACGTCTCGCCATTGGTAGATGCCGCCAGGCCGAAGGCACCGCTCAGGCCACTGCCGCCGGCTACTTCCGGGTTGATATAGATCTCAGCGCCCTTCCATAGCCGGATACCGAGATACAGGGTAGAGGTAATGGAGTTCTCTTTGTCCTCAGCCGCGTGCAGACTGTTTTGGCTGCTATAGGGTGAGTTGAACGCTGGCTGGTATTGGTAAATATAAGTAGTCTGGAAATGGATGTTGAAGCGAGGGGTATGGGTAATGCTTCCATTTGCAATGGCTTCTTTGAACAGGCTGTCGTCGACCTCCCGCAGGCTATCCTGGTTGTATTGGGCAAAGGCCGGTGCGGCTGCCAGTATTAATAGCAAGGTAATAAAGCTTCGGTTCTTTCTATATAAATTTTGCATAAATATATTGTCTGCAAAGGTAGTATGCCAGGTTTGTAACCGCAACCAATGTCCGTTAACTATAAGCAAAGCTTTGCTGGTGCAAATGTAGTAATTATTTGTTAAGACAAATTTTATTTATTAGGTAAGCCTAATTTTATGAAAAACGAGCTGCTTCAAATTCAAAACATTGCGGTACATTTATTTACAACTCCAACTTGAATGTCGACGCTCCATTACCTCCAAACTTCGATAGCCGAACCGCAACAACTGATGCAACTGGGCATTGATGCCTATTCTGAATTTAGTGAGGTACTTACTCCGGATAATTGGGCTGATTTTTATGGCAGGCTGATCGATGCCGGGGGATTGCAGGAGTTGCTGGAAAACGCTGTTGTTTTTGTTTGCACGGATGGCGATAGAATCGTTGGTGTTGCTTACTTTATGCCAAGCGGTAATCCTTCACCTATTTTCCAGGCCGATTGGTGCTATATCCGCAAGGTGGGCGTGCATCCCGAATACAGGGGGCAAGGCATTGCAAAACGACTTATGGAAATGTGCATGGAGTATGCCCGGCAAACCCATGAACATACACTCACGCTGCATACTTCCGAATTTATGAATGCTGCCCGGCACATATACGAGGGCTTGGGTTTTACTGTATTTAAAGAGCTTGCACCAATTTTCGGGAAGCGATATTGGTTGTATCGCCTCGATATTTCAAAAGTGGATTGATCCGCTATGCGAATCAGCAGGTTCGTCGGTGGCATAGGGCTGATGGATAGTAAATAACAAGGGCCAGAATAACACAAAGAAAAAGAACTGCGTGAGTCCATGAAGGGCCAGAAGTGCCTTTAGCCGGAAACCGGCGACAAGCTCGGCAGTGGCGCTACCTTTTTCGGTAAGCGCGATCTCCTGCGAATAATAATTACTGAAAGTGATGAGCCCCAGGCTTTCGAGAACTTCTATATACAGGTAAAGAAAAGGGGAAAGGGTGTTGTCGGCAAGTGACTCCAGTTCCGTTAATCGAATATTATTTGATGAGCCGGTGCAGTGTTTTCGGATGGCCTTAAAAACGATGAAGATATTTATGTTCCAAAGATTTTTGTGCTGATAAAACTGGCCGTTTCCAGAGAACAAATACTTTTATAAAAACCATGCCGTGTATCTACGAAATTCTTGCCCCGGGTTGGCTTATTAGTAAAAACTTCAGGGAAATTATGTTAGTAGTAATATTATTTTTATATTGTAGCTTCTTATTTGGTATATGCGATTGATATTTTGCTAATTATGACGAATGACCTAAAGCCGCATTTCGATGATACATTTGAATAAGGTATTGCAAACGCAATTAAAAAGCCACTTTGCAACCTTGGGGGACGTTCCGGAAGAACTACTGCCGCTGCTGCGCAGCATTAGCGATACTTATGATCGAAGGGAAAAAGACAATGGCGAAGGAGCAGTCGCGATGGACTTTGCCGCCGCCGGGTATGATTCACATGAGTTGTTGAATGCGACTGACCAGGGGAAATCATTTACAAGTTCTGAAAATATGGTGGCCGGTTTCGCCGGGTTCCACAATAAAGAAGGCGACAATAACGATAATTTGGAAGAGCGAACCAGGCTTCTCGAAGAACGCCTGGAGCAAAGTGAACTAAGGCTGAAGCAGGCCCAGGCTATTGCCCACTTTGGCAGTTGGGAGGTGGATCTCACTTCTGATACCGCAACACTGTCTGACGAGGCCTGCCGCATTTATGGTTTGCCCGCAGATCAATTAACCCACTCGTTCGATTCATGGGCCGCGATGGTACACCCTCAAGATAGGCCACTGTTTCTGAAAGTGATCACCGGTGGTGTAGAGTCGCTTGAAGCCAGTGCGGCGTTTTATCACCGGATATGCCACAACGACGGCACATTGAAATATGCGTACTCGCAGACAAAATACGATCTGGACAACGAGGGGATGCCGATAGGCTTGTATGGTGTGACCCACGATGTAACCGAAATGAGAGAGACGCATCATGCATTGGTGCAGTCGCAAGCCAACCTGAGGCTATTGATAGACCTGATACCCCAGGCCATTTATGCGCGAGATGCCAATGGGAAATTTGTATTCGCGAACGAGAACTATGCCAACCTTTTCGGAATAGACCGCGACCGTTTGCTGAACATGACCATTGACGAGATCATACCCACAGAGAACGACCTGGAAGAATTTAAGACCGAGGATGAAGAAGTGCTTTTGTCGGGAGAAAGCAAGATCATACCGGAATCTTCGTTCACTGACTACAGTGGTGTAGTGAGGAAGTACTATACGGTAAAGGTGCCGTTCGTGACCATAAAAAATGAAAAGGCAGTACTGGGCATATCGCTGGACATTACCGAACAGTTAAAAGTGGATGATGAACGACGCAAGATCATCAAGGACATCATGCAACGCAACAATTCGCTGGAGCAGTTTTCTTATATAATATCTCATAACCTGCGGTCGCCGATAGCCAATATACTGGGTATTAAGGGCGCTATGCAGGACCCTGAGATAACAGAAGAAGAAAAGGCCTATTTCGCCGAGTCATTATTCGAGGCCGTAGAACGTCTGGATGTGGTGATCAAAGATCTGAGCCTTATACTACAAATTAAGAACCAGGTAACTGAAAACAAACAGGTGGTATATTTTTCAGAAACCGTGGAAAGCATCAAAGCGATCATCAGTAACCTGGTGAATGCACAGGAGGTGGCGATAGAATGCGATTTCAGTGAGGTGGATGAGATGCTGACCATAAAGAGCTATATGTATAGCGTCTTTTACAACCTCATTTCCAACAGTATCAAATACCGTAAGCCGGATGAAAAACCTGTTATCCGCATCGCATCAAAAAAGGATGGTGCACGTATAGGGCTCACGTTTCAGGACAACGGCATCGGGATAGATATAGACAGGTACCGCAGTGATTTGTTTGGTTTATATAAGCGTTTTCACGCCCATGCCGAAGGGAAGGGAATGGGGCTATATATGGTCAAAAGCCAGGTGGAGACGATGGGTGGCAGAATTACTATCACCAGTAAGGTGAACATAGGTACAAAATTCAAGATCGATTTTGATCTCGGTTGACACAATTATCCCGGAATAATTTTTGATCAAAAAAGACAATGTGGTCAAAAATAGTTGGTAAAAATTAAGTGAAAGCTATACTGGAAAAGGGTTTCAATTGTGTAAATTGAAACCCTTTTCAATTTTTATATATGGCAT
>CAIRES010000065.1 GCA_903877645.1 uncultured Bacteroidota bacterium | reverse complement strand
CAGAGATCATTTTACCTGCCTAAAAGTAACCTGACTACCTGCAAGTGTACCCCTGAGTGTACCCCAGAACGAAAAATGCCTCATAAATCATTGATTTACAAGGCATATCCGCAATTTTGGGTGGTCCCTCAGGGACTCGAACCCTGGACCCGCTGATTAAGAGTCAGCTGCTCTAACCAACTGAGCTAAAAGACCTTGTTTGTTTTGAGGACGGCAAAGGTAACAAAAATTTTGATTACAGAAAACGAAACGTAAAATTATCGCATCGCAGGCGAAATAATTTAAATATTATTTTTCAGTTGCAAGGAAGCCCATATAGGCATTCAGCGAATTGCCAAATTTATCGGGATCGCTGCCCAGGGTTCTGAACTCTCTTTTGATGAGCTCGGTGAGGTAAGGCCGCATGGCCTTTTTCTCGTTCTTGGCGCAATTAGTGAGTATCCAGTAAAGCGCAGAACATCGCGGAAAAAGCCGGAGCGCCTGCTGCAATTCCGGGTCATCTGACCGGTTCTTTTCTTTTTTGCCGATAAAATAACTCACCGCAAAACGCTCATCTTTAAAGTCTGTCCAGCCCATTTTGTCAATCAGGGGATCTACCTTGCCATATACATTAGCCTGCAAATAAGCATATATGTTCAGCAGGTCTTTATCCTTTGTTTTTAAGGCTGCCTGATGCACTTCCTCGCCATGCAAATTGTAAAACGGCATCTCGGTCAGCAAATGATACATGAAGCAGATCCGCAGCAGATCTGAGGCAATATTGCCATCCTTAGGCAACTTGCCTGCCCCCAGCAGCAGGCCATGCTGCTCCAGTATCATACGTATAGAATCTGCATTAGCCTCATTTGCCGAAAGCTTTTTGACCTTTGTGTACACCATTAACAGGTCGTAATCATCGCTGCTGCACTTACTCTTGGCCAGGCGCATATCCGCATTGAGGAATTTTTCGTTGGAGGTAAAATTCCACCAGTCCAGTTCCCACATCATGTCTTGCATGATCAACGGGAATATAGCGGCTGTTTTCCCCTCCGCCACTTCTTTACGATAGCTATCGCGCATACGGTATAGAGTGGCCTTGCCGTATATTGCCCATATCGCTTTGTCAATAGCGGTATGGTGCTGAACATAGTTTGCGCTGTCCCACGTGGCCAATGCCTCTGAGTCCTTGCCTATGTTCATATAACAGTCTGTAAGCCATACAAGGCCCGACAGGTCGGAAGGTGTCTCCTGCATACATTTTTCGTATAGCCTTGCTGCATCTGCATACCTACCCTTCCGCTGTAGTTGGCGGGCATACCCAAATATAAATTCGATGCAACTGCTATCGGCTGTATATGCTTCTTTGCCCAGTTTGTACGAAGCAGTGGTATCTATATTATAAAGGTAATTACTGACAATAAACTTATCGGCCTCAGTATTGGCCCGGCGCACCAATGTGTTGATCCCATCATCAAGGCCACCGTTCTCTATAACTTCGTCAAATTTAATGAACGAAGGTTCCAGTTTGCCGGCAGCATTTTGCAGGTCTGCACTCTTTGACCGCATAGTTTGCGTATTCCCCGCTACGGACATACCCATAAAAACAAGAAAGAGCAACTGCTTCATGCGTGTAAATTTAATTGCTTACAATTCCCACTCGATCACTTTATTCAATATATCGGCGTTGTACATGGTCTGCACTTTCACATAATTATCAGAATACCCTTCCACCATACCATTCTTTGGTGCATACTCAAACAACACATTGCGGCGGCTACCCTGATGCTGCGCTGTGAAGTACTGCATCTTCTGGTAAGAGAGGTTGCGCAGCGCTTTGTTGCGCTCATTGCGTATGTGTACCGGCACCACAGGCTTCATATCTGCTGCAAGGGTATTATCGCGCTCCGAATAAGTGAACACGTGCAAGTAGCTTATATCCAGATCGTGCAGGAAATCGAAAGTCTCTTTAAAATCATCATCCGTCTCGCCCGGAAAGCCTACGATCACATCCACCCCTATGCAGCAATGCGGCATCAATTGCTTGATGTAGGCTACCCGCTCGGCATACAAGTCGCGGCGATAACGGCGGCGCATCAGCCCCAGTATCTTGTCGCTGCCACTCTGTAGCGGTATATGAAAGTGCGGCATGAACCTCCGCGACTGCGCCACAAACTCTATTATCTCATTAGTAAGCAAGTTGGGCTCTATAGAGGAGATACGTATGCGGTCTATACCCTCTTCCTTATCCATCTCCTGCACCAGGTCATAGAAAGTGGTCTCCTTTGTTTTGCCACCATCGTAGCCCTTGCCAAAGTCGCCCAGGTTGATACCGGTTAACACGATCTCTTTAGTACCCGTACCAGATAGTTCGCGCATATTGTTCAGCACGCCTTCTATACTATCGCTGCGGCTGTGGCCACGCGCAAGGGGTATGGTGCAGAAGCTGCAATTATAGTCGCAGCCATCCTGCACTTTCAGAAAGGTACGTGTGCGGTCGCTGAGAGAGTAAGAACTATTGAACCCGGCCACATCTTCAATATCACAGGAGCATATTTTTGCGCCACCGCCATCCGCAGGGCCTTTGCTTATTTCCTTTAGATGTGCTGCAAGATTGAATTTCTCTGCCGCACCCAGCACCAGGTCTACACCCTCTATTTTGGCTATCTCTTCCGGCTTCAATTGGGCATAGCAGCCTGTTATCACCACCATAGCATCAGGCGCCCGCCTTTGTATGCGGCGCACCAGCATGCGGCACTCTTTATCGGCATTATCGGTTACCGAACAGGTATTGATCACATACACATCTGCGGCATCTTCAAAATCCTTCTTCACAAAGCCTTCTGCTTCCAAAGACCTGCTCAGTGTAGAGGTCTCGGAATAGTTGAGCTTGCAACCCAATGTGTGAAATGCTACTGTTTTACTCATTAAATAAAATTACCCGATAAAGGAGGGCAAAATTAAGGAATCTCCACCGATATACTTTCGCTATTGTAATGATTATGTCATTTGCATGTAGTGCCTTGTATACTGATATTGCTGCTTCGCGACCGCTTTAAGATAAATAACATCTTGTGGCACAGCTTTTGCCTTATGTTCTATGAACTAACACTATTACCATGAAAAAGATCATGCTCATCACCGGCGTCGCTTTCGCCATTATAGCCACAGGGTGCAACAAACTGAAGCAACTGGCCAATATCACATTCGACGAGCCTATCTCAGAACAGGTGATAGTACCTTCTATACCCGGCTATATCCAATCTGTGGCTTTACCTCCCGGCGGACTTGAATTACCATTCCCTGCTATGGCAGTAGCCACCAATTCGCAGCAATACCTGTCGCAATATGGCTCTGCTACCAACCTGGTGACCAGCGTAGACCTCAAAAGCCTGCAATTACAGATCATGCAGCCCTCTGCGGGCAACTTTGATTTCCTGGACAGTGTGTATGTATTCATTTCAACCAAAACACAGCCCGAAGCGCTTATAGCCTATGAGGTCAACATTCCTAAAGGCGCTACGACCCTCGACCTATATACCAATACGGATGTGAACCTGAAAAACTACTATACGGCAGATACCATATACATGCGCCTGCAAGCCCATATCAATGCTACCCCACTGGCAGGCGAAGTACTGAACATACCCGCAGTATTCCATGTCATTGCTAATCCGCTGAACTAAGGAACGATAACAAAATAAAGTACACATTTGGCTCAGCCCCTGTAAATTTAAGAAGCCCGCACATTGCGGGTTTCTTTGTTATCCTTAGGCATCAAAGGCATACAATTAGCTAATCAGCTAATTACGGCATCAGCTAATCAAAATCTATACCCTATCTTAAAGCTACCCTGCACCAGTCCGTTCGTGTCCTGGTTGAGGCCGCCAACACGATTGAGGTAAGTAAAACCAAGGCCTAATTCAAGGCCGAGATAGACGTGCTCGCTGGGATTAAAATTCACTGAGTTATTGATGACCATGCCCAACAGGAAATGGGTTTGCGTTTGCTCTGTACTGGTGCCAAGGTAGTTACCTACTTCCCCACTCTTCTGTCCACTGGCTATTACCAATGATGGCCCTACCGCATATTTTACAAAGCCCTGCGAGCCTGTAGGATATACCTTGATACCGGGCATAGCATAGACCATCATATCGGTAGGCGAATTTTGGTACACACCGGCGGTGTAGTTGTAATAAGTACCATTATTGAGATTGAACGTGGCCATTACCGGGAGGTAAAAGGCAACGATACCCCTTTTATCTAATGCGCGTTCGTAGCTGAGGCTGAAGCCCAGGCCATTTTCTGTAAACTGAAGTGGCGCTAATGCCAGCACATTGGATTCGTATTTTATTTTTTCAGTTTCCTTTTCCTCACTATCTCTCATATGGCGCATGGGCCTGGATGGCCTGTGTGGCCTGCGCGGACGTCCGCCCGTCATCATATCCATAGGATCTACGCTGCCGTTCTCCAATACGATCTTTTCCACGTCCGCTTTGGCAATAGTGTATTCCGGCTCCGATTGACTTCCAGACCGTTGATAGGTGATCGTCTTCACCCCTACCGTTTTTACTTTGGCCAGTATGGTGTCGCCATTAGTTTTAATGATCTTATCCTGTGCTTGCGCAGCCATTGTAAGGCACAACGCAGCAGCAGAAAGTAGTATGATCTTTGTTCGCATAAAATATGAGTTTGAATATCGTTTTGAAATAATCCGTTAAAACCTGTATCCCCCTTTAAAAGCAAACTGTATGAATGGCGTTGCCAGTTGATCTATCTGGTCACTATTAGCATGCCGGTTGTCGGAGATAGGAATACCTGCACTAAGGTCCAAAGCCATATATACGTGCCTGGATACAGATATATTGATGGAGTTAGAGATCATGAGGCCATACATGGCATAACGATAATCACCTGTGGGGTTATAACTGCTCGTTGCAGAATAATTATTGTATTCGTAAACAGCATACGGCTCCGACCCGAACCCTGCAAACAAAGCAGCCCCTAATGAATACCGCACCATTTCTTTACTGCCGGCCGGGTAAAACTTCAGCCCCGGCATAATGAAGAAGGAGTGATAGGAAGGATAAGTGACCTGTACACCGCCTGTATAATTATAATCGTAGTTATTAAAGTCTTTGCTTGATGAGAAGTTCATCATCACCGGCAGGTTGAAGCTGATGTGCCCGAACTTATCCAGTTGCCGCTCGTAAGTAATGCCGATACCCGCATCGTTTATACTGCCATCCAATGATGCACTATAGGCCAACGGCGTGAAAGAGAGGATATTCTTGCCATAGGCTACACGACTATGGCCAATTTTGGCATCTGTATCACCGGGAGCTTTAAAGTTATCCTGCCCGCCTGTTTCGTAGGTTATGCTGCTGATCTCTTTTTTGAGAATCGTATAGTCGGGGCCTGTGGGGTTATCGTATTTCTTGTAGGTCACCGTATTGGTGCCCACGGTTTTTACCTTGGCGTTAATGATGGCACCGTCGGTTTTGTATATCTTATCCTGCGCGGTAGCCAGCAAAGGGCTTGCCAGCAGCACGGCGCACAAAAGAGTAATCGATCGCATATGTGGTGTTTTTCATTTTGGTTCATTCTTACACAGCACATATAGTGCCAAACTATTACGAATAAGAAAAAATCCCCTTTTCACTCTCTATCACTACCTCTTTTTTCTCAGCCTGCTCCACATAGCCGCTTATCTGCGCATCTATATTAAAGCTTTTAGCTATCTCTATAATGCCGGCCGCTGTGTCCTTATCGGTAAATATCTCCAGTCGCTGGCCCATATTGAAGACCTGGTACATTTCCTTCCAGTCCGTCCCTGCACTCTCCTGTATCATCCTGAATAACGGAGGAATGGGCAATAAATTGTTCTTCACCACCCTTAGCGGCTTTGGCAGATAGTGCAGGCACTTGCTTTGCCCTCCGCCACTGCAATGAATGATGCCATGTATCTTATCGAAATGCTGCGCCAGCACCTGCAGCACCACCGGTGCATAAGTGCGCGTGGGTGATAATATCATCTTGCCCACATTCAGCGGTGTTTCTGTAGCATCTGTAAGGCTGTACTTGCCGTTGTACACTACTTCATCGGGCAAGTTGGGGTCTACACTCTCCGGGTATTTTGTTTTGTATGCTTTGTGCAGCATTTCGTGGCGGGCGCTGGTGAGGCCATTGCTGCCCATGCCACTGTTATACTCATCCTCGTAGGTGGCCTGGCCATAGCTGGCGAGCGACACTACTACATCACCGGGTACCATGTTCTCGGTAGTTACCAACCTATCGCGACGCATGCGGCAGCCCATGGTGCCATCTACTATCACTGTGCGTACTACATCACCCACGTCGGCAGTTTCGCCGCCCAGCAGGTGGGCTTCTATGCCATATTCCTTCAGTTTATCAAAGTAAGCCTGTGTGCCATTGATAATGGCCGAGATCACCTCGCCCGGCACCAGGTGCTTGTTGCGCCCAATGGTACTGCTGTAAGTGTACGGCCCTACCGCGCCTACGCACAGCAGGTCATCAGTATTCATTACTATGCTGTCTATGGCTATGCCCTGCCATACACTCATATCGCCGGTTTCCTTCCAGTATAGATAGGCAAGACTAGATTTGGTGCCTGCACCATCGGCATGCAGGAGGTTGCAGTAAGCAGGGTCATTGCCCCAATAGTCGGGGTATACCTTACAGAAGGCATTCGGGAAAAGTCCCTTATCCAGCTTGGCTACCGCCTTATGTACATCTTCTTTCTGCGCTGATACCCCGCGAAGGTTATACCTGTTGTTCTCCGACATCTGACTACTTATGATTAATGAGGCAAAAGTAATGTTTTGGGCGGGCAAATACGCGGCCAAAAGATATTTTACCATGTGGATAACTCATTTTTTTATTGCTCACCTTTTTAATGATAATCAATGAGTTAAGTTCGTTCTTGTGGATAAAGTTTGCTCACTTTTTGCACACTTTTGCGCAATATTTGCTCACTTTTGGGCCCATTGCCTTTACCAAATGGTGAATAAAACTTCCATAAAAGGTTAAGTTTTCTTCCAGGGATGAACATAATACCGTTTAGAGATCGAAATCATAACAGACATCGGCAGGTTATTCCCGCGAGATTTGCCACCACATAGGCACATAGAACACATAGTCTGTGTGGTCTGCACTCATAAGCTATAAGACCACATAGTTAATTACTTAACACTGTGGACTACGAGCACAGGCAGTGATCTTGGACGGCATCACTCATTTCAAAATAAGTTAGTTGCCTGCCAAAACATCACTCCGCATCATGGTAATCATTTCAATAAAAAACGGCACAAATTTAAGCTATTGTGCAATACGGAATTTCAAAAAATATCCACATTTATTATTGCCAAAACACTGAAGATGCTTTGCTGGTGAAGGTTTGAGGGCAAAAAAATATCTCAGGCAGCCTTTTGAAAAATTCTGTTCCTTACTTTATCCGTCCTCATACCCAGCATAGGCTCAAAATCCCAGTCGTGGAATTTGTTGTCTGAATCAGAATTGGCCGGAATTTTTGAATTTGCAGAATTGTGTCTTGCAGGTGATCTGTCATTTGATTCCAATCCGCCTTCTCACCTCCTGCGTGTTCATTCCCAACACAGGCTCAAAATCCCAGTCGTGGAATTTGTGGGCGGATCGGCCTATGCTGTATGCTTTGTAAAAGTCTTCCCAGTTCTCGGGATAGAATACGATGGATATGGTGACGGTAACGAGGTACGGTATAGAGCGCCGGCCATTGCCTAAGGGCACAAACTGTATGCATGTCTCTTCTTTCATAGTAGTACCAAAGCCGAAGAGCACATGGTATACATCATGAAAT
Organism: uncultured Bacteroidota bacterium; assembly: GCA_903877645.1. GTDB lineage: Bacteria > Bacteroidota > Bacteroidia > Chitinophagales > Chitinophagaceae > Nemorincola. The sequence continues at coordinate 56,493 of CAIRES010000065.1, read as the reverse complement.
TCGGCCCTCGGCATCAGTTCCAGGCCATTGGCTTGTAGAAATTTTGACAGGTCTTTGCCCAATGTTCCCTCAGGCATTTCAGAAAGAGCCGCCTGGGTGGTGCTCCAGCAGGTGCGGTTGTGGCGCAGCAGGAAATAGACAGGTTTCATTGCAGCTACGATAGTCAGTGCAATTCTTTCGCGCAACGGCACTCGTGTGGCCGTGTAGGTTTGTGGGATGCTCATGTGGTTTGCTGTGGTTTTGCATTACAACGGCAAATAGCGTTCCGTATTCTGTTAAGGCGGGGGGAAATAACCTTAATTAACCATGCCCCACCGTCGTTCAGCCACTACTGTGTTCTTCGCCACCTACCCCACGTATCAGGTAACCAAAAAATCCACTCCAAATTTTTTCCTCTATACCACTATAAATAAAACGTCTTGGAGCGTATCATTTCCTTTCCGATCTTTGTACCGCCAAAGAGCGGTTTTCAGCGCACCATACTGGTAATTCTTTACCAATATTTTCTTCTTTTATCCAACGCCTCACTAATCGCAATTCTGACAATTCGATGAATTTTTCAAATTCGGGTTCGGACAAAAGATGCGCAAAGTTTGAGCAAAAGTGAGCAAAAAGTGAGCAACTTTTATCCACAAAAAACACCTTAACCCATTGATTATCATCAAAAATGTGAGCAATAAAAATTTCTATTGCACACTTCACCATCCTTAACCATTGTTTCACACTTTAAAGAGTATATTTGATAAACTATTTTCTTTTAATATTGAGAAAGATCTTTTTTGTACTGCCCCTATGGGCCATTATCCTACTGCTGTCTTTTGTACCTGCCCGTGCGCAACACCATGCACCCCCGCCCCACGTAAATAAGTATAAGAAAAAAGATACGGTACGTGTAAATTTCTATGCCATAGATACGCTCATACACCCCATACCCATCAAACGCGCACTGTTTCATGATAAGATAGACAATGAACAGAAGAAGGCCGATGCGGCAGACGGCAAGACCGATAAGAAAATAAGGGTGGTCCACGACTCACTGGCTACAGAGGCACTCAGCTATGCCTTCGAGTACGATGTAGACCGGATGCAGGTGATGATAGAGAACATGCCTGCCAATGGCCGTGATGAGGTGATGGAGAACCAGCAGAAGATACGCTGCCTACAGGCTGTATGGGAGATGCTGCGCCTGTACAACAACGACCCTAAGCCGGACCCTGAATTCTATGCCGACCTAGCGGACAATATGGACAGCATGCTCATAGCCAGCAACGAAAATAAGATGATGGACTTTGTGGTAGCCAATACCGATATCTACTCATTGAACAACGGCAAGGTGCTGCTAGACAATCAGCCGCAATCGCGCGCGTACCTGTATACCCATATCGGTAAGGCAGACCCGGTAATGATGATCAAGCGGCTGGACGAATATGCCAATGATACTTTTGCACACAACATCATAGCCGATGCGGCACGCATAGTACCCGATGTGGTACTTAACTATGCTACGAGTACCAACTACCCGCTGAAGAACGCAGTATACAACACACAAGACGAACTGGTGCAGGCCATAGTGAAGATAGCAGCACACTCCAAGGCTCCGCCAAAGGCATTGCCCTTCGTAGGCGATATATACAACAGGCGGCTGACGGTGGAACAGGTGGATGAAATAGCTGCTAATCCTGATCAGAGCTTTGAGGAACTGGTGCGCCTGACGCTCGCAAACGACACCACTGCCAAACGCATTTATACCGATGAACTGAACTACAGGGCACTGAGTGTATACGTGCGTCAGATGAACAAACTGCACGAGGAGAAAGACGATGTGCGTTTCAAATGTATAGACAGCCTGCCGCCAACATCGTTGTACTATATATTGATACTTGGCCAGGATGAAATATATACCAGCAGCTTCATAGGCACCTTCAACAGGCTGATGGCACGAATGAAACCTATGAAGGGCGACCAGTTGCTGGATAGTGTACACAACAACCACTTCCGTACGTTCATAAGAATGTGTGCCGGGTACAATACCCTCTCCGACTTCCTGGGTACGATGGATGATACCATGAAGACCTCCCTGATGACCGGTTTCATAGGCGGACTGGAGCAGGGCAAGAACGACGAGCTGGAAGGGGCAGTAGATGTGGCAGATGCCTTTGGCAGCATCCGGGATTCAGCGCTTTCGGCATTCCTGGAGAAGAAGGTAAAAGAAAATTACGAGCTATCGTTTAAGGAGCATAGCAAAAAGGGCCTGATCATATACAGCCTGCTGGCCAGGTTGTTTGAAAGTAACAACATATCGGGCAGCGATACAGGAGCCGCTGTGGCATCGGCCAGGCTGAAGCTCTCCCCTATCAATAAGGTACTGTATAAGGACCTTGTCAATGATTCGGGCATTGTGTACCAGCAGGTGTTCTTCTTTGGAGATAAGGACGGGCAAGACAGTTACGACAGCTATATGGGCCAGTTTAAGAACGACCCTAAGTGGAAAGTAGTGACCAACCAATACTGGACAGAGATAGCCTCAGTAACCGACAAAAAAACCGTGATCTACGCCAATCTACCGCTGAAGGAACCCGATGATGAGGATGCGCAAAGCAGGCTCACTAAATTCCTGAACGACAGCGGTATACACCCGACTATAATGATACACCGCGGGCATAGCTACCACCTGCCTGTGACCATAGCGCAGCTCAATAAACAGGTGAAGATAGTGGTGCTGGGCTCATGCGGCGGCTACCACAACCTGGCACTGGTGCTGGATAAGGCGCCCGATGCGCACATCATCTCCTCAAAGCAGACAGGGGCGCACTCGGTGAACGAGCCAATTATTAAAGCCATTAACAGCCGCCTGCTTGATGGCACGGATATTGACTGGATAACGATGTGGCGAGAACTGGATGATTACTTCCAGAACAAACCTGATGCCCAAAAGCTGTTTGACGACTATGTACCGCCTTACAAAAATCTTGGTGCGATATTTATAAAGGCTTATAGGAGGATGATGAATTAAATCTCAATAGTCAAAATCCAAATTCCAAAGTTGCCTGCAATAACTATTTACTATGAAAAAGATAAAGCTGAAGCATATTGATACACGCGCGCCTGAAAAGATGGATAAAGAGGCGACTAAAAAGGAACTGAGCCACATACTGGAGGAGCTGGATGACCTGCAAAACCTGCTGTATGCTGAAGGCAAGCATAGCATACTGGTGGTGATACAGGGTATGGATGCAGCAGGTAAGGATGGCCTTACCCGCGATGTATTCACCAGCATGAACCCACAGGGTGTGAATGTGACCTCATTCAAAGAGCCTACGAAGGAAGAACTGGCGCATGACTTCCTGTGGCGCATACATCGGGATACCCCCGCCAAGGGCATGATACAGATATTCAACAGGTCGCAGTACGAGGATGTACTGATCACAAGGGTACACAGGATGATCGATGACCATACCGCAAAAAAACGCATGCACGCGATCAATGATTTTGAGCGCCTGCTGACGGAACACAATGATACGCACATACTAAAATTCTACCTGCACATATCGCACGAGGAGCAGCAGCAGCGGCTTGAAGACCGCCTGCAAGACCCCAAGAAGATGTGGAAGTACAATGCCAATGACTTTAAAGAATCTAAACTATGGGATAAGTACAGAGATTGCTACGAAGATGTTTTTGAGCATTGCAGCGAAGTACCCTGGCACATCATCCCATCAGACCAGAACTGGTACAAGTCTTACCTGGTAGCCAGAACGCTGCTGGAGACATTGAAGGGATTGAAGATGAAGTACCCGGGAATGAAGAAATGATTAGCTGATGTGATGATTAGCTTATTAGCTGATGGCAGCATTTTCTAATCCCGCAAAGCATCAGCTGATCAGCACATTAGCTAATCAGCTAATTAAAGAGGCCGCTGCATCACAGTGCCACATTTGCTGCAGGTACATTTTTCTTTATCATCGTAGAAGCGATTCATGATGGGTGGTAGTTGAGCCACGATGTCGGTAATGTGGGCAAATTCTTCGTACAGTTTGTTGTCGCAGTTCTCGCAAAACCACATAAAGCCGTCCATTTCTTCGGTCTTGCGGTTTATTTCGATCACGAGGCCTACGGTATCTGCCCCACGCTGCGGTGAGTGTGGTGTGCGGCCCGGCAGCAGGAACATATCCCCCTGCTTGATCGGGATGTCTACGATCTTACCATCTTCCTGTATGCGCACTACGATATCGCCTTCCAATTGAAAGAACAGTTCTTCCCCCTCGTTATAATGAAAGTCCTTGCGGCTGTTGGGACCACCTACTACCATTACAATGAAGTCATCTGCTGTTTTATATACGCATTGGTTACCAACAGGCGGTTTCAGCAAGTGACGGTTATCTGCTATCCATTGGTTGAGGTTGAATGGGCGTTGTACAGGCATGGTATTTCGTTTTAAGAATGTTACGGTTAAATTGGCCTTAGTATCTTCATTTTCACGGTTTCTATGCGGGTATCTGTTACCAGCAGTATATCAAACTCGTAATTGTCTATAATAATGCGTTCCTTGATCTTGGGTATGGTCTCGTGCTCGGCGATGATATAGCCGGAGAGCGTTTCCGAAATATCCGTAGGGAAGGCGAAATCATACTTTTCATTGAGGTAGTCGAGTTCCAGCCTGCCGGAGAAAATGTATTCATTCTCAGATATTTGTTTCTCCACATGCTCCTGCTCATCGTATTCATCATTGATGTCGCCGAATATCTCTTCCAGCACATCTTCCATGGTCACGATGCCGGCGGTACCACCAAACTCATCTATCACCCATGCTATGCTTTTGCGCTCTTTGGTGAAACGGTTCATCAGGTCCACAGCGCTCATGGCCTCGGGTATTGGGGTGATGGAGTGCAGTATGTCTTTTATCGTTTGCGGGCGACGATACAGATCGAGGTGGTGTACATAGCCTACGATATTATCTATACTGTCGTCATACACAATTATCTTCGATAGCTTGGTATCTATGAACTTCTTCCTCAGCTCGTCGATAGGCTCAGACACATCGATGGCCTCCACCTCATTGCGCGGTACCATACATTTGCGGATGCGTACATTAACGAGGTACAGGGCGTTCTCAAAAAGCTCAGTATTTACATCGCTGTTCTCGTTCTCATGGCCGTGCATACTCTGCTTTACCAGCATTTCCAGGTCTACACGGTTAAAGACCTGCTTGTTCTCCTTGATGCGTACATTGAACAGGTATTTGAGTATGAACTCCGAAATGGCCACAAATATCTTGGCGACCGGGTAAAAAATCCAGTACATGATCAGCATGGGCACACTAAACAGGCTAAGTACTACTTCTGCTTTTGACCTGAAAATAGCCTTTGGCAAAAACTCGGCAAAAATCAGGATCACAATAGTAGCGATTAGGGTATCTACCAGCAGCTTAGGATATTCAGTAAGCGTGATGTGGTATTGCAAGAGCAGCTTACCGGTGATCTCCGACGCAAGCAGGCCATACACCACGAGCAGTACATTGACACCTACCAGGCTAGTACCGATAAACTCAGAAGGATTTTCCATAAAACGGGCGAGTATACGCCCGGAAATCTTGCCTTGTTTTTTGCGCAACTCTATGTTCAGCTTATTGGCAGAGATAAACGCTATCTCTGTGCCTGCAAAAAAGCCCATTAACAAGATACATCCTAAAATATATAACAGCAGATGCGTTATGTCCATACCTGTCAAAGATATGGAAAAAACAGTACCAAGAAACCAATGCTACCTATGACAAATATCCAGCTCCATATAAAAGGTATTGGATAGCTTTTCCCGGAAAGTTTTTTGTCCGGGAAGAGTGATACTGGCCGGACTTAAGGGTATGGCATAAGTGGGTATAAGTGTGAACAACCACTTGGTGACCCTGTATGTAATTTTTGAGCTTACCTCATAATCGAGCGGCACAAAATTGCCGGCATTAGCCACCACTTTTTTCAGCTTCAGGGCCTTGTCTTTTTTCAGCAGCCGGTTGATGAAGTACTCATCATAATAATGCTGTGTGCCTATATTCACACTCACCGCCGGAAAGATATTCAGGGTCTTCTCCTTATACCGGAAGTTGTGATCGAGCAACAGGCTCAGCACATAGTCAGTCGATTTATTAAAGTCGGCATTGAAGGTAATCTGCGGCTCTATCCAGTCATTAGTGTATTGGCCGTTGATGCCCGCACTGCCCTTGGTAGTTGCCCTGATACTGGTACTGTTCTTATTGTAATAGAATTTATCGATGTTGAGGCCGCCATTTAAATGATCGCTGAACGTGTGGTCATAACCGGCCTCTAGCGTCAGCAGGTCGAGCGTGCCCTGCGCGGGCGCTTCCGATACCATAGCCTTAGCATACAGCCCGTTCTTATAATGATACCCTATGCAGGGACTTATGTAAGGTATGGTTACAGTATCTTTTCGGCCGAGATATACATTATTGTTCACGTAGTTCAGCCCAAACATAAAATATGACTTGACCTCATACGGATCATCCGGCCCGTCGTCATCCGTAGCACCCGAATTTTTCTGTGCAATTGCCATATTAATCGCCAGGCAGGCCATCATCAAAGTATATATATATTTCACCATATTATTACCTAACTTTTTGCGTCATAAATATATAAACATTAAACAACAGACTAATAAAAACACAAACAGTTAAAACAGAGCACTAATAACTTACTTATGTTAATCTTATTTTAGCTTCCACAAAAAATCATAGCTTTATACCAACATTACTATGGAAACGGAAACTATGAAAACAACTATTGAAGGCGGGGGATTTTTAATACAGACTTCTACACCCGAGCAAACATTTACGCCCGAAGATTTTAATGAAGAGCAGCACATGATCATACAGATGTGCAATGAATTTCTTGATAAAGATGTACTCCCCTACCTCATAGAAATAGACCAACAAAAAGAGGGCCTGATGCCATCGTTGCTGGATAAGGCGGGCGAACTGGGCCTGCTCGGCGCTGCCTTCCCCGAAAAATACGGAGGGCTGGGCAAAGACTTTGTAACCGCAACATTAGTGAATGAATGCCTGGGCGGCGGCCACTCTTTTGCAGTAGCTATGGCGGCGCATAATGGCATAGGCTCACTGCCTATACTATACTTCGGCACCGAGGAACAAAAACAAAAATACATACCCAAGCTGGCAACCGGAGAGATGAAGGGTGCATACGCGCTTACAGAGCCAGGATCCGGCTCTGACGCACTCGGCGCACGAACAACAGCGACGTTAAGCGCTGACGGCAAGACTTACGCCATCAACGGGCAAAAGATATGGATCACCAATGCGGGCTTTGCAGATGTTTTCACGGTATTTGCTAAAATAGATGGCGATAAATTCAGCGCATTCATTGTAGACAGAAATACACCCGGCCTCACATTTGGAGAAGAAGAACATAAGATGGGCATCAAGGGGTCGAGTACAAGGCAACTTTTCTTTGAGAACTGTATAGTACCTAAAGACAACCTGCTGGGGGAGATAGGCAAGGGCCACATCATCGCCTTCAATATACTGAACATAGGCAGGCTGAAATTGTGTGCCGCAGCCACCGGCGCTGCCAAGCACGCACTGAGCATCAGCACCACTTATGCCAAAACCCGCGAACAATTTAAAGTACCTATTGCCTCCTTCGGAGCCATACAGCACAAGCTTGCAGAAATGGTGATCAGGCTGTTTGCGGCAGAGAGTTCTTTGTACCGTACCTCGCAATGGATAGATAATAAGGAGCATGAACTCGAAGCCGCAGGCAAGCAGGATGCCCTGCTGGGTGCAGCAGAGGAGTATGCCATAGAGTGCGCTATGCTGAAGGTATTGGGCTCGGAGGCTCTGGACTATGTTGTGGACGAGGGCGTGCAGATACATGGCGGCAATGGCTTCTCTGATGAGTACAACATATCGCGTGCTTACAGGGATAGCCGCATCAACCGGATATTTGAAGGCACCAACGAGATCAACCGCCTGCTGACATTGGACATGTACCTGAAACGCGCCATGAAAGGCCGTATCAACATTATGGGTGCTGCTATGGCTGTGCAGAAAGAACTGATGAGCATTCCTGATTTTGGCAGTGATGATGCCCCATTTGCCGCTGAGCAAAAAGCAATTGCCAACTTCAAAAAAGCCATACTGATGTGTGCAGGGGCAGCAGCCCAAAAGCTGATGATGAAGCTGGAAAGCGAACAGGAAGTACTGATGAACATTGCAGACATGATCATTGACACCTTCCAGGCGGAAAGCATACTGCTGCGCAGCATGAAGATGCAGAACAACAATAACCCCAATGCAGCACTGGCACTCGATGCTACCCGCACCTTTATATTCGATGCCGCAGACCGCATCAGCCATGCTGGTAAAGAAGCACTCAATGCCTTTGCTGATGGCGACGAACAGCGCATGATGCTGATGGGCCTGAAACGTTTTACAAAGGTAGATTCATTCAACACCAAGGATGCCCGCAGACGCATAGCCGCAAAGGTGCTAGAGACCGAGCATTATTTCTTTGTGTAGTTTTTACTAAAAATATCAATGCGCCGGTCTTTGTAGATCGGCGCATTTTATATTTTGCATATCTCTGAAAAATCGATTAAAGAAATCAACGCCTGATTTCTGCCCATGCTTTGTTTTCCGTACAACATAATGAGGCTGATTTCCATGATCTCACCATTTCGTTGAACATTGTCAGCGATTGATCTCCGCCAAGGTCTATGAATTTATCCACGCCGAGATCCAGCGTCAGTATCTTTGCCAGTTCCTTCGCTTTTTTGCTATCACCGGCCATCATCAATTGCACATCACTATGGCCAAACAAGGGGCGAAGCAACTGCTAATAACCACGTGTACTGAATACTTTTATGATATGCTCACCACCGGTAATTGCTTTTATAGCCATAACCGTATTGAGCAAATCATCTGCTACAGAAAGTAAGTTGGCAGAGCAATCTATGACCACCTTTTTCCTCACATCACCGAGCCAATAAGCTATCTCACGTATGTCCTTTGGCATAGAAGCAATAATGATCATGTCCGCATCTGCGGCAGCCGCTTCGATAGTGCATACAGTGATCCGGTTAACAGCGGCCAGCCTTTTGCGGGTTATTTCAGCAGGTGCATCAATTAATGCAATAGATACTTCATGGCCGGCACAGGCATATTTTAAAGCGTACTCTTCTACTATAGCTGCCACACCTATTACTGCTATATTCATCGACACAAATTGCTTATACCTCATACAACATATTTAATCACAAAGAAAAAATAACCATTTAAAAAAAAACATGACGGAGATCATGCAATCAAAGATCTGCCTGAAAAGCAGACGTTCGCTGTATGAAATATAGTTTGTTATTCCTGGTAAAGTAGAGGTTTGAGAAAAGGCGAGCGACAAAGGTCGGAGGTATTTCTATAAGCAACAAATAGTATACATAGAATATATTGCGTTAATTATAACACCAATGTACTATTGGTGATAACGTATTGATATAATAAGAAATTAGCGATTTATTCTGATGAAAAGCAAAAAAATCAGGGACCGGTATAAATACGAACGCCCCGGAATATCCGGGGCGTTCATGATAAAAACTGTGTGTTCTGCTTATTCTTCGTGTTGGTGCCTGATCGTCATTGTTGCCCTACGGTTCTTAGCGCGACCCTCATCTGTAGTATTTGGCGCTACAGGAGAATCTTCACCATGACCGATAGTGATCAACCTCTTTTCACTGATACCCATTTCTTTCAGGTATTGTTTCACGGCTTCAGCACGTTTGTAAGACAGTACCCTGTTCAATGAAGGAGAACCGGTGTTATCGGTATGGCCATCGATGATAAGGTAAGCGTCATTGTTGTCTTTCAGTTCCAATACCGCTTCTTCGAGGATATCGTAAGAAGATTCGTGTATTGTTGCTTTACCAAGATCGAACAGGATCGGTGTAGCAGGATCAACTTCAGGCTGGCGTTTTGGCGGCGCTGGCTTCACAGTGTCGTAAGGACAACCCTGGTTGCTGGCCGGGCCAGGTATCGTTGGGCATTTGTCATTCTTGTCAGGGATACCATCACCATCTGTATCAGGGCAACCATGGAACTGAATAGGGCCCGGCTGATAAACGCAGGAATCTTCCTTGTCAGGGATACCATCGCCATCGCTATCAGGACAACCGTGGAACTGGGCAGTACCCGGTACGTCTACACAAGAATCCTGTGCATCAGGGATACCATCGCCATCGCTGTCAGGACAACCCTGGAACTGGGCTAAACCAAATACGTAAGGACATTTGTCTTTCTTGTTTGGTATACCGTCGCCATCGCTGTCTTTCGGACGACCGAAGAAGAAGCGAACACCGATGTTACCACCATAAGACTGGCTGTTGCTTGTAGATACTGCATTGGTAACAGAACTGTAACCACCTACTTTATCAGTAAGCCTGTAACCTGATGGTGTAGTATTGTTGAACGGCTGGAACAAGTAGTAACCGCCAATGTTCAATGCTACATTATCACTCAGGAAGTAATTAAGTGATGGCTGTACCAGGAAGCCTACAGAACCTGCAAGGAAATTTGTATTGCCGCTTTTGCTGCCCGGAGTTACCTGGTAGCCTACATTATGGCCGTGAGCATACTCATTAGCAAAATAAGAAGCAAGGCCATTGGTATTGCCATCTTTCAGATAGTTTGCCTTAGTGATCAGGAAGTCATTAGCAGCAGGCGTAACGTTGTTGTCATATACGGCAACACCACCGCTACCACTTGCTGTAGAATACTGGTAGATACCTTCGTAATCGAACATTGCGTTTGTCTTGTAAGAATTCTGCACCTGTAGGTTATACAGGATACCGGCATCGGCAGTAAAGCCAAACCTGCGTGAGAAACGCACCTTGTATTTCAGCACCAACGGGATATTGAAATTGTTGGTAGTCAGCGTTTCCTTGATGTCGTGATCGGCAGTGATCACCTGCCTGAAAGTAGCGCCATAGGCATCAGTAGACTGGTACTGTACCTGGAAACCTTTCAGGGTTGCATCACCAGTCTGGTAGAGATACATAAAGCCAAGACCAACACCGAAGTGTGCTTTTTTACCAAAGAAATACCCGATCTGCGCATCGCCGCCATAGGACATTCCGTTGCTGAACTTTAATGTACCGGTATTGTTATTGATACCGTTGGTATAGTTATCGCTCGTGTTGTTTAATTTATAATCGTTGGTAAGTGCACCACCCAGCAGGTTTACATCAATCACCCACCTTGAGAGCAGGCTATCGTGTTTATACCACCTGCGCTGGTGTGTACTATTGTCCGATTGGGTAGTTCCACCGTTCGTTTGCGCGATGGCTGATAACGCTCCACTGGCTGCTATCAACAAGAAAAATATTTTTTTCATTTATCCGATTTTTAATGTTGAGAAATTAGTTTTTAATGAACCTGGTTGAAGAGATCTTCACACCTTCGCGGAAACAATCTATGATATAACATCCCGCCGGCAGGTTGGTCACATTAATACTTGCTTTGTTATTCACCACAGCTTTAGTATCCAGTTTCTGGCCAATGACGTTATACATTTCCACTTCCATATTACCACCTACGGTAGTATTGATCTCCACATTCACAACATCCTTTGCAGGGTTAGGATAAACTTTTACATCAGTAGTGTTATTTACATCGATCACAGCAGCAGGCCTGTTGTAATAAGCTTTCTGTGTGCAATCACCGTTGGTGGTCATTACCCAGTAGTTATACAAATTAAAATCAGGGTTGCTGTTGTTATAATCCTGGTTTACTTCGCCGGTAAGTGTCGTAGGCTGCAGTGTTATTGCATTATCATATCCCCACTGGTAAGAGCTGTTATCATTCTGCAGGCAGATGAACTGGCCGTTAACATAGATAACACCGGGAGTAGAAGAAGCAGAAGTACCTACGTTAACTGTATAAGTGCCGTAAGACAAACAACCGTCGAAGCCTGCAACATTGCTGCTCACGCTTACTACAGATGTGCCCGGAGTAAGGAAGTTGACTACTGCATACTGGCCATTGTTTCCTTCCTGGTATACAGTACCGTTAGTAGCAGTCCAGTGATAATCAATACCCGGCACAGCAGAAGCTATACCGAAATTCTGGTACATAGTACCTGAGCAAAGGTTAGCGGCAGGGTGCGTGGTAATGGTAGCATTACCCGGAGTTGGATTTACAGTAACCTGCAATGTTTGTGTATAAAGGTTCACACATCCGTTAATGCTGAGCCTGTAGAAATAGTCTACTACAACAGGCGTTGAAGAATTGCTCACCAGTGTTTCATTGATGATACCTGCACCTGTAGAGGCAAAACCTGTGGTTGGAGAAATACCTGCTACAGCAGGGCGATCCCATGCATAAGTAGCGCCAAAGGTATAGCTGGATGGAGCATAAGTAAATGGATAATTGCTACAAACTGAACCTGTCATTGAGCTGGTCAGTTTTGGTGTTGGGTTAACCACTACGCTTACCACTTCAGAATCACTGCAACCATAATCAGACAAAGTGAATGTATAATCTACTACTACTGTATTATTGGTGCTGTTGATCAGTTGCTGGTGAGGGTCGCCAGTGCCAAAATGCTGCAGCGCATAGATACCGGGAACATAAGGCTGATACCAGCTAAAAGAAACACCCGGGGTGATGCTTGCAGGTGGGTAGCTGAATATAGTGCTATCACATACAGCATGTGGTGTCAATGTGGTAGACAACAATAACTGTGGATTCACAGTTACATTTACTGTTTGCATATTAGCAGGACAGCCGTTAGCCGTTAATGAGAACACATAAGGGACAACAACCTGGTAAGAAGTAGTGTTAACAAGCGTTTCGCCCGGGGTAGCACCTACACCACCCAGGTTAGCGGCATTGCTGATACCTGTAACAGTATCGCGGCCCCATGTAAAGTTAGTACCCATTGTGCTGCTGCTTGCAGTATACGCAAGCGGAGTGTTGTTACAAACCGAAGTGGTCAGGCCGCTATTCAGCATTGGTGTAGGATAAACCGTAGTCGTTAATGTCTGTGTATTAGAACATGTAGTGCCTGTAAGATTAGTAGTAAACGCATAATTAACTACTATCGAGCTGTCAGTAGAGTTATGCAGCGAATCTAAAATAGAATTACCGCTTACTGTTGTAGCTCCGTTAGTAATACCGGCGATAGTACCTCTTGACCAGCTATAGTCAGTTGGTATAGTAGTGGTAGTAGAGGTACCGAGATAGGTAACAGTCTGTTTATCACAAATAGGAGTAACAGAAGTAGAACTCAACATCGGAGTTGGATTAACTGTTACTACCACATTCTGCATGTAAGCAGGACAAGATCTGCTTGTACCAGTCAATGTCATAGAGTACATATAATTGATCGCTACAGGTTCTGTAGTGGTATCAGTAAGTGGGTCATTGATTGTCGCACTTGTTCCGCTACTTGAACCAGTTACTCCATATTGAGCCACACGACTCCATGTATAGTTAACAGAAGGTGAGGTGACACTGCCTAATGCCGGATAATAGAAATTAGTGTTGTTACAGATCGCATTAGTTAATGGAGTGGTCAGGCTTGGTTTTGGATATACGTTAACCTGAACATTCTGGCTTGTATTGAAGCAACCGTTAATGGCAAGCTGGTAATTATAAGTTACAGTCTGCGTTGTATTTGTTGTGTTGTCCAGGTAATCGTCAGGGCTGTTTGTGCCACTTGAATCAGCGCTGCCGGTAACACCTGCAGGCAAAGTACGGAACCATGTGTAGGTGGTTGCACCTGCTGTATTGCTTGTATAGCTATAAACAAACTTAGTGCTATCACATATATCTGAAGGAGTAAGCGTGCTGGTAAGAGCAGGAGTAGGATTAACTACAACCGAGAAACTAGCAGAAGCGCCCGGGCAACCTGCTGCACTTGGCACTACAGTTACATTAGAAGTAACCGGAGAGCCGGAAGCATTAGTAGCAGTGTAAGGAAGTATATTACCTGTGCCGCTTGTAGCGAGGCCAATAGATGAATTGCTGTTGGTCCAGGTATAAGTAGTGCCGATTATTGAGCTTGCAAAATCTATTTCGTCAGATACAACACCGTTACAAATTGTTACATTGGTAACAGTTGTAGGATCAATCACAGGAAGCGGGTTGATGGTAATAGTAATAGGATACTGAACGCTCTGGCAAGTTGGGTTGTTCACGCTCAGGAAGCCATTGTAAGTAGCAGGAGCTGCTCCGGCAGGTACTGCGATGGAAAGTGGTGAAGAGGGAAATGCTGTTCCGGCAGGTACATTTACAAAACCTGCAGCAAGCGCTGTTGCATCAAATGTAATGCTGTAAGTAGCAGGTACTACATAATTAAATGAAACACCGCCATTGCCTATGCTGTTGTAGCCGGGTGTGTTTACGACACCTGAAGCGTATACGCCATTGAAAAAAGAAGATCCGCCGCCACCGCCGGTCCATACACCGCCGCCGCCACCGAAGTAGCCGCCACCGCCGCCGCCGGAGATACCATCAACACTGCCATTACCACCTACTGCAGAAACGCCGGGAGAACCCGCCGTCCATGTAGGAGGATAGATAGCGCCTGCGCCACCAACGAGTTGGGTGCCACCTGCTGCATGAGAGCCATATACGTTATTGCCACTTGCCTGGCCGGTAGTACCACCGCCATTGCCGCCGAAGATAGGGCCGGGAGTATCCCAACCGTTACCACCGCCGCCGCCGGCTACTACTATCCGATTAGCCAGCGCGCTGCCACCAAGACGAATGTCTGAAGCGCCACCACCTGCGCCACCGCAACCGAAGAAATAATAATTAGAGTTACCACCGCCATTGAAACCACCGGCACCACCTGATACTGTTCCGTTTCCACCGGCACCGCCTACGTTCACATACATTGTAGCGCCAGGGGTAACAGCAAGTGTACCTTGCATACGGCCACCGTTGCCCGGGTTAGGAGCGCCGCTATAATCGTCGTTGCCACCGGTTGCACCCTGCACGTCGAATGTAAGACTGGTTACGCCCGGAGGTACAGTCCAGATTTGTGTGCTGTTAGTGAATGGGAAAGTTTGTGATGTAGGGCCGATGTTGGATTCGGCAGAGTATGTTAATGTAGCAGTTGTTGCACCTGAGCATACTACCGGCATTGTGCCGAAAGTAACTGTAGGCAATGCCGTTACCGATACATTGATGACCAAAGTATCTGCACCGCCGTTACTATCTACAACAGTAATAGAAAACTGGTCAGCGCCAAAATACCCGGCATCAGGGGTATAGGTGACTGAAGTAGACGGAGGCGTTGAGCCACCTGCGGAAATAGCCACTACATCGAAGCCTGAAAGCGAGCCATGGGAAGGGCCGGAGCCAAGCGTGGGTGTCCATGTCTCCACATCACCGGCGTCGGGATCGGTCACTGTTAACAAACTGGTAAAGTCTGCGCTCACAGCGTTCTGACACACAGTAAATATCTGTGGAGAAGCATTAACATATGATGGCGGCGTGTTTACTGCCTTACTTGCCATTGGCATACCCAATAACAACATACCGGCAAAGAAGAAGCCCCGCATAAAACGGCTTCTTTTCACATTTTTTTTAGTATTTGCCAGTTGAGTGTAAAGATTTCCTGATCCCATATCAATAGTAGATTTATGAAATAATGGCGAAAAATAGTAAAAAAACAATCAACAACATAGAGTTTGTCCTGTTTTTTTTAAAAAAAATCATTTTCTCCCGCCCTGACAGGTCGTTTTTATGCCCGTTTTTGCCCGGAAAAGGTAATGCCAGTATAAGATGCACCTCATTTAGCCGTTTGGTTGGTCATAAATCGCCATATTACCGGTCCGGGTTCGGTAAACTTCTTTTCCGGTGATTTTCCAACTAAAAATGCCTTTGAAAATATCCTTCCCTATTTATTCGGTGAAATGAAGATATTTTTCAGGCTTTTTTTGCTGTAAAAATGTTTTTTCTTACCTTTGCACCCCTGGCAAGTCTTATACGGCCAGCTCCTGCTGAATCCCCCAGGACAGGAATGTAGCAAGGGCGGGCGGTTGTAGCGGTGCGATGTGAGTAACTTGCCAGGTTTTTTTCTTACCTGGCATTTTCTTTTCCCCAAATCCCTCATTGATCTTCGTTCTGCATTTTACAGCGCAAAGTTTTTAACTAACTTCGTGGCTTAAAATCATTTTCATGAAATTCTTTATTGATACTGCAAATCTCGCGCAGATAAAAGAGGCCAACGACCTCGGCATATTAGATGGTGTCACTACCAATCCGTCTTTAATGGCCAAGGAAGGCATCAAAGGTTATGAAGCTGTAACGCAGCACTACAAGACTATTTGTGAAATGGTGGATGGCCCTGTAAGCGCAGAAGTGCTGGGGACTACATTCGAAGGCATCATTGAAGAAGGCAAAAAACTGGCAGCGTTACATAAGAACATCATCGTAAAAGTGCCGATGATCAAGGATGGCATCAAAGCCATCAAGTGGTTTACAGATAACGGCATCCAGACAAACTGCACACTTGTGTTTTCTGCGGGCCAGGCTATCCTTGCAGCAAAAGCAGGCGCCACCTATGTATCCCCTTTTATAGGCCGCATAGACGACAGCAGCTGGGATGGCGTGCAGCTTATTGAGCAGATCGTGAACATCTACAATTCACAAGGCTTTATGACAGAAGTGCTTGCCGCATCTATCCGCACCCCATTACATATTGTACGTTGTGCAGAGGCCGGGGCAGATGTATGCACCTGCCCGCTTTCTTCTATACTGGGGTTGCTCAAGCACCCATTAACAGACCTCGGATTAGAGCAGTTTCTGAAAGACGCACAGGCAATGCAATAAAAAACATTTTTTTCCCGGTTTTAAACACCGGGAAAAAAAATGAAAAAAAATATGACAAATGACGTTTTTCCCACGACAAATAACTACCTTTGGGCGGGATCATTTTATGAAAAAAGAAAAAGAATATAATAACGCAGATACCTCCGCCAATTACCTGAATGAGCCGAACCAGGCCTACCAGCAAACGCCTTCATCGAGCTATCTGATTAATACAATGCGTAGTGGCATACCTTTTCATACATTCAGCAAAATGACCGAAAGCAGCCCTTTCAGCCTTGATGACTGGTCGGCATTTTTGCATTTATCAGAGCGCACAATACAACGCTACAAAAAAGAAAAGAAAACCTTTGATCCCATACACTCCGAAAAGATCCTGGAGATTACCATGCTGTATAAGAGAGGTTCTGAAGTATTTGGCAAAAGTGAAAAATTTGACAGTTGGCTCAGCACCAAAAGCATAGCTATGGGAGGCATCAAACCCAAAGACCTGCTGGATAGCAGCTTTGGCATCACACTCATCAACGATGAATTAACCCGCATAGAACACGGTGTATTAGCATGATCGTATTTCGCCTTGCAAGGGTTGCATTTAAAAATGACATTTCAGGCAGGGGTGCGGAACTGGCCGGAGGCAGGTGGAATAGCAAAGGTATCCCGTTGTTGTATACCGCAGAGTCGCGCGCTTTGTCAGCATTGGAGGTAGCAGTGCATGTACAGTTGAATGTAGTACCGGAAGATTATTTAATGATCAGCATTGAGCTACCGAATTTACCCGCACATGAGCTACCTGTAAAGGGCCTGCCGCCATTATGGAAATCATTTCCCGGCATTCCCGAAACCCAAACTATTGGCGACCGATTTTGCAGAGAAAGCAAATACCTTGCTTTGCGTGTACCCTCCGCTATAGTGGAGGGCGACTATAATATACTCATCAACCCGCTACACACAGACTTCAGGCGAGTGAAGATAATATCCGCAATACCTTTCGCATTTGATCAGCGCCTGTTCATCAAACAAATAACAGCTTAATGAAACGCAATTCGTTTTTGATCACTTCGCTGGCTTTATTATCAGCGGCATCAGGCTACCTGATGTCGAAAGCGTCATGGATCGGCCGCGTGGGCATAACCTTTTTTCACCGCGAATATAACCTGCTGAAGATCTGGTGGCAGGGCGCAATTGCGGTGTTTCTTTTTTTGATGTCGCTGTACTTATTGCATTCGCTTTTACAAAAAAAAATGCGCCCCGGTATGGCGAGGTTGATACACTTCATTCTGCTGCTGGCAGCGGCCGGTGGCTTATATCTTACCTACGACGATTTCACTAATGACTTCACGCATCACTTACTTGGCCATCGCTTTCATTATGGCTTTTACCTGGTATGGATAGGATGGATGCTGGTATGTCTGTTCTTCATTTTCAAAAGAAAGGATAAGCAACCCGTTATTACAACTCAAGATAAAACGGCGCCAGCAACTTCTTAAACGCATCACTGTATTGCCCGTCCGTTTCTTTTATGATCAGCGTACCTTCCTGCGAGTGGATAGCTAATTTTTTACAAAACATTCCCACTACCCTCTTCACATCGGCACCCGGCCTGTGGCAGATAGATAGCTTGCCACATTCATGCCATCCCTGTTTCACCTGCATGTCCTTCCACAATTGGTATTCAGTGTATGGCAGCAGCACAGAGTAATAGCCTACATCATCGAGCAAATGCGCTATCGCTTCCTGCAATTCTTCGTAGGGCAATGAAAGCGTATGCCTCGCAGCATTCACTGAGGCTTTATCACTCAACAAACTATTGTTGAAGAAGGGAGGGTTGGTGATGATGAGGTCATATTTATACCCGGGAGTGTAATTGCGGATATCGCTTTCAACAACCTGCACGCGTTCCTTCCAAACAGATGCGGCTACATTATCCATTGCCTGCACTGCGGCGGCGACATCTATCTCTACCGCATCAATGTGTATATCCTTATTCCGCTGAGCCAGCATCAGCGATAGCAGCCCGGTACCAGCGCCGATGTCTAATACCTTCTTCACGCTTTGCTGTATAGGCGTCCATGCGCCCTGTATGCAGGCATCGGTGGTCACCTTCATAGCGCATTTATCCTGCTCTATCCTGAACTGCTTGAACCGGAAGTAGGTATTGCTCATTGCCATGTAGCTCTTGCACTGGGAGTAACAGACATATCTGCAAGAGCCCCTTTCAAATACTTGTAATACCCTGTGATACCGATCATAGCAGCATTGTCTGTACAGTATTCAAACCTGGGTATGTATACCTTCCAGCCGTATTGCTCACCGGCATCTTTGAGCGCCTTGCGCAGGCCGCTGTTGGCAGATACACCACCTGCTATACCTACCTGCCTGATGCCCAAGTCCCTAGCGGCCTTGCGCAATTTGGCCATGAGCATATTGATGATGGTATACTGCACTGATGCGCAAATATCATTGAGGTTCTTTTCCACAAAATCCGGGTCTAATTTTTTCTGTGCCTGCAAGAAATACAGTACTGACGTTTTGATACCACTGAAGCTAAACGTGTATTCTTTCATTTCGCTCATCGGAAATTTAAAACGCAATGGATCGCCGAGCGCAGCATACTTATCGACCAACGGGCCACCCGGATATTGCAGCCCAAGCATCTTGGCCACTTTATCAAATGCCTCACCTGCGGCATCATCTATGGTTTCGCCGAGAACTTCCATATCGAGGTGGCTGCGGCACAAAACGATCTGAGTATGCCCCCCTGAAACGGTAAGGCAAAGAAATGGAAACTCGGGGCTGTCTTCTATAAAATGTGCCAATACATGTGCCTGCATATGATGCACTGCGATCAATGGCAAGTTCATGGCTTGCGCAAATGATTTGGCGAAACAAGCGCCTACCAGCAACGAGCCGATAAGCCCGGGCGACTGTGTAAATGCCACAGCGGTAATATCATCGTTACCCATACCTGCATCCTTGATTGCAGCATCTACCACAGGCAGTATGTTTTGCATGTGCGCGCGCGAGGCCAGCTCAGGCACTACGCCTCCATAACGCTCATGTACCTTTTGCGTGGCTATATGATTGCTCAGCACTTTACCATCACGTATCACTGCTGCACTTGTTTCGTCGCAGGATGATTCTATGGCCAGTATGTTAATGTTAGCAGGCGACATGGTCGAAAAAATTAGTTGTGCAATACTTATCTCTTTCAGCTTTAACGATAACGCTCCGAACTATGCAGCCCGGAGCGTTATCTTGTATACGGTAACAGGTACTACTTGATACCCAGGTGTGCCTTCACTAAAGGCAAAATATTATCACCTTCTTTGCCAAACAGCAACATGCCCTGGCTCTGGTCAAATATGTAATCGTAGTTCTTTTCTTTAGCTACAAATTTTATCGCCTTATCTGCCTTATCGAGTATAGGAGAATAGGCATCCTGCTTTTTAGTTTGTAGTTTTTCCTGGGCACTTTCCTGTATGCTCTGTATGCGGTTCTGCAGGTCTTGTATCTCCTTCATGCGCACTTCCTTCATGGCATCGGTCATTGTCTTTTCTTTTGCCTGGTAGTCCTGGCCTTTGCTCTGGTAGTCCTTCATCATGATGTCGATCTGATCCTGGAATGACCTTGCATACTTTGCCACATCGCTGTCGGCTTTTGCTTTTTCAGGCATAGCCTGCAGCAGTTCTGCTGAATTGATCCAGCCAAGTTTCAGTGCAGTCTGTCCGAATACTACGTTGCCCAAAAGCAATCCGCAAGCAAGAAATAATACTACCTTTTTCATTACAGTTTATGTGTTTTGTTTTTTAAGATGTGCAAAGTAAATGCCATTATTTGTTTATTCCAAGAATTTTTAAAACATCATCGCTATGGTCCAGCTTGGGGTCGGCGTAAAATACGGTAACCCCGCCTGCCTTATCAAACACCATATCATAGCCTTTACCCGATGCCATTTTCTGCACTGCGTTGTACAGTCTATCCTGTACCGGCTTGATGAACTCCTGCCTTTTTTTGAACAGGTCTCCCTCGTATCCAAAGCGTTGTTTCTGAAGGTCTTTTGCTGATTTCTCCTTAGCCACTATTTCATCTTCACGTTTCTTGCGCAGGTCATCCGACAGCATTGGTTTTTCGGCCTGGTAGCTCTTATACATCTTCTCAACCTCAGCCATCTTTTTATCTATTTCGTCTTGCCATGCTTTGGAGATATTATCCAGCTTGCCTTGCGCGTCTTTATAATCACTCATTTTCTCGAGCAGGTACTTCGAGTCTATGAAGCAGTAATGCTGCTGCGCACTTGCTGCCGACGCCATACCTAACAATAACAGTAAGCCGAAGAATGTCTTTTTCATATAACGAGTTTTAGATAATATTATTGCTAAAGTTATGCCTGTTATTCAGGTTCGAAGCCCAACATAAAGTTAAATTTAGAAATATCTTTTAATCCTGTTGTTCCGGTTGCCTGGTCGTAACGGTCGATGCCTATACCGTAGTCAAGCCCCAGCAGCCCGAACATAGGGAGGAAGATACGGATACCCACACCTACGTCCCTGTTCAATTTAGTAGGATTGTACTCGGAGAAGTTATCCCATGCATTGGCTGCATCTACGAACACGAGGCCATAGATAGTAGCAGTAGGCGCAAGAGAGAACGGATAGCGCAACTCAGCAGTATACTTGTTATATATAGTAGCATCAGGGGCATATACCTCGTAGCCGCGCTGCGAAATGATATCCTTACCAATGAAGTAAGAATAGCCGGATAAACCATCGCCACCCAACTGGAAGCGCTCAAACGGAGAGAACCCGATGCCTTTGTTGAAATAACCCAGGTAGCCATATTTAGAGGCCAACCTCAGCACAAGGTTACCATATATCTTCTGGTAGAAGTCGGCCACAAATTTATACTTGTGGTACTCGATCCACTTGTACTTCTGCTGTGCCCCTTCGCTCGCATAATCCTCGCCGGAGAAAGCGCTGTATGGCGGGGTGACCTGGAAGGTGAATGATATATTGGAACCGCTCCTTGGATACAACGGCCTGTCTATTGAATTGCGGGAGATCACAAACTTGAAGTGAAGGTCATTGCTATAACCATCGGTGAAGTTGGGCACGAGGGCATAATCCTTCAGCCTGTAGTTGTTATAGAATATACCGTAGTTGAATACAAAGAAATTATCGGGCCAGTTGAGGCGCTTGCCCATAGACAGCCCACCGCCTACAAGGCGCAGGAACGACACATTAGGATCGGTACCTATTGCAGCGGCTGAGTATTTACTATACACCATATTGGCAGTAAGTGCATTCGGCCTGTGGCCACCCAGCCATGGCTCGGTAAATGATGTGCTCAATGAATTATAATAAGCCCCGTTTGACGCATAGCTTACTGAGAATTTCTGCCCGTCGCCTACAGGCAATGGATCCCAGAATTTAGGTTTGAATATATTCCTGATGGAGAAGTTATTGAAGGTGATACCTATGTTGCCATAGAAATTAACGCCACCACCAAAACCGGCAGATAACTGCAACTGGTCGCTTGATTTCTCGACAACCGTATAGTCAATGTCTACCGTACCGTCTTCGGGGTGTGGCTTAGGTTGAATACCAATCTTTTCCTGGTCGAAGAAGCCGAGGCTGGCGATCTCGCGCTGAGAAGCAATGAGGTCTGAACGACTGAACTTATTACCGGGCCATGTGCGCAGCTCCCTGCGGATAACGTGCTCATTGGTACGATCATTGCCTGCTATGCTGATGTCGCGAATAGTAGCCTGCGAGCCTTCGGTAATGCGCATCTCATAGTTGATGGTATCACCTACTATTGACACCTCTACAGGGTCTATGTTGAAGAACAGGTACCCATCATCCATATACAGGCTGCTCACATCCTCACCGCCACCATCGGGGCTCAACTGGCGGCCTATGCGTGTCTCCAGCAATTGCTGATTGTACACATCCCCCTTCTTAATGGCGAGTGTGCGGCTCAGCACCTCGGTAGAATATTTTGTATTTCCCTTCCAGGCGATATCGCCGAAATAGTATTTATGCCCTTCCTTCACCCTAATATCTATATTGATGTTGCCATTCTTTACCGGGTAAACGGTATCAGCTACCACAGAGGCATCACGGTAGCCCAGTGTATTATAATAAGCGATGAGCGACTGCTTGTCTTCATCAAACTTCGTTTGGTTGAACTTTGATGAGGCAAACAATTTGAACCTGAAATAAGGATCGAGGGCATCCAGTGTTTTGGTGGGAGAAAGGAAACCAAATTGCTTTACATACTTACCGAACGACCGTTTTGGCGCATTGTACACACTTTCTTCATCGCGGTGCAGGGTGAAGCGGCTCATTTCCTTGGTCGACTTCAATGTGTGGATGAGACGGGCTTCAGCGGCGTTCTGCTCACCTACAATGTTGATATCGTTGATGTGCGTTTTATTGCCTTTTACCACTACGAACGTAAGGATGACTTTATTGATAGCACCTGTATCTGCTCTTTCCAGAACGGATACCTGTGTGCGCCCATAACCCTTGTCTGTGTAAAACTTCTTAATACGCACGATGGCCTCTTTCTTTGTAGCATCGGTCACTACCTTATTGGCTACCAGCGTGAGCTTATTCTTCAATTCCTTTGCTTCTGATGGCTTGATGTTGCGGAAGTTATACCTGCTGAGGCGGGGGCGCTCTTCCACCGAAATGTTGATGAATACCTTATCTTCTATATACTTGGTGATGGTGATATCCACGTTAGAGAACAACTCCTGCTTCCAAAGCGCCTTAATAGCTTTAGCGATATGCTCATCATTGGGCAGGTAAACCTTTTGGCCAACGACGAGGTTAGTAACAGCTATCAACAGGTCCTGATCGAGGTATTTGGCACCGGACACGGTGATACCTGCGAGTTCATATTCCTTCGGTTTATTGAGGTCTACCCCACCCTGCTGCTGGCCACTCTGCTGCATCATTTTATTGAGGCCGTTGTTCGACCCGCCTATTTGCGCATCAGCATAAGTGATGCAGAACATGCAAAAAACTAAAAAAATATACCTCGTAAGTCCTTTATACATGCTCGGGGGTGTTCGTTTGTATTTGTTCACTTGTTTTGCCAAATCGGCGTTCGCGCTGCTGGTAATTGAGCAGCGCCTCGTATAAATTCTGCTTGCGGAAATCAGGCCAGTGTACAGGGGCAAAATAAAGCTCTGCATAAGCCAACTGGTACAGCAGGAAGTTACTGATCCTGTATTCCCCGCTCGTCCTGATCATCAATTCCGGGTCGGGGAACTTAGAGGTATAGAGGTTAGCCTCAAATACTTCGCAGTTCACATTTTCCGCTTTCAGTTCTCCCCTCTGCACTTTTTCCGCTATCTTCTTTGCTGCATTGACTATCTCATTGCGCGAGCTGTAACTGAGTGCCAGTATCAGGTTAAGCCCGGTATTGGCGGCAGTCATATCTATCGCTTCATTCAATTCCCTCCGGCAAATGGCCGGCAGGCTTTCAAAGTCGCCGATCACGTGCATCCGCACATTATTCTTCTTTAGTTCTTCTACTTCTTTTCGTATGGTGTTCACGAGCAATTCCATCAGGGCATCTACCTCCGCCTTGGGGCGGTTCCAGTTCTCGGCCGAGAAAGCGTAAAGGGTAAGGTATTGTATGCCTATTTCTGCACTCGCATTCACTATTTCCCGCACACTGATGACCCCCTCGTGGTGCCCGTAAACACGGTCTTGCCCACGCTCTTTAGCCCAACGCCCGTTGCCATCCATAATTATGGCTATATGCTTTGGCAGCTTACCGCGGTCAATCGATTGCAAGAGGTCCATCAATATACTGTATGAAAAGTGTGCGAAGGTACAAAAATAGGCTGTAGCTAATGGTAACAAAATATACTCATACAGTTTAACTCGATTTTAACTGCAATATTATATAATTTCTTCACGCAACTAAAAACCCCAAACCCCTAAAGGGGCTTCTCCTCGTTACTTAAAACTACAATGGACAATTTTGCAGCAATGTAGTTTAATGATTGAATAACTCAATATAAAATCAAATTCGGCAAATGTCCCACACAGAAATAAAAAAAATGTGGATAATTAATATTATGCTTTTATGCACTTATCAATATCCCCGCGGCTTTCAGACGTATATTATTTTTCAGATGTCCATTTGGATGTCCCATTGTTGTTTTAAATTCCAAGAAGCAAATGCCAAATTCCAAAGGTGGGGAGAAATTTAAACGCAATCCTCTTTCGCTTTAGCTTCGGCGACAAAGAGATCCGCAAGGTGAGGGGAGCCCATCTTTTATGGCATAAAGGTCGGAAAGAAAGTGGCGCCAAGACGAAAAATGGCAACAATACCCAACCACATAGGCACATACAGCACATAGTCTATGTGGTCTGTACTCATAATTTTCAAGTACACATAGCCACAACTACTCCGAGCTATGTGGTCTATGCGCCTATTTGGTGGCCGTGATAATACCTCCCTAATCCCCTATCGAGTCTACTAAAAGAGGCAACCTTTGCAGATTGCCTCTCTATCGTTTAATGATCGATCATATTACCAGCCGGTTGATTTCCGGCGCAGCCTGCTTCCTCTTCAGATGGACCAGGGTACCTTAATAATTATTCATTTGAAAACCACCAACAATTCCTGGCATCACTACCGGGAAAAGCTGTATCAAATGTAAAATGAATACACTGATGATCGTTTATACGACAAAATATTAGCCCTTTACCTCAGCAGCAACATCCCTGCGGATCACGTTGAGTGCGCCACCTGCTTTGAACCATTCTATTTGTTGTTCGTTGTAGGTGTGGTTCACTTTTATGGAGTCGCGGGTACCGTCTTTGTGATTGAGCAATAAGGTCAATGGCACATCGGCAGCAAAGTGCGTGAGGCCAATGATATCTATGGTATCATCTTCCTGTATCTTGTCGTAGTCTGTCTTATCAGCAAAGGTGATAGCCAGCATACCTTGTTTCTTCAGGTTGGTTTCGTGGATACGTGCAAAGCTCTTCACCAGTATAGCCTGAACGCCGAGGTGGCGTGGCTCCATTGCTGCGTGCTCACGGCTGCTGCCTTCGCCGTAGTTCTCGTCGCCCACTACTATGCTGCCCAGGCCCTGTGCTTTGTAAGCACGCGCTGTATCCGGCACCGCGCCATATACACCGGTGAGTTGGTTCTTTACAGTATTTGTTTCCATGTTGAAGGCATTGATAGCACCTATCAGCATGTTGTTAGAGATATTATCAAGGTGGCCACGGTATTTGAGCCATGGGCCTGCCATAGAGATGTGGTCGGTAGTACATTTACCAAATGCCTTGATCAGCAATTTAAGGCCCATCATATCAGCGCCATCCCATGCGGTAAACGGTGCGAGCAATTGGAGGCGATCGCTGGTAGGGCTTACGATCACCTGTACCTTTGAGCCATCAGCAGCGGGCGCTTCATAACCCGGGTCCTTTACGTCAAAACCCTTCGGAGGCATTTCATAGCCTTGCGGCTCATCGAGCATTACTTCTTCGCCCTTATCATTCTTCAGCTTATCCTTCAATGGATTGAACGACAGGCTACCGGCAATAGCAATTGCAGTCACAATCTCAGGAGATGCTACAAATGCGTGTGTGGAAGAAAGGCCGTCATTACGTTTCGCAAAGTTGCGGTTGAACGAAGTAATGATGGTGTTCTTTTTATTCGGGTCATCTACGTGGCGTGCCCACTGGCCTATGCACGGGCCGCAGGCATTAGCGAGTACGATACCGCCCATCTGGTCGAACGTAGCCAGCATACCATCGCGCTCGATGGTATAACGCACCATTTCAGAACCGGGGGTAATGGTAAATTCGCTCTTTGCCTTCAGGCCCTTGCCCATAGCGTTGCGGGCGATGAATGCAGAGCGGGAAATATCTTCGTAAGAAGAGTTAGTGCAAGAGCCGATAAGGGCTACTTCCACCGCATCAGGCCAGCCATGCTCTTTTACTGCAGCAGCCATCTGGCTGATCGGTGTAGCAAGATCCGGAGTGAACGGGCCATTTACATAAGGCTCCAGTTCGCTGAGGTTGATCTCGATCAGCTGATCGTAGAAAGCCCCTGGGTTCTCGTACACTTCTTTATCAGAGCGCAGGTCATCTTTCACCTGGTCAGCCAGTTCGCTGATCTCAGCGCGGCTGGTGCCGTTGAGATACGCAGCCATCTTCTCGTCGTAAGCAAACATAGAGCAGGTAGCGCCTATCTCTGCACCCATGTTGCAGATAGTGGCCTTCCCTGTGCAGCTCAGGCTTTCAGCACCTTCGCCAAAGTATTCAACAATAGCACCGGTACCACCTTTTACGGTAAGTATGCCGGCTACTTTGAGGATAATGTCTTTTGCTGATGTCCAGCCATTCATTTTGCCGGTGAGCTTCACGCCTATCAGTTTAGGCATCTTCAGCTCCCATGCCAAGCCTGCCATTACGTCCACAGCATCAGCTCCACCTACACCTATGGCGATCATACCGAGGCCACCTGCGTTTGGGGTGTGGCTATCCGTACCGATCATCATACCACCGGGGAATGCGTAATTCTCCAGCACTACCTGGTGAATGATGCCTGCGCCTGCGCGCCAGAAACCGATACCGTATTTATTAGAGATAGAAGAAAGGAAATCATACACTTCTTTGTTCACATCAAGCGCGGTAGCCAGATCCTGCTGAGCGCCGGTCTTGGCCTGTATCAGGTGATCACAATGTACAGTGCTGGGCACGGCAACTTTATCGCGGCCACAGGTGCTGAACTGTAATAACGCCATCTGTGCTGTAGCATCCTGCATCGCTACCCTATCCGGGGAGAAGTTTACATAATCGTGTCCACGTGTATAGCCTTTTGTAGGCGTTTCGTAAGCGTGGGAATACAATGTCTTTTCGCCGAGGGTAAGCGGGCGGCCCAATAAACTGCGGGCGGCTGCTACCTTGCCCGGTAGTTGCTGATAAACTTTCCTGATGAGATCGAGATCAAATGCCATTATAAAAAGAGTTGAAATGTTTTAAAAAGTGGTGCGAAATTACCGAAAAAAGAAGAAAAATGTAATAGAAATATCAATAAACTAACAAACCTTTATAAGAATAGGAATTTTCATTGTACATATATACATAAAAACAACAAAGGCTACCAATCGGCAGCCTTTGCATATACAGTATTATTTCAATTATTATGGGAATATACCCAGCTCTTCGTAAGAAACACCTACCTTATCGATAGCTACAGTAAAGGCTGCAGTACGCATATCCACCTTGCCATCAAGGCGAAGCAGAGCTTCGCGGATCTCGTGGTAAGAACCGATCATGGTATCTTCGAGGCCTGAGTAAACCAAGTCCACTTCATCAGGGCCATGGAGTATCTGCTTGCGCTCTGTGTCTGTAACCCTTTTGCCGGTAAGGCTTTCTACTGATTTCAGTATAGAGTCGTTCTGGTTTTCGCTGAAGCGTTTGTCCATACGGCCAAAGCGAACGTGACTCAGGTTCTTCAACCACTCGAAATAAGAAACCGTAACGCCACCTGCATTCAGGTACATATCCGGCACTACTATTACGCCTTTCTGGTTCAGTATTTCATCAGCATCAGGGGTGAGGGGGCCGTTAGCGCCTTCGCCTATGATCTTGGCCTGTATGCGTGCGGCGTTGGTGCCGTTGATCACGTTTTCCAGAGCTGCAGGTATCAGGATGTCGCAAGGCTGCTCCATTGTTTCCGCGCTGTTCTTGATGTTGGTAGCGCCGGGGTAGTTGAGCAGTGAGCCTGTTGATTTGCGGTGATCTACTACTTTATAAATATCCAGTCCTTTTTCGTTGTAGATACCACCTTCGTATTCAGCAAGGCCTACGATGATAGCGCCATTGTCGAAGAAGAACTTAGCAGCATGGAAGCCCACATTGCCCAGGCCCTGTACGATCACTTTCTTGCCTTCTATACCTACAGGCAAGCCCAGTTTCTTCATATCCTCAGCAGTGTTACACACTTCGCGGATACCATAATATACACCAAGGCCGGTAGCCTCGGTACGGCCACGTACACCGCCCTGCGTTACAGGTTTGCCGGTGATACAAGCCAGGGCATCTACTTCACCCGGTTTCAGGGAAGCGTAAGTATCTACGATCCAGCTCATTTCGCGTGCGCCTGTGCCGTAATCCGGTGCAGGTACGTCTATGCCGGGGCCGATGAAGTTTTTCTTCACCAGCTCACTCGCATAACGGCGGGTGATCTTTTCGAGTTCAAATACTGAATAGTTCTTTGGATTGATCTTGATACCACCCTTGGCACCGCCGAAAGGTACGTTCACGATAGCACACTTGTAGGTCATTAGTGCGGCCAGGGCCATCACTTCATCCTGGTTCACATCCATGCTGTAGCGGATACCGCCCTTACATGGGAGCTTGTGATGAGAGTGCTGTACACGATAGGCTTCGATCACTTCTATCTTATCACCGATGCGTACGGGGTACTTCATCCGGTAAACAGAGTTACACGCCTTGATCTGCTCCAGGATACCTGTTTCGAAACG
Organism: uncultured Bacteroidota bacterium; assembly: GCA_903877645.1. GTDB lineage: Bacteria > Bacteroidota > Bacteroidia > Chitinophagales > Chitinophagaceae > Nemorincola. The sequence continues at coordinate 27,109 of CAIRES010000065.1, read as the reverse complement.
GGTATATTTTGAAGCCTTATCAAAGTTGCGCTCTACACCCTGAAAAAAGCTGTAGTGAGCTTCCTGGGCTGGTTTGGCAGTTACGTTTTCCACCTTTGTTTTGTTTAAAAGTTGAATTAATTAATTGTCTTTCCCTTTTTCTAAACGTGAAATTTTGCGGTCAATGTACACGAGATACGCAAAAATTCCCGCAAATATAGTGGCTAATACCATAACCACAACGTATATTTTACCATTAGAGCGCAGCGTATCAGCCATTTCTGTCTGCGCACTGGCTATGGTCGTTGTTATTAGCAATAAAAATATAGTAGCAAGGCTTTTGTTCATGGTATATCTGATTTACTAAAAAGCAATATCCTTTTTATACTTGATGAGTCCCAATCTTATCTTCAATGATGCGATCCAATAACCCAGCATGATCCATCCAATCACGGCAGGATAGAACACGAGGCGCATATCCTTATCCAAGTCGTATTGCTTGAATGCAGGATTGCCACCGGCGCCGGGATGTAGCGAATCGACCATGCGTGGTATGATCATGATCAGCGGCACCATCATGGCGAATGCAAACACATTGTATACCGCGCTGATCTTGGCTTTCTTCTCATCATCCTTGAGGCCTCCCCGCAATATGCTGTAGGCAAAATAAATGAGCATACTCAGCGCTGTGCATAGCTGCTTGGGGTCATTGCTCCACGCACTACCCCATGTGAACTGCGCCCACTCCATACCCGTACTCATACCCAGTAAGCTGAAAAATATGCCTGTATTGGTAAATTGCACTGCATACACATCATCCTTAAGGTTGCCCGAACGCAGGTACTTTATGGAATAATAGGCTGCTGAACCAAACAGGGCCATCATGGTAAACCACATGGGCACATGGAAATAGAGGTTGCGGATGGTCTCATTGAGAATATCCAGCCTGGGTACCGGCATCAGGAATCCGCCAACCACCACATAGGCCAGAATTAAGAAACAAAGTATTTTCCACCACCAGCTACGCATTGTACAGGTCAAGAATTTGCGCAAAAGTAGGTATTATATATGTAAGATGAAATGCAGAATGATTGCAATGTGCCCGACAGCCTAAAAAAATGTAGCCAGAGGGACCGGACAGGGATAAGTAGGGATTTTGCGCATATAGAAGTCATATTTTGTATCTTTAGAATGGAAAAAGTGATGAACCCGAATATCCGCCAGTAATTCTATATGACCTGATGAAAATGATGCAATGAAAGTACTTTCGCTATTTTTTGCGATACTATGCCTGTTATCCTACCCAGCAATTGGACAGGCGAAGCATACTGAAATAACAAATAACGCAGAAGCAAGATCAATAGAAACAATAAGAAGACTATTCAATAGCTACATCAGGTATGAAGCAAAAGAAACCACTGAATCGGCGGAGAACAAGGAAGCAATGAAAGCGGCAATAACCTCGCTGCCTGCTACGGTCAATAAAAAAGACCTGCCATTAATTATTGAGGTATGGATGTACTACGACCCTACGGATTTCCCAACAAGGAATATGATCATGCCCATCTTCTTGCGCAACAAGCAGAGCAGCGTAGCCGCAATCAAATACCGTATTGTACATAGGAAGACATGGGAGACGGCAGATGGCGCGCCTTATTCTGAATTGAATGGGTTGGTGGAGGATTTGAAACTGAACAAGTAAATATTTGGCCTCTGCCCGGGGAGTATTATCTGCAGGCGCTATGCAACGTTGCTTGATTGGATGTCGATCTTTACAAATGCACCTCCATTGGCGTTATTGCCTATGGCTATGCCTGCATTTATTTGTTTGGCCAGGTCCTTAATGATGATGAGGCCCATGCCCTTGCCTAACTCATTTTTAGTGCCTGCCTCGGGGCTGATGTAGTTGATCTTATCTGCATTATAATTGGCCACCAGGCTACCTGTAAATCCTGTGCCTGTATCGGCAAATTGCAGCCGCAGACGATCTTTTTGCAACGTCATACTGTACCTGATCATACCGTCTTCAGTAAACTAAATAGCATTGCTGAGTATGTTATAAATAATGATGCCCAGTATTTTACGGTCTGTGGCTATCTCGCAGCTTTTGCCTTCTGCTATCAGTACTACCTTTTTCATGCCGGCCCTCAACGCTAATATTTCCCATTTCTCCTGCACCAACGCCTGCACATCAAAGCTGGTGGTGCTGAGGCGCATTTGCGACAGCTCATCCTGTTGCTGAAACTGTACCCAGGTCACTATATCATCCGCAAATATGGTCAGTTGCTCAGATGATGCACTGATCTCGTTGAGCACCTGTTTTTGCTTCGGTGCATTCATGTCCTCCTTGCTTATAAATTTGAGTGCGCTGTTGAGCGCATGTATGGATCCGATAAGATCATGCGAAATAATAGAGATCAGTTTGTTTTTTAACGACAAGGCCCGCCCCAGCCCTGTATTTGATATATTTAACTGTGTGGTTGCATCATCTAGTTTCTCAATTTTTTCTACCAGGTCCAGTTCCGACCTGTTGAGTTGAAAAATGAGCAGGATAAGCAAAAGTGCAAAAGTAACCACGAGGGAGAGGGCAATGAAGTAAAGTTTATTCAGCAGCTCTGTGCTTTCTTTGTACGACCGGAGAGCCATTCGTTTAAATTCATTGGCAATGTTGTAGTTAATATCTTTGATCTCATCAATGATCTGGTTCATCTCGTTGATGATGTGGGTATTTAGGGCGGTCAGTTCCCGTTGCACAGCCAGCAGCTTTACATTTTGCTGTTGCAGCATTTGTAGTTTCCGGGAGTAGGCGGCTTTATCCTGTGCCAGCATTTGCCTGGTTGACCGGTCGTGCTCAGAGCGGCTGCGCAATATCTCTTTTATCCCCGTGCCCCCATCTTTATTGGCGATAGCGTCCTTTATCCTCTTTACTAATTTTCTTTTCTGTGCGTTCCGCCATAGGGTGTCGGCAGTATTGTTTTGCCCGTTTTGCCGGTACACAGTTGCGCTGCGGCCATCTTTATCTGCCTGCATGTTGAAATCGGCATACAGATTGAGGAGCGAATCAAAGTTTTGCTTCAGCGTGTACAACGTATCTGAAAGGGATAGCTTTTTTCGGTACCAGTCTTTTATTTTGCCCGTTTGCTGCGGTGTCAGGTTGGCGGTATTCATTTTATCATTCAGCAAAGTGTCTATCTCTGCAAAAGCCAATTTCAGCTTCAATTTGTAATCGATACTCCGCTTGCCGCTCCCGTCAATAAGCGATTCCTGGAAATCATCATTGGCCTGGTATATGAGCAGCAGCACTTCTTCCGGCTTTGATTGACTACTGTCAATATTGCCGGCCATCTCGGCCAGTTGCATAGATTTTCGGGAAATAGTATTGCGTACAAACAGCGCGGCAACAGCAATGATGACAATAAGCCCTAAAAACGCAAGAAATATTCTGCGGGTCAGTATCCGGGCAGAGGTTGCAGTCATCGCACGTTTTGCAGTATCAGCGCTATTCATTGCTCTTTGCCGGTTATGGTTTTTTTAAGAGATCGTGTATGGTAACCAGTTCGTTCAGCTCCATAATATTGTTGGTGTGCAGTTTCTCGAAGATGCGGTTCTTGTAAGTGCTTATGGTGGTGCTGTGCAGGTTCATCTTGTTGCATATTTCGCTCGAGACATATCCTTGCAGCATATAATGCAGTACCTCTATCTCTCTTTCGGAGAGCCTGGCAAACAGGTTCTCATCTCCTGTATCTTTATGCAGCATTCGCTCATTTACCCCGGCTGTTAAAAACTTGCGATCCGTTAAAACGCAGTCTACAGCCTTGCTCAGAATTTCTATATCGTATTTTTTATGTATATAAGCCATTACACCTGCCTTCAGGTAGTGGATGGCAAATACATCCTCGGGCAAATAAGATAAGATGATGATGCGTAACGCGGGTTTAAGCGATATAAGGTGCCTGATGAACTCTATTGTGCAGGTTTCCTGCATGTGGATGTCCAGTATCAATAGGTCGTAATCATCGCCCTTCAACTTGCCGAGTATCTTGTTGTAGTCAGTTATCTCGGTAACCCCGGCATCGGGGTATTTCTTTTGCAATAACAGCTTCACACCAAGGCGCACAATATCATGATCATCAGCAATTAAAAATTTCATACGATTTTTATTAATTGAAAGACAACTGGTAACGCCGCTCAATTCGGCAATAAAAGTAATACTATATCTTCCTTTTATGCAGCAAATGCCGTGCCCGGATTTGTAGAATTATTTCGACAAGGGGTGATGGAAATAAGTTTTATAAGGAAAAGAGTAGGTTGAAGGTACTTTATTATCTTGTGTATCTGCCCTGCGCGAGGTGATCGAATCCCAACAATGGCGAGAATCTTATATAGAATGAGGGAAATGTTTTTTTGTTTCATACTGCTAACATTGATAGGATGCCGTAAAAAATGTGATCATCATTTTTGGGTAGGCACTCATTCAAGATTTCCTTCCGACACATGTTACTTTTGCCAAAAAGTGACAGTCAGAAATGACAGTTTTATTTTGGATTGCAATACAGGCAATAGCGTTTCTTTTCGTTTTATTTTTAATTTAAAAGACAAATCAAAAGCCTATTATAGTGGTGGACCGGACAGCAAAGATTTATATCTCGAAGGTAAGATCGTAAAACGAGCTAGTAAAATCATCTTTAGATATATAGCAGATACCACAATTGCTATTTTCGGAAGAAATTATCAGGTCTATAAATATCTTTATGATATAGAATACGCTGCTGATGCAGAATGTAATTATTATTGGATACCGGAATTTGGAATAGTTTACTTCGGAAATCCGGTCAGCAATTACAGGCTATATACTAATGACACTGAAATAAATCGAAAAATTGGGTTTGCAGTTTCGGTTATTCAACATTGGGAAACGAAATGAATTCAAACTTGACAAATGGGCAAACGTACATTCCTCAAAAACTCCACCATGATAGCTGTAATAGTTATCTTAACAGGAATGTTGCTGCCGTCTGTATGTTATGGGCAGAAACCAATAGATCTGAATGATTGTAAAACAGTAAACAGTATTATGAATGATACAGCAATAACAAATTTTCTACGGTCAAGGATAGAGCGATTTGATAGATGTGTGTTCTCAAATGGCTTTGGTACAAGTTTGCTGAACATAGGTTGCAAATCATTTGGTATTGGCAGCAGAAAATGCGAGGTTGTCGATTCCGCAGAGGTGGTGACTCGGGGATATACGCCGAATCAAATTGTTTACATTTATGCGATTGAAGAAGAAAAGAACCATATTTTACTTTTCTTAGAATGGATGGAAATAGGAGCGAAATTTAATGTAAGCAAAGGTAGCGATGGGTATATGGTAAAGCTAGTGAGTATTGATTTCCTTGATTAAGGTCTATAACAATTAAATCTAAACAATGAACAAACGCACATTCCTCAAAAACTCCACCATGCTGGGCCTTGCGAGCATAGCCAGTTTATCCGCATTTGGTAAAATGCTGGAGTCGGTGGGCGACCAGCCTGCTGATATCGTGGCAGAGAACGAAGACTTCTGGGGTACTATACGCAAGGGGTACAAGCTTACTCCCGACTACATCAACCTGGAGAATGGCTATTACTGCTTTATGCCACAGGAGATACTGGAGCAATACATAGGGCATATACGCGACATCAATGTACAGGCATCGCACTACCTGCGTACGGTGCAATTTGATAATAAGAATGCAGCAGCAAAGAAGGTGGCCGAGGTGGCAGGCTGCTCGCCCGAGGAGCTGATCATTACCCGCAACACCACCGAATCGCTGGATATGGTGATCACGGGCATAGACTGGCAGCCCGGCGATGAGGCCGTAATGGCCGAGCAGGACTATGGCTCTATGCTGGAGATGTTCAAACAAACAGCAAAACGCCACGGCATGGTGAACAAGATCGTATCTGTGCCGCCGGACCCAAAAAGTGACGACGAAATAGTGGAGCTATACGCCAATGCCATCACCCCAAAAACAAAACTGCTGATGGTGTGCCACATGATCAATATCACCGGGCAAATACTGCCTATTCGCAAGATATGCGATATGGCACACAGCAAGGGCGTACCTGTGATGGTGGATGGGGCCCATGCGTTTGCGCATCTCTATTTCAGCATACCTGATCTCAATTGCGACTACTACGGCACCAGCCTGCACAAGTGGCTGAGCGTGCCTATAGGCGCTGGTGCACTGTATGTAAAGAAGGACAACATTAGTAAGATATGGCCCATATTCGCTGAAACAGGCAAGGAGCAAAATGACATACTGCGCCTCAACCATACCGGCACGCATCCCGTAGCTACCGACCTAACTATAAGCGACGCCATAGACTTTTACCACCGCATAGGCCCGGCGCGTAAAGAAGCCCGGCTACGCTACCTGCAAAACTACTGGGTAAACAAGGTGCGACCCATGTCTCACGTTATCCTCAATACCCCTACTGACCCGGCCCGCTCCTGCGGCATAGCCAATGTGGGCATCAAAGGCGTAAAGCCCGGCGACCTGGCCAAAACCCTGCTCGACAAATACAAGATATACACAGTAGCTATAGATGGCGCCGGTGTGCATGGCTGCCGCATCACCCCCAACCTCTACACCACTACCGATGAGCTGGATGCACTGGTAAAAGCGCTGGGCGAGATAAAGGCTTAGACTAATAGTCTATATGGATTTTTTAAAGTATAAACTATACAAGTAGGTGTCATGGTGAGCCTCGTCGAACCATGGCTCCGTTGAGTGTTATGGGTAATTGAGTTTAGCTGGTAATGAGTGATCATTACCAGTCCGGTAACGGTGTCGTGGTTCGACGAGGCTCACCATGACACCTATTCAATTATTTTTTTGCAGGTTAAAGACGTTAATGCATAGTGCACATTTTATGGGTATTGCATGACATTGCCCATCTTTCTTCACTCTTCTTAAAATAAACTCTAAATTTGTTTTATGAGCAAGGCATCTATCCGGAGGATCAACCCGTTTCTTAAAACCAATAATGACACGGGCTTTGGCAGCAACCCGAATAATTACGGGGGCAGGTTCATCAACAAAGATGGTTCGTTCAACCTGCGCAGGGAGGGAATGCCGCTTTTCAGTCGCATCAGCGCCTACCAGAAGATGCTTACCCTGCCCCGCTGGAAATTCGCTGCAGTCATCCTTATCTTTTACTTTGTCATCAACATCCTGTACACGTGCATATACCTGCTGATGGGTATAGACCAGTTACAAGGCATGATCGCTACCAATCAATGGGCCAAATTCAAAGAGGTCTTCTACTTCAGCACACAAACATTCACCACCTTGGGTTACGGGCGCATCAATCCCATGGGCGATGGCGCCAATATCGTATCCTCGTTAGAGGCGCTCAGCGGCTTCCTGTCTTTCGCTATTGCCACCGGTCTTATCTATGGGCGGTTTGCCAAGCCTACTACCTACCTTGCTTTCAGCGACAAAGCGCTGATCAGTCCTTACAAGGACAAGACAGCCCTCATGTTCCGCCTCGTTACTTATAAAGACAACCACACCCTCACTAATGTAGAAATAAAGGTGAGCATAGCCCTGCGGTGCGACAAGAACGGAGAAGCCACTTACCAGTTTTATGACCTGGCGCTGGAGCGGTATAAAGTAGATAACCTTTCTATGAACTGGACCGTTGTGCACCCTATCGACGAGAACAGTCCGCTGATGGGCTTTACTGCTGCCGACCTGGCCATGGCCGATGCCGAACTATACGTGCTGGTCACCGGCTTTGATGATGTATTCTCCAGCCCGGTGCTGCGCCGCACCTCTTATACTTATAAAGAGATACTGCTTGATGCCAAGTTTGTGCCTATGTACCGCGAAGCCGAAAACGGCGGCACTACCATCCTGGAGATGCATAAGCTCAATGAGATCACCTTCCTAAATAAATAGAGGCAGCAACTGCGTTAATGACCAACAAGAATGGATATATCACATCGGGCAATGAACAACTCCACTACCTGCAATGGGGCAATGGTCCGCGCCTGCTACTGGCCTTTCATGGTTATGAAACCGATGCGTGGATCTTTGGCGATTTTGTGCCACACCTTTCATCGGAGTACACCATCATAGCTATAGACCTGCCACACCATGGCCACACAAAATGGCCCGGCCAAAAAGCATGGCGCACCGCCGACCTGCTGGCCACAGTGCAGGCGCTGATGGATGCCCACAACGTAAAAAAAGTTTCGCTGCTGGGCTACAGCATAGGCGGCCGTGTATGTCTCAGCGTACTGGAAGGCATCCCTGCAAGTATAGATAAAGTAGTGCTGATGGCTACTGACGGACTGTCGATAAATTTCTATTTCAATTTTTTCACCCGTACTTTCTTTGGCCGCAAAATATTCGGGCATATGCTGGGCCAGCCCACAGGTTACCTGCGCTTTATAGACTGGCTGAAGAAGAACAAGCTTGTGCATGAGTCACGGCACCGCTTCGTGATGCACTTCCTGCAAAACGAACAGAAACGGAATATACTGCTTAATGCATGGCCTGCCATGCGCGACCTGATGCCCGAACCCAAGACCGTGCGCAAGCTCATCAAGCAGCACCATATACCCGTATCCATATTTATGGGCGAATACGACAAGGTAATGCCGCCGGCCCTCGCACATCAGTTCAAAGAAGGGCTGGACACGGTGCAGGTACATGTACTCAACAAAGGGCACCATATATTTGATCATGAAAATGCCGGGCTCATTGCAGCCCACCTTTTATGACCATAGCGCTCACTATTATCTGCATATTGCTCGCCATCAGCTACGTAGTGCTGATGTTTAGGTACAGGCATGGCTGGCGCAAGCAGAAAGAAGCTGCACTGCCGGCCGACTATAAGCCCAGCACTTTTATATCAGTGATCATACCCGCACGAAACGAGGCTGGTAATATCGGTGCCTGTATAGATGCCATACTGGCGCAGCGCTACCCTACCGTCCTGTATGAGATCATAGTCGTAGACGATCATTCCGAAGATGCAACCGCCGAAGTGGTAAAAGAATATACCGATGAGCGGGTGCAATACATCGACCTCGCAGATCACCTGCAACCCGGCAGCACCATTGCCTACAAAAAAGCTGCCATAGCCGCAGGTATAACACATAGCAAGGGGAGACTGATCGTAACCACCGATGCCGACTGCACTGCACCCAATGCCTGGCTGATGCATATCGCCGCTACTTATGAGCAGGAAACCCCGGTAATGATCGTAGCCCCTGTTATCTATACGTGCAACCATAGCCTGGTGCAGATATTTCAGCTTATAGATGTAATGAGCATGCAGGGCATTACGGCCGCATCGCACTACCTGAAGCTGGGCAATATGAGCAATGGCGCTAATCTCGCTTTCCGCAAAGCATCTTATGAGCGGGTGGGTGGCTACGAGGGCATATCACACATGGCTTCCGGCGATGACCTGCTATTGATGATGAAGATGGATAAGCTATCGCCACACAACATCTCTTACCTGCGTTCCAAAAATGCCATTGTCTCTACCAGGCCACAACCCGACTGGAAGAGTTTTATTCAGCAACGCATCCGCTGGGCTTCAAAGTCGGGCAAGTACGATGATAAGAAGCTCACCGCTATACTACTACTGGTGTACCTGTTCAATTTCTCTTTCCTGGTATTGGCAATAGCTGCGTTCTTCAACATTCATTTTCTTTATCTCGCCATTGCCCTTCTTATCGTCAAAACACTTGCAGAGCTTCTGTTCATCACCCCGGTAGCGCGTTACTTCGGCGATATGTGGACGCTCAGATATTTTGCCATCTTGCAGCCCCTGCATATTTTGTATATCATTGTTGCCGGTTTCCTTGGATTCAAGGGTGGCTACGCGTGGAAAGGCAGAAGTGTGAAATAACACCAAATGTATAGCCACACAACTATCAGCATCAACTCCCTAGCATCAAAAACACCGTAGGAAATTTCCCCAGCGTAGGCAGCTCATTGGTCCATTCTCCCGCTGTTTTTGTTTTGATAAAAGCATTTGGCGCACCTATGTTTAGGGCTATAGTGATGCGGGTACGCGAGGCACAGTTCTTCAGCAGGTCGGCGAGAAGGTGGTCGTTGCGGTATGGGGTCTCTATAAATATCTGTGTCTGCTTTTCTCTTACTGATGTCGCTTCCAGTTCTTTGATACTTTTGGAGCGCATAGGCTCCTTCACAGGCAGGTAACCGGTAAAGCAAAAACGCTGCCCGTTCAGGCCTGATGCCATCAGCGCCAGGATGATTGAATTTGGCCCTGTGAGTGGCACCACTTCGGCATGTACCTGCTGCGCCACTGCCACCAGGTCGGCACCGGGATCGGCAATACCGGGGCAGCCGGCCTCGCTCATAATGCCTACTTTGAGGCCATCCTTCAGCCATTTGCGCAGCAAGGCCATATCAGGGCCCGCATGTTTGTCTATCTCCGAAAAGTGCAGATCATCGATCACCAATGTGGCATGCACCGACCGCAAAAACCTGCGGGCAGTACGCACATTTTCCACAAAATAGTGCTTGATCTCGGCAGTATGCGTGGATATCTCTTTGGAGAGGGTATCGAGTGCGCCATCGGCAATAGGTATAGGTATGAGGTAAACAGTGCCCTTGGCCATAAATGTTATGAATGATTAAAATTCACAGGAAAATTACAAAAGGTGCCCCACAAATCGGTAAATTGCTTTTTGTATGATACTCTCTGATGCCTTTTACAGGAGAAAGGATGTGGTAAAAATAGCACAGGAGCTACTGGGCAAGGTGCTTGTTACCAATTTCGATGGACAGCTTACATCCGGCATCATCGTGGAAACGGAAGCCTATGCAGGCATTACCGACAAAGCATCGCACGCGTATAAGAGCCGCCGCACTGCCCGCACCGAGGTGATGTACATGAATGGCGGCACAGCTTATGTATATCTTTGCTACGGCATACACCACCTCTTCAATGTAGTGACCAACATCCAGGATCAGCCACACGCTATCCTTATCCGTGGCTTAGAACCGCTGGAGGGCATAGATATCATGCTGCAAAGGCGTGGAAAAGAAACACTGCAGCCGTCGCTCACAGCAGGGCCGGGCGCGCTCAGTATGGCGCTGGGCATACACACCCACCACAGCGGTATGCAATTAGGCAGCAATGCCATATACATCGAAGACACGGGCATCAAAGTAAGCAAGGCGGATATAATAGCCGGTACCCGTGTAGGTGTAGCCTACGCCATGGACGATGCACTACGACCCTACCGTTTCTCCATCAGGGGGAATCCCTACGTGAGCAAAGGCAAGGGCCTCTAATGAAGAATGCCCGGCTTTGCCAGGCATTCTTCATTATAACTGCAGTGCGATTAATACAATTTAGGACATGACCAGTTGTACTGTGGATTCCTTTCGTGCCTGTTGATACGGCCGAAGTAGATCAGCGATATTTCGTAAGCGCCTGCGCCACTTGTAGCCGGGGTAAAGCTGGATACGTTCACATCATAGCTCACACCAAGGCGCATTTTAGACCACTCTATGCCTACATAAGGAGCCACAGCATCGCCATAACGATACCAGCCACCCAGGTAGAAAATGGTGTTCTTCTGGAATTCTTCGTCATGGCCGGGATTGAGTACAAACCCTACAGCGCCACCTATCATGATCTCAGTAGCTGATGCCTGGCTCTGGTATAAGGCAGATGCATACAATACCGTATTCTCGTTCATATCAAATGAGCCTCCGAGATAACCTGTCTGGCGGGCATGTATCTGGTCGGAGTTGTTGAGAAAGCTTTCTACAGGCTGTGTAATATGGTAGTAGGAGTAACCTACGTAAGCGGTTACGTGGTCGGCCACTTTGCCAGAATACATGAGGCCACCGTTAAAATCTACATAACCGATTTGTGCATTCGTGAATTTCTGTAGGGTTGGGTAAGCCAGTTGTCCACTGGTCTTATCATACATATCCTCGAAAGTAAGCTTGGAGAAATCAAGTGTTTTCTGCACATAAAACGCCTGTACACCCAACGAAATATGCTGCTGCCTGTCTTGCCCGAAAGCTTTGTGGTAAGCCAGAGAAAAACCCGCAGTGGTATTGGTAAGGCCGCCTGTGCCAGATTTGTCATACAATACCATCAAACCCGCGCCCAGTGCATCGCCTTCAGGCAATTTGCCTTTAAGCATGGCCATATCGTAGGAAGCTGTGCCTGTAAGGTATGGATTAGGAGATACTGAAGACCATTGGGTACGGTAATTGGCCGCAAAACGTATATCATCCGGCACCAACCCTGTTAAAGCAGGATTGAGTGTTAGTGGCGATGTGAAATATTGAGTAAAGTGTATATCCTGTGCCTTCACAGACCCTGCCAACATCATGGATACACCTACCGCGAGTAATATCTTCTTCATCTTATAGTCGTTTATAAAAACAAAATTCACCTGTAAATTAAGCGAAATATTCCTGATAATACAAGACATACCCAAATATTATTTTGGTTGGGTTAAAATCAAGCTTTAACTATAGCGCGGCCGGGACTAATTCCCATTAATAGAAAATGCCCCAAACATAGGGCATTTTCTATTAATACCTTATGTATCATTAAAAAAGCTTAGGACATGACCAACTGTACTGGGGATTTTTTTCCTGCCTGTTGATCCGGCCAAAGAAGAGGAGCGATATTTCATAAGCACCGGCGCCACTGGTAGCAGGGGTAAAGCCGGAAACGTTGACATCATAGCTCACACCAAGGCGCATTTTCGACCATTCTATGCCCACATAGGGCGCAACGGCATCGCCATAACGATACCAACCACCCAAATAAAATATAGTATTTTTTTGATATTCCTCATCGTGGCCGCGGTTCATTATAAAACCAACCGCACCACCGATCAGTATTTCGGTTGCAGATGCCTGGCTTTGCAATAAGGCGCTTGCATACAGTACCGTGTTCGGGTTCATATCAAATGAGCCCCCCAGGTATGCGCTCTGGCGGGAATGGATCTGTTCTGAATTGCCGAGGAAGCTTTCTACAGGCTGTGTGAGGTGATAATAAGAATAACCTATATAACCGGTAGCATGATCAGACATGCGGCCGGAATACATAATGCCGCCATTAAAATCAATATAGCTGATCTGGGATTTAGGGAAACTCATCAGGGTAGGATAAGCTAATGTAGCAGTGTTGGTGTTGTACATATCTGCAAACGTCAGTTTCGAGAAATCGAGCGTTTTCTGTACATAATAGGCCTGCACACCAAGTGATATGCGGTGCTGCCGTGCCTGTCCGAATGCCTTGTGGTAAGCCAGCGAAAAGGCAGCCGTTGTATTGGTAAGGCCACCCGTACCCGATTTGTCGTACAGCACCAGCAAGCCCGCTCCCAGCGCATCTCCTTCGGGCAATTTGCCCTTGAGCATAGCCAGGTCGAAAGAAGCAGTACCTGTAAGGTATGGATTAGGTGATACCGACGACCACTGTGTGCGGTAGTTGCCTGCAAAACGGATATCATCAGGCACCAGCCCAGTCATAGCCGGGTTGAGTGTGAGTGGTGATGTAAAGTATTGGGTAAAGTGTATATCCTGCGCTTTCACAGTGCCTGCCAGCATCATAAACACACTTATTCCGAGTAATATTCTCTTCATTTTACAGTCTTTAACAAAAAACAATAAAAAATTTCTACTGCAAATTAAGCGAAATTTTACTACGATACAAGATACCGGGAAATATTATTGCTTTTAATCCACATCTGCCTAACAATATGAACACCACTCCACGCGAGATTTTCTACCATCCGCACATAAGGCACATAGTCTGTGTTATCTGGTATCATAAGCCCTGAGCACACATAGGTAATTACGCCCAGCTATGCGGTCAATATGCCTCATATTAGGCGGCTTTCTTGCTCAATGTCACAGGTTTCGGCTATTGGGCTTGTTGCAAGGGTTCAGGAGATTTAGTTCGCTATCAATAATTTTTAAATAGCCTAGCTGATTAGGTTCTCCGTTGCACTGCGAAATGACTATTACTATTGGGCATCGCTTATTATTCACAACTTTCTACTTTAGATTACTTATCCTTTATCTCATAGCTCTCCGGGATGGAGAAGGGATAGTCCATCACCTCGTCGAAGCTGATGTTGTTGAAGTTCATATCGATAGAATATATATCATCGCCGTTGCGGATATTGATGACACGGGCGGTAGATACCCTTTTGCCATCCACCGTCTCATAGCTGCCGTATTCGGTAATGGCTTGCGGGCCTTTGGGGTCGCGGGTGCGCATCTGGCCGCTGCGCAGTGTGCTGTCGGCTTTATTGTAGGTAATGCGCTGTATATAACTACTGTCTTCCACCTGCACCGACCAGGAACCGCCAAAACTGGTGGCATAAGTCACATTGCCATCGCGCAGTGGCTCGCCTACCAGCATATTCTGCAGCGAGCTAAAGTCCACTTTTGTGGGCAGTACCTTTGCGGCATGGCTCAGTGGCATACGTGTGGCCATGTGGTTCATGGGCTGGGTCATAAAGAAGCTGTCGCGAGTCACCAGCACACGGGCAAAGGAAACACCACCCAGTGCTGTTATGTTCACCCATATCACGCTGTCTTTTCTTAATCGTATATGGGCAGTAAATTCCTGCTTGTCGTCAGGGCCCTGCACATGCACCTTTGCCTTGCCTTTGAAGGTGGTGTAGCTGAGCCGGCTCTTCCATACGGGAGTGATCTCTGCGATCAGCTTATTGATGATCTCGGTGGTATCATCAATTGGTTTGCCGGCAACGGCTATAGTATCCAGCGCCGGAAAAACGGCGTAGGAAGATGAAGTAACCACCTTGGTGGAATCATAACTGCGGGCCTTCTTTCCGGCCACCAAGTGATGAAAAGAGCACGACGAAAATCCCACAGACAGCGCCATTAACACCAAACCACCGACAAATCTATTCATACAATTTTCCTTCACTTATTTTTTTATCCAACAGTGGGTCGTCACTGTTCTTCTCCTTGGCAAACCGCCAGTTCTGCACTGCCTTATCTTTATCGTTCAGCTTATACAGTATATTGCCCAGGTGGTCGTACAGTGTACCGTCGGTATTTACGCCCGCCAGTTGTATAGCCCGCTGCACATATTCTTTAGCTTTTTCGTAATTTCCTTTTTTGTACAATATCCACCCATAGGTATCGAGGTAGGTACCCTCGCCCGGCTTTAGGGCCAGCGACTTTGCCGACATCTTTTCGGCATCATCCAGCCGCGCACCACGCTCCGAGAGGAAGTAACTGTAATTGTTCAGTACAGAGGCGTCATCGGGGTTTAATGTGAGTGCTTTGTCAAATGCCTTGTCCGATTGATCATCCTGCTTATTATTGTGATACAATTCACCGAGGTAGGCGTACAGGCTCGCTACGGCAGGCTTGTTATTATCGGGCTCATAGTCTATAGCCCTGTTCACTGCTTTTATGGCTCCTGCATAATCGCCCTTATTACCATGGCCTATGGCGCTGAAGTAATGCGCATCGGCCTGGTTGGGAAACAGCCTGATGAATTTATCGCTGTACTTGATCAGCGAATCGGCATACTGCTTACCTGTATACATATTGAGCAGCTTCAGCCATACATTAAACTCAGAAGGTTTTATCTGTATCGATTTTTCATAAGCCCATGCGGCGCTGTCGTGTTGGTTGGCCAGCTCCAGGAAACCACCGTACACAGCCAGTACCTGGTCGTCCTCGGGATGCTGCGCCACCAGTTGCCTGATCACGGGCATCCCCTGTACCAGCAATACCGAATCATTGGGTATGCGTTGTATGTAGGTAGTGAGCATATCCAGTTGCGTTTCGGCATCCTGGTCTTTGTTCACAATAGCTTTTTGCATACGGGCTATGTATGCAGCAGTATCACCGGTCTTGAGGTAATGCCCCGCTATGCCCGCCTGCAGGTCACCATCATTAGGGATCACCTTCTGTGCTTTTTCATATACAGCAGTGGCCTTTTCGGTCATTTTATTATTGTCATACAGATCGCCCAGCAGCACATAATACTTGCCATTGTTGGGGTCGCCGGCTATCATCTGGCGCACCACATCAGCAGCTTTCTCCACGTCGTTCATACCGAGGTAGATCTTCATTTTGCGCTGCATCAGGTCTTCATCGCCTTCGTTGGCCAGCAATGCCTTATCTATGTAGGGCAGCGCCTGCTTGTATTTTTTTGCCTGTGTGTAATATTCTGCCGCAGCCTTGGCATAATCGGCATCATCCGGGTACATTTTGCACAGTTCTGCCATCACATCTGCCGCTTCCAGCAGTGATCCGTGGTCAGCCAGTATGCTGGCATACTCTTCTTTATACCACTTGTTGGTCTTGTCCAGCGATATGGCTTTCCTGATGTATTCCTGTGCTTTGTCGACCTGTTTATCGTCATAGCTCAGATTACACAGTTCGTAATAGGTAGCGGCTACCTCGGGCCTTTGCTCCGCAAACTGCTCAAACAATGTTCTTGCCTGCCGGTAATCGTCGTGTATCTTAGCTTGTATGGCCCTGAAATAGATCTCGTCCGATTTGGCATTCTTTCCCTCCCGCGAAGTAGGCCCTTCCAGGCTGTCGGTGCCGGATATTTCCTTTTGCTGGGCATACGCCCCCGGAACAGTGCTACCTGTACACAGCAAAATCAGTACAATCAAAAAGCGGGATAGCCTCATCAGCGGTTTTTTCAGTGGGTTTATCGTCATATTACTTACATCCGTGTGGAATAGTCGCCTATGCTCAGTTCCTCTGGCTTGCTTATGTAAGTTACGTTTTTACCCAGTATCGAATTGTTTATTTGGGCATTTTTAACAACTGTTTCTTCCCGCACGATGCTGTTGGTGATGCGCGAATCTTCGATCACTGCTCCTTTCTCAACTGATACATGCGGCCCTACCACCGAGTTTTTGATGACTACCCCATCGGCTATAAAACAAGGTGGAATAATAACCGACTGCTCTATAGTTGCCTTTGACGAAACAAGTTGCTCTTTATCTTTCTTGATCTCCAGTATGCGGCCATTGGTATATACTGCCGAGTCCTTGAATCCGCAGTCGAACCACTCTTCCACCCTGTCGGTAAAGAATTTAACGCCGTTACTGAGCATATGCTCCATAGCGTCAGTGATCTGGTATTCCCCCTTCAGCATGATGTTGTTGTCGATCAGGCGTTGCAGTTCTTTCTTCAGTGCATCGCCATCGCGGAAGTAATACACCCCTATGATCGCAAGGTCTGAAACGAACTCCTGTGGCTTTTCTACAAATGCCTGTATCGAGTCGTTTGGACCCAGCTTCACCACACCATAGGCGCGGGGGTCTTCCACCTTCTGCGTCCACACTATAGCATCTTTGGTCTTATCTATGCTGAACTCGGCTTTGAACAACGTATCGGCAAATGCTATGAACACATTCCCGGTCAGCGTATCGCCTGCACACAATATGGCATGTGCCGTGCCCAACGCCTGCTCCTGGTAGCATATTTTGCCTTTGGCGCCCAGCGTCTCGGCCACCTTGCACAAGTGATCTTCGACTTCCTTGCCAAAAGATGGCGCTATGATAAAAGCGATCTCGTCTATTTGTTCATTGCAGGTAGCTACTATGTCTTCTACAAGGCGCTGCACTATCGGCTTGCCGGCTATCGGCAGCAATGGTTTCGCAGTAGTGAGGGTATGCGGGCGCATTCTTTTGCCCATACCGGCCATAGGAATAATTATGTTCATGCTCTGTTTCTTTATAACTAAGTTTCTTATTACAAATTGGTATTTCCTCCCTGCAAGCAGGTTTCTACTATTAGTCTACTTCGTTCCCGAATGTCCGAAACCACCCGCTCCCCTGGCTGTTTCTTCCAGCGTTTCTACTTGTTCCCATTCGGCCTGCTCATACCTGCTGATGATCATCTGCGCTATGCGCTCACCATCTTCTATCACCTGTTCTTCTGTCGATAAATTGACCATTGGCACCATTACCTCGCCACGGTAGTCGCTATCTATAGTGCCGGGGGTATTGATGAGGGTAAGCCCACGCTTAATGGCCAGGCCGCTGCGCGGCCTTATCTGGGCTTCGTGGCCGTGCGGTAATGCCATGTACAAGCCGGTAGGTATTAATTTCCGTGCCATCGGGGCCAGTGTCACCGGCTCGGGCAACCACGCCCTCAGGTCCATTCCTGCCGATCCCGTCGTTTGATAAGCAGGCAACTGGTGCGGCGACTTATTGACAATAGAAATTTTTATATCCATAGGAGGGCGCAAAGGTAAAGAATAATAATGGCTCAATTACTCAATGGCCCGATAGCTCAATGCACATATTATTGAATAATAATACAAAACAATTAGAGCTTGTCTTCCTTCTTCTTCACCCCCTGAATCAGCAGGAACATGCCCACCAACGCCCATATCACACAGCCTGAAGCCACAGCAGTTGGCGACACAGACGGATTAATGCTCTTGGGCTGGTAATACACCATGTATAAGCCCTGGGCGCCCACTAAAATCAACAAAAGCCCTAATATCGTTTTCCAGTTCAGCATAGCAGTGAATTGTGAGGTGCAAAATAAGGGGAATTTGAGGGGAATCAGGGCATTGCAAGCCTATTTATATTCAAAAATTTGCTGTAAATGCCATTTTTGACAGAAGAAAATAACTCGTATATTCGTGAAAATAAGAGTTATGAATACGCTTGTTATTGACAATAAGTCATACGTAGTTTTACCCGTAAAAAGTTACGAGGCATTGCAGAAAAAAGCGGCCTTAAAATCAAGGCCGGAAAAGGTTTTATCCATTGAAGAAGCAAGGGTACACAGCAAAAACTTAATTAAAAAGTGGGCCGGCGGGAAGTAACTGTTTAGGAATCGGTAGCAGATAGCATTGCTGAGGTTGCTTGGTATATTGAGTCTAAAGGCTTAATGGCCACAGCAGAAAATTTTGCAGACGGTATTTATGACTATTTCGTGAAATTATCTGATTCAAGAAGAAACCATGCGATATGCCGGGATCCTGAAAGAGCATTCCTAGGTTATAAATGTATTTCGTACAAGAAAAGATACACCATTGTGTTCCTGGAGACAAACACAGAATTGATCATTTGCGAGTTTATTCCATCAAAAAACGTTCATTGGTAGTACATTGAACCTCCCAGGAGACGAATATGAGAGCGTCTTATGAACAGCCTATTCATTTTCCACCGCTATTGGTGCTCTTCACCGAGCCTCGCGACGGACAAATAACACAAAATCCACTCCAAATTTTTTCTTCAATAGCGCTATAGATAAAACGTGTTGGAGCGTATTGCATTCCGAATGACCTTTGTGTCAGTACCGGGCTACTGTCCGATTTATTATAATACATAAGGATACATTGTGGTACAATCTTTTTAAGAAAAGTTATAATTGGGCGGTGCTGAACTATGCCTAAAACGACGATCCGGAAAAATGACCCACAGAATAATCATACGAATCACCAGCTGAGCCGAAGACACATGGAAACCAAAACAACTGATCGCAGATCGATATCCGCCGCAATACCATATTATGCAGCGTTGCCTTTTATATACCTTTTATCCATAATGCCGTTCCGGGTATTGTACGCCATTTCCGATTTCTTTTACGTGGTTTTGTATCGCATCTTTGGCTACCGTAAGAAGGTAGTATTGCAAAATCTAAATAACTCCTTTCCCCGCAAAACGGAGCAGGAGATAAAAAAACTCAGCAGAGCGTTTTACCACTACCTGTGCGATTCGATGGTAGAGATCATCAAGGCGATCACCATCAGTAAAAAAAGCCTGCTGAAACGCTGCAAGGTAGACCCGGCGTCGGCCGAGATCTTTAAACAGTTTGCGGCACAACACAAAAGCATCATACTGGTGATGGGCCATATTGGCAACTGGGAATGGGCTTGCAACGCCTTCAATCTGCAGTCACCATTGCAACTGAATGTCATCTACCACCCTATCAGCAACAAGTACTTCGACCAACTCATGTACCGTATGCGTACCCGCACAGGTACCCACATGATAGCCATGAACAATACCTACCGGGAAATGGCCAGCCATAGGTCTGATCTCAGCGCTACCGCATTTGTAGCCGACCAGACCCCTAAGCCGGACGCCGCTTACTGGACCCGTTTCCTGAACCAGGACACGCCGGTCTTCAAGGGTACCGAAGTGATCGCAAAAAAAATGAACCTGCCTGTTGTGTACGCTACCGTCAAAAAAATACGCAGGGGCTATTACGAAATGTTTGCAGAAACACTGGTCAATGACCCAAAAAGTTATCCTGAAGGCCAGATATCAGAGATATATACCCAACACCTCGAGCAGGACATCATTGCCCAGCCGGAAACCTGGCTATGGTCGCACAGGCGATGGAAGCACAAACGCCCCGGGCAAGCTACATCTGCCGGGAAAACATCTATAACTGAATCAGTATAAGACTCTTCACCGGCCAGGCACTCCCTTTAATGCTATGATACCTTTTTCATCTATTTTTGCGGGGTATGCCAATAACATTTTCCTACGATCAGTTATATGCCTTCACCAACTCGGTATTCCTGCACATGGGCTGCAGCGATACCGATACAGCCCTTGCCACCACTACCCTGCTATCGGCAGATATGCGGGGCATAGACAGCCATGGGGTAGCGAGGCTTACGGGCTATGTGCGCCTTTGGGAGGCAGGCCGCATCAATCCGAAGCCCAATATCCGTATCGTGCATGAAACGCCCTCTACCGCTGTGGTTGATGGCGACGCCGGATTGGGACTGGTGGTTGCACCCTTTGCCATGCAGGTGGCTATAAATAAGGCCAAAATTGCAGGTACAGGATGGGTGAGCGTGAAGAACAGCAACCACTTCGGCATTGCCGGCCAGCACGCTATGATGGCGCTGGAGCATGACATGACCGGCATTGCCATGACCAATGCCAGTGCGCTGGTAGCGCCCACCTTCTCCACTGAGCGAATGCTGGGCACTAACCCTATAGCGGTGGCCATACCTGCTGGCGAAGAACCACCATTTGTAGCCGACTTTGCCACTACAACCGCCGCAAACGGCAAATTGGAGATACTACAACGAAAGAACGAGGATACCCCTATCGGCTGGGTGCAGGACAAGGACGGCAATGAATCTACTGATGCAAACGAACTAAAGAAAGGCGGAGCTCTGCTGCCGCTCGGCAGCGACCGGGAGCATGGCAGCCATAAAGGCTATGCTTTGGGCAGCATAGTGGATATTTTCTCGGCTGTGCTCAGTGGCGCCAGCTATGGCCCGTGGGCTCCACCGTTCCCTGCATATGTGCCTATGCCTGCCGATATGCCCGGCCAGGGCCTTGGGCATTTCTTCGGGGCCATGCGGGTAGATGCTTTTCGCCCGGCCAATGAATTTAAGCAGCACATGGACCAATGGATCAGGCGCTTCAGGGCGGCCACTCCGGCTGCGGGACACGAGAGGGTGCTCATTCCAGGCGACCCCGAACGAAAAATGGAAGCCGAAAGAAGTAGAACGGGCATCCCTGTTACAGAAAGTGTGGCTGATGAACTAAGAACCCTTGGCGAAAAGTTGTCAATAACATTATAAAAAAATCACAAATACGTGCTTCATAGTCTCAGTTTTGAAAACTATCTTTACCCGGTAATCAACTAATACCCACTAAATAAATGAAAATCGCTCCGGTGCCGGCAAATGAGCACGACAGGCTGAAAACGCTCCATGCTTACGGCATCCTTGATACGATGCAGGAGACGGAGTTTGATGACATCACCCGCATAGCCGCGGAGGTATGCCACACGCCTATATCGCTCGTGAGCATTATTGACGCCCACCGGCAATGGTTCAAATCGCGCCACGGACTCATTACCCACGAGACATCAAGGGACTTTGCGTTTTGTGCCCATGCTATCAACAACCCAAATGAGATACTCGTTATTAACGACACATCTAAGGATGAGCGTTTTCATGATAATCCGTTAGTCACCGGCGAGCCACATGTAGCCTTTTACGCAGGTATACCTTTAGTGAACCCCGAAGGCTATGCACTCGGCACACTTTGCGTATGGGACATAAGGCCGAAAGACCTGAATGAAAGCCAGCTAATGACCTTGCAGTCACTGGCCAGGCAGATCGTATGCCAACTGGAACTGAAAAGGAAGATAAAGGAACTGAATGCCAAACAGGCCGAGCTCAAAAGAGCTTATGAGGACCTCGATAAATTTGCTTCTATCGCGTCTCACGACCTCAAGAGCCCACTCAACAACATCAT
Source organism: uncultured Bacteroidota bacterium (assembly GCA_903877645.1). GTDB lineage: Bacteria > Bacteroidota > Bacteroidia > Chitinophagales > Chitinophagaceae > Nemorincola. The sequence goes on along the minus strand of CAIRES010000065.1, from coordinate 4,860 downwards.
ATCGCTCACGCACCTGCTGAAGGATGGCTATGGCGGCACGCTGAATGATGAAGGCAATGAATACATACAATACCTCAACGATGCCTCTTACCAGCTATCAGAGATGGTGACAGGTATACTTAAATATTCGAGATCTTCCCAGTTGATCACTGATGAAAAAGAGGATATTGGCGTATACAGCATTCTTGAAGAGGTCTCGGCCTTGTTGCATGTACCCGAAAATGCGGCCATCACTTACGACTTCAGTAATATGCACATCCATACATCGCATATCGCACTGAAGCAGATACTGATGAACCTGCTGGGCAATGCCATAAAGTACAACGACAAGCCTAAGATCATTGTCAATATCGCCGTGCGCGAAGATGCCCTTAAGCACACTTTCGAAATAAAGGACAACGGCTACGGCATAGCTACCGCAGACACAGAAAGGATATTTGAACTTTTTGAGCGCGTAGATAGCAAAGATAAAGCCGACAACAGCCAGGGCATAGGGCTCACAATAGTAAAAAGGCTCGTCGAAAAACTGGGCGGCGAGATAAAAGTACGTTCCACGCCCGGTAAAGAAACGGTATTCACCTTCACTATCCCTAAGTGATCACTGCGGCACTTCACCCTTATTTACCTGCACCATCCCGGTTGGGTTAATGATCTTGTAAGTGGTAAAGTCGCTGTTGGCTTCCATGCCATTGCCATACAGCACCTCGGTAGGGGTGGTGATGCGCACAGGCTTTTCTGTAAAGAACTTCTGTATGCTCTGGTTCCAGATGAGCTCATCGGTATTTAGTTGTTCACCTTTGCGGCTCACAATATGCACACTGTCCCACACGATCACATTGCCCTGCGTGGAATAATAGCGCGAAGAGTCGGCAGTAAGCGTGTTGGCAACATTGCCACTGTCGTCATAGAATATGGCTTTGATGTTGCGGTTCATATCGATGTAGGCCGGTTTGGCGCTTTCATTGCGCACAAACTCCTTAGCATACAGCCGTAACTTGATCTTGCCCTGCTCGCTGTAAATAATCGTTACATCCTGCGCCCTGTCTTCCTGTGGGTTGCCCTTGCCGGTAAGCGCCCTGATCTGGCCGGGGTCATTGTTGCAGGCCATAGCCATACATAATAAAACACCCGGAAGCAAGCCCCGGGTCATTTTATAAATATGATATGTGCGTGCAGTATTAATCATACTTTTTGGGAATGAACCACTTGTCATTGATCGAGAAGCCAAGTGTAAAACGGAAGTATGTTTCCTGTATAAGGCTGCTGGTGCCCAACTTGCCTATATCAATAGCTGCGTGCAGTTGTGATATAGAACGCCTGAATGGCAAACTGACACCGGCAGTAAATCCGTAATAAGGGATCGCAGTGCCGGATATATTCAGGTAATCAGTGCCGTAATAGGCCCCCAGCCTGTAGGTGACACGTGAAAAATAATTTCTAATGCTGTTGAAGTCAGGCGTATACTGCCCGCCAAGCGCTATTTTGTAGGCATTGCTGGCAATGTTCACATTTTTTGATACATCAGGATTGCTGTTAAATTGGCTCCATTTGGTAGAGGTATAATCGAGCCCGAGGCTCCACTTCTGATCGCGATTGAGCATGAACCCAATGCTGTAGGTGAGTGGCATGGTCAGTTTACCGCGCTGCGTGCCGCTGTTTGAAGTGGTATCATTCACAATAGTATCGCCAAAGTTGTATGCGCTCACCTGGTAACTGCTGAATTGCTCGTTAAGATTCTGGCTGATGGTAACAGTACCACCTATGCGAAAAGAATATTGGGAGTCTATCTTATGTTCATACATCACACCGGCTTTCCAGTTGAGGCCTCCCAGACGTGTAAAGTTATTATACTCGGCAGTATACGCCCTGTTGATCTGGGCACTGTCGATAGGCACCACCGCAGTATTGTTCTGTATAGTACCAAACATGTACCCCAAATTGAAGCCAATACTCAGGTCGTGAAAGCGATAGGCACCACCAAGATAGGCGTAATTGACGCTACCTTCCCCATTATAAGACCGGGCAGTTTGGCCGATAGGGCTGATGATAGTATCCACCAATGAATAGTACGTGTGCGAAACAGGCTTAAAGCCCAGGCACATACCCGCATGCTTGTTAATAGGGATACCAAGATTCAGATAAGCAATAGATGCCGTACCGGTAGTATAAGACAAACCCGCACCATTGATGGTACGCGTAGAAGCAGTAAAGGCCGCTTCGAATGTGGTACGTTGCAGATACGAGTAAGAAGCAGGGTTATCAGAATTGACCTCAAAAGGGTTTTCGTAAGCCGATGTGAGATTGGCCATGCCCCTTACTGAAGCATTGTTGCCATTGACCAGCTCACCGATCCCATACCTGGAATACGGATCGTTCTCCCGGCCATTGGTAGGATTACTTATAGTATTAGTTTGCGCAAAACCATTAACGCCCCAAAAAGCAAAGAAAAGAATGAAAAGATACTTACCGTATGGTTGAGACATTATAGTTTAAAATTAGATTTAACCCTTTTAGTAAGATATCAGGGTCGGCAAATATCTTACTTTTAATTTTTGTTGCCAAGAAAGGCCCGTCGCCACCAGTTAATATGGCGTTAAAATCGGGGTATTGAGCGGCATAGGCCGCTATCATGCCATCAATCTCTGCAGCCATGCCGTAAACCGCACCGCTGCGCATACAGGTCTCAGTATCGTAGCCCAGCAGCAGCAGATCGCCATTTACTTCTACTTCGGGTAGTTTATCGGTAAATGCGGCCATCGCTTTAAGCCTCATTTGCAAGCCGGGAGCAATAGCACCACCGCGGAATGTTTTATTTTTCTGCATGAGGTTGTACGTGACACAAGTACCTGCTCCTATTACGAGGTTTGTTTTGTCGGGGTACATAGCGTGTGCGCCGCAAACCATGGCCAGCCTGTCGGGACCCAGTGTGGCCGCAGAGAGGTAGGCATTGTTGATGGGAGTGCGTGTGTAACCATCCAGGGTCACCATAGACCTGATACGGGATTTGACCAGGTGGCTGATCTCATCATTATGATCCACCACCGAGCAAAGGATCGCTTTCTGCGGACTATATTGCTCCATCAAGGTAGATACTTTTTCGAGGGCCACCTCATTAGAAAATGAGTATTGGCTCTTCAGTATATCATTATCGAAAATTGCTGCTTTGATATTGGTGTTACCCCAATCGATACAGAGATTGACAGACATTGGCTTGTTTTTTTTAAAGGAAAGGAAGGCAAATTAATAAAATTCAGTTTCCTATTGTAGCTAAATCTTATCCTTTCGCCTAAATAATCGAATAATAATAATGATAATACCTTTCGTAATTACATCCAAACTATTAAATGTGCGCACTTAGAATAGGGGTTCTTCTTCTTTTTTTACCGCTAACTTTATCAAAAAAAACGACCATGATAGCATTTATAGGAATGGGGCATTTAGGCTCGAACTTTGTGAAAGCGATGCTGAAAAAAGGGCAGCAGGTACAGGTGTGGAACAAGACCGCATCCAAAGCAAAGGCACTGGAAGCGTTCGGAGCAAAGGCATTTGACAATGTAGCAGATGCAGTAAAAGGCGCAAGTACCATACACCTGACACTTAAAGATGACGACACCGTAAATGATGTGCTGGAAATGGCCAGTGCAGGCTTTGAGCCGGGCGTTATCATCATAGACCATACTACCACATCAGCCGCAGGCGCTGCCGAGCGCACGGAAGGCTGGAAGAAACGCGGCTATACTTACCTGCATGCACCGGTATTCATGGGACCGCAGAATGCGCTGGAAAGCACCGGCACCATGCTGGTATCGGGCGACCAGGAACTCATCAAAAAACTGGAGCCTGAACTGGCAAAGATGACCGGCAAGGTGATGAACTTCGGTACAGACAACAATAAGGCCGCAGGCATGAAGCTGATCGGCAACCTGCTGCTGATAGCCATGACGGCGGGTGTTGCAGATGCACTTTCGCTGGGCAAAGCACTCGACATCAGCCCCGACAATATTGCCACTTTGCTCGATTCCTGGAACCCCGGAGCTATGATACCCATGCGACTAAAGAAGATCACCTCCAATACTTTTGACCAGCCTACATGGGAGCTAAACATGGCCCGCAAAGATGCCCGACTGATGATAGAAGGGGCCAGGCAAGGCGGTAGCCGCCTGATGGCCATACCATCTATCGCCAGCGAAATGGACCGCTGGATAGAAAAAGGCCACGGGCATGATGACTGGACCGTGATAGCAAAGGATGCTGTTTAGTTAGTCGTTAGTCAAGAGTAGAAAGCCACGGGTGATCAATAGTTAACAACTGCATCACCTTTGATGGCGTACACCACAACCTGCCATGGACAAGGTATGAGGATGAAGAGCGCATTGCTGTGCATGGTATATTAACGTGATAATGCGGGGATATATTGTACCTGAAAAAACATTATTTAAGCCGGGAATATTTATATTTCTTTGTGCAGAATAGCAGCCCCGGAACATGAAAAAAGAAACAACAAGCATACCATTTACAGGATACCAGAAGTTTGTGATACTGATACTGGCACTAACGCAGTTCTCAGTGATACTGGATTTTATGGTGATGGCACCTATGGGCGATATGCTCATGAAATCACTGAACCTAAAGCCTTCACAGTTCGGGCTGGCAGTATCGGCTTATGCGTTCAGCGCAGGTATATCCGGCCTGCTGACGGCAGGTTTTGCAGATCGCTTTGACCGTAAGAAACTCCTCCTGTTTTTTTGGTAATGTGGTCAAAAATAGTTGGTGGTTTTCTCAGCAATTATTCATAATATTCGATTGTCAATTTGAAGAGGAAGTAGGCTCTGCTGGAGAGCAACCTGCCAGCAATAGAAT
>CAIRES010000064.1 GCA_903877645.1 uncultured Bacteroidota bacterium | reverse complement strand
GTCGAAGAATACAACACTAACAGGCCACATGAAGCATTGAATAATCTAACCCCCAACGAATGGAAAAAACATTTAGAAACGAAAAAATAGTCTAATTTAGAGTTGTCCGATTAATGGGGTACTTACATATGCTAAGCGGATTGGGCGGCAATACTGTTCCATCAAGATCGAATAAGAATTACTGTGCAAAATGACGTGCTGTTACCAAATATTGGTAACTTTGAATAAAGTCAATATCATGGGACGAAATACATCGGTATCCTTAGGAGATCACTTCGAGACCTTTATTGAAAAAAAAGTGTCTATTGGGAGGTATCAAAATACAAGCGAAGTAATACGGGCAGGACTCAGATTGCTCGAAGAAGAAGAAGATCGCTTTTCGTTGCTGAGCAATGCTATCGCAGAAGGTATCAATAGTGGCCTTGCAACCGGCTTTGATCCCCGGAAACACCTGGGAAAATTGAAAGCAACAAAGAAGAGGCATGGCTAGTTATCACCTGACCAATAAAGCTGTTGCTGACCTGTCGGACATCTGGAATTACACTTTTGATACCTGGTCAGAAAAGCAAGCCGATAAATATTATTTGATGCTACTGAATACTTGTAAAGAAGTGGCAAAAAAGCCTGAACTGGGGAAAAAGTATGCCAGTGTACACCCGGTTTTATTGGGATATAAAGCGGATCAACACATTATATTTTATACAGCAGAAGGAGAAAAAATAGTGATTGTAAGAATACTGCATAACAGGATGGACCTGAAAAGCAGGCTGAACGAGTAATTAGAGACGCTGTAACTATAGTGTAAAAGAAAATGAAATTATGCTAAATATGCCATTTAGAAATTAAGATCACCTGAATTCCTTCGGCTTCACAATAGTAAACACTCTCGAGATGTTGAAGCCAAAATGAAGAGCCCCTTTCGACCAGCTATCGGTTGTCTGTCCAATGAAGCCGCGTTCAGAAAGTCCCTGCGAATTGGTGAGCATTAACTGGAAGACATGGCCACCGGTCTCAATATCTATACCGACCGATAGGGCGTTGTAGGTTTTTGCGCCGTTATACAGCAGGTCGGTATTATTCAGGCGGTAATAGTATTCGCCTGTTATGGCTATGCGTTTGCTCACCTTGATCCTGCCACCTAAGCCTATGGCAAATGTGTTGTTAGAGAATTTAGTGCTGTCAACAAGGTTGTAATGTACAATTGTGGGCATGATCTGTAGTGAAATCCTGTCGCTGAATTTTCTGGCAACAAGTACCTGGTTGGTGTAGTAAAACCTGTTGCTGGCATACCAACTGTCGCCTGCCGGTATGGACGGTGCTGGTGCTGTTTGTATGGATACCGCACCCACATAGCTAATGGTGACTGGCATCCCCCCGGTCTTTTGCGAATACAATTTAACTTTGGCAAATCCATCATCTTCCTTGTTCAGTACACTGTGCGCCAAACCAATCATCAGCCATCTCGTAATGCCATAGTCCAGCCCTATCTTCGTTGTCGCATCGTCTATCCCGAAAAAGTTTTGTGAGCCCTGGTTCAGTTGCCCGAAGCGGTGAGCGATACGGAAGTCAAGTATTCCTGGGCCTAAGTTCTCTACACTGCTGCCATCAATGATGCGCGTGGCCTTGAAGGTAGCGGATACTTTCTCCTTTTTGGCGGGAGCCCCGCTGTTGAGCATATCCATCAGGCTATCTGCCTGGGCATAGCTTTGAGTACAAAAGCCTGCGAGTAATATGGATAAGAGTAGTGTTTTGAACATAAATGTGTTTTTGAATGCAGTGCCGTGATATCCTTTAGTTGTTTTGTGCGCCTTTATTTACCCAGGCTGTGATCTTGTGGATATCACATGCAGATATTTTTGGAAGATTTTTTGGCATGGCATTGTGGTGGGCCGATGGCGTTCCTGTGATGTCATTGACGAGTATATCGTAAGTAGCTACCGGTTGTATGCCTGCATAGTCAGTGAAGTTGTAGCCGCTGGTTGATTGTCCTGCCGCATCATGACAGCCACCTGCTATATTGCAGGAAGATGTAAGGATGGGCATAATATCCGTCGAAAAAGAAACACTGCTGGTATCACATGTGTTGGCCAGTGGTGGTACATATAGCTGGTCTGCTTTGTCGTTATAGCAGCCTGATAGCGCAAAGAGTAAAAATATCGCAGTATACGCCGGTAGTTGTTTCATGATCTGTTCTTAATGAGTAACGATTTTTTTTCTCTAATTGTTCGGTGCGCCGGCTGCCACCCATTTCCTGATCTGTGTGATCTGGCAATCTTCCAGCATCGATCCTCCAAGGGGCATTGCATTGTACCCTGGTGAATGGGATATATCGCCGATCATTCTGCCGTTTACTGCAGCCTGCATTACACTTGTATAATCATTCAAGCTGCCACCTGAAGCAGCGGCAGAATTATGGCAGCCAACGCAATAGGTTTGCATCATTGGCGCTATCGTTCCGCTGTAAGTAAAGGCCGTAGTATCGCAGGTGATGTTGGAACACGCACCGCTGTCTATAGCTCCTGTTGCAATCCATCTTCTGATCAGGTCAAGGTCTTTAGCAGAAAGCAGTGGTGCGTCGCGGGGCATCACCGATACATTAAATATTTTCATGCTGATGGATTGCCATATCTTGCTTGCCGCAGGGTTGCCGGGTACTATTCCTTTTTTTACAATATCGGCATAGTTATCGAGTACATACCCGCTGGCTCCGGATGAAGCATCATGACAATTGCTCTTCGCACAGTTGGATTGAAATATCGGGAGGATGTCGTGTTCAAAACATATATTTGGATCGCCAACTCTCAAATTTACCGGTAACACATACGGGCCATGACGGCAGGCATTCATAGAAATAATACCGGTGATACCCAACAACAAACTGGCAAGCACACTTACCTTTTTCGAAATATTCATCTGCCTTTTCTAAATATGATACGCATCACCGGAGAATGTTAACTATGACTGCGCAGCCAATTTTGACTCCTTATTGAATTTCCATATCATACCGATGATCATACTACTGATGAGCGAACCAAAGAAGCACCATACCGAGATCTCGAAATAATGGAACATCAGCCTGGCTACAACATAGGATATGAAGAAGAGGTAGCCCAGCCACCTCAATCTTTTTACGCTGGAAATAACAGAGGCGAGTATAGTAGGCAGGAAGTACAACAGTCCGTAGTACCACGCATTGGCCAGCGCAAAATCTAAGTTGTATTTGATGTGGTGATAGCCTACCTCTGCCGATACAGGGTATTGGTACAGGCAATAGCCAATGTAGGATGCCAGTAAAATACCCGTGGCCAGCAGCCCGGCAATGATCTTTTTCAGTTTGGGGTCGCGCTCAAAGAGTAGCATGGCAAAGGGTACATATACCGGCCATACCATTTGAGCAAACACCAGAAACCCATAAGTAGCGATATGCTCATATTTTGTCCAGGCAGGATGCTGCAACGCCATCCACAATACACCCTCGGTAAACTGCTGTATGGAAAAAACGATTGGTATGCCCGAAAGCACCCTTTGGGCAGGGGTGCGGGAACATGCCATGGACGCTATGCCCAACGTAGATAGCACAGCCGCCCCTCCAAAACTAACAGTTGCCGAAAAACACATTTACTGTTCGGATCATTTTATTTTTTCTGCAACAACGTTGTCGCAGGCATTGCACAATGGCAATTAGTGAGGAGTGAAGGTAGTATTTCTCAGTAAAATACAAAAAAGAAAAAAGCCCCTTTACAGGGGCTTTTCAATGATCAATATTGAATAAATTAGATAACTTTTACGTTAACTGCGTTTAAACCTTTTTTGCCATTTTCTACTTCAAAGGTCACTTTGTCGTTTTCGCGGATCTCGTCATAAAGACCGGATACGTGAACGAAAATGTCCTGACCGCCATTTGCGGGTGTGATGAAACCAAATCCTTTAGTTCCATTGAAAAATTTTACTGTACCTTCTTGCATTGTTTTATTGTTTTTTATTTAAGAATGTGCAAAGATAAGTAAAATATGAATAAACGCAAAATGGTTTGCGTCACTAATATTTATTTAACAAATGCTTGTTTGGAACTATTGTGTAAAAGTTTAAGAAAATAAACTGGGTGATGTGGTGATTATTGGCTATCTTTATTTCATTCACACTTGTTGCCTTTCTTTTCACTGCATTCAATTAGGTATATGACGATTACGCCAGAGTTACAAGGGAAGTTTAATTCTTCTTTTCACCGGATCATGAGGCAAACGCCACCCGAGTTGCAAAAGAGATGGGATGGTGTTATAGAATGGAAGGATATGAAATCATATCCGCATATAGAGCCGACAGTGATACAGGAATTACCCGCAGGTGCTAAAGCTGCTTATATTACATTGCTCAATAAACTGAGCAGAGGTAATATATAGATGCCCTGCAACAGGTGTGCTGATTATCCAAATAATTGTAATAAGGTGCCGGATATGGGCTCCATGTTTTATAAAATTAAATAATGTCAACAGAGAACGAAGTATTCAGGAAAATAAAAGAAATAAGTGTAAGGGCCGTTCAGCCGAGGCCATCGGTGAGCGTTAGTGAACTGGCACAGGAAATGAGTGTGACCCGCGAAAGCCTGATGCCCTCACTTACCCAATTGAAGCAATTAAGGCTTCTGAATTTTAATGATGCCCAGGGGTCAAGCATCAAGCTTACTTTGCTCGGCACTGTTGTGAAACGGGACAAATAAAGTAAACGAATCCATTCTGACGGACTTAGCTGTAAAGCAAAGGGCTTATCCCGGCAATTCTAGTGGCAATAAGTTTCATTGGATGGCCATGTTGCAGTAAAGCCGGTCGCAAGATCAAACTGACTACTGAATTCGTAGCTTGATGAATCAGCGGCAACTGCATGTATGCAACTTGAGCCAGCGGCCAGCAAGAACAGATATGTGCTTCCGCTGTCAGAAACGCCATGAGCAGTTGTGTACTTCACTTTTACATAGAATTTGTACTTTGTACTTAGCCTTCCGGTTGCAGTATCTGTTCCGTCCCACCCCCTTGCTGCACTTGTAGAAATCCACACCAATGTGCCTGTGGTGTCGTAAATGCTCATATTGAAGCTGGAAAAGCTATTGGTATAACCTATTATCCGGTAAAGGTCATTTTGACCATCGCCATTTGGTGTAAATGCTGTAGCTAGGAAAAGGGATAGAGTGTCTCCCTGGCCAATGAACGGATGTGTGCAATCACTTTTGAGGCTGTCCGCAAAGGCGCTTGGCGTAGGGGTGGATTTACTTTTTTTACAGCTAATGTAAGACAGCATGCAAACGCCAAGTAATGCAGCAAGAAGAAATTTACCCTTCATTTAGTTCGTTTTAGTTAAGTGATATAGACTAATAATTGAGTACTGGGTTTAACACAAAAGTATAATTCCTCAATAAATAATTATGCCGGTTTACTCCCGGTTCCCGGTATACTTAGCATTATACCACTTTAATGTCCTTAGCCGAAAATCCGCTATAGATGACATTGAGCAGCTCACTCTTTATAGATTGCAGCTTATGCACATCATTGATCCATACCTGTACATTGATGCTCATTGCTTTGTCTGTAACCGATAGCAATAATATCTCAGGAGGGATGTCCATGATCACATGTGTGTTCTTAGCCAGCTCTTCTGCTATTACTTGTTGCACTTCTTCAAAGCTATGCCCCGGCAATAAAGAAATCGGCAGTTCTAAACGCACATTGTCATTGCGCAATGTCCAGTTGATCACGCGGCCTGAGAGCAGGTCTGCATTTGGCATGATGATCTCCGCGCCTTCTTCCATTACTATTTTGCTGGAGCGGATGCCAATGTCCAGTACGCGCCCTTTTTTATCTCCGACCTCTATAAAATCGCCGATACGGAAAGGCTGCTCAAAAATAAGAATAACGCCCGATACAAGGTTGTTAACGATCGTTTGCAACCCAAGGCCGATACCCACACCCAATGCTCCAAGCACTATAGTGATCTTATCCATAGGTATCCCTGATGCTGCGACAGCTATCAGGAAGCCGATAACAATAAGTACAAGCCTTGTCATGGCTAGTCGCGATCCGTTCTTTTTTACTTCCGGGTCCCACGTCGATTCCGCCCTGCCGTATAGCGATCCCACACCCTGTTGCAGTATATTGGAAATATAAATGATCGCAAAGAAAAGCAGTATGTTGCCAACCTGGAAGTTGGTGTTGCCGATATTTCGTTGTGTGGTCAGGAAGCGGATCGTTATATGGGATACCAGGTTATATATATTGAGGCTGATAGAAAACACAATGATCCAAAGCACAACGGATGTGAACATGAGTGCCCTCCTCAGTAATGCTTCTATTTTGACAAAGTTCAGTTTGGCGGTAATGCCGCCCTTCAATTTGTTCACAATCGTCTGTAGTTCAAACGCCTCAATGATGATCTGGATAAATATTGTAAGCCCGATGATCTGCGTTAGCCCGAATATAGCAGTGACGCTGAATATCTTGGCAAGACTCAGTCTGCCAAACATATTACAGAAGATGGCTGTTATATTCAGTAGCAGGAAGATGACCGACACGATCCTGATCATTAACGAAAAAGTTACGGTGTTTTTCCTTAACGCCCTGAACCACAATAGGCCGAAGATCACGGACACAACATTAAGCGCTAAAAGTAAAAGCCTGAAATTGAGATCAGGGGTAAGTATGCTGCCGGTAAAGATGGTGATGATATACAGAATACTGATGGTTAGCCAGTAATAATATAAGTTGCGGGGCCATACGCTCCACAGCATTACCGTAAGCGACAGTACTAACAGGAACTCCATGATGGCCACGTATGCAGTGGGAGGGTGCAGATCGAAGAATGGCGCAATATTGAACACCACCACTAGCACTGCCAATACTGGTACTTTTGTCAGGAAGGTAAAGACGCTGTTTTTTGATGCGTCCTTGTCTTCATATTCTGCTTTCTTTTTAAAATTCCTGGATACCCACAATAGCAGTAGTATCCCCGTAAATGCCAGCCAAAGCAGGTCATTTGAATTGCGTTTGAAATAGTATTTCAGGATACGTCTTTGCCCGATATATGACTTATGGGCGAGTTCCCTGTTCTCCGAATCAATGCCGCTTCCTTCATTCCGGGCCATCCACAGGAAAGGAAATTCTTTGCCCATCGATTTGCTCCTTACTTTTCTTAACAGGTCTTTGCTTTTATTCTGTAGGTCTATGGTAGTGAAGTACTCATTGGATACAACGGATTGCAACTGGTTGATCCGGGTGAGATTATCGCTGATGGATTTTTTAGCCATTTTCCATTTTGCTTTCAGGTCTGTTATTTCATTAAGGTACAGGCTACTGAATGCCGAATCAGCAAGTATTGATTTGAGTACAGTATCATGTTTGAAGGTGCCCATCTCTGCGCTCATATCCCCAAGCTCTTTTTCATACTTGAATATCTCTGTTCGGTTTTCGTTGAGCTGGTTCTGTAGGCCGGCCAGCAATACGTCGAACATTTGCAGGTTCTTCACATCCAGCACATTGGTGTATAGCGACAAGTTCTCGTCAATAATATCAATGTTGGAATCTATTTCAGGCAGGTTGTCTTCTATGTCTGTTGTATTAAACCCGACACTTGTGGTGTGATTTATCCTGTTGAGCGTATTATGTACATTCTCTATTTTGTTGAGGATGCTGTCTATGCCTATTTCATTGAGTGCACTGTCTGATAGTACCAGCGCATGCTTCTCGGCAATAGATTTTTTAAAGTGCAGGGTGTCCCTGAAGTGGCGCGCATAGGTATCGCAGGGTATGCTGAAGATAAAGCAGAGCAGGAATATGCTATATAAATGACGCTTGTATGATGGATGGCCGGGTATATCTTGTGACTTATACCAATTAGACATTAAAAGACGGCAAAGTAATTTTCAAGGTAATAGTCATAGGATGTTATAGATTTTATGGTTTCACTTTTCAGATCAACAATAATTTGCGATAAGCGCAGGGAAAGATCGTCG
>CAIRES010000063.1 GCA_903877645.1 uncultured Bacteroidota bacterium | reverse complement strand
GTATAATGTGTTAAAATAAGGATCGCTGTGCATCACAGACCCTTATATAATATTTTTTTTCTGCTGTAAAGCAGTAATAATTCTCCAAATTTTTTAACCTATTTACACTTTTCAGGATACATACAAGTCTTTTTGCAGCGGGCCTCCCGGTGTCACGGCATAGGCATCCAGGTTGGTTATACCTTCCGTCTTTAATATATCCTCGTCCAGAAATAAATTACCCGTACACTCTTTTGAAGGCCGCTGCAAAATATAATAAGCGCAATCTGCCAGTATCTCCGGCTTACGGCTTCGGCTGATGAGCATTTCGCCACCCAGTATATTCTTTACTGCTGCAGTAGCTATGGTGGTCACCGGCCATAAAGAATTAGCGGCAATCCCATGTCCTTTGAATTCCTGCGCCCAGCCCAAGGTCATCATGCTCATATTGTACTTACTGATGGTATAGGCCACTGTGGGTGCTATCCATTTTGGGTTCATATCTATGGGCGGCGACAAAGTAAGAATATGTGCATTTGCCGACTTCTTCAGAAACGGAACACAGTGCTTCGTAACAAGGAAAGTGCCCCGTACATTGATAGCATGTATCAGGTCGAAACGTTTTGTCTCGGTCTGTTCGGTGCCGCTCAGCGATATAGCAGAGGCATTGTTCACCAGTATATCTATTCCGCCAAAAGTCGTTACAGCCTGCTGCACAGCAGCAATGATCTGCTCTTCATCACGGATGTCGCATTGCACGGCCAAGGCTTTACCACCCGCATCATTCACCTTCTGCGCAACAGAATATATAGTGCCGCCAAGCCGTGGGTCTTCTGCTACCGATTTGGCTACTACTACAATGTTGGCCCCTTCTTTGGCCAGCCGCAATGCAATGGCCTCGCCTATGCCCCTGCTGGCTCCCGTGATAAAAACTGTCTTTCCTTTAAATGACATGATCTTTTGTTAATGCAACACCGAAGTTAAGCCAACTATTGAAATTTCAATGGCTAATGTTCATCTACCGCGATAACAGGCTTCGTATAATTACCTCGCAATAACTTATCAAAGTATCAACCTATTACCCATCTACCATAGCAAAGTGCATTGGCTCTTTATTACCTGTCCAGTTTTGCCCGCAATAGATTCCGTGCCGCATCATTACTGCAATAAAATCTTCACTCCATTTCCCTGCACTGCCCACGGGGTTATCCGCGGCATTCATGTCTATTGCCACACCCCAGCTATGCACCGACAACACGGGGCTGTCAGCATAATGTACAATACTGAATGTTGAATCACAAGACTTGATCTCGCTATCCAGGCCCAGTAATTCCAACTCTGTTAGTGCGTCATTAAATAACGGCCAGAAATGCTTGTGTATTTTTATCGTTCGCTCCGGGAACCACGGATGCACCAGTTGCACATTCCATTCCGTGATCCATTTTTGCTCCCAGCCTGCTATCCGCGGATCATCATAACGTGTGTATAAAAGTAATTGCGCGGCCCCGGAGAAACACTGCGGTATATTCAGTTCCTTGCCCTCGTTTTCCATAACATCACCCTCCTTTTGCAAGCTTATATCGCCTAACCAGTACGGTAAAAATTATGCCATAGGAATCGAATTGGGTATTCCTTAACGTGGTGAAGATGAAACTGTTAAATAACGATCAAACTACTGTAATATCCGCTGGCGGCAGGCCTCGTATAGGATCATGCCTGCTGCCACAGATACGTTTAGCGAATCGAAACTGGTGACCATTGGTATGCGGATCAGTTGGTCGGCGCGCTTCAGCACATCCTTGCTGATGCCGGTGTCCTCGGCACCCATTACCACTACCGTAGGAATAACAAGATTGCTCTCAAACACCGGTACACTACCCTTCATTTGTGTGCCCAGTATCTGTATGCCATTGAGGCGGAATACATCCATAGCCTGCTGCACAGACGGTGTGCGGCATAACAGTATCTTATGCAAAGCGCCCGCAGATGTCTTAATAGCTTCTTCGGTAAGTGATGCGGCATGAGAGGTAGGCAAAACAATACCCTGTGCCCCGCAGCATAATGCAGTACGGGCTATAGCGCCAACATTACGCACATCAGTAACACCATCCAACATCAGGAACAACGGCACATCACCCTTCTCAACCACATAGGATATGCCTGCCTGCAGGTCGGTATATTGCAGCAGTGATGTCCATGCTACCACACCCTGGTGTTGTACTTTAGTAAGGTAGTCCAGCTTTTCCACAGGCACCTGGCTGATGGGGATATTCAGTTCGCGTGCCTTTTGTTTGATCAGATTGGCATCAGTGCCGGTGGCACTGCGCAATAAAAATATTTTTTCGATGGTGACGCCCTGCTCCAATGCCTCAAGCACAGGCTTGCGGCCAACGATCAACGGTAACGAACGCACTACAGGTTTCATAATCTAAACGTACAATAAAAAAATATACCGGCAAAAACAATAAAAACCGGTGTGGATTTATAATTAAAATAATATTTTCACATTAAAAACAGCGCCATGAAAAAAAAAGGCATAGTATTGATCACCCTTGCAATTTGCTCCTGCGGAAATATAGGCAAAGAGATGACAGACATGCAAACAATCGGTACCGACATTAAGCAGAAGTACCACTTCGAAAATGTAGGAACAACCATCAACAATGGTGAAAACTTGCAGGTATCGCTGATCAATACCACATACAATGACTCTTCTGACAAAGCAAAACAAGATCTCGCAGATTCAATAGCGCTGATATGTATCCGTGATTTTCACGCAGCAAAACTGGTAAGCGGCACTGTGGCATTTGTCAAGAAGAGCAACTTGGGAATGCTGAATACATCAACCAGCGACAGCTATTCTATGAATATCCATAAACTACCCGCCAAACAATGATCTGACTACGCCATGTTATGAAACACATGCTGCACATCATCATCGCCTTCCAGCCTTTCTATCAATTTGAACACCTCTTCTGATTGTTCTTCTGTCAGTTCAATAGTGTTGGCAGGTATCCATTCTATTTCAGATGAGATCACTGTCAATTTCTTTTCCTCAAGCGCTTTCAGCATATTACCAAAATCGGTGAAGCCGCAACGTATGATCACATTACCGTCGCTGTCTTCGCCTACTTCTTCCAGGCCATAGTCTATTAGTTCCAGTTCCAGCTCATCCATATCCAGTCCATCAGGCTTCAGTTTGAACATACCCAGATGCTTGAACAGGAAGCTTACCGAGCCGCTGTTGCCCGGCGTACCGCCACCCTTGTTAAAATGGGAACGCACATTGGCCACTGTACGCGTAGTATTATCAGTAGCAGTAACCACCAGCAATGCTATACCATGTGGTGCATATCCTTCATACAACACCTCATCATAGTTGCTCTGGTCTTTACCCATTGCATTCTTTATGGCCGCTTCAATGCGGTCTTTAGGCATATTGAAAGACTTGGCATTCTGCATCACGCGGCGCAGCATAGGGTTCGTATCCGGCTCCGGGCCACCCTTCTTTACAGCTATGGCTATTTCCTTGCCTACACGGCTGAATTGCTTGGCCATGCGGTCGTACCGCGCGAACATTGAGGATTTACGTACTTCAAATATCCTACCCATATTATTGGTTTATGCTATTTTTAGAATGAGGGTGCGAAAATAAGCATTCTTTTCCGGTAATGGAAAAGCTTATGTAAAAACAGGAGGCCACCTGGCCTCCTGCAATGCTGTTATTCCAATAATATTAAAACTTCACTACCAGGTAAAATACTACGGGTGAGTTGAAAGTACCCTGGCCAATATTTCCGCTGGTAACTGTGGGCACATTTGCCGGGTTGAAATTATTAGGATCAGAGATGCTGATCGTGCTTTTGGTATTGCCGGTTACATAATAAAAGCTGGCCTCGGTACCCACTAATATTTTTTGAGAAATATTATAACGCAGCCAGGCCATAGGGCCGCCACCGTATGTAGACGAAACCGTTTTAGTATCAGTAACGATGCCGCCATTTCCAAAGCTGGCATTTTCGGTATTTATGGTATGGTCGTTATTGGTATTGTATACCAGGTCAAGGCCTGCACCTGCGCTCCATTTATCAGATAATTTAAAAAGCTTGTCCACACCCAGCCGTGCCTGCAAGTCATTTATTTTGCTGTCTGTAGTGGATATGCCACCGTCGTTGCTGGAGGTAGATGAGTTATAGTTATAACCTACTCCTGCCCTGATGCCCCAGCCTGTTTTTTTTGAATTAATCGTATAAGTAAGCAGGTAAGGATTCACATTTGTTGATGAGGTACTGTTATTAAAATTAAACACCTGCCTGATCAGTCCGTTGAGTTGTACACCGATGTATTGGTCTACCATTTTTTCTTTGGCGCCTGTAGATGCAGGGTCAGA
This sequence comes from uncultured Bacteroidota bacterium, assembly GCA_903877645.1. GTDB lineage: Bacteria > Bacteroidota > Bacteroidia > Chitinophagales > Chitinophagaceae > Nemorincola. Next base: position 6,186 of record CAIRES010000063.1, on the reverse strand, counting down.
AGTTTGGGCATGGGCATTGCACATGCACCCTGCTGCCAGGATGAAGGCTAAGGATAATTTCTTCATTGTTTATTTGATTTTAAAGGGGTTAGAAAATTTAGGATCAGTAACCATGTTGTAATCAGTAAATGCATTCAGGAATGCGACCAGGGCCTGCTTATCAGCGTCTGATATGTTCATTTGCTTGGCCTTACCTGTACTTGGGTCTTGCAGCACAAGATCAAGGTTAGCGCTGCTTTGTATACCATGGCTGTAATGATCCACAACATCGCTCAATGTCTTGTAACGGCCATCATGCATATAAGGTGCTGTCAGTGCTACGTTGTGCAGGCTTGGCACCTTGAATTTGCCGTTATCTGTTGGTTGATGCGAGATCGTACCCCTGCCCATATCTGTATAGTTCGCATCAAGACCTATATCCTTGAAATCCGCTTCTGTGTATGAACTGGAGAATATGTGGTGGCAATTGTCGCAATTATATTTTGAAGTAAATAAGAGGTATCCTGAATATTCCATCGGAGATAGTACGCCTTGGTTGCCCGAATTAATGAACTGGTCTACTTTGCTGCCATTGGAATTCATAGAAGCAAGAAAATCGCTCATACATTCTGATATGCGGTCGGTAGTTATGGTTGCATCGCCATAAGCATCCGTGAATAGCTTATTATAATAGGTGAACTCACTTAATTTTTGGGGCAACGTAGCAAAATCAGGATAACCCATTTCCACATGGTTAGTAATAGGGCGCGATATAAGATTGGTCAACGCAGTCTCCCTGCCATCCCAAAAAAGAGGCAAGCCCTGGTTTGAAGACAACGTAACAACCGGAGGAATAAAGCCTCCGTTATCACCTTCAAGGTTGGCAATGTTCTTTGAATTCCTATAGGTGAGTTTACCTTCGTATCCCACGCTGAAAGCTACATTGTCGGCAAAGCCATAAGCCTGTTTATGACAACTGGCGCACGACAGGGCATTATTAATGGACAAATGTGAATCATAGAACAAAACCCGGCCAAGTGTTGCTTTTTTATTGACCATCGAGTCACCAAAACTCACAGACGAATATGCGTAAGGCGTAGCAGGAAGATCAAGCTCTAACTGGCTTACAGACTGGCTTTTGCTTTTTTTGCAAGAATAACCAATGATGATTAAGGCGACGATGGAGAGAAGTACATACGTTTTCTTCATAAGACATCTTTTAAAACGGGGTAAATTAAAATGGTATGTTTTTATAAAAATACGAAATATTTAATACCAAACATCATTTTTATAATTTCGGTACATATAATACATATTTTTCTTCAAACGCAGGTTCAGGAAAAATATTGTTCACTGCCCATGCCTGCGTTATCTTTTTCACCCCCGACTCTTCTATCTCCTTTTCCAGGTTGCCGCCCTTCAGGCAAATAAGCCCGTTGTGCAGTTCCTCACTTTTCTTTCCCCTCCTGATGATCGGTTCTATCCAGCTCCATAATTCGCCCAATGGCGCCACAGCCCTAGATACGGCAAAATCAAACATCTGTCCTTTTATCTCCTCCACCCTGCCGTGTATCGTACATACATTCTTTAGCCCTATAGCTGTAGCCACCTCCTCTACCACTTTTATCTTCTTCCCGATGCTATCGACCAGCAAAAAATTCACCTCCGGAAAAAATATCGCCAAAGGTATGCCGGGGAAGCCGCCACCAGTTCCTATATCCACAATTTCTGTGCCACTTTTGAAGTTGCATAGGGCAGCTATGGCAAGCGAGTGCAGCACATGTTTCTCATATAGCGCATCAATATCCTTACGCGATATGACATTGATCTTCTCGTTCCATTCTTTATACAATGCTTCCAGCTTCCCGAACTGCGCCAGTTGCTTATCCGTGAAATCAGAGAAATATTTTAAAACTATGTCCAATGTTGTTTGTTTTTCAGTGTTATGTATGGCAGGAAGGCAAAGTTATAGATTAGCCAGCCTATATCGAAAAAAGGAAATAAATAAATAAGAGACTGCTCCTTCACCTTGTATGCGGTGACACACCACAAGCCCCAATACAGCAGGCAGCGCACACTCATAAGAGCGATCAAAGGACCCACACACCCCACCAAAAGAAAGAAGCAGAGCCACAGGGCCGCATGGGAGATGCCATACAGCCCCAACAGAACCTTCGGCAACGTCTTATAATACTTACCTGTAGATAAGTGCCGCTGCTTCTGTCGCGCCCATTCAGCCCATGTGCTTTTCGCATCGGTATAAGTAAATGCGGCTTCATCACTTACTATGGCCATATTGCGATTAGTTGCCGCTATACTTACCAGCAGGTCATCATCTCCGGAGGGTATCTCATTCCATACATCGCTGCGCATGGCTTGCAACAGCACACTTTTAGTGCAGGCCATATTGCGGCCCACAGCCATGTACGGCACACCTGCCAACAGGTAGGTGCTGTATTGCAGAAAAGTATGCAGTGTCTCCCAACGGGTGAAAGCGTTGAGCAGGCCACCAGATCTATTATAACCTCCATAGCCCGCTATGATCTCTTTGCCCTGCGTCAACGGCGCCATCATCATCCCCAGCCATTGATCACTTGCCGGCACACAATCGGCATCTGTAAGTAACAGATGTTCATACAGGGCAGCTTTTACTCCTTTGCTCAATGCGAACTTCTTCCCTTTGAATTCGCGGGGGGCATCGGCAGTGATCGTCACAATTTTGAGCCTGTCATTGTTTGCGGCAAAGCCGGCGAGCACTTCTGCGGTATTATCTGTTGACGCGTCATTGACTACTACCACCTCGAAATTGCTTTCGCCGGGCTCTTCATACTGCTGGGACAATATAGCCGGCAGATTTTTCTGCAACTGAGCAGCTTCGTTCTTTGCGCAGATCACGATACTCACACCTGCCCTATGACCTACAGAAGTAGAAACGGCCACAGGCAACCGAAGCACACGCGCAAAAAAGAACAGCGCATAACCGCATTGCAGCACAACAGCCGATATAAATATCCAATACAACACCATGAGCCGCAAAGGTAACAGGCTATTTACTTTATCAGGCATCTCCGTTTCTCCAACAAGCATCTTAACTTTGCGGGTCAATGAATGAGGTATATCTCCTATTAGGCAGCAATGAAGGCGACCGGATGAAGTGGATGAAGCAGGCTATTAACCTGTTATCGGCTCATGGCGCTATTGCGAAACAATCATCCGTATATGAAACCGCAGCCTGGGGTATTGAGGCGCAGCCCAGCTTTCTGAATATGGTAGTGCTGCTGAAAACTGACATTACAGCCATCCGACTGCTCTCTGAGATACACGATATTGAAAAAAAACTGGGCAGGCAGCGCGAAGTAAAATGGGGCCAAAGGACATTAGATATAGATATCCTGCTATACAATAATGAACAGATTGAATTGCCTGGTTTACTGATCCCCCACCCGTTCCTGCATTTAAGGCGCTTTACGCTTGTGCCATTGGCTGAACTGATACCTAACCAAATACATCCATCGCTGAACAGAACCATATCCGAATTATTGCAGGATTGCCCCGATAGCCTTGAAGTTCAGCCTTATTCAGGTCAATAAAACGTATAGTTCGTTACCCGTTTGTTAACATAGCGAATTATCACCTGTGTATTAATTTATGTGTTTTTATAACAAAATACTTGCATCTTAACTGTATTTTATTTACCTTAACCTTCGTAAATTCGCCGACCGGAAGGGAAACCCACCTCTACAATAGATATATAATTATCGAATTGTAACTCTTAGTTAAAAAACGTGTATGGAAGCTGCTAGTAAAACGAAGGTTAATCTTAAAAAAGAATTACAAAAATATTTTGGTTTCGACTCTTTTAAAGGAGAGCAGGAAAAAATCATCAGGAGCATCCTTGACAGGAAAGATACATTTGTCATTATGCCCACGGGCGGTGGTAAGTCTTTGTGCTACCAGCTGCCGGCTTTGCTTAGTGAAGGAGTGGCCATCATCGTATCGCCGCTTATTGCGTTGATGAAGAACCAGGTGGATCTCATTCGCGGGTATAGCGACAGCGATAACATTGCACATTTTTTAAATTCCACATTAAGCAAAGCACAGCAGAAAAAAGTAAAAGCTGACCTCACAGAAGGAATTACCAAAATGCTGTATGTAGCTCCTGAAACACTGACCAAGCAGGAAAACATCGCTTTCTTTTCAGATCTTAATATTTCTTTCATAGCAGTAGACGAAGCACATTGTATCTCGGAGTGGGGACATGATTTCCGCCCTGAGTACCGCAAGCTGCGCGACATGATCAACATGATCGATGCGAATTTGCCGATCATTGCCCTGACTGCTACCGCAACACCAAAAGTGCAGGATGATATTGTTAAAAACCTCACACTCAACGATCCTGAAATCTTCATTGACTCCTTCAACCGCCCAAATCTCTATTACGAGATCGTACCAAAAGGCACGAAGGAGCAAACCCTGAAATACATTGTGAAGTTCATCAACACGATGAAGGGTAAGAGTGGCATCATCTATACACTGAACAGGAAGACCACTGAAGAGCTCGCCAATACATTGCAGGCCAACGGCATTACAGCTGTGGCGTACCACGCGGGCCTGGAAGGGCCGCTGAGGTCGCAAAGGCAAGACCAGTTCCTGATGGAAAAGGTAGATGTGATCGTAGCGACCATCGCCTTCGGTATGGGTATTGATAAGCCCGATGTGCGTTTCGTGATCCATTACAACATGCCCAAATCGCTGGAGAACTACTACCAGGAGACAGGGCGTGCAGGGCGCGATGGCATGGAAGGCAAATGCCTCCTCTACTACACTTATAAAGATGTGCAGAAGCTGGAGCACCTGATGCGCGACAAGCCGCTGAGCGAGCGCGAGATGGGCGCACAACTTATCTCAGAAACACTGGCATATGTAGAAAGCGGTGTATGCCGTCGCAAACTGCTGCTCCACTACTTCGGCGAAGAATATAAAATTGAGAATTGCGGCAGCTGCGATAACTGCACCAACCCCAAAGAAAAACTGGAAGTAAAGGACAGCGTAAAAATAACACTTGATACTATTAAGGAACTGGACGAGCGTTTCAGTATAGATTATGTGGTCAATATCATCCTTGGCCGCGCCAATCCGCAGATCAGCACCTTCAGGCACGATAAGCTGAAATCATTCGGTACCGGGCTGGTGATGAAGATGGATGCCAACTTCTGGAATTCACTCATCAGGCAGATGATGCTGGAAGGCATGATCCGCAAAGACATTGAAGAATATGGCCTGCTGAAGATCACCGAGAAAGGGGAGAAATTCCTGAAGAAGCCCTATTCTATTATGGTGGCCCTCAACCATCAATATGAAGATACGACCAGTGAAGATGATGAAGTGAACACCGGCGGCGCACCCGCTACTACCGACACCGTTTTGTTCGAGCTGCTGAAGAATATGCGCAAGCAGGTGGCCAAGGAAAAGAACCTGCCGCCATTTGTGATCTTCCTCGAGAACTCACTGGAGGATATGGCAACCAACTACCCTACTACCCTTCCTGAACTCGAAAAGATGCAGGGCGTGAGCAAGGGCAAAGCGATGCGCTATGGCAAAAAGTTTGTAGACCTCATAGCCAAGTATGTAGAAGAGAACGATATTGTGCGCCCCGACGACTTTGTAATGAAGAGCGTAGTGAACAAGAGTGGCATGAAGGTATTTATCATTCAGAATATTGATAAAAAGATACCGCTGGAGACCATTGCCAAAAACAAAGGACTCAGCCTTGCCGATTTGTTGGTGGAGATGGAAACCATAGTAGCCAGCGGCACCCGACTGAACCTGGATTATTGCCTGGAGCAGGAACTGGACGAGAACGAGCAGGAAGACATATTCGACTTCTTCCGCAACAGCCTTGATGACAATATGGACGATGCCTTTGAAGAATTTAAAGACCGCGATGTAAGTGTAGAGCACCTGAAGATGATGCGCATCAAATTCATGAGTGAGTACGCCAACTAATATTGGATGTAAATAGATGATATTAATAGCCTATAGTTTTACTATGGGCTATTTTTTTGAGGTAATGTGGTCAAAAATAGTTGGTGGTTTTCTCAGCAATTATTCATAATATTCGATTGTCAATTTGAAGAGGAAGTAGGCTCTGCTGGAGAGCAACCTGCCAGCAATAGAATTGATCTTAAACAGTAAAGGGAGCTTCGG
>CAIRES010000062.1 GCA_903877645.1 uncultured Bacteroidota bacterium | reverse complement strand
CCGTTTTCCATTCTGTACCGTTTCATCCTGCCTGCCAGAGTTGAGGTATCGACTGAGAAAGGGGTATATCCCAAAAATTCAATAATCTTGGGATAGAACTGAATCTGAGGAACACTTCTGCCATTTTCCCAATAGGTTACGGTATCTTCGGATACGTTTAATATCTTTGCCACGTCTTTTTGTAACAAGGCCAATGAGAACCGCTTTTTCTTTATATGATCTCCCAGATGTTCGGAAACCACGATTGAGAGCGGGTTTCGGAGGGAGACGCTTGTTTTCCAAAAAGCCAACGCATGAGTGCCCCTGCGGTTACTTCAATCACCCGGAGAAAGAGTGTACCTGCTCGCCCGTGATGGTGCAGAAATACCTCAACAAAATAAGCGGTCCCCTGCTTGATCGTATAGATCTGCATGTGGAGGTTACACCTGTTCCGTTCAGTGAGCTTTCATCTACAAAGACCTCAGAACACAGCGAAGATGTGCGCACACGTGTGATCAAAGCCCGCGAGATACAGGCTGCCCGCTACGGCCCCGAAAGCGGCATATACTGCAACGCGCAGATGAGCAGTAAGCAGCTCAAGGAGATTTGCGTCATCAACACGGTATGCCAAAACCTGCTGAAGACCGCTATGGACCGCCTCAACCTCAGTGCCCGCGCCTACGACCGCATCCTCAAAGTATCCCGCACCATCGCCGACCTCGCCGCCAGCGAAGAGATCCGCCCCGAGCATCTTGCTGAAGCGATACAGTACAGGAGCCTGGATAGAGAGGGGTGGGGAGGGTAAAAGAAAATATCAATAATTGATGAACACTATGAAGAGATCAATGGTTGCTGTGCTATTCGTATTATCGTTCTGCAATGTGCTTCTGGCTCAGCAGTTTTCTACTGAGAAAAGCGAGCCATTTGATGAGCCCGCATTTGGGTGGAATAAAGTGCTACAGTTAAAGAATGGCAACACATTCTACTTTCATGCAACAACCAAAGAAGGTATTGAGGTAGCTGTGTATGATAAGAACAGAAAGCGGATCGTCGGAAGAGCAGTAGAAAGTAACCTGTGGGACAAAGGGAAAATGCGGTCCACTGCTATTAAGGGCGTTTTCGAGATAGGAGGCGAACCGGTACTTTTTATTGCACAGGCAAATGAACGCAAGCCAACGTTGTATAGAATGCAACTGGATCCTGCAACAGGAGCGGTAACAAAAGAAGAGGAAATAGGTAGTCAGCCGGAGATGCCCGGTTTTTCAGGCCGCTATATGTTGTACAATAATGTAGACATGTCCGACATCACGATTGAGAAAGATGCAGGCAGCGATTGTTATGCGGTAATGTTTTTGAATAGCTATCCTTATGACAGCAGCCAAAAAATTAAGGTCGTACATTATAGTGGCACGCACCAGCCTATAAGCACTGCTTTCTGCAATGCTTTTGGTCACATGGGATATCTGACTGCGGTAGTGGATGGGGACAAGCGCGTATTTCTGCTTACCGGCCGTGCCGACGGAAACCAAGGTGCCGATTGTTACTCCGATCTGGTGATTTCCCGATTGAATAACCGAAGTTCTGTGTTCGATCAAAAATCACTTCTATTTACAGGGCAGCTCAAAGAAACAAAGGCCCAAATGTTATATGACCTGGGTAGCAATAAGCTCAGGCTGCTGGCGCTTAATCTATCTGTGACAAATAAAGAATCCAAAGAAAAAACAACGAGCTATTATAGTACTTATGTTTGTAACATAGACCCCGAGACATTATCTCTTTCAGACGCGCATCCTTTAAGCGTAGAAAAGGTAAATGCTTACGCAAAGGAGTACGTCGATAAACAATATGAATATGTAGGGATACCACAATACATGACGATCAACAAAGACAATAGCACAACGGTATTATCAGAGGAGATCAGGCAAGTGAGATACGGCTACAAAGGCGAATCAGGAGGTCAAACGAACACCACACTGGGGCCTATAGGCATTTCTGTTCTTTCAGATACCGGCCGCGAACTCCTGGGTTATATGATCAGGAAAAAACAAATGGCCGAAGGTCAGTTCCCCAAATTATATATAGCGGAAAGAAAAAAAGGCTACTACAAAAGTGCACAGACCCTGATCTCACAACCTGATAATAATGCTTTTCTGACGTTCGATTACATTGACGCCCCGCATGGAAGGTACATCATCTTCAATGAACTTCCGGGAAACCTGGATCCTGCTGAAGTGGACAAAAGTAAAATCGTCTCTTCTGTTTCCGAGACAAGCGCTATCTGCTATCGTCTTGATAGCGGTAAGTTGGATTACTTTCATTTATTTGGCGACCCCGATGCGACTAACAGCAATACATTCTGTTATATTCAATCCTCAGATTTCAAGAAAGAGACCAATACCTATGCGTCACTGGTTGTTGAACGCAATGGCAGGGATAAGCAGGCAAGGATCGTTTGGCTTACCTTTCAATAATGCAGGAGGATGTAGAAAGAGAGTACCGAATGAGATTAATGTAGGCGTCTTACTGTTTGGTACCGATCTTACCGCTATTGGTGTTCTTCACCAACGGCCAACGCACAGGACAGGTAACATGAAAGATGTGATAACACAATCCCCGACCTACCCGACAACGATGACCTCGGACCCGGGCATCGCTTTCCCGGCATGTTATTTGTTGAAGTGACGCTATTCCTATATCTTGGTTGTTCAACCAGCTTCTTTTGTCGCTAAAAATAAAGTCATATCGTTACAGCAAGCTGGAGCAAATAATATTGCCCTACACATTGCTCATTTTCTGTATTGCTGTTTTCTGCTTTTGTTGCTTTTACCTGTTGTCAGGGTATCATAGCCTGGTAAAATGGTACGTCGGCCTCAACGATTGTTTTTATCAGCACGAATCCTGGAGTAGTAGCTTCTTTACCCCGGCTGTTAAGTCGGCGGGGAATTGGTATTGCCTCCTTGCCATGCTTATTTCGGTCGCGGGAGCTTATGTAGCTGTTAAGCGCACAAGAGAAAGAAAAGAGCCGGGGATGGGCACTCTGCAGGTCGATAAAAGTGATACCGTACTGATCGGTATTTGCCTGGCCGTAGCAACTGCCGCATGGGTTTGGGGCAAGTCGCTGGTAGCTGCGTCAAACGACGAGGTATTTTCTGCGGTCAATTGTGCAGGCATACATCCGTTCCAGACGATATCGTATTATATGCTGCCCAATAATCACATTCTTTTCAATTTATTGAACAACATTATTTTTCATCCTTTCAGCAACAAAGTATTTACCGGCAGGCTTATTTCGCTTGGTTGTTACTGGGCGATGATCGTTCTTTTTTATCATTGGCTGGCAGGGTTATTTTCCCCGAAGTGGCTCGTCGCTTTAGCAACCCTTACCATGGCGTTGCAGTTTCCCATCTGGGCGTTCAGTTTCCAGGCCAGGGGATATGAGCTCATCGCACTTTCAGAGTGGATCACCTTTATTGCTTTTTTCAAATACCTGTTTTCATCCGATAGGAAGTGGCTTGCTGTTCATGTTCTGGCCTGTTGTGTTGGTTATTTCTGTGTGCCATCATTCCTGTATTTCTATGTGGCAATAATAATTTTCGCTCTCTTTTATCAGTTCTATAATAAGAAGGCCGATAAGACCTTCTGGAAATACCAGCTTGCAGCCGTTGCGATAGTGTATTTATTGTACCTGCCGTGCCTTTGCTTTTCCGGCCCTTCAGCCATCACACAAAACCAATATGTAGCGAAGGGCCTTGACTACAAGCAATTGCTTGATCTTGCGCTCCCCATGTTTCAGAATTATGTGGATTATTGCTTTTTAGCGTTCACAGATGCAAAGCACAATATTGCCTATTTACTATTCCTGCTGCCGGTGTGCCTGTTGTTTTTTCCTAAGAACAAAGTTGCTTTTTTGATGGGTTGCTTTTTCGTTTCCATGTGGGCCGGTTGTCTATTACTGACCATCAAAATGAAAATTTTCCCTATAGACCGCGCACTCACGGGGCAGTTCAGCATCACGCTTGGTTTGGTGATCTACACAGTTTATTTGTTACTGTCCGGCCTCTCCCGGAAAATAAAACAAAATTTGCTCCCCTTGTTTGTTCTTCCTGTATTGCTTGTGCTGCTTTCTGTGTATTATCTCATGGAAGGTGGCGCGCACGTTTCCTACTATACATGCCATTCCCCGGTAAACTTACTTCATGATGAGAAAGTGAATGACGGGTTAACCGTCATTCCTGCCGGCAGCACTGTTGCTTTTTCGAATGAAGGCTTTTACTGGTACTATCTGTGCCAAAAATATGGCTACAAGGCCAGCAAGTGCATGAATGGAGATGAAGAGTATTATATAGCGCTTCCTGCAGAACCCCTATCTGCAAGTATGCAAGGGCAATTCAGCCCAATGAAAACTGTAGGTGGCTATATTATCTATAAAAGAAAGTAAGAAGGTCAAAGGTTATTCTACCCTGATTCTTTGTCTTTAGATATTCCCTTTACTTCAGTTGGGTACTCTAGGTTAGCACAAGATCATCTTGGGCAATGACAAACAGGCTATAACAAAATAACACCACTCATATTCCCTATCTTCGCCTTATGGACAGAGCCATCATCGTACAACACATAGAAGATGCCGCACACCATTTGCTGATCAGTGTGCATAAAGAAGAAGCCAATACAAAAGAAACAGGGGTCATCATACGCAAGTATGTACACACCGGGCATATCTCGGTTGAAGAAGAGCATGTACTAAAAGTGCAGGTGGCAGATACCCTGAAAATTGTAGGTATCGTCGTTCCCTTTGTGCTTATCCCTGGTGCGTCAATCGTTATGCCCATCCTCATTAAGGTTGCGGGCAAGCACAATATTAATTTGATGCCTTCGGTGATGTGAGTTATCGGCCAATAAACAGCCAATATTTATTCTATAATGTCCTTGTCAGTATCTCATTACTAAGCTCGCCTTCCAGCTCTATGATATGGGCCGGGTCGCGTAGCGGGTCTGGGGTGGTAAAGTACAATTCACCGGGATTACCGGGTTTGTGCTTCATTTCCATAACGAAGGACACACCATCCAGGTCTTTGATGATTTCAGGCGGTACGATCTCAATAGAGAAGCTTAATACCCCATCCTCTTTGTTTTCGGTAACATCACATATCCACTCCCCGTTGTCCAGGTCTATCGCCAATTCATATTTATCTGTAACCATGATTTAAAGTTAGCCGTTTTTTTTAATTGGCGTACTTATCCGTACCATCCTCTTAATAATTTCGTAACTATTTCATCACATATAACCTATATATGGGCTGCTACCTTTGCCGCTTGTATACGATCTCTTTTATGCTCAGGAAGTTTTTATGTTTGTCGGTAACGCTATTGGCTACAGGTGCAACTTATGCTCAAAGCGGATGCACAGACCCTGCGGCCAGCAATTACAACCCATTGGCTGTTACCAACGATGGATCCTGTATATACCCGGTTACACATAAAAACCCCATCCTTAAAGGCGCAATGTCGCATATCATCACCGAATCATCGGGCGTTGAATGGACCGACGGCCGCCTGTGGACACACAACGACAGTGGCAACCCCGCAGAGATATACAGTATTGATACAACAGACGGGCATACCCTGCAAACAATTACCATTGACAACTATCCCAACAATGATTGGGAAGATATCAGCGCCGATAGCAACTACATCTATGTAGGCGACCATGGCAACAATGATGGTAGCCGTAGGAATCTTAAAGTACTGAAGATAGCTAAGTCTGATGTTGGTGCCGGTACTTCTATACATGTGAATGCACAGGCCATCTCCTTCTCCTACGCCGATCAAACGGATTTTTCCGGAAGCAGCACCAATAATTTTGACTGTGAAGCCCTCATATCTATCAGGGACTCGCTTTACATTTTCACAAAAGACCGTGGCGACCTGCAAACCCGTGTATATAAAATGCCCAAAGCGCCCGGCACATATATCCTTACCCCCTACACCAGCTACAATGTGGAGGGCCTCATTACCGGGGCTGACTACAATGCAGTTACAAAGGAGATCGTACTTATAGGCTACCTCAGTGATCACACAAACCCATTTTTATGGTTTTTGAGTGACTACCAGGGCGATATGTTCTTTTCAGGAAACAAACGAAGGATAGAGATCGGGGGCAATTCGGAATGGCAGACAGAGGGCGTAGCCTGGGTATCAGACAGCAGGTACTTTATATCCTGCGAAACACGCGGCGATACTGTTGCATCGTTATACATAGACAGCAAGGCTATGAATGGCGCTACCAGTGCGCAAGATATACATGCGGCAGTAACCTGTGCGGTATTCCCTGACCCGGCAACTGATGTGCTACATATATATGGCCTGCAGGCCAAAGCAGCTTATGAACTCATCAACATGGCAGGTGCATCATTCGGTAAAGGCATTTTAACAGCCGGCAATAATACCATAAGCGTCAAGGACATGCCCTGCGGCAATTATATGATCCGTATAGATGAGGACCATGCCACGAGCGCATTTGTAAAGTTTCTGAAGCGATAACAGGTTTCTATCGTTTCAAAATATACCCTGCGTATAACAGCTCACTTTAGGGCCGGGGTTCTTTCAGCGCACGTTCTATCTCTTTGCTTGGTATGATCCACAGCACGGCTACGGTAACGAATAGCAACTCTGCTATCAAAGGGCTTACAAACAAAGCCATAGGAATAGACAGGCTGTACAATACTACTGATGCATATTGTTTGGGCATCGTTTTTCTTAATGCCTTGGTCATGGGGGTATCTTCGGTATGCGTTCGTTGTATCGTACTGCTGAGTATGGTAAAGGCAAGCCCACAGGCTATCAGCAATGCGCCATAGGTTGCCACTGTTATCCTGTCAAAGCAGTTCTCGCCCATCCAGCCGGTAGCAAAGGGCACCAGCGACAGGCAAAACAGCAGGCCCATATTGGCCCACATCATACCGGCAGTCACACTTTTGGCGGTGTGCATCAGGTGGTGGTGGTTGTTCCAGTAGATGGCTACAAATACAAAGCTCAGCGCATAACAATATAGCGTAGGCAGCAATACCTTCACTACTTCCCAGCTTGTACCCTTCGGTATCTTTAGCTCCAGCACCATAATAGTAATGATGATGGCAAACACACCATCGCTGAAAGCCTCTAACCTTGTTTTATTCATAAAAGCAAAAATGTTGGACAAACATACAATTTGTCATGCAATAAGGTATCGCCCGGCAACATGTACTATCAACGTTTGAAAAGATTGTGTATCTTACCATGCTATCTGCATTCGCGTGAAACACATTCTGTACAAAATATTCATTGGCAAACCTGATTATAATAAAAAACTCAGGTACTCCGCATTCCACACCTACAAGGTGGAACTGAAGAAAATATGGAACAATGAGAAACATGATGATGTAGGCTTTGAGAAGATGCTGCGGCTGGTGCTGGTGTCTATACAGATCATTTTCCCCGGCCTGCATGTGCGTACATTATTCGGCAGGTTCGGTACCATAGGCAGAAACACGGCTGTGGAGTTCTTTGTACTATTCAAAACACTGCTGCCGCTCTTCTTTTTGATGAATGGTTTATATACGCACCCTGCGGCCATGATCATATCTGCTTACCTGCTGCTGGAAACACTGTGTTATGTGGCCTCCCTCATTTTTGTATCAGATATGTTTGTGAAGCCGCGCTCTTATCGCCGCAATATTCTCATGTTGTCGCTCAACTACCTCGAGATCTGTCTCAGTTTTGCGGTACTGTATGCGGGTATGCACCTATTGGGCGATACGCCGCAGGATTACATTGATTATATCTACTTCAGCATCATTACTGCCACCACCGTAGGCTTTGGCGATATGCACCCGGTTACCCATTTTGGCAAGATTTTGGTTTCAGTTCAGGCAGTAATGGTAGTGGCCTTCGTTGTGCTGTTCCTCAATTTCTTTGGCTCAAAGGTGGAGGTGATACACAATGATGAAGAATGAACAAGAGATGATATATTATAAAATACGCAGCAGTGAGGCGGTTATTACAAATAATATTGGCCATTTTGCCATCTTGTGTTATGTTTAATGATTGGTTTTATTATTTTTACTCGAAGAAATAGTTCATATGAAAAAGACTGTGCTTAAAAATATCCTGCTTATTTGCCTGATGGCGTTGCCTGCCGGTGCTTTTGCCCAAAGAATGGAGCAACTGCCACCAAAGAATACCGAACCGATCAACAGGTACGAACTGCTGGATAAGACCTGGTATATTGTAGCTACAAAATGCCCTGATAAGATCGGCGCGGAAGCTCATTACATCCACAATTATGGCACGTTGAAGATGAGCCCGTCTAACGCTAACAACATCAACTACGGTACTTATGTCCGTTTTAACAGGGACATGAGCGACAACCCAAACGAATCAGGCAAGTATAGCCTCACTACAGATGATGTGGGCAACCTGGTACTCACACTGAGAAAGAACAAAAGCGACATCACCGCTAAATACATCGTCCCAATGGTAGAGGCCAATCACCTCACGCTTATCCGTACAGATGAAGGTGAGAAATGCAACATCAGCTACGCAATAGCCCCATAATATTTTAAGAAGAAGAATTGTATACGCCCGGTTTGTTCCGGGCGTTTTTATTTGTGGGAATGGACTTTGTTTCTGTAATTACTACCTAATAAGAACATAGTCCGCGGTTTCAACCGTGGGTAAGGAAACACATACTGCATGTAACCGTTTCAACGGTTTACTACACTCCCAACTATTTATGTCCATTGCCCGGCAAGCACTAACAATCCACATCCAAACAAGGTGTAGTTCCTGACTCCAGCTCTATCGTGGCATGGTGGATATTGTTGTGCAGCAGTTCGTGCTTGATGTGGTGCACCACCTTCATCTTCTCTTCAAAAGCCAACGTATCATTTAGCACAAGGTGTGCTGTGAGTGCGTTTTCGGTAGTGCTCATAGCCCACACATGCATGTGGTGTATGTCATCCACACCATTCACTTTTTTGATCAGGGCTTCTATGTTTTCTATCTTCACATTCTCCGGCACAGCATCCATCGACATCCGCAGGCTTTCTGTAAGCAGCGACCAGGTGCCCGATAGTATGATGAGCAGCACTACAATACTTATGGCGCCGTCTATCCAGTACCAGTGGGTAAAGTAAATAATAACACCCGCTACCACTACACCAAGCGACACCAACGCATCCGTCATCAGGTGCAGGTATGCACCCTTGGTGTTCAGGTCGTGTTCTTTATTTCTGAAGAATAGTAACGCAGATACAAAATTGATGATGATGCCCAGGCCCGATACTATCGCCACGATACCGCCCTCTACCGGGCGCGGGTGCAACAGCCTGTTCACAGATTCAAAACCCAGTATGCCAATAGTAATGAGCAGTATCACCGCATTGGTAAGCGCGGCAAGTACAGTGGTCTTTTTGTAGCCGTAGGTATAGGTGTGTGTAGGCTTTACCTTCGCCAATCTGAAGGCAATGACCGATAGGGCGAGCCCGGCCACATCGCCCAGGTTGTGGCCCGCGTCGGCCAGCAAGGCCATGGAGTGCGAGAACAGTCCTGCCACCACCTGCACTGCTACATAGATACTGTTGAGTACAATGCCTGCAATAAACGCTCCGTTCACCGCATCGGCAGGGCTTACATGATGATGGTGGTGATGGCCGTGGCCATGACTATGGTCGTGGCTGTGAGCGTGATTATGGTCGTGCATTGCAATTTGTATTCGGGTGCAAGCTACTTAATTAATATTATTTGCTCCACCAGTTGCTGCTGTATGCTTGCCCGGTCACTTCGGTAGGCACACCGGGCTTGGGTACAAACAGGTCAATACCTTTTTGTTTTGCAAAGCCCTCCAGTCTTTCTATTGGTTCTCTCCATGCATGCAGTGCCAGGTTGAAGGTGCCCCAGTGTATGGGCATCATCAGTTTGCCCCTCAGCGCCAGGTGCGCGTTACTTGCATTATCCGGCCCCATGTGTATGTTGGGCCATCCATCGCCATACGCGCCTATCTCCAGCATCGTCAGGTCGAAAGGACCGAACATATCGCCTATCTCCTTAAAACCGGGGAACCAACCGGAGTCTGCCCCGAAGAAAATATTATGCTTTGTTCCCTTGATCACAAAAGACGACCACAGGGTCTGGTTCCTGTTGGTGATGCCACGGCCCGAGAAATGCCGGGCAGGGGTGGCGGTTATCGTAAGGTCTGTGCCTATAGTTGCCTGTTCCGTCCAGTTCAGCTCGGTAATTCGGCTATTGTCAATGCCCCAGCTTTCAATGATGCTGCCCACACCCAGCGAGCACACTACCGGTGTGGTAAGGTGGGCCAGGTGTTTTATTGTCGGGTAGTCGAGGTGGTCATAATGGTCATGCGATAACAGGATCACATCTAATGCCGGCAATGAATCCAGGGGCAACGGTGCCGGGAAGAATCGTTTAGGCCCTATGAAGGAGGAGAATGATGCCCGTGCTCCCCATACCGGGTCGGTGAGTATGCGCTTACCATCTATCTCTATCAGCAGCGAGGAGTGGCCCATCCAGGTAATGCGCAAGCCGCTGTCGGGAGGGGTTTTGTATATACTCGCATCGGTATGAAAGGGGCCCAATTGCATTTTGGGTACACGCTCTTCTTTTGAGGTGGCATATTCCCAAAGCAACTGTACGATGCTTTTGGTGGTTTGCCGGGTGGGTATAGGGTTTTGGTATTCCTTTCCTTGCTTTATAGCCTTGTTCATAGTAGTATATATAGGATGCAAACCAACAGAATACTCACTGAATACAATAATTAAAAGCGGCGAATACTGCCCTTTTATCGGTAAACCACGACTAGTTAGATAGTTATCAATAACATGAAATTATTTTGTGTATGTTAATAGAAGTATCGAATAGATAAAAATTCACTATTTTGCTTCGCAAGAGATATGAATATTTACAATTTTCTCTCAAGGGTGGCTCCTGCCAGGAAGAAATATGCCTCCAAATTCTTCCTCGTAGTGCTGCCCCTGATAGTCCTTTCTATATTTGAGCTTGCCATCATTTTCATGATGGACAAGGGCACGATACACTGGCCGTTCCAGCGTATCGCAATACTCATTTCTGTACTTACAGTGATAGGCGTTATCAACATTCTTTACTTTTTCAACCGGCTGGTCAATCCTTTGAGGTCGGGGCAGGAGGCATTGAATAAATACCTGATTTCGGGCGAGATACCACAACTGCCCGTTCATTACGAAGATGAGGCAGGTGTGCTGCTCAACGATATACAAGCCACCATAACCAAGCTGGACCTGCTTCTTGGCGAGAAGAGCGATATGATAGACCTCCTTTCGCATGACCTCCGCAGCCCCGTGGGTAGGATCATGAACCTGAGTGGCCTGATCAAAACAGACGATGATTCTAATAAAGAATTGTATGCCGACTATATCACTAATGAATGCAAAAGCCTGCTGCGGATATTAGAGAATATATTGCTAATGCTCAAAGATGATAATCATTCCTTCAGGATGACAAATGTGAACCTGAAGAATATAATTGACGAAACAGTGGGCTTCTTTGACTTTGCGTTGGCTGAAAAAAGCCTCAGCGTAGGCATGGCTATAGATGAATCGGTACACGTGATCGTGCAGCCCGAGCTGTTCACGCAGGCCATCCGCAATATTATAGGTAACGCCATCAAGTTCTCTTCGGATGGGCAAACGATATATATATCTGCCCGGCAGGATAAGGAACAGGTGTCGCTCATTATACAAGACGAAGGCCTTGGCTTCTTACCGGCCGATATGCGCAAGATATTCAATAGGTTTACCAGCGCGGGCAAAAGTGGTACCCGTGGCGAAACATCCGTGGGCCTGGGCCTATACCTCAGCAAAAAGATCATAGAGAGGCATGGCGGCAAACTTACAGCCTATAGCGATGGCATCAATAAAGGCGCTACGTTCACTATAGAATTATACCGCCTCATCACCACCAAAAAGCAGGGCCGCCACAAAATGCCTGCTGTGCGGCCTGCCACAGCTGCCCCCTCTGGCCGTGTGCGGATCATCAATAGGAGGTAGGTTTTAGTATCTTTTTATCTTTAAAATCACCCATTTTATCATTAAGCCACCAACAGGGGTTTCTGCCTTGTTACTTTTGCCTTATTTTGCAGCCTTATTATATACATACCAATGCTTACCGCAAACGAGATACGCAGCCAGTTTTTAGATTTTTTCAAAAGTAAAGGACATGATATCGTCCCTTCTGCCCCTATTGTGATCAAGAACGACCCCACCCTGTTGTTTACCAATGCGGGTATGAACCAGTTCAAGGATTACTTCCTCGGCAATCGTGTGCCCGACCATACCCGTGTAGCTGATACCCAAAAGTGCCTGCGTGTAAGCGGCAAGCACAATGACCTGGAAGAAGTAGGTGTGGATACTTACCACCATACCATGTTCGAGATGCTGGGCAACTGGAGCTTTGGCGACTACTTCAAAGAAGAAGCAATAGCATGGAGCTGGGAATTACTCACCAGTGTATATGGCATATCCAAAGACAAATTATACGTTACCGTTTTCCAGGGTGATGCCGGTGAGAACCTACCCAAAGATGAAGAAGCTTACAACTTCTGGAAACAGCATATAGCCGAAGACCGTATACTCCTGGGTAATAAAAAAGACAACTTCTGGGAGATGGGCGACACAGGCCCCTGTGGCCCTTGCTCCGAAATACATGTGGACTGCCGCACCGAAGAAGAAAAGGAACAGGTTGATGGTAAGACGTTAGTGAACGCGGATCATCCGCAGGTGATCGAGATCTGGAACAATGTGTTCATGCAGTACAACCGCCTTAAAGACGGCACACTTGATCCACTACCAGCAAAACATGTGGACACAGGCATGGGCCTCGAAAGGCTGGTGCGTGTGCTGCAGAATAAGCAAAGCAATTACGATACCGACCTGTTCACAGGTACTATCGCTGCCATCGAAAGCATGACCGGCAAGAAATACGGATACACCGATAGCCGCCACGATGTGGCTTTCCGGGTAATCTCCGATCACATCCGCGCCATTGGTTTTACTATTGCCGATGGGCAGTTACCGTCAAACACAGGTGCGGGTTATGTTATCCGACGCATCCTTCGCCGCGCTGTGCGGTACTACTATTCTTACCTCGATTACAAGCAGCCGCTGCTCAACAAGCTGATGCCTGTGCTCGCCAAACAATTCGAACACGTATTTCCCGAACTGCACCAGCAGATAGACCTCGTGAGCCGTGTAGTGAAAGAAGAAGAAGAAGCCTTTCTGCGTACACTCGACAAAGGGTTGAAGAAAATTGATGACATCATTACAGATACAAAAAAGCAAGCCACAACAATTATTAACGGGAAAGCCGCTTTTGAATTATATGATACTTATGGCTTCCCGATAGATCTTACCAGGCTCATCGGTTCGGAGAATGGATTGACAGTTGACGAAGCAGTATTTGAAAGTGAACTACAGCAACAAAAAACCCGCAGCCGCGCAGCCACAACGCTTGATACACAAGACTGGGTGATACTGAAAGAAGCCGCCGCGCCAAACTTTGTAGGCTATACCAACCTGGAAGCAGAGGCAACAGTGGTCAAGTATCGCAAGATCACAGCCAAAGGCAAAGATGCTTACCAATTGGTATTAGATACTACCCCTTTCTATGCCGAAAGCGGCGGACAGGTGGGCGATACAGGTACACTTATCTTCCCGAATGAGCGCATAGAGATCACTGATACCAAAAAAGAGGACGGCCTCACCATACATTTCGCCAACGCCTTACCCGAGAATATTACTGCTCCCTTCACTGCAAAAGTAAATGCAGATAAACGTACAAAAACCACTGTACATCACAGCGCTACCCACCTCATGCACGCCGCCCTGCGCGAATTGTTGGGCAAGCATGTGGCGCAAAAGGGATCACTGGTCAACGAAGAAAATCTCCGTTTCGACTTCTCTCATTTCTCCGGCGTTACCCCCGAAGAAATAAAAAAGGTAGAAGAAATGGTGAACGATAAGATACGGGAAAATGTGCCTGTAGTGATCAAAGAAATGGCTAAGGACGAGGCTATAGCGCTCGGCGCCATGGCCCTTTTTGGCGAGAAGTATGGCAACACAGTGCGCGTGGTTATCATGGATCCGGCGTATTCTATAGAGCTGTGCGGCGGCACCCATGTGGGTCATACCGGCGAGCTGGGGTTCTTCATCATCACCAGCGAATCTGCAGTAGCTGCAGGCGTGCGAAGGATAGAAGCCAAGACCGGCGCAGCAGCATTCAACTACATACACAATGAATATATACAGCCGCTCGAAGAGGTAAAGAAGCTCACCAAGAAGAAACCTAAGGACACACTTGCCTTTATAGAAAAGCTGCAGGAAGAGCTATCGCAATCCAGGAAACACGCCGAGCACCTCGAAGCCCGCCAACTCGTCGGTATCCGTAATGAGTTACTCACCAAAGATGAGATCGTCAACGGTATCGTATTCGTAGGGCAAATGGTATCTGTGAGTTCTATTGATGCGCTCAAGAAACTATGTCTTGACCTTAAAAGCCACCTTGCCGATCATGTGATCGTGCTCTGTGCCAACATAGATGGCAAAGCGGCTGTAGCCGTAGGTATTGACGACAAAGTTGCAGCCGCAAAAAACCTTGATGCCGGCAAGATCATCAAGGAGATAGTGGCGCCCCTGATCAAAGGCGGTGGCGGTGGCCAGAAGTCTATTGCCACAGCAGGCGGCCAGGATGTGAGTGGGTTGCAGACTGTTATTGAGCGCGTGAGAGTTTTATTAGAGAGTTAGATAGCATGATTTATTGTATCTGAATTTTACTTTGCTTTAACGTAGGTTTTCCTATCAGATTGCTTATTTTTACTGTGAACAAACCATGATACTCCGGAATCTCTTATTTTTCATAGCCATACTCCTCATTATAGGTTGGGTACTCGGGTTCCTTGTTTGGAAGCATGAGGGCCATACGATCCATATACTGGCAGTGTTGGCCGTGATCTCGCTCGTCCTCGCACTTACCCGTAAGCCGGATACCGATAGCTAAGTTCACCACCATTGCCTATTTATCCACATTTGCTTTTTTAGGGAGTTTCTCCTTAATTTTTGACCGTATTTCAAATATCTTTGCCTGCCTGCGGTAGGCAGGTTCAAAACCAACAACACAAATGCGTTTCATAGTTACTTCTACATCATTGCTCAAAAACCTGCAGCAGATCAGCGGTGTGATCAGTGCTAATACTGTTCTCTCTGTACTGGAGGACTTCCTTTTTGAGCTTCGCGGCAACACACTCACACTCACCGCCACCGATCTCGAAACGATGATGCGGGTGCAAATGGAAGTGAATGATGCAGATGGCGAAGGCCATATCTGTATCCCCTCCAAGATACTTACTGAATACCTCAAAAACCTGCCGGAGCAGCCCATTACATTCAATATAAATGAGCAGGATCTCTCCATAGAAATGTCCAGCGATGTGGGCAAGTACCACATTGGTGGCGAAAAGGCCGATGATTTTCCTAAGGAACCGGCTCCTGGTGATACCACGCAGTTCACCATGCCTTCTATTGCATTACTGGAGTGCATCAACAAAACATTGTTCGCAGTAAGCGCCGATACACTGCGCCCTGCTATGACCGGTGTTTACTTTGAGCTGGCTACAGACGGCATTACTTTCGTTTCTACAGATGCCCACCGCCTCGTTCAGTTCCGCCGCAGTGACATCAATTGCCCTGCCAAGGATGGTTTCGTCGTGCCTAAGAAACCGCTGCAGCAGTTACGGGCTACTTTGCCACCCGATGAGTCTTTACTGCAACTCGCCTACAACGGCAGTCACCTGTTCGTTACAGGCCCTAAGCTCAGCCTTAGCTGTCGCCTCATAGATGCCCGCTTCCCCGATTATAAAGCAGTAATACCTGTTGATAATCCATACCGCCTCACCATCAACCGCGGCGACTTTGTAAGTGCCCTGCGCCGTGTGAGCATATTTGCCAACAAAACTACCAACCAGGTAGTACTCGATATCAACGGCAATGCACTTCAGATAAGCGCGCAAGACGTTGACTTCTCTTTTGATGGCAAGGAAATGCTCAGTTGCCAGTACAGTGGCGAGGATATGAAAATAGCCTTCAACGCCAAGCTGATGGTAGAAATGATCGGGAACCTCGATGGTGCCGAGATACAGGTAGAGCTCAGCACCCCAACTCGTGCCGGTATCTTCCGCTCCATGGATAAAAATGATAATGAAGATGTGCTGATGCTCCTGATGCCATTGATGGTAGGAGTGTAGGCGTTTAAATTTCAAAATAACAAATCCCAAATTCCAAAAGTATCATCTACTCCTGGAATTTGGGATTTCTCTTTTGTTCTTTTCTACCTTGGAATTTGTACCCCGGAATTTAATAAGTAATTACCTGCTCCTCTATCACCTCCGGTATCTTCCTGAATTCATATTGCTGGTTGCGTAGCTGCGGTTCAAAACCTGCCTCGCGTATAGCATCCTGTATGCCCTGCGCGGTAAACCTGTGCGGTGCGCCTGCCGCGCTCACTACATTCTCTTCTATCATTATAGATCCGAAGTCATTAGCACCCGCATTCAGGCATATCTGCGCTACCTGCTTGCCTACAGTCAGCCACGATGCCTGTATGTTCTTCACATTCGGCAGCATAATGCGGCTCAGGGCTATCATGCGTATGTATTCTTCGGCAGTGGTCAGGTTCTTGGTGCCACGTATCTTGGCCAGCAGCGTATCTACATCCTGGAAGGTCCACGGTATAAATGCCAGGAAGCCCTTTGCATCATCAGGTTTGGTCGCTTGTACCTCACGAAGTTTCACCAGGTGTTCAAAGCGCTCATAAAGCGTCTCCACATGCCCGAACATCATGGTCGCACTCGTAGTCAGCCCCTGCAGGTGTGCTTCGTGCATAATATCCAGCCATTCCTGTGCGCCGCACTTACCGTTCGATACCAGCCTGCGCACCCTGTCGTTCAGTATTTCTGCGCCCGCGCCCGGCAAGCTATCAAGCCCTGCTTCCTTCAGTGCCTTCAGCACATCGTGGTGGTTACTCTTCTCCAGCTTGGTGATATGCGCTACCTCCGGTGGCCCCAGTGCATGCAGTTTAAGGTTAGGATATAGCCCCTTCAAAGTCTTAAAGAGGTCTACATAATATGCAAGTCCCAGATCTGGATGATGGCCTCCTTGCAGCAGCAATTGCTCCCCACCGTACTTGAAAGTCTCATCTATCTTGCGCTTGTACGTTTCTATATCAGTGATATAAGATTCCGGGTGGCCCGGTATACGGTAAAAGTTGCAGAATTTGCAGTTGGCCACGCACACATTCGTTGTGTTCACATTGCGGTCTATGATCCAGGTCACCTTGCCATGCGGCACCTGTATTTTGCGTAGCTCATTGGCTATGTGCATCAGCTCAGTAAGCGGTGCATGTTCAAAAAGAAAAACCCCTTCCTCCGCGCTCAAAGACTCAAACCGCATTGCCCGCGCATATAGATCCGCTAATTGCATCAAATCATTTTTAGGGTACAAATTTACTGAATAATAATGAGGGTTAAGGACTTGTGGGATAGAGTATGCTTATATGGCTATAATGATACTAGGGGTTAACTGTATAAAATTGATCGGTTTTCCAGTTAGCCGGATTATTAACAATGTAATTGGCGATCTTATTATACGATTCTTCATCGCGAATGATGTGTTCGTAATAGTTGCGCTGCCATATTTTACCCATGGTAGGGGCTGGGCTTGTCCCTGCCCCTGCCCTAATACTCGCGGAAGAACCACTCACATTGCTGGCTTTCATCTCCCAATTCCGCATATACACATCCAAACAACCATTTGCTACCAACGATTTATAAGCGCCTACAATATCGCTTATAGCATACACCGGCTCATCCGCTGCCGGTTTATAATTATGATCGATCCCTATGATACCGTGTATATGATTGGGCATAACCTGGAATTCGCGTAGAAAAGAATTTTTAAATCTATTTGGAAGGCCATTCCATTCGTTGTGGGCTATCTGTCCAAAATCATTCAATATCATATGGGCTTCTTCCTGCGATTTGCTATCCTGCGCGAGGTGGGCAGGAGCAAGCCCGGCCCCTACCACGATATGCCCAAAATGATGTGTGTGTTTGTGTGCGCAAATGGTAATGAAATACATACCCGCCAGCGAATAATCATATCCCTGCAATCGTATGGATTTGCGGTGGTGAAACTGAGGATCATATTTTGATGGTCCCATGCAATCTGTTTATCTCGCCGATAAAATTATGACATTCTAAAATACAAATCGCCGTAGGGGCTGGGCTTGCCCCTGCCCTCCTCGCACCGGATTCACACATTCTGTATTAACCCACGATCCCAAATACACAAATCCAAAACAAACCACCAAACGCAATATGTGAAGAACGAAAACTCTGCGCGATTGACCTTCGCGAGGAGGGCAGGGGCAAGCCCAGCCCCTACCGCAATACACCTAAAAAACGATGGTTTGTTTATATCCACAAAACGCAACGATAGACCAAAAATAATAATGATATTCGCCGTAGGGGCAAGCCCAGCCCCTACCACGATACGCCCATAATGATGTTCGTGTATGAGTGTAAATTGATCGGCCATTAAAAATAAAAAATCGCCGTAGGGG
>CAIRES010000061.1 GCA_903877645.1 uncultured Bacteroidota bacterium | reverse complement strand
TGTCCTTAATGAAGTTTTCTGTGGACTGCTTTTTCTTTGATTCCATGTTTACATTTTTTTGTTGGTTAACAATGGAAACACTATCTAAAGTTAAGGTCTTTTTCAGTCCACTTTATGCTGACGATTTACAGTTATTAGTTTCTTGCTTCCTTGTATCTTCAGAAATATTAATTTTTGAATCAGCAAATTTCAGAGCAGCTTCAAACGGCATTTTCGAATTTACTTCTCCAATTTTTCGACTAAATTCATTCTCGGTAAAATTCCCATTAATTGGATTATAGCCTTTTTCTAGCCTGTCTTCATCGAAGGCTAAAAATTCCTTTAGTTCTTTTCGCCTTCCCTCAAGAGAGTCAACCCGGTTAAAATTACTTAACCTCACAAATTTACTTTTACCGGTCTTCCCATCATAAAATCTATACCGAATAAACCAAGGCTCATTCAGCGAATCTTTCTTACCGGTTTTCCAGTCCGCAGGACTGACCGAAACCTTACCCATTTTACAATTGAACGGCAAATTTTTCATAAAAAAATGTTCAAAGTTTTGTTCAAAGTTTTGAATTTTTCAAAGTTTAGTGAAATAAAAAAGCTCTGAAAGTGTTGACTATCAGAGCTTTATTCAGAGCGGAAAACGAGACTCGAACCCGCGACCCTCAGCTTGGGAAGCTGATGCTCTACCAACTGAGCTACTTCCGCGTATGAAGGGGCTAAGTTAAAAGCCCCTTCTATAAATTCCAAATCAATTCTGCTAACTCTTAGGGTCCAGCGCCTTTTTAATGCGCTCTGATACATCCTGCAAATGATACTTGCTCATCTTATCTGATGTGCCTGGTATGGCAGCAGCTATTTGTGTTCTCAACGACACAAGTTGCGCCCTTGCCACCGAGGTCACATCCGTAGTTTTGGTATTTACCATGGGCATAAACGGGTTAGCAGGTGCCGGTGCCGCAGGGGTGATGAGGTTGATCAGTGCTTCCACATAAGCTTTCTGTAGGTTGCGGCGATAGCCGTCTATTGCTTTTTTAGTAGCCAGCTCACTCCATACCCCCTTCTTCACATCGTTCATCATATCATCTATACTGTAAGTTTCCTTGTCGCCAAACCGGTTGCCGGATACAGCCATCCTGTTCAGGCGGCTCACCGACAGCAGGCCATTAATGATATTAGTCTGTATATTGCTCACCATTTCATTCGCTACCGGGTTGCTGATCTTATTGAGGATGTCTTTATCCAGCAGCCACGTTGGGGTTTCAAACAGTTGCTTGTTCAGGAAGGCTACTGCTTCCTGCTGTATCGCTTTTGGTGTTGGCACATAAACATCTTCGCCCACCTGCTCTATGCTCTTGGGTGTTTCATATACGCCGCCCACATTCTTTAAAACGTGGCCCATGTAGCGGCTGTATTGGCCCGCCAGTTGCGCATACATGTCCCGCAGGTTATCGTATTTATCCGCCTCTTCTTTGGTCCACTCTGGCAGTTTCACAATAATGCGCTTCAGGTTCAGGATACCATATTCGCTGGCCTTCATGCTGTTGTCGCCCAGGTCTTCGGTCTGCGAGCGCGGGTCAAACGGATTGCTTTCCGTACCAAACCACAAACGTGGATTAGCGCGCAGACTGTCTATTACCCATTGGTTCTCTATTTTCTTGTCTTCTTTTTCTGTCTTGGCAAAAGTGGCTTTGTAACCCCACTCTATGGCCCATTTGTCATACTCCCCTATCCTCGGAAACAGGCCCGCCTCACTGATATTATCCTCGGGCTGTGCCACATAATTAAACCGTGCATAGTCCATTATAGATGCTGTGTGCCCATGAGCTTCTACCCAGGCCTTATTACGCAACAGTTCCACAGGTGTACGGCTGCTGCTCCCCATATTGTGGCGCAATCCCAGCGTATGCCCTACCTCGTGAGATGATACAAAACGGATCAGTTGGCCCATCAGTTCATCATCAAATTCCATTTTCCTGGCTTTCGGGTCCACCGCAGCGGCCTGAATCATATACCAGTCATGCAGCAGCTTCATCACGTTATGAAACCAGCCTATGTGGCTTTCTATGATCTCACCACTACGCGGGTCATGCACATTAGGCCCGTAAGCATTCTCTATATCAGATGGCAGATAACGGAGTACCGAATAACGGGCATCTTCCAGGTTCAGTGTAGAATCCGTTCTGTCCCATTCCTTACCTATGATGGCGTTTTTAAACCCTGCCTGCTCAAAAGCTTTCTGCCAGTCGTTAATGCCTTGTATCAGGTAGGGCCGCCACTTTTTAGGCGTTGCAGGGTCTATGTAGTACACAATAGGCTTCTTGGGCTCTACCAGTTCTCCCCTTTTCCATTTTTCTATATCCTCATCCTTTGGTTCCAGCCTCCATCGCACAATAAAAATATCAGGCTCCACCTTTTGCTGTGCATCACTATATACCTCATAATCATCCGCAAAAAATCCTACACGGGGGTCATAATCTCGCTTAGTCATCGGCACTTTGGGCAGCAGCACAAATGAGTTGTTCATTTCCAGTGTCACCGCGCCGGTAGTGTATGCCGCCGGCAATGTTGTGGAAGGGAATGGGCTCGGCGCTCCCGAAAAATTAAACGAAGGTGTCGAATTGAAAGTACGCACTACCCGCACCTCTGTATTGATAGGATATGTGTTAATGTGCTCTATATAAGACCGGTCTGCTATCTGCGACGAAAGGTTGAACCGTTTCTTCGTAAACTCCCCCATGCTGATCGGCTGGTTATCCCCTTTAAAGAAATCAGAAACATCGATCACCACAGAAGATGAATCCTTGCCCACCGCCTTGATGTCAAATGCCTGCGCTATCGGGTTCAGGTTAGAATTGGTGACCGCCTTGTATATCTCATTGCTGGAGTCGGCTATACTGATCTCCGTTACCACGCGCAAAAACACATTGTTGTTCGGCCCCTTCTCCCACAGTATGGTTTGGTCATTCACCATCTCGCCGGCATAAATACCACCGCCACCGGCCGTTTTACTATACCTCGTCGTCACGATCATTTCCCTGTTGAACAAAGAATCGGGTATCTCGAAATACCATTTATCGTCCACTTTATGCACCGTAAACAAGCCATGCTTGGTTACCGCCTTATCTGTGATCACCTTATCGTATGGTTTAGGGCCTTTTTTAGAGGCACTGCTGTCGGCCTTGGCTGCAGGCGCTGCCGGGGCGCTGCTACCCTTATGTTTATGCTTTGCGGGCGCTGCCACTGTCAGCAACAATAAGGACGGCAATACGATGATATATTTCTTCATACTGTTTGATTTGAAAAGTCCAATATACATCAGGAAATGCTGTATTTGCAAATTTATTTCCGGCAATAAAAACACCCCGGCTGCTGTAGCCGGGGGAGGTGATAAAACAACTACTTGTAATTATCGATCTACGGCCATGCCCAGCCTGCGGCCCAGTACATGCACGATCAGCCTGATAGATTCTTTGGTAAGTGGCTTGATGAGGTAATACTCCACATTGGAGTCATTTTGGGCCCGCATCATATCAGCTTTGTCTACAGATGAGGACAGGATGTATACCTTCACTTTGTCCTTAATGGTAGGGCTAAGTTTGTTGAATAGTTCAAGAAAATCCCATGCAGTCATCAGCGGCATACTGATGTCCAGCAGCAATATCACCTTTTCAGGCCCGGTACTGTTAGCATACTTGGTGGCTATGTATTGAAACCCTTCGTTGGGGTCTATAAAATCAGCAATGTCTGCCTGTGGATAGGTCTTCTCAATGATCTTTCGGCAAAGTACGTTGTTAATGGCATCATCGTCAATTATGATGAAATCTTTAAAGTAGCTCATGTTAGTGTGGTTAGAGGACTATAAAGATATTATAATATCTAACAATAATCATAGTGGTTTTTGTAACAGTATTGTAATAAAAGCACAAAGTGGCACAATTTTTTTGCATTTTTGGCTTAAATGAAGGCTATGGCAAGTAAACTAACTGCAACAACAGAGATCAAAGTCAATGCTCCGGTGAGCAAAGTATGGGATGCCATCACAGATCCGGCCCTTATCAAGCAATACCTTATGGGCACAAATGTCATCACTGACTGGAAAAAGGGAAGCCCGATCACCTATACCGGCGAGTGGAAAGGGAAACAATATACCGATAAAGGAATTATAATCGATATTGTCCCCAACCAACTGCTCCACACTACTTACCTCAGCGGCATGAGTGATAAACCCGACAAACCCGAGAACTACGCCAATGTGATCTATACGCTACGGAAGCATGATGATCATACCCATGTTACTATCACTCAAGACAATATAGCCGACGAAGCAGGCCAAAAGCACATGGAAGATAACTGGGCCTTCGTATTGCAAGGCTTGAAGAAAGTAGCAGAACAATAAGCCATCACTACAAAGCGCTCAGCTTAAAATACCCGAGATGCAACTCATCATCGGGTGTGCTTGGCTGTGCCGTGATGCTAAGGCTGTATTGCTCCTTCTGGTGAGGGGGCAATATATCTTTTACATTATACACCTCGTCCACATCTACCCCAAAGTGGTCATCAATGTGCGATTCACCACCTGTAGTGGGCAGGAATGCCTCTTTGTAGAACGGGGTGTCTTTTGCGCGCCTGATGGCCTGCGCTTTGTCCTTCTGCACTGTGAGCAACTTGAAATGCGGCTCATCAAATAAGCCCTTCTGATATCCGCCCAGGTTGATGAAGAACAACTGGCCATGCTGCTCGGCGTTAGCGCCACCATGCTTTCGCTCTGTCACCTCTACCCTGCAGCCATCCACACTGCATACTTCACGCCAGGCATCAATATGCAGGTTGCTCTTTGCCTCCGGCCAGAAGGCCTTTATATCCGCTACAAGGTCTTTCAGTGAGGGCGCTATGCCAAAGAAAACATCATGCTGCTCGGTATGCCTTGCTGCGGGCCTGCCGCCCAGAATCATCATGTACAGTTTAAGTGTCGCCATATAGAAGTGCAGCAAAGTAAGTGTATTTCAATTACTTTATTGATTCGCTTCATTCACTACTTGCGAAGCTTATCTGCAGGATACCGAAAGTAACAAGCCTAACTATTTCCTGCACTATTCAGCACCATGCATCAGCATGTAGCAAATCCTGAGGCCCAATTTGTAGCCATGCATCACCACGCCATCGTCTTTCGACATATTGGATACGGTGTAGGAGTAAAACGGCCCGATGAACATCCTGCCGCCCTCCACCTCTTGTCTTCTCCTCATCAGCACATAAGGGAAATGTATGCCTATGCTTACGGCGGGGTCTACCAGCAGCCTGTTGCAATGGGCTAACATATTATTGCCGTCCTTATCTTTTGCGCTGACGAGATAATCAATGTCTGCGCCGGCCTGGAAGTAAAACCCGGCCCCATGATCACCACCGTACGTGAGATAAGTATAATATACAGGAAGGCCGGCTACTTGTATATTCAGTTTATCTGTAGCCAGAACCTGGCCTGCAACGTATATCGTCAGCATATGATCGCTTCGGTCGCTGCGCGCAGGGAACATTATATCTACCCCCAGGTCTCCTCCGTATAAAAAACCGCCATTGGAAAAGCTGTTTGGGCCTGTAGCCTTTAGGGATCCACCACCAAGCATGATGGCGTCGGTAAAATAAACATATATGTCACCACCGCCGCCACGGCTGAAGGCAGGAGCCTTTAATTCGGGCACCGAAAGGTGGTGCAGGTCGTCTGTTTGTCTCGTTACCGGGGCCAGCGAATTATAATCATTGCTACCTGCAAATGCATTGCGCGGAGCAGCACACACAGTAAGAAAAAGAAATACGGGTATAAGTTTCAGCATCATGCAATTATTTGCAACAAATATATAGTAATCAGCCAAAAAACCTATGCCTGCATTTTCAGTGATCTGGTTATCCTGAAATTGCTATGCGAGTTGGCCTCACCCCGGCCCTCTCCGATTGGAGAGGGAGATATTTTGTCTGCCAGTCAGCAGGTGGGTATAGTCATTGGTAGTGTCAGGGTGAGCCTCGTCGAACCGTGATACGTTAAGGGTAAATGTCCCATGCGGTGAAAACATTTTTATGTGGATAAAACTGATGGTGGTTTTATCTATAAGTGAGTATTGGTAAGCGTTTTGGAGGTTTTGGCGCTTTCAGAATGTCCCATTGGATGTCCCATTTTTTCAGCTTGGGACATTGGGTAATCCTAATTCCTAATTACATCAAGACAAAAGATTTAATGCAATCCTCCTTCGTTTTCAACTTCGGAGAACAATGAAGGTGCAAAGGTTTCGCAAAGGCCACAAAGAGGTGTTGCGTATAGATTCTTCACTTCGCAGCTAATACACAAGGCTTTGCGCTCGTTCTGAATGACAAAATACAACACAAAGGTCATAAAGATCCTCCTTCGCTACCTGCAATATCATTGAATAGCTACAATCCTCCTTCGTTAAAACTTTGGCGGACGAAGGCGGACAAAGAACTTTTGATGGCACAAAGGTCGGTTGGAAAGGAATACGCTCCAACACCTTTTAGTTATGGGTGGTTTTATAAAATAGATATAGTGATTAATTGCTCAATAACTCAATGTTTGGGGACAAATATGAGCGTACCCATTCTGCAGTCAGGAGCCTGCTCTCCGGCAAGGACGTAATCCAGAAGATTACACCCAACAACTCATTTTTTATTATTTTTGAAAACCATCGCATTATGGGGATTGATCACTCAATCACTAACCGCGCCGCAAATGTTTCGCTTCTTATTATCCCCGATACTATATAGTTTCCTGCCGGTAAGCTTAATTTCACCTGCTGCTCTGTATTGGTTGGGAGGTCAAATGATTGTAATCTTTTACCGTACATATCTGTAATGGTTATACGGCTATTCTCTCTGGCAGGATAGGCAAGCCTGAGCGTAAAGTGGCCGTCCGAAGGATTAGGAGTTATATACAGGCCCGGAACAATATCCTGCATATTTGCTACGCCCACATTGGAATGTGTTGTGTCGCAGTTCAATACAGAGATCAGGTAGCTTTGGCGGGAAGGCCCACACAGGTTGGTTACCGTATAAAAAACAGTATCCGGGCCAACTGCTGATGCAGTAAGCAGTCCTGATGCCGCACCTATGGATGCAAGGGGTGATGTACTCCATATCCCACCTGGCGTACCATCCATAAATAGCATGGTGGAATCTTTACAGACAACAGTCGGGCCGGTAACAGCAGCTACAGAAGGGAGGCTATCTATTACAAGGAGGTGTACTACACGCGTAGTACCACAGCCATTGGTTACTGCATACACAATGCTATCTGCACCTGTGGCTGCTGGCGTTACCACACCCGTAGCAGCGCCTATTGTGGCCAAAGAAGGGGTACTGCTGGTCCATGTGCCACCGGTGGTGGCATCTGTAAGCGTTGAGGATGAGGCGAGGCAAACAGTATCAGGCCCTGCAATGGCGATGACTACCGGCACATCCAGCACATTAACGGTATAAGCAGCTGCGGCGGTGCCACAACTGTTGGTAACGCTGTAATGAATTGAATCTATACCCGTGGCTATGCCGGTGATGGTAGCTGTGATGCCTGCCGTACCGCTGACAGTTGCGATCCCTGTTGCGCCGGAGCCCCATACGCCCCCTGGTGCGGGGTCACTTAATACTACAGACGCGCCCACACATACCACAGTTGTTCCGGTGATCGTTCCTGCGACAGGCAACGGGTTGACGGTTACATATACGGTAGTACCAGCGGCATTAGCGCCATTGCTCACTTGCATCTTGAAGGTATCTGTGCCAATGTAACCGGTGGCAGGTGTATAAGCCCAGCCGGAGGGAGCTACAGATGTGCCAGACGCAGCGGTGCCGCCCGCCGTGATGACGCCATGGGCTGGTGCCGCAACAACGGAATAAGTTTCTGTAAGACCCACGCCGGGGTCTGTAAC